>JAMPXC010000063.1 GCA_023701385.1 Pseudobdellovibrio sp.
AGTTATTTACAGCAGCAACAGTTATTTTTTCTATGGTATCGGTAGCTCACGCCGAGGTGGCTTATTCAATGCCAGCCCTTGAAGTAGGTTTCAAATTAAACACTATGGACGCCGACGGTGCGACATCGAACAAACAAACACAAGCTTTTCAAGCCGGAGGTTCGATCGTTTTTGACTTCGCTGAAAACTTTGGTTTAAAAACAGGTTTAATGTACTCAGAGCGCACATTCAAAAATGAATTCGGTGCTGTAGAAAGAAAAGGTAAACTGACTTACTTCGATATTCCATTACATGTAATGTTTAAATTTGAAGACTATGCAGGAATCTTTTTTGGTCCTTCATTTTCAACGAAGTTAGGCGATGAGTGTTCTTCAAATGCGGGCTCTTGCAGCTTAACAGATGTTAAATCAACAATCATTCCGTTAACTTTCGGTGCGCAATTTAAAATGACTCCGAACTTAGGTTTAAATTTATTTTTCGAAACAATTTCTGGCGAAGTAGCTGACGGTCTTAAAAGCTCTCGCGGTGTTGGCGCTAATTTATTATTCGCCTTTGACTAAGTTATTAAAATATTCGTTTTCGACAAAAAAGGATCTAGAGACTCATGAAATTAGCTTCACTTAAAGTATCAAATTCTAAAGACGGTGAATTAGTCATTGTTAGCCGCGATAATAAATCTTTTGTTTCGGTTAAAGATATTGCACCGAATTTATTAAACGCTATGGAAAATTGGGCAGTTGCTGAGCCAAAGCTAAAAACACGCTACGACCAATTAAATAGTGGAAGTGCAGCTGGTGCGCAGACGGTTTCTAGCCCTGCCATTTTTGCCTCAGCTTTACCGCGCACATGGCTTTTTGCCGACGGCTCTGCTTTCATCCATCATATTAAGCTTGTGCGTAAAGCGCGTAATGCCGCTTTACCTGAAACACTTTTAACAGTGCCATTGATGTATCAAGCTGAAAGCGGAAGATTTTTAGATCCTATCGAAGATATCCCGCAGCGTGATTTTTCTCACGGTACGGATTTTGAAGCTGAAGTGGGTGTGATTGTAGATCATGTTCCGATGGGGGTAACTCCGGAGCAGGCTCTTAAGCACATTAAGTTACATGTTTTAATTAACGATGTTTCCCTGCGCGGCTTAATTCCAGAGGAGCTAGCGCAGGGGTTTGGTTTTTTCCAATCTAAGCCTAACAAAGCGTTATCTCCATTAGCCCTAACAACAGATGAACTTGGTTCGGCGTGGAAAGATGGCCGTGTGCAGTTACCACTTAACGTAACTTACAACGGTCAATTCTTCGGTAAAGCCAATGCTAAAGAAATGCATTTTCACTTCGGTCAATTAATCGCTCACGCCGCGAAAACTCGTGATTTAGCAGCCGGTACTTTAATTGGTTCGGGCACAGTAGCGAATGAAGATGCGACTGTGGGTTCAAGCTGTTTAGCTGAAAAACGTACGTTAGAACAAATCAACGACGGTAAACCTTCTACGCCATTTATGAAAGTGGGCGACACTATTGAAATTGAAATGTTCAATGACAAAGGTGAAAGCTTATTTGGCCGTATTTCGCAAAAAGTAGCTCAGGCTTAATAGTTGTGAAACACTTTTCGGTTCATAAAAACTTTTTTCCTGAAGCTAAAAATTTACGTGCGGAGTTTGACCAGAATTTTTCAAACCCGCGCGGAACCGATTCAAAACGTTTTGTTTGGGATTACTGGTATTTCGAAGATCAGTATCACTTAATCAGAACTCCTGCTTTTTATTATTTTACTAAAAAGATTTATCAAAATTTTCACTCTCAATTAGTGCAATGGGGGCGTGAAAATCTAGGTTGCCATGATATCTCTCCGCCATGGATGAGTTATTACGTCGATGGCTGTTATCAGAATCTTCATTCTGATGTGCCCCATGGCCCGTGGGCTTTTGTGTATTCCTTAACGATTGATCCCAAAGCTTTTAAAGGCGGCGAGACGCTGATTATGAAACCAGATGTGCTGGATTACTGGAGCACGTTTCAAGATCAGCAAGATCGTGAATATCAAAGTTTCGTGGATCGTATTCCCGCAAACTTTAATCAGCTCGTTGTTTTTGACCCACGTTTTCCGCACGGGGTAACGGAAGTTAAAGGCACACGTGATCCACAAAAAGCCCGTTTAGTGATTCATGGTTGGTTTGTTGAGCCAAGGCCTTATGTGGTTGGTGGTTTAACGACCGCGCAAGTACAAAAGCCGTTATCAGAAGCGATGTATATGTTTTCTGAAGAGGTGGCGAAACTAAATCCAACACATGGAACTGTTTCAATTCGTTTAGAAATTTCTTCGGCCGGAAATATAACGGGTTACCAAGAGGTAACAAATACGTTAGTTTCACTTGCGCACAACCAACAAGAAATAATTTATACAAAAAAACTTCTTAAAGCACTTTTTGCGAATTTACATTTTCCGAAAGCTAAGAAAAAATCATATTTAACGATTCCGATTCTGTTTAAATAGAAGGTACGAAATGACGCTGACTCAGTTAACTTACATTGTTGCTGTCGATAAATTTAAAAACTTTGGCCAAGCGGCTGAAAGTTGTTCGATCACTCAACCGACATTATCAATGCAGATTCAAAAGTTAGAAGAAGAGTTAGGCGTTCAAATTTTTGATCGCAGTCATCAGCCGGTTAAGACAACAAAAATCGGCGCTTCGTTAGTAACACAAGCGCGTGTGATTTTAACTGAAAGCCAACACTTTCATGAAATCATTCAAGATAATAACGGTGAAGTTAAAGGTGAAGTGACGGTTGGGGTTATTCCAACGTTAGCTCCGTATTTGCTTCCATTATTTTTAAAAAAGTTTTCGACAAAACACCCGGCTTTACAAATTCACGTTGAAGAATTGCAAACAGAACAAATCTTAGAGCGTTTAAAAAACTCTTCGTTAGATGTGGGCCTGCTAGTCACGCCGATTGATGATCCAACTTTAGAATCGACACCGTTATTTTACGAACCGTTCTTGGTTTATGCTTCAGAAAAAAGTGCTTTAGCCTCAAAAGCCAAAGTGCAACAGACCGATTTAAACTCGAACGAGCTATGGTTATTAACTGAAGGCCACTGTTTTAGAGATCAATCATTAGCGATCTGTAAAAACAGAAAAAAGGTGACAGACATTCATAGAAATATTAAATTCGAATCTGGAAGTATAGAAACCCTACGCCGTATGGTGGATCAGGAAACTGGGTTTACTTTGCTTCCGTATTTAGCTGCCCAAGAGGTTGGTAACCGCAAGCAAGTGAAAGAATTTGCATCTCCGGTGCCAACACGTGAAGTAAGTCTTATTCACAACACGCATTTTAAACGTCACGCTTTTAAAGAATCATTAATCGAAACGATCCAGAAGAACTTACCTAAGGATATTCATATCAATCAGACAAAGAATACCCAGGTTGTCGATCTGCCGATGGGAAATCGTTAAGGGTGCCAGGCCTTTTTTGCTACGGATAAATTCGTTTAGGTGGCCGCTGCGCTAGCTGGCTTGGTTTCACGCAAAAATAGCATTCTGCTATTTTTGTCCTAGCTGGCCTTTCTGACGGCATCGTGCCGTCAGAGGAGATGGGACTAAAATTAAAGTTAAATTTTAATTTACACGAACAGAATTTCTACGGGAACTTCAACGTCTGGGTGTAAGGATTTTTTCACCGGGCAGTTGTTAGCAATTTCAGGAATTCTTTTTTTGAATTCTTCTGGAATTGAATTTGGAAATTTACAAACAGTTTTTAGTGAAGCAATTCTTCTCGGTGGCGGTGTCATCACTTTTTCAGTGTGTGATGTGGCACCCACGATTGAGATATTTTCTTTTTCAGCATGAATCGCCACTGTCGTTAAAATACATGTTCCCACGGCTGTTGCTACTAAATCAGTGGGTGAGAAAGTTTCACCTAAACCTTGATTATCTTTCGGGGCGTCAGTTTGAATGGTCGATTGAGAAGGGCCGTGAGTGGCTTCACAGTGTTTTTGACCTGTGTATTTTGAGCTGATTGTTACCATATGCATGTACCTCTTGCTTATTGGGTATATATTCAGGTATCAGTTAAGTCATGAATTTACGTACGTTGTTATCTTTATTGGCACTGGTTTTCGTTGTTTCTTCATGCACTCAATCTAATGAACTAGGAAGCAAGAAAAACCCATTTAAGTTTTATATTGTTCCCGCCCAAGACGTCGTGGCTCTTAAAGAACAGGGTGAAAAATTAAAAGAATTTTTAAAAAAAGAAACCGGTATGGAAGTGGAAATCGAACTTCCGATTAATTATATCGCTTTAGTTGAAGCGTTTGGTTCAAAACGTGCGGATGCGGGCATTATTAATACTTTCGGTTATATCTTAGCGAATGAAAAATACGGTGTTCAGGCCAGACTAAAACTAATGAACCGTGGCCGTGATGAATATTACGGGCAAATTATTGCGCGCGCTGATGGCCCAAAATCTATTAAAGAATTAAATGGTAAAAAATTTGCGTTTGTTGATCCGGCTTCAACATCGGGTTACTTATTGCCACTTCGCTTATTCAAGCAAGAAAACGTAAAACTTAAAGAATTTATGTTCGCCGGAAAACACGACACCGTTGTGCGCGCCGTTTATCAAAAACAAGTCGACGCCGGAGCTACGTTCTACACGCCACCAGACGCTGATGGCACGCCTAAAGATGCGCGTTGGATTTTGCGTACCGAATACCCTGATGTTTACGACAAAATTAAAATCTTAAAATTAACTGGCCCGATCCCGAATGATCCGGTGATTTTTAGAAAAGATATTCCCGAAGAAGTAAAACAGAAGTTTTCTGATGCTTTAATCAAATACGTTAAAACCGATGAAGGTAAATCAGTTTTATTAGGGATGTATCATATCACTGATTTTAAAGCGGCCTCTGATAAAGACTACGACTTAGTGCGTGGCTATCTAAAAGACGTCGGCGAAACCGCACAATCATTTATTAAATAGCCATCGCTTCGTTGGCTAAGCTTGAAGAGTAGTTTAATACTTGCGAAGTAATGCCTTAACTAAACCTTTGATTTCAACCTGCTGTGGCGCGTACCACATCGAAGTTAAACGTGGGTTAGCAGGGCGAAGTTCAACGGCTTTTGTCGTTGTTGAAATCTCGGGGTTTTTCTTCATATAGAAGCGTTTAACCGTAGATTCAGCTTCAACACTGGCCACCACAAGGTCGCCATCTTTAGCGTTTTTCTGAGATAATACGACTAAGAAGTCACCATCAAAGATGCCTTCATCAATCATCGAATCACCTTCTACTTTTAACGCAAAGTAATCGCCTGGCGTTTTAATAAACGTGGCCGGCACATCAATAAACTCATTTTCATGAAGGCGTTCGATCGGCGAGCCGGCCGCAACGCGCCCTAAGAAAGGAATAGGAAGAACCTTCGAATTGTTGTCGCTTTGTGAGCTTTGGGAAGACTGACCAGCGAAGGAGTTCTTCGAAGGTTCTTTCACTATATGTAAGTTATCTTTGTGGGCTACGCCCAACCTATTTACGAGATCCTTTTGAAAATCATCTGCTGAGTGCAGGATTTGGATCGCGCGTTTTTGGTTTTGAGGAATTAGCACATAACCTTTGTTGCTCAATTGTTTCAGATAATTTTGAACTGAATTGAATGAGGCAAAGCCAAAGTGATCGCAGATCTCTTGGTAAGAGGGCGATACGCCTTTAGAAACCAGTTCCTGCTCAATGAATTGCAGGACTGATTTCTCTTTGGCTGTTAATGGCGGGAGGGGCTGGTTTGCTGGTTTCTTCATACACATAACTTACAGTGTAAGAAATGTGTAAGTCAATAGGTTATTTATTTATTCTTTCTTTAGGACCATGGACTGGTTTATCGCTTAAAGAGGCTGGTTTTTTATCGCCGTGATGCTCTGGGGCAGAGACGACGTGTTTAGGAGCTGATGAGCAGTTCTGATAAAACAACAGAACAAACGGGTTTGCGATAAATAATAGGGCTAACATTACGCTACTCTTTTTTGCCATTCCAAAATCTCCTTCGTACTAATACTAACCTAAGTCGGGTCTCGGCATAAATTACCTATCGGTGTAATTGAGAAAAACATGAGGACTTTTTTGCACAGATATGATGTTATTTTGAGAATGAAAATCTTCAGTCTCATATTGATCACATTAAACATATTTTCGGTGAGTGCTTTTGCGGAAACCGCAACATCAGCAACTACTGAAATTAAAACTGAAGCTCCTGTTGTAAATAAAGAAGCCCTTAGCTCTTGGTGTTCAGAAGTTCTAGGCCGTTACAAGAATTATAAAACGAAAACGAATCTGGTTAAGGCTTGCGAAAACGTGGTTCAAAAGGATGGTTGCACATCTGTAAATGGCAAACCGATTTTTCATGTGGATCAAAAAGGGAAAAACGAAAAAGCTAAAAATATTCTTGTGATCAGTATGATTCACGGAGATGAAATTGGTGCGGGCTCATTAGGCCGTTACTGGTTTGAGCGTGTTCAAGAAATTGATCCGCGCAATAACTGGAGAATTATTCCGATGGCTAATCCTGACGGCGCTTTGAAAAAAACGCGCACTAATGCCACAGGTGTTGATTTAAACCGTAATTTTCCAACAGCTGATTGGGAAGCTGAAGCGCAAAAGTTCTGGAAAAAAGAAGCGAAAAGTTCTGTGCGTAAATTTCCAGGGGATAAAGCGGCCAGTGAGCCTGAAGTTAATTGTATCGTGAAACATATCGAAGAATTCAAACCGCAGTTTGTAATTTCGATTCATACACCGCTCAATGTTTTAGATTACGATGGCCCGAAAGTAAAATCACCGAACTATAGTTATCTGCCTTGGAAACGTTTAGGAAATTTTCCGGGAAGTTTGGGCCGCTATTTATGGGTTGAGCAAAGTGTTCCGGTATTAACGGCCGAATTAAAAGGTGAGCTTCCGACAACAAGTAACGTGTTTGACCAGTTACAAGATTTGATCGGTCACTTAGTTCAGGTTGATCTTAAATAATTAATGCAGCTGTGTATTTTCAGTGGCCTGCTGAATCGCGTTTAGACGATCTTGTGGGCTTTCGACTTCGTCTTGAATTTCTGACAGACGTTGTAGCATAGCTTCTTTGGCTGCATTGATCGCATCAAAGATATCATGGCCAAAACCTTCAGCTTCTAGCGTAGCTTCGCCTTCTTTGAGCACAATCGCAATACGGTAAAGGTAATGGTTATCAGCCGAATCGGCGTCACTTGAAATAACATGGTCATCGTCGGCGTAAGCATCTTCAGCATCACGAGCCAATACGATGACATTCGTTTCCGGCGTCACATAAGGGCTAAATTCGTTGATTTGCTGATAAACAAAAGATTTTACTTCAGGGTCTGTTTCAATAAGATGCAGTGTATCCTGAAGCGACATTGTTGCTTGGAGGTGGGTTTTATTTTTCTTAGTAAGATTCTTTCTTGCCATAGAGCCTCCCGTAACTGTTATTTCATTTTAACATTGTGTTCAAAAATTCAGAAGTCTAAGTCCGCAAAAAAATTAAATATTTTTGGATACGAATATAATTCTTTTAGCGCAGTAAATTAATGCTCGTGTCTCGACCTAAGTCATTGTATCAATTTGGTATATGGCAAACATAAAACTTTCTGATAGCTGGCGTAATCATTTACAATCCGAGTTCCAAACTGCGTACATGAAGGACCTAAAATCCTTTCTGCAAAAAGAGTACGAAGCCGGTAAGAAAATTTATCCAGATGCGAAAAAATATTTTAACGCACTAGATTTAGTTGATCTGAAAAATGTGAAAGTGGTTATCCTCGGGCAAGATCCGTATCACGGGCCGGGGCAAGCCCACGGTTTAAGTTTCTCTGTGCCTGAAGGTGTTCGTTTTCCACCCTCATTATTAAATATTTTTAAAGAACTAAAAGCTGATCTTGGCAAAGAAATGCCAACTTCAGGAAATTTAGAACGCTGGGCTAAACAAGGCGTGCTTTTACTCAATGCGGTTTTAACTGTTGAAGAAAGTAAGGCCGCGGCTCATCAAGGCAAGGGCTGGGAAAAATTCACAGATAAAATTATCGAAGTGGTTAACCATGAATGTGATCACGTTGTGTTTATTTTATGGGGCGCTTACGCTCAGAAGAAAGGCGCCATCGTCGATCGTAAAAAACATTTAGTACTTGAGAGTGTGCATCCATCGCCGCTTTCATCACACCGTGGTTTTTTTGGATCAAAACCTTTTTCCAAAGCAAATTCTTGGTTACGAGAACAAGGACTAGAACCTATCGATTGGTAGTGTCTAGTCGTAGACATGCAAAAGTTTCCACGCATACACTAAAAAAATGAAAAGATTATTCGTCGCTTTATTTTTAGTGGGAGTTGTATCATCGATCGTCGATGCCGGTCTTTATCATTATCAACACGACAACTCCTCGTTGAATAAAAAAACCGTTCCTAACATGTGTATTTAGCAAGCTCAAGGCCTAGCTCCTATAGACGGGCAAAGAGATAAGCTTTAAACTAAAAGCATGAAAAAAATGTTATTAGTTTTATTCGTTCTGGGATTAATTTCGTCACTGGCTAAAGCCGACCCTTGTGGATCGAAAAGTATTCAAATCGGTGATGCTCAGCTTGAGCTTATAAAAGTCACTGATAAACCTGAAAAGACCGCGGATGGTCAAAGCATCAAAGGTTCTGACGAAGTTTTAATTTCAGGTATTTATATGTTCGTACGTAACGGACAAACTTGGAATGTTTACCGCTGTGCTGATGATATAAAGCGCGATAAATCAAATAACCCTGTTCTTAATTTAAATAAATGTGTTGTAAAAAATGATTTTGAATTCGGTAATTTAGTTAAGCGTTACGGAAATTCTGGCATCACAGTTAGAAAAACTGACAGCAACCGTTTAGAGATTCGTTTAAATGTAGCTGGTGCTGAAGATATGGATTACTACGATGTCAAATCAACGTCTGAAGGCTTAGAAGTGATTCAAAATAAATTTCAAGAAAACAAACAGCAAAGATATTTAAGCCATCATGAGCGTGTGTCTTTAGGTGTGTGCTCGGCTAAAAATTCTAAGAGAGCATCTGGCGCTTCTTCTAAAGGATCTACTAGTTCTTCAAGCAAGTCACAAAAAGTAAAATCGGGTAACTAAGAATAAAAAGCTGACTACTTACCAATAAGTTGAGTCAGCTCTTGTTTTTTAAGCTCGACGTTTTCCATATGATTCATCAGCGCTTCTTCCATTTGTTCAGTTTCAGAATTTAAAGCGGCTGCTTGTCGTGCTAACTCTTGGGCTTGCTGGCCTTGGGCTGTTATAAGCGCAGCTGTCAGTTCATTTTGTTTTTCAGCTTGGCGGAATAATAACTCTTCAGTTTTTAGAATTTTTCGTTCTAATTCTTTAATCTCTGAATTTAAACGTTTAGTCTCTTCTTTGTAGTTAAACTTTTTCTCTGTTGTTTCAATAAAAGCTGAAGTTTTTTCTGCAACTTGAGGCGCATCTATACGTTGGCTTAAAATCCCTTTTTCTAAACTCCAGAGATATTCATCATAAGAGCCTGGGTATTTTTCAATCTGCCCATTGCGCACTTCAATAATTTGCGTTGTAACTTGTTTTAAAAAGTTACGATCATGCGAAACTAAGATAATAGTTCCGTTAAATTCAGATAAAGCGATAGCTAACGCATTCACGGTATCAAAATCCAAGTGATTCGTCGGCTCATCAAGAAGCAGTAGCGGATTTCTTTGGAGCAGCACTTGTCCTAACGCCACACGCGTTTTTTCACCACCGGATAAAACTTTAATTTTTTTATGTACGCTATCACCTGAAAATAACAGTGAGCCCGCCATATTTAAAAAATCTTGAGCGACGTTGTCTTTATGAGCTTTACGTTGAAGCGCATCTAACACTGAGTCTTCGGGTAATAACTCATCTGCCAGGTGCTGGGCAAAGTAAGAAAAACGCACATGGTGTCCCCATTTAAGTTCACCAGTGATTAACGGAATTTTTTCAGCGATAGATTTTAACAGCGTTGATTTACCAGCACCGTTATAACCGACAATCCCGATCTTTTGCGCACGATCGATAATTAAATTTACATTCTTAAGAATCACTTTATCGCGGTCATAACCAAGATCAGCATTCTTTAAAGTCACGATCTCTTTACCGGTCGCTGTAGCTTCAGGTAACTGAATCACGGCGCGCGGCGGAAGTTTTTTAATCTCTACTTTTTCTAAGCGGTCTAAACTTTTAAGACGACTTTGCGCCTGTCTAGCTTTAGTCGCTTTAGCTCTGAACTTATCCACGAATTCTTGGATTTGTTTGCGCTTATTTTCAATTTGCGCGGCTTTCGCTTCTAATAAACGCTTAAGTTCGGCCTTTTGTTCAAAGTAATCATCAATATGGCCTGGAAATTTAACGATATCGCCGGCTTCGACCTCTAAAGTGTATTCGGTGGTGCGGCGTAAGAACTCACGGTCATGTGAAATCAGTAAAAAAGCCTGCTTATAATCCTGTAAGAAATTTTCTAATGTTAAAATACTTTCAAGATCCAAGAAATTCGTCGGCTCATCTAAAAGCATGATATCGGGCTCAAGGCCGATGAGGTACAAAAGCTTCATCCGCATACGATAGCCACCCGATAATTGGGTCAGCTTCCCGGAAAAGTGATTTTCTTGTAAACCAAGCCCCAAGCCAATTTGCTTCAATTCCCAGATAGGCTTAAGGCAGTTCTCTTTGAGGTAGTCTTCAGCATTGATATCGACAGTCCAATCGGATTCTTGCTCGAGGTAACCGATGCGTAATCCATTAGCTTTTGTGATCTCGCCGTTATCTAAATGCTCTAGGCCCACGATAATTTTGAATAGAGTTGATTTTCCGGCGCCGTTAGGGCCGATCACTCCGACGTGTTCGCCTTGATTTATAGAAAAACCGGCCCCATCAAAGAGGACTTTTGCGCCGTATTGTTTACTTGCATTGTAGAGTTGAAGCAGAGTCATTTCTGTGCCACATTACAAGAGTTTTAATGATGTTTAAAGGGGGAATTTCATGAAAAAACTATTATTAGCGGCATTGCTATTACCAGCATTCGTGCACGCAGCAGACAACTTCATTTTCTGTATGGAAGGAAGTCCATCGTCGTTCAATCCACAATTAGTGACTGACGGAACAAGTATGAACTCTTCAGCGCAAACGATTTTCAATCGTTTAGTTGAGTTCAAACCAGGCACTACAGAAGTAGGCCCAGGCTTAGCAGAGTCTTGGACAATTTCTAAAGACCGCAAAACTTACACTTTCAAATTACGTAAAGGTGTTAAGTTTCACTCAAATGCGTTATTCACACCAACTCGTGACTTCAACGCGAACGATGTGGTTTACACTTTCAAAACTCAGTTAGATCCTAAACATCCACTTTCAATTCCAGCCGCTTCTTACGATTATTTCAAAGCGATGGAATTAGATGCTTTAATCGCTGACGTTAAAAAAACTGACGACAACACTGTTGTATTCGAATTAAAACGCCCTGAATCTCCGTTTTTAGCTAACTTAGCTATGGATTTCGCGTCTATTCTTTCTGAAGAATACGCTCAATCTTTAATTAAATCTGGCAAGGGTTTAAAAACTTTAGAAACAGCTCCGATCGGAACTGGTCCATTCGTTTTCAAATCTTACCAAAAAGATTCAACAATCAAGTACACAGCAAATCCAACTTACTGGAAAGGCAAACCGAAAATCGAAAATTTAATTTTCGTTATCGTTGCTGATGCGACTGTACGTACGCAAAAAATGAAATCTGGCGAATGCCACGTTATGGCTGAACCACAACCGCAAGATATCGAGGCGTTATCTAAAAACCCGGCGATCAAAGTGATGAACTCTGCGGGTCTTAACGTTTCTTACATCGCGTTTAACACTGAGAAAAAACCTTTCAGCGATTTAAAAGTTCGTGAAGCGGTATCGCTTGCGTTAAATAAAAAATCATACATCGATGTGATTTATAAATCTTCTGGTCAACCAGCGAAAAATCCAATTCCGCCGACAATGTGGTCTTACAATAACAAAACAGCTGACCAAGCTTATGATGTTGAAAAAGCTAAAAAGTTATTAAAAGAAGCGGGTTACGCTAACGGTTTTGAAACTGAATTATGGACTATGCCGGTTTCTCGTCCGTATTTACCAAACGGTAAAAAATTAGGTGAGTTAGTACAAGCTGACTTAGCTAAAGTGGGTGTGAAGGTTAAATTAGTCACTTTCGACTGGCCGACATACTTAGAGAAATCTAAAAAAGGTGATCACCAAATGATCCAATTCGGTTGGACTGGTGATAACGGCGATCCTGATAATTTCATGAACGTATTATTAGGCTGTACAGCGGTTAAAGCGGGTTCTAACTACGCTCGTTGGTGCCATAAAGAATTCGATACTCTTTTACAACAAGCTAAAGAAGAATCAGCTGTTGCAAAGCGTACGGCGCTTTATATGAAAGCTCAGGAAATTTTCGCTAAAGAAAAACCATGGTACCCAGTGGCTCACTCAAAACAAAACAAAGTGATGTCTTCTAAAGTGCAAGGTTACAAAATCGATCCATTCGGACATGAAAACTTCGAAGCGGTTTCATTAGCAAAGTAATTTGTTGTAATGTTTATCGTTAAAGGTCTTTTAAAAGTTATTGGTTATTTTCTTTTTATCAGCTTG
>JAMPXC010000064.1 GCA_023701385.1 Pseudobdellovibrio sp.
ACACCAAACGCTGTCCAGGTTGTTCCATTACAGTATTCAACGTTACCTGCATTGTATCTTAATGTTCCGGCCAGGCTCGTTGCACATGTTGCAGTTTCAAGACCGATACGCACACCACCGGAAACATCTAATGCCGTCTGTGGATTTGTCGTTCCGACACCAACAGTACCTGCTGAAGTAATTCGAACTCTTTCGGCTCCGCTAGTTGCAAACGATAAAGTGCCGGCACTTGGATTAAACATACCCGCATTCGTCGTGCCTCCGAAACTGAATGTCGGCGCTGTAGCGGTACCGTAGCCATTTCCGGCGCGTACAGCATTCATATTGTAAAATGTTGTGATATTTGTTGTCGTGTTGATATCAAGATACGGTGACATTGGACCACAAGTTGAATCTTGGCATTTTCCAAAAGATAATATACCACCGTTCCATTGCAACCGGCTCAGAGATGTAGCTCCACCATCGAACACGATCTGCGGCGAACCTCCAACAAGAATCGCAGCGCTGGCAGTTCCGGTGTAATTCATCGTACTGCCACCGATAAGAGCTGATCCATTCACAGAAAATTTTGCCGCTGGGGCTGCAGTCCCAACACCGACGTTACCTGAATTGTAGTAAATCGCACTGCCGCTGGTTGTCCATTGTGATGAAACGACCGTTGCACTATTGGCCGGTGTATAACCAAGAGCTGTGGTGACATCTGAGTTTGTCAGCTGTGCCCCGCTTGTTACGCGACCTTTACTATCAACTGTCACTTTTGCATATGTACCTGTACCTACACCGCTATTTGCTAAAATAATTGTATTTGAAGCGGCGGCGATTGTCGCATCTCCGGTAAAGCTTGGAAGCCTTGCGATAGCTAATGTTCCGGTGGCACTCGCACTTCCTAAATCAAGACTATTTGCTGTTGCAAATGTACCTAATCCTAAATTATTTCTTGCAGCTACCGCATCAGTTAAATCAGAAAGATTGCTCGCCTTAACTAAATAACTTGCAAGAGCCGTGGCCGAGGCCGGAGTATAACCCAACACTTGGGCTACAGACGCCGCAGAGGATGTGATTTTATTTGAAAAGTTTTGGTAATCAGCATTTGAAATTAATCCCGCAGTCACCGAACCCGCAGAGGCTAACGGAATATTTAAAGTATGAACTCCGTTAGCTGTATTAAATGCCGGAGCCGTTCCCGCAACACCGTTGGTCAAAGTGTGTGTTCCACTTGTTGATCCGTTTAATGATTGAAGTCCAGCGCCACTCACACCGAATGCGGTCCATGTCGAACCGTTACAGTATTCGACATTGCCACTGATATATCTTAAGGTTCCCGCGTAATTCGCGGCGCAAGTTACGTTTTCGACTCCGATACGAATACCACCTGAAACATCTAATGTTGCAACAGGAGTTGTTGTACCTACGCCGACGTTACCGCCTATGTAAGTAATACCACTGGTAATGCTGTTCCATTGCGAGCTTGTAATCGCTGCAAAACTTGCGGCGACTGAATTTTGCAAACTTGTTACTGTGGCACTTACACTTGACGCGTAATTTGAAACTCCGGCCACGGTCGATGATACAGCAAAAATATCTGACGTTACTGCTGTATAACTGGCTCCGGTTGCCGGCGTATAACCAAGAGCCGAAACCACTGCCGATGATGTCAGAGTGTCACCTGTGGTGACACAAGAAAACATCGCTCCGTTGTAATGAAGAGCTTCGCTTACGGCGCAAGTTGGTACTGAAGTAACGTGCACGAAGTCGGCATCTGTTTTACCGTTTAACTTTAACGTATCGTTCGCATACATCGCATAAGGAACCGCATTGATACTCATTGCCGGCAACGTTTGCCAACCATTGCCATCATGAAATTGCATGACGATTTTTCTAATGTCACTGCTGGCTGGGGAATAACTTGGAGGACCACCTGCATCGCAAGACAAACTCGGCATCACATTACTAAAAACATTTTCGAAAGTCGTTGCACTTGCCGGATATGTTTTAACTCCCGAACCCAGTGCAAAAGAAATTAATCCTCCGGTACCTGACATATTCACAGCTGAATAAGTTTCAGAATATAAAATACAACTTCCCGCCGGATCTAAAATTGTGAACTTGAAATTGACACTCGAAGCCTCTAACGGATAACCATCAGGCTTAACAATCTTGGCCTGATAAGTTGTGCGTGAAGGGCCCGCAAAAACAGAGATCGCGTTTAAAATTGTAAACACGAAAATAGAAACCAAAAAGTAATTCAGATTTTTAGCCTGCGCACGTACCTTATTCACTCTTATCTTGTCGGAATTTTTGACATTTTTATAAAGATTTTAAAATGACAAAATTTTAGAATTTAATGTCACAAACTGCGACTTAAGAGATGATTTGTCTCAAATTAGAACATTACTAAAGTTCCGCTAACGGTTGTGGAGTAAGCTGTGGTCCAGTCGACACGATCCCAATACCGCAAAGAACCGTCTTCGTTTTTATGCATAAAATAATTTTGCTCGCGGCCGTCAGGAAATAACGTAAAGCTTTTCATTGTGTCTTCCGAAATTTCACCCATGACTTTATCGCCCGAATAAAGTTTTCCCTCTTTAATCTGTAATGGCTTTTGCGGTTTATTCACAAAATTCATACCTGGACATTTAAAGCTCGAACGCACCACTAAAAAAGTTTCTGGCGTATGTTCAATATCAAGCTCCATCTGACAAAGCCCATCTTGCACGACACCGTTAATGGCTAAAGGCCCTTGTCCGCGCCACTGCCCGGCTAGACCGTAAGCCCAAGTTGTTGATGTGATAAATGTAGCTACTAATGTGGCAGTGATAAATTTCATGCCCTGATTAGTAGCTGAGGATGGCGATTATGCCAAGAAGAAATTCACTAGATTGCCTGTCTGTCCGAAGGACAGTATTAAATGGCTTCTAGTTCGCCAGCTTCGATTGAAGCAGCAAGCTTAGCACGTAAGCGCAACACCGCTTGTGCATGAAGCTGAGAAACGCGTGATTCAGTGACGCGTAACACTTGTCCGATCTCTTTTAAATTCAGATCTTCGAAGTAGTATAAAGATAAAACTAAACGTTGGCGCTCTGGAAGATCTTCAATCGCCTTAGCGACAACATCTTTCACAACCTTAACGTTTAATTGGTTAAATGGATTAGCTGATTTAGCACCTTCTAATAAATTCACGATTGATTTTTTATCTGAATCGCTAAATGAAGGTTGGTCATCAATTGAAAGTAAACTGACCGGACGAACTTGATTGATTAAATCATGGAACTCTTCGATCGGCATATTCAGACGCGCAGAAATTTCTTCGTCAGTTGGTGCACGGCCTAACTCTGATTCAAGAGCAGTGATCGTTCTGTCTAAAGCTTTTGACTTATCACGTACTGAACGTGGAATCCAATCTTGCGAACGTAATTCATCTAAAATCGCACCACGGATACGGAATTCAGCATAAGTTTTAAATTTGTTATCACGAGTTGGATCCCATTTATCAATAGCATCCATTAAACCAATTGCACCGGCAGAGATTAAGTCATCAATGTCGATGTTCGGAGGAAGTCGCACAGCGATCTTTTGCGCTACGAAGCGAATAAGTGGGGCATACTCTTTAATAAGCTCTTCTTTTTGCTCGCGCTTGATTTTTTTCGGCTCATCTTTAGCGTATTTTTTTAGTAAGCTGGCTTTAGACATTTAGTTTTTACCCCTCGTGCGTAACATATATAGTTTACCGAAAAATTACTCATTTCCGATAGTCCAATAATTAAATTCTGGCTTAAGCATGACCTGTGGCTGGTTTGAAGATAGCTGCTAAACCACTAGTCCTTTGGCTTGTATTCTCTGAAAATGAATTATGAGCCCCGCTTAAGTCGCTTTCGGCAACAAGTTCGACAGCGATTTCTCTGAAAATTTGCGCTGCCGGAGAATTCGTTGTTTGTCTCATAATAGTACGCTGTTGTTGCTGCGCCTTCTGCAAATTCTCATCAAATGGCAAAGACCCAAGCAAGCTCAAACGCACAGATAGAAAGCGCTCTACGACTTCTGCAAACTTAATAAATAACTGCTCACCGCGCATGCCTTTCATTTGATTGCACACCACTTTGAAATTTTGCAGTTTATATTTTTGATGTAAAACTTTAATCATTGCATAAGCATCAGCAAAGCTTGATGGATCTTGCGTAAGAACAATAATGCATTCATCAGCGACAGCATTTAAATGTAAAACATGCTCGTAAATTCCTGATGAAGTATCAATGATTGCATAGTCGTAAGAAAACTGCAGATCTTGCACTTGATTGATTAATTCACGTCTTTGAAACGCGTTTAAGTGCGTAAGTTCAACTAACCCGCTGCCACCGGCGATCAAATCAATGTTTTTCATTAAAGGCGTGATACATTCTTTAATTGATTTACCCTGCAGCACATCACCTAAATGGTGCATCGGGCGCACCCCAAAGTGAATGTCAACATTGGCTAAGCCTAAATCGCCGTCGATCATCAAAACTCTTTTGTTCTGTTCAGCGATCGCTAAGCCTAAGTTGCAAGCCAAAGTTGTTTTGCCAACTCCACCCTTGCCTGAACTGATTGCGATAATTCTCATAAGTTAATTCCTGATTCTGCTCTAGTGCCCGTGATATTTAAGATTAAATCCAAAACGCGCTCAGCAGTCGCACGCTCGAAATCTTCTGGAGTTCTAGAACCAATTCCGAAACCAAAAAGCGGAGCTCCCGTTTTTTGGACGAAGTTATAAATGTTTCCGTGCATTGAAGCTTCATCTAACGAAGTGAAAACCACATCACTTACATTTAAAGCTTGGTAGCGTCTGTGCACTTCTAATAAATCTGCATCTTTAGACATCGCCGATAACACTAAATGCGTACGCACTGACTCAGCCGTAGGAGGCATCATTTTTTTGATATAACGTAATTCATCTGCAGCTTTTAAATTTAAAGACGCGAAATCTACAAGCACGTGGTCAACTTGGTTTAAATAAGGGAGAATTTTAAACCAGTCAGCCTCTGAGCGAATGGCGATAAATGGTAAATTTAAGATCTGTGCAAAGATTTTCATTTGTTCATCGGCACCGATTTTTAAAGTGTCTGTAGAAATTAAAGCTACACGTTTATGATTAGCCACTAACTCGCTCGCGTACTTAATCATTGTTGATGTTTTACCTGAGCCCGATGGCCCCATGAATAAGTGAAACTGTTCAGCATTATCGTGTGCTACAGGAACAGTTTTTAAAATAAAACGCGCGATATAAGCCTCAACAACAGCTTTGTTGTTTTGCTTATCTGGTGTTAATTGCGATTGCGCCTGAGTTAAAATTTCAGCCGCCACTTCTGGCAGTAACCCTTTACGAGTTAACGCAGTAAAGTGAGAACTTAAATTGTAGTTCACACCGTACTCAGCCCCTGGATGAGCTTGCACGAATCCTTGAGGCATTTGTTTAAATTGGCCTAAAAGGTTTTTTAATTGATCGATCTCTGACTTTAACTGGTCTACTTCTAGATTGTTGAAAGTAGCTTGAGCCTGCTGAGTCAGTTTAGGAGTTGGATTATATTTCGACGGAGTCGAATTATTATATTTCGGTGTGGCTTCAACCTGAGCTTGCACTGTATCTTCATTATCAATATCAGCATAACGACGTTGAGTCATCGTTACCGGGATAACTGGTTTTTTACGCGTTTCTTCGGCTTGCATTAACTTCAATCTTGATTCTATTGATTTTTGCATAGTTTCTTTTTGCGTACGTGCCGGAGCCTTAGAAAATTTTTCTTTTAAATGCTCTGGCAACTTTGATTCAACATATTTTTTATGCTGTAACACATTTTCAGAATAAGCGGCGGTGATTTCGATAGATTTTTCGCCACCTAAACCAAAACCTTTTGTGACTTCTTTAGCTGAAAGGATAACAGCATCAGGCCCCAACTGAGTTTTTACTAACTCAAGTGCTTCTTTCATTGATCTGGCTTCAAATTTTTTGATCTGCATATTTTACCCTTTTATCTGTTAAGAAGCTAAGCCCACTGACGCCACTGACTGCACTTGCGCTTCTGGAGCGACTTCGCTGTGCGAAAGCACAATCAATTGCGGAATAAATCGTGATAACAATTTAAATAAATGACGACGAACCGTAGGGCTTGTAAGTAAGATCGGCTGCCCTGCGATTTCTGGATGCGTTTCAATCTGCTGCGCGATATTTGAAATCATTTTCGACGCTGACTGAGGGTCCATCACTAACTGAACACCTTGTTCAGTTTGTAATAACGCATTTGAAACTAGTTCTTCTAATCTTGGATCTAATGTCATAACAGACATAGCGCCATCATCAGAGATGTATTTAGCGGTAATTGAACGAGCTAACTGTTTACGAACAGCTTCAGTTAATAAATCTAAATCTTTAGTGCGCGAAGCTTCATCAGCTAATGTTTCAAAGATTGTGTATAAGTCACGAACAGAAACTTGCTCTTTAAGTAAGTTCTGCATAACTTTAACCACACCACCCAATGATAAAGTTTCTGGAATAAGATCTTCGACCACTTTTGGATGTGTTTTCTTGAAATTATCAATAAGCGTTGAAGCTTCTTGACGGCCAAGTAATTCGTGCGCATGAGTACGAATCATCTCTGTTAAGTGAGTTGCAATCACCGTTGGAAGATCAACCACTGTGTATCCAGCCATTTCAGCTGACTCTTTATTATTTTGACTAACCCACATTGCATCTAAACCAAACGCAGGTTCTTTTGTTGGAATACCATCAACTCTTGCCGTGACGTTACCTGGATCCATCGCCATTAACATATCAGCCTTAAGAAGACCGCCGCCCACCTTGTTACCTTTAATCATAAAACGGTATTCACCCGGAGCTAACGATAAGTTATCGCGAATATGAATACTTGGAACCAAGATACCCATATCAAGAGCGAATTGTTTTCTGATTGAAGTAATACGCTCAAGTAAATCGCCCGCTTTAGTTGAATCAACAACTTTGATTAAGCTATAGCCCACTTCAAGTTCAAGCATATCCACCGGCTGAACTGAATCGATTGATTCTTTTTTTGGAGCTGATAATTCAAGATCGGCTTTTCTTTTCTCTTCTTGAACTTTTTCGTTTTTGTATTGAGATAAAATCCAAGCAAAACCAGCTAAAAATAATCCCATACCGACAAACGGTAATGTCGGAAGACCTGGAATAATCGCTAATGCTCCAAACACACCCGCCGAAGCGTAGATTGGTTTTGGATTTGTTAATAACTGACCCGTAACTTCAGTACCCATATTTTGATCTGAGCCTGAACGAGTCACGATAATACCGGCAGCTGTTGAAATGATAAGAGCTGGAATTTGTGCTAATAAGCCATCACCGATTGTTAACATCGTGTAGTTCTTAGCAGCCGTTGTAATATCTAAGTTCTTTTGTAAAACACCGATTAATAAACCACCGATAACGTTGACCACTGTAATAATGATACCCGCAATAGCATCACCGCGTACGAACTTCGAGGCACCATCCATCGCTCCGTAGAAATCGGCTTCGCGTTCGATTTCTTTACGACGGCGTTTAGCTTCAACATCGTTGATCACGCCGGCATTTAATTCAGCATCGATGGCCATTTGTTTACCTGGCATTGCATCTAATGTGAAACGTGCTGCAACCTCAGCTACGCGCCCAGAACCCTTTGTGATTACAACGAAGTTGATCACAACTAAGATTACGAAAACAACGAAACCAATTACATAGCTGTCGCCAACGACGACAGAGGCGAAGGCATGGATGACGGCACCAGCGGCATTTTCACCCTCATGACCGTTTGATAAAATTAAACGTGTTGTTGCTACGTTTAAAGCTAAACGGAATAACGTCGTCATTAATAATAACGACGGAAAAGATGTAAAATCTAATGCTGACGTTGTGTAGATTGAAGTTAATAAAATTAAAACCGATAAACCTAACGAAACTGTTAAACCGAAATCTAACATAATCGCCGGAAGTGGAATAATCATCACACCTAATACAACTAAGATAGCAATTGCTACGAACAGGTCAGTGTTCTTTGTGTACTTATCAAATTTTTTAACAAACTGAAATAATTCTTCCATCTGCTAATCCTTATAATCTTGGTCCGTTAGGGTTGCGGTTTTGGCTTGGCGGGCGTTGCGCTGTGCCCGCCGGTCTACGCGCTTTACGTTTACGTTTAAGTCTAAATACATAAGATAAAACTTCGGCTACCGCGACAAACAGTTCACGCGGAATCACTTGGCCCACTTTCATCGTTTTAAAAATCGTGCGGGCTAAAGGTTTATTTTCAATCACTGGAATATTGTGCTGACGAGCTAAATCTTTAATTTTTTCGGCCATAAAATCAGCGCCTTTACCGATTAACTGCGGAGCTGGTAATTTATCAGAGTATCTTAAAGCTACGGCAATGTGAGTTGGATTTGTGATAATCACGTCAGCTTTAGGAATATTCTGCATCATTTTACGCTGTGAAACTTCACGCTGGATTTTACGGATACGAGCTTTAATCATCGGATCCCCCTCGTGAGATTTGTGTTCTTCTTTGATTTCTTGCTTAGACATCATCATTTCTTTTTCGAGCTGCCAGCGTTGAAAGAAATAATCTGCGACCGCGATCACTAACATAAATACGCCAGTACCCATTAAAAGTTTAAAGATCACGCGGCCTAAGTAAGAAAATTGTTCTGGAATAGAATAGCTTGAAAGAACTGGAATCTGATGGATTTCAGATTTTAAAAGTAAATACATCGTCCACATAACAACGATCATTTTTAAAATCGATTTAACTAATTCGCCGATACCCTTCATTGAAAAGATACGACCCATAGCTGACATTGGATTTAAACGGCCTAAGTTAAAACTTAAGGCATCTTCAACTTGCAAAATACCCGTTTGCATTAAGCTTGAAGCCACACCGATAACAAGTGCGCCGAACATAATTGGTGCAATCAGGATGGCCACCTTCTCGCCCGCAAACCATAATAAATCAGAATATTCGCCAGCTTTGACAAACTTAAGCATTGATAAGCCAAAACTTACGTTGAACACTTCAGCGATATTCGTGAAGAAAAAGCGAGACATCGCGTATAACAGACCCGCAGCCGCTAAAAAGATTAGCGCCGTACCCAGTTCTCTGGTCATTGCCACTTGTCCGCGCTTACGAAATTCCTGCCTGCGCGCTTCCGTGGCCTGTTCTGTTTTATCGTCTTGCCCCTCAGCCATCGACGCTACCTTCCTTGGCTAGCTTCTCCTGGCGTCCTGCCAGGAGATCTAAATAAAAAATCTAAAGCATTTTTATAAACTTAAATAACTCGCCCGTTGAAATTTCTAACAACCCGTTAAGTTGTAAAAGCATCAGCGGTAAACTAATAAATAAAATAGCCATGCCCAGTAAAATCGTTACTGGGGCTGCCGTCATTAACACGTTAATCTGTGGAACCGCACGGCTTAGGATTCCCACACCCACTTGCACAACCAGCATCGAAATCATCACTGGAGCTGCAATCTTAATTCCAAAAATAAAAAATTCTTGAGCGTATTTCGCTACTTCAAAGTAGCCAATGGCTTTGATCGAAGTTGTAGCTAACGTCACTGTTTCAAAACTGCTTGTTAAACCTTGGATCATGTAATGGTGCCCGTTCAACCCCATATAAAGTAATGTGGCTAAAGCTACGAAAAATTGCTCCATCACATTACCCATATTACCCATCATCGGGTTAAAGATTTGCGCCTGGCCTAAACCCATCGAAACTGAAATAAGTTCACCCGCCATACCAATTGCAAAGAAAAATACGCGCGTAGCAAAGCCTAACGAAATACCCACAAAAGCTTCTTTTAAAGCCAAAGTGATTAACGAATCTTGCAAGTCGTTTAATTGAACTAACACCGTGTTGTTCGCAACAGTGTTAAACACAGTCATCGTTAATACTAACGAAAGTAAAATTTTTAACGGCACAGAGATTGTTTGAGAATTCAAAATCGCAGCCGTGAAAACAAAGCCCGACATACGGAGCAAAATAAGTCCGAATGCGATCAATTGAATTTCATTCAGCTGCGATACTGAAAACATTATGGTTCCCTCACAATAGTGGCCATATTTTCAAAAAGGTTAACCGTGTAAGATTTCATCACATCCATCATCCACGGGCCGGCCAAAACTAGTACTATAGCAATGACAACCATCTTAGGAACAAAGGTCAGCGTATTTTCATTAATTTGCGTTAAAGCCTGAAAAATACTGATAACTAGACCAATGACGAGTGTGCTTAATAACAAGGGCGCAGATAACATAGCCATTGTTTTCAAAGCATCCTGTCCTAATTGTAAAATAATATCTTCACCCATCTATACCCCTGTAGGCCTTTGGCCTAGCCGAAACTTCTTACCATTGAACCGATTAATAAAGTCCAACCGTCAACCATGACGAATAACATGATCTTAAACGGTAACGCGATCACCGCCGGTGGAACCATCATCATACCCATCGACATTAATACCGATGCCGCTAGGATATCGATAATTAAGAACGGTAAGAAAATAATAAAACCGATCATAAATGCAGTTTTAAGTTCAGAGATAATAAATGCTGGGATTAAAACTAAAGTGGGAACATCCGCACGAGTCTTAGGTTGTTCAACTTTAGAAAGTTTTAAAAATAAAGCTAAGTCTTGATCACGTGTTTGCGAAAACATGAAACGGCGTAACGGAGTCACAGCATTTTCAAAAGCTTGATCTTGGGTGATCGTATTTGCCATGTAAGGTTGTAAAGCTTTTTGATTAATCTCAGTAATTGCTGGATTCATCACAAAAAACGTGATGAATAAACTTAAGCCCACTAACAATTGATTCGGTGGCAACTGCTGCACACCCATCGCTTGGCGTAAGAAAGATAACACGATCAAGATACGGGTAAAACCCGTCATCATGATTAAAATCGCTGGTGCTAAAGTTAAAACCGTCATCACTAGCACTAGCTTGATGGCGTTTACAACTTCACCAGGATTTTGTGTTGTCTTAAATCCTAAGTTCACTGTAGGAAGAGTCACTTGCGCAAACGCAAAAGTTCCTACGAACAGAGAAAGTAAGACTGCAACGATTGATAATCGTTTAATCATTGAAAATTCCTCATGGATTTAAGTTTTTGTGAAACATTTGTTTTAATTCCGGCAAAAGAAAAGTCATCTTCTACTTCACCGGCTAATTCAGTCATTTCTTTGCTTTGGACGATTTGTTCACCGCCACCAGTAGCCATTGTTTCAGCAAAGCTTTGCGAAGGTAATTCAGCAGGTACTTCATCATCGATTAACGCTAATGACTTGATCATTGAAATATTTTGATCAGTCACACCGATTAGGATTGATTCGCCAGCTACACGGATAATTGCTAACGATTTTTTCGCCCCTAAATGATGTTGCGTTAAAACTTTGATCTGCATGTTTGATTTATTGATCTTATTAGAGAAGGCGTACTTTCTGGCCAAGTAAAGACCCGCACCACCCATACCTACTAAAACAAATAAAGTTAAAAATAACTTACCGGCTTGAGAAGTATTTTCTTGAGAATTTGCAGTTTTCTCCAGCTTTAATGGAATTTCATTCTCAGGAGTTGCTTTCGTAACTGCAGGAGCCAAAGCTTGCGCTTCAGTGCCCGCAACATTAACTTCTTCCGCGGCTTTAGCAAGACTTGCGAAAGTAACTGAGAAAACAACCAATACCGATAAGATTATTTTTTGCATCATTTTAATTGCTCGATTCTTTCTGTCGGGCTGATGATATCCGTTAAACGAACACCGAATTTTTCATTCACCACCACGGCTTCACCGCGGGCGATTAATTTTTCATTCACTAAAACTTCCATCGGTTCACCGGCTAATTTCATAAGCTCGATCACTGAACCTTGAGTTAAGTTAAGCAATTCGCTCACCGGCATTTTTGTACGGCCAAGCTCTACTGTAACTTTTAATGGAATATCTAAAATTAAATTTAGATTTCTGTCTTTTGTAGCATTTCCAGCAGATGAACCGCCACCAGCAGCGTTTCCTCCACCTAGCTCTTGTTCTTCAAGCTGTTCTAGGACCTTGTCCATTGGATCGTTACTCATGATGTTTTTTCCTCCGTGTTAAGTTTTATTTCTCAATTTGTCTTGTGACTTGTACAGCCACTGTTCCGTGGTGAATTCCGTAGTAGCCTTTGAATTTCTTCACTTCTTCTACCTGAATATCTAATTCACCCGATGAATCCTGAGTTAACGGGATTACATCCCCTACTTTTAAATCCATCATGTCTTTTAATTGAATTTGTGTTTCACCAAGATTTACTTTGATGTCGACAACTGTATCTAATAATTGTTCTTTGATAATCGCTGTCCAAAGTTTTTTATC
>JAMPXC010000065.1 GCA_023701385.1 Pseudobdellovibrio sp.
GATTTTAGAGTTAATGCAACAAAAGCCGATGAAATTATAAATAAAATCAAACACGAAGTCCGTGCATGGCAAACAATTGCTGAGACTTACGGAATTTCACGGGCAGAACGAGAAAGGCTAGAAAAAGCCATTCTCAGAGCTTTATAAAACTACTTAACTTTCTTTTCGTCTTCAGCTTTTGTGTCGTAGTAGTCAGGCATTACGAAATCAGGAGTGAACGGGTATTTATAACTTCTATACGCTTTCACTTCAGGGCTTCCGGCTTCTAAGTAGATCTTATCCCAGAAAGACGCTAACAGCGTTGCAGCTCTGGCCATTTGTTCGATTTGTAATTTATCGAACTTCTTGTGACCTTCTTCTGCCGAAGCACGTTTCGCTGCTGATTTAAGACTGATTCCTTTTTCTTGTTTATAAGTAGAAGGAGCTGTCATCGGATCAAGTTTGAAAACTGTTTTAACTTCTTTATTTGAAATTTCAGCTAAGGCTTTCATTCTTTCAACAACCGATAACTTCGCTTTCATGAAACTTGCGCTTTTCATCGTTTGAGCTTTTTTCACAATACGATCAGTCATGTCTGGTCCGAAGAACGCGACAGTTTGTTCTTCGTAGTAACTGTGAATGCCACCGTGATTCGCTTCATAACCATCGTAATCAGATGTTGTGTGAAACGGTTGGGCGTTATCACCCACAAAGTGACCCATTAAACCCATGTTCACAACCATTGAATAAAAATGTTTGTTAAATGGTAACTCGTCGTTTTGTTCTTCTTTGCTATTTGCTGGAGCCGGGTTCATCGCCACTTCTTCAGCGTCTTTTAAAGCTAAACGATAAAACTGATCAGCTCTCCACCAGTTAGATCCTAAATCTTGCGGGATAGATTGAATGCGTGAATTGCGCTTATGCATGTTTTCTTTACCCGTGTATTTTTCAACAATGGCTTTGTAATCTGTCGGAACGTCTTTGATAGCGATTCCTAAAATTTCAACGTCGATAAAGTGACCGGCATCGCCGTGTTTGCGTGTGTCTGCAGATAATGATTTCCAGTAAGTATCTGGAATATTGCACAGATGACCCATCACATGTTCTTTATTTAATAAAAAATCTTTGAGTGGTTTAGCTTGCACTAAGTGAACAGCCGCTTCACAGATAGTGTGATGGCCGCGATGACCCCACGCTAGGGCGTTTTGCGCACTCAAGGCTATACCCACAACGGCTAACGAAGAAAACAGTTTTAATGACATAAAAGGACCCTTTCCCTTATTTTTTCAGCAGCTAGTTTGGCTTTGCTGTTAAGGGGCCATCAAGTTATTTTTTTATTAATGCTTACGTGTTGCACAGAGCTGCGATTTCCCTTATAAAAACAAGCGTGGGCGACACTTTAAATACTTTCACATTCAAACCCATTGGCTTTATCAAAGGCGCCTATCCTGATAAATTCGGGGTTCCTCGCCAATCGGGGCTTGTTAAACAAACAGTATCTGAGCTTTCGATCTTACCTGAATGGCAACCTGAATTTGCCCTGCAAGGTTTAGAAGAGTATTCGCATGTGTGGGTGACATGGGTGTTTCACTTAAATACCAACACGAAATATCATCCGAAGATTCATCCACCACGTTTAAAAGGCGAAACGATTGGTGTGTTTGCTACACGTTCTCCGCACAGGCCAAATCCGTTAGGATTATCTTTAGCCACTGTTGAAAAAATCGAAGGCGGAAAAATCTATCTTGGCGGGTTAGATCTGGTTGATGGAACTCCGATCTTAGATATTAAACCATATCTTCCGCAGTTTGAATCTTTACCTTCAGCGCGCGGTGGCTGGGCTACTAAAGATGAAAACCAAGTGGCTGCGATTGAAGTTTCTTTCACCGATGAAGCTCGTACAATCTTAAATCATTGGATGGAGCGTTTAGATAATTCTAAATTAGAAGAAACCATCGTTGATATTTTAAAACAAGATCCGCGTCCGGTGGTTTACCGTGGTTTTGAAGAGTCAGGTAATTCTCCTTATCGCAGTGATCATGCCTTTCGTTTGTATGATGGAGATATTCATTTTCGTTTTACGGCGCCAACCAAGGCCGAAGTTTTCGCGATCAAATTTGTGAGTGAGAAGTGATGACAGAACTTAACGAACAACATGACATTTTCGTTAAGCACTTAAAAAAAATTGATCTCGTTTTATTGCATTACCGTTATAAATTTCAAAATTCGTTTTATTCAAATCCGTCAGCTCTGCCTTTAGAATCCATGTTTTATATTTACGCCCATGCGGAAAAAAATCTAACGATTCAATTTAGTTTTATTATCAATCGCGTTCAGCAACGAAAAATCGAAATCGAATTTCGCATGAACGACGGTGAGCTGGGTTTTTTCTTATTGAACGAATACCAAAATCGCCATCAGCTCGAACACAAAATCGAAACCACATTTTCCGATAGCTGTGATTTCGAATTAGTGATGAAAAAGTTTTTCGCCGATTTAAAGCAGGCCTTTGAGACTCATTTGAACGATCAGATTTTAGGGTTAACGTTTGAACGTCATAATGATCTTGGCCTTGGAAAGCTTGATTAGAGCGGTTTGGCTCTGTCTATTCCCTTTACAGTCCTGAAAAATCGCCAAATTCGTGCTTAACACGTCGCCATTTTCTAGAGATTTTGCCTAATATATGGTTTATTGGTTTGGTTTGAAAAAAACGATAAGTAGGGGAGATTTGCATGCAAGCGCAAGAAAATAAAGCTCAATCCACGTTACGTAAAGTTCCAACTTTAAGCCTTGGAAGCTACACAAAAGGCTCTGAAGCCGACAAAGTGAAGTTCATCGAACAGCTTTTCACAGGCATTAAAGATTACGGTTTTATCGTGTTAAAAGATCACGATGTTGATCAAGACCTTCTTAAACAATCGTATCAAATCTTAGAGAAATTCTACTCTCTTCCGGTTGAGAAAAAACGCTCTTACATTTCTGAAAAAGGTGGCGGTCAACGTGGTTACACCGCATTTGGTACTGAACACGCTAAGGGTGCAGAAGTAAAAGACTTAAAAGAGTTCTGGCATGTGGGCCGTGAAGTTCCTGATGATCACCAGTTTGCTAAATACTATCCAAAAAATATTTGGCCAGATGATACTGTTCCTGAATTTCGCCCGGTGTTTGAAAAATTATTCTCTAAATTAGAAGAAGCCGGTATTCAAATGATGGAAGCGTTAACGTATCCATTAGAAGTTGAAAAAACTTATTTCAAAAATATGGTGCAAGAAGGTAACTCGATCTTACGTTTACTTCATTACCCACCAATTCCAGAAGGCACAGATCCTCGTTGCATCCGTGCAGCGGCTCACGAAGATATTAACTTTATCACGATCTTACCTGCGGCTACGCAGTCAGGTCTTCAGTTAAAAGACCGCGATGGCACTTGGTTAGATATCGAATCTGATTTCGGAACATTAATCGTTGATGCGGGTGATATGTTAGCGCGTTTAACGAATGAAGTGATTCCGTCAACAACACACCGAGTGATCAATCCACAAGATGGAACAAATCAGTCTCGTTATTCAATGCCTTTCTTCATGCATCCACATCCAGAAAGCTTATTAAGCTGTTTACCATCTTGCCGTGGTGCGGGTGCTAAATACCCAGACATCACTGGTCACGAATTTTTGATGCAAAGACTTCGTGAAATTGGTTTAATTAAATAGCATCACGGCCCACTTCGCTGTGATAAGCGGAGTAGGTTATGAGAAAAGATTTATTACTAGGAATTGGAGCCACGTTAATCGCGATGGCTCTTTTTTATTTTGCAGACCATCCCACTGAAACTTTAAATATCAAAAAAAACAAAATCGATTCAGATTCTGATTACAACGTTCCTGCGACTAAAATTATGAATGAAAGTGTTCCTACTGAAGTCGCTCGCCCGGCTGTTTCAGCTTCGGCAGCGTTACAACCAGGAACAGCGCGCGACACGATTTCAAAAAACTTTGCCGGTCATTTAAAAACGATCGGTGCATGCTTAAAAGTCTCTACAGCGATTGATAACCCAACGATTGAACCAACTTACGATAATTTATTAGTGAGCTTACGCCCGGGCTTAGGCGAAGTTGTGGTGCAAATGGATGATTGGACGCAGTTAGATCTTCAGAACCCCGATGGATCACGTAAAAGAATTCGTACAGAAGTGAACTACGAAAATCCAAACGCTCCGGTGAAGTACGCGCAGCTTTATAATATCAACGATCAGGGTTTTCCTGAATTACAACAAGTGGACCCCGAGAAAGCTCGTAATCCTTCAGATGATTATATTAATTATTTACGTGGTGGAGCCAACCTGGTTTTAGATGAACGCGGAAGCCGCGCTTATTTCCAAGAGGGTGAAGAGGTCGTTCTTGTTGAACGTGCCGGTATTATCGAATCTTTCTCGATTACGAAGAACGGCAAAACTGTCAGCTGTACGGGATTAGATAAAATCGATTCCAACTGCCAGTGCGTCGAGTAACATCGTGATCTTACGCGATCACGATGTGAGTTACGATAAGAGCAGCTAGTACAACCATTAATGACATATTTAAATTGTTCATGGGATTTTTCCCCTTTCTTGGGTGTATTCATAAAACGAATTTACCCCCATTTCCACTGTCATAATTCTGACAGGGATTAACTTCACGAAGTGACAAATATCGAAAAAAGTATGTCATCTGATTAGACGATTGCCTTTTAAAACCCGTTAAATTTAAGCCTATTCTGGCCAGTATTCTGCTGTAAACACCATTAACCCGTACCGGGTTTGATGAGGACGTATTTTGAAAAAGCTTGGATTATACCTATTTTTAACGATTCTGTTGCAGGCTATGACGGCTTCGGCTGATCTATGGACTGTTACTCAACAATGGACCCCAGAGCTTGAAGTTAAGTACTCGGAATGGGTAAAAGCCAATGCTCGTGTAGATATGTTTTCGCGTGAATTTTTAGATACGAAAAAGACAATTAGAAATCCTTACTTTGGAATGACCACTGACTGCGCGGATACGGTGTATGCGTTACGTGTGATTTTCTCTTTTGAAAACGGTTTACCGTGGGCGATTAAAAATCCAGCGAACCCGACAAAGTCTATCATCGCGCAATCGATGAAGCGTTTTGATAACTATCCAGAAGGTCATCTGCGCTTACGTGCTTTTTTTAATATGTTGTTTGATATCGTTTCAACGACAAGCTTACAGCACGACACATACCCTGTTTCGATTAACAACATTCGTCCAGGTGTTATCATCTTAACGGCGAAAATTAACCACCACTCTTGGACCATCGCGGGCATTGATGCCAAAGGTAACCCGCGTTTAGTGTATAACTCTGTCGTGGGTAAAGCTTCAGGTTCAAAATTACAACAGCGTTCAAGCTGGCCGAATCCTTTTTGGGTTTTTCAGTCTGACGAAAAGTTAACAAATCCGGCAGATCCGCTATCGGCAAAAATTAAAATTCCAACTTACGTGAATGATAGTTACGCAGGCTTTCGTTACTGGATTCCCACAGATAAATTACAAACTGATGCCCGCATGCTTTCTGAGTACAGCAACGATCAGTATCAGTTAGAATTAAAATCGTGGAAGCAAACGATTCAAACTAAATTAGCGACAAAAAAAGAATCGTTGCAAGAAATCGTTGAGCGTTTATTAAAAGATGCCTGCGATGACGTAAAACAACGTATTACGGCGATCGAGGAAGCTGAACACTATAAAAAACAATTAAAAATCGCGATTGTTAAAGAATCTGAGCTAAATCAAAAAAAAATCAGCGCAAGCCCGTTAGCTCAAGAAGATGAAGATCTTTTAGATCTTTTAAAAGGTTTCAGAGCTGAAGAAAAAGCTCTTCCGAATATGCAGTGTTTGGTGGCGAAACAATATGACCAGTTATCAACACCAAGCCGCGACCGCCGTTTATTTGATGCGGTGATGTTAGCGCGTGCGTACTTCACACACGGTATTCAGCACTTAGGAACAAAAGGTTTTACAGATATTCGCTTAAAACAATTTAAGAGAATATTTGCTCACCCAGAATTATCAGCGCGTGCAGAATCTGATTTAGCAACAAAAGCTATTGCACCAGGTGAATTATCAATCTGCCGCGTGAAAATCGGCAAAGAAACTTTAGATATGGCTGAAATCAAACGCCGTCTTTTCAAGAGCTATTTATCTTCAAATCCGAATGAAGATATTCTTGGCCGCTGGGGCGGACGTGAAGGTCAGGCTTCTGGTTTAGCGCAAGTGTGTCCGACTTACGGCGAAGTTTATAACCCGTATGATTTAGACCAAGCTGAATCTGAAGCGCAGAATGAAATTCAAACCTACAAAGGAATGAACTAAAGTCCAGATTATTTAAGCAACCTCTGGGTGTTCTCTCGTGACTTCGCTAAACTAGAAGTCATGAGAAACTTAATCATTTTACTCGTGGGCTTGTTCGCGTCTTTAACTTCTCAAGCCGAAATTATCGAATTTAAATTACAAACTGAAGATCAAGCCTGCAAAGGTTTATCGCAAGTTGTGGTCAGCCAAGATAAGATGGTTTTGTATCATCTTGAAGTTCCGATGTATGGAACGGGTCAAGTGCATTTACTTACAGGCAATTATCAAATCGATGCGGTTAATAAAGAAGGTTGTTCGTTTCAAGATGTGATTCAAATTTCTGATCTTCCGAATAAATTAATTAACGTCAATCTAGCAAAATCCGCTCGTAAAACAGCTTCGACAGGAATGGAAACTTCGATGGGTTATGCAAACCCAGCCGTTTTTAATCCGATGTCTTACAACTTATGGCCGTCTCCGTGGTGGGGTGGTTGGGGATACCAACAGTTCAATCAAAACTTCTACAACCCGTGCGGGTGGAGCATGTACGGCTGTGGCGGAAATTATTATCCACATGGTGGAAACATTGCCATGGGTAAACCAAATATTTATTTAACTGGAAAAGACGAAGGTAAATTTAAATTAAAATTTACAGGCAGTAGTTTTAATTTCTTAGCGACAGTGCCCTCGTTTAAAGAAAAAGAAATCACCGGTGAACTTCGTAAAGGCAGTATTTATTCTGACAACACATGGTACCCGTACTTATTCTATGATGCACGTGTCAGCGACGAACATTTTCAAAGTACACAAGGTTTCTGCGGAACAAGAAAAGAAATTTTCAAATTTATGATGGAAGGTTTGGCTAAATACGAATTTCCGAATCAGGCCAGAACTGACTTTGCTGAATACTGGTCAGTGAAAATTCCCGAGGCTTTAAAATACTGTGTGTACCCGCAAGCGAGTGCGCAGCTAGATAAGGTAGCGCCATTAGAATTTACTTTTGATGATAAATCACAGATACAAACAGAAAGATTATTCTATCTGGTGATTCCGCAAGACTATAAAGGAAAGCGTATTCCCACAAAAGAAAACCGCTTTTCTGATAAACCAAAAAACCAATGGAAGCACTATAGCCGCACGGTAGTGCCTAAGATGCCTTACCTCTATGAGTGGGGTGTGGGCTTTATGTTCGAGTAAAAATAAATTAAGTACGAACATCGCAGAAATAAAAAAGGGGCTTAAAAAGCCCCTTTTTAAATCGAATTTAAACGTAGCAAAAAAGGCCTGGCACCTACTGGAAACGCGTTAATGCTTCTTTTAATGAAACGATTTGCACTTTTGATTGCGCCAGTAATTGGCGATCTGCTGCGATCACGTCTTCATCAGCGTTAGCTACGAACTTCTCGTTAGAAAGTTTGTTCGTCAGTAAATTGATATCTTTATCAAGCTTTTCAATTGTTTTTTGGATACGTTTTAACTCTTCACCAAAATCAACTAAACCTTCAAGCGGGATAATCACTTTTACTTGCGCTTCACGCACTGAAACCGGGGCTACGGCACATTTTATTAAGTTGCCATCAGCACCGATGTCTAAGTTTTCTAAACGACCGATGGTCATGATTGCTGTACGGTTCTCGCTTAAAGTTTTTTGTACAGAAGCTTCGGTCACACCTAAACGCACAGTTAACTTCGTAGCCGGGCTAATACGATTTTCACCGCGGATATTACGAATCGCAGTGATCACTTCTTTAACGATATCGATTTCATGTTCAGATTTTTTATTACCTAAAGCTAATAACTCTTTATCGTTCGCCGTTGTTGGATATTGATCAATGATACAAGCTTCGCCTTTAAGCGGAAGTTTGGCATAAATTTCTTCAGTGATAAACGGGCAGAACGGGTGAAGAAGTCTGATCATACGGTTTAGAACCTGTGCCATCACTAATTGTGTTGCACGTTTTTCTTCTAAGTTCGTTGATTGCATGATTGGTTTTGAAAACTCAATATACCAGTCACAGAATTCATTCCAGATAAAGTGATATAATTCTAAAGCTGCTTCAGAAAACTTTTCGCCTTCTAAAGATTCTTGAACTTTCTTTTCCACCTCACCTAGTTTTGAAATGATCCATTGGTCAAACACACTCGTATGAGCTTTGTTTGGCATAGCTTTTAAGCCTTCAGCAGGAATAGGCATATCAGCAATATTCGATAATACGAAACGAGATGCATTCCAAACTTTGTTCATAAAGTTACGGTAACCTTCTAAACGTTGTTCAGAGAATTTAAAATCTTTACCGCTAAATAAGTGCGCTAAGAAACTAAAACGTAAAGCATCAGCACCGTATTTATCGATCATATCGATTGGATCGATTGAGTTACCTAAAGACTTCGACATCTTACGGCCTTGAGCATCGCGAACGAGCCCGTGAACGTAAACAGTTCTAAACGGAACATCTTTTTTAAATTCAACGCCCATCACGATCATTCTGGCCACCCAGAAGAAAATAATATCGTGACCAGTTACGAGATAATTTGTTGGGTAGAAAGTTTTTTGTGTTTCAACAGAGTGTTGGTCTTCATTTGGCCAACCCATCGTTGAAAACGGCCAAAGAGCTGAAGAGAACCACGTGTCTAACACGTCTTCTTCTTGCGTTACTTTAGTACTTCCGCAGTGTTCACATTTCTCGGGAGCGATTTCAGCGACCGTGTGCTTTTCGCAGTCACCACAGTGCCAAGCAGGAATGCGATGCCCCCACCATAATTGACGCGAGATACACCAGTCTTCGATGATATTCATCCAGTGAAGGTAAACTTTTGTCCACGATTCTGGTTCAAAACGGATTGTGCCTGATTCAACTACGCGTTTCGCAGGAGTTGCAAGCTCTTCCATTTTTAAAAACCATTGTTCAGATAAGAATGGCTCAACCACAGCGTCTGTGCGCGAGCAGTGACCTACTGACATCATGTGTGGTTCTTCTTTAACTAATAAGCCAAGTGCTGTTAAATCTTCGCGAACTTTTTTACGCGCTTCTTGAACTTTTAAACCTTGGTATGGACCAGCATTTTCATTCATTGTCGCTTTTTTAGTTAAGATATTAATGAAATCTAATTTGTGAGTTTTACCGATTTTATAATCGTTAAAATCATGCGCTGGAGTAATTTTAACAACCCCTGATCCGAAATTAAGATCAACATAAGTATCAGCGATGATTTTAATTTTACGGTTAATTAATGGAACAGTAACTGTTTTACCGATTAAGTGTTTGTAACGTGGATCATCCGGGTGAACACATAATGCTGTATCACCTAACATCGTCTCTGGACGAGTTGTTGCTACAGTTAATAACTCACCCGTGCCATCAACAGGGTAGTTGATGTGGTAAAGAGTTCCCTTAACTTGTTTGTGCTCTACTTCAAGATCAGAGATCGCTGATTCAAGTGGGCCTGACCAGTTTACTAAACGCTGACCTTTGTAGATTAAATTCTTTTTGTATAAAGAAACGAAAACTTTACGAACGGCTTTTGATACGCCTTCATCTAACGTGAAGGTCGCGCGATCCCAGTCACATGAATCACCTAAACGGCGCATTTGACGGTAAATACGATCGCCGTATTCGTGTTTCCATTCCCAAACTTTTTCTACGAATTTTTCACGGCCTAAATCATGACGAGTTACGCCGCCGTTTTTCTTTAATTCTTTTTCAACAACAGTTTGGGTCGCAATTCCGGCGTGATCTGTTCCTGGTAACCACATGGCATTGAATCCAGACATACGCTTCCAACGGATTAATAAATCTTGGATCGTGTGATCAAGTGCGTGACCTAAGTGTAAGAAACCTGTGACGTTCGGTGGAGGTAAAATAATTGAGAAAGGAGGTTTTGTTGATTGATCTTGAGCTTTGAAATAGCCCTTATCTTCCCACTGTTTGTAAACTGTGGCTTCAACATCTTGCGGATTATAACGGTCAGCTAACGTAGTTGGATTTGTCATAGCCAACTACCTTAGCAAATTAGCCTCTGTCAGTCACCATTTGCTGATAACCGCCATCAATCAGATAGACGTTTGTATAACCTTTTTTTTCTAAATCTTTGGCGATGCGCTCAGATTGCTTGCCATCAGGGCATAATAATAAAATAGCGAAGTCTTTAGGGATCTTACGGCTATCTAATTCGCTTTGGGTCTGGCTTTCCGTCAACATGACCTGCCAAGCTTCAACGTGCAGCTTCTGAATTGATGTATACCAAGGGGTTAAATCTGTTCCGTAGTTAAAAAATAAAAACGGAACGCGGTTTTCAATTAAGTTGTTTAACTGGTAATAGCCGATTTTATTGTAGCTCATGCAGTCACCTTTTTGCCGTGATCAGGCAGATCTTTAAAAATCATAAAAATAATCGCTAAGGCAAATAACGTAAAGCCTCCAGCTAAAACAAACGGTGAACCTTTAAAAGCACTTTGTAATAAAAAGCCACCAATCGCAGGACCAATCACGCGGCCTAACGCTGATAAACTTTGTGTTGTGCCTAACGCGATACCTTGTTCTTCAGGTGGCACTAATAACGAAACGCTTCCCATAAACGATGGATTTGTTAACCCGTGGCCTAAAGAAAGTAACGTCATCACAACGCCCATCATTGGAATACTTGGCGCAAAGGCGATTCCTAAAAGGCCTAAGCCTAATAAGAATAAACCAGCACATAAAACTTTTCTTTCGCCCACTTTAGGAAGTAAACGGCGAACTAAAAAACCTTGGGTAAAAACAATAATCACACCGATGTAAGCAAAACCAAAACTCACTTCTTTGATGTTCCAGTTAAATTTATCTTTCATGTAAAGAACCAAAGTTGATTCCATTAATGCCATTGAAAGTGTCGCTAGTGCAAAGCCGGTAATTAACGGGCCCACAGTTTTCATGTGAAAGTAGCGAACAAGATGAGTAAACTTTTTTTGTTTTTCAGAGCTATTTTTCGCTCTCGTTTCAGCGCTGATCGATTCTTTTAAATTAAAGAACGCATAGATAAACGTGAATAGGCAAAGTAAGGCTACACCATACGCTGAGAAGCTGGCGACAAAGCCCATGTCTGATGACATCGTTTCAGCCCACACTGTTAATCCACCGCCGATGGCTGGGCCAAATAAAAATCCTAAACCAAAAGCCACGCCGATCACGGCCATGCCTTTTGAACGATTTTCTGGAGTTGTTACATCAGACACATACGCTGAAGCGGTTGAAATAGATGCGCCGAAAAAGCCCGTCATGATACGCGCGACAAAAAGCATTTCTAATGAACGTGACCAAGCTAGAACTAAATAAGAAATCATTTCGCCTAAAAGGCAGTACATTAAAATGGGTCTGCGGCCGTAACGGTCAGAAAGTTTTCCCCAAAATGGCGCAAAGATAAATTGCATCAGTGAATAACACGACATTAAAAGACCCGCGATCCAAGGAGTGGCTCCGTAATGTGTGCTGAGTAGGGGAAGAACCGGAATAATCATTCCGAATCCTAAAAGGTAAATAAAAACTGTGAAAAAAATTACGATAAGTGGTTTTGCATTAGGGTTTTTCATTTTAGCCGATCTGGACCTTTGTCTTCTGCTCTTAGTATATAAACTCGGTTACACTAATGTGGCTATGAAAAAAACATCCACTACACTGCGTTCTAAGGTGAATTTGGCCATTCTTGGATTGGCTCTTTTTTCGACTGCTCAAGCTAAGGCATTTTTTGATCCTTA
>JAMPXC010000066.1 GCA_023701385.1 Pseudobdellovibrio sp.
AAGTGGCTGCGGCTCCAAGAGCTGCGCCGCCGATAGCCCAGTACATGATTTTAGGTGAAAATTTAGTGGACTGCATGAGAACTTCCTTTTCTTTTTTTCTTGCCCGCGCCGCCAGTTTCTTTATTCACTGTGGCCCAGCCGATTTGCGCAGCACGTTTAGCTGAATAGCCCTGTTTTTTTGCGCTCTCTTCGATGTGATGGGCTTGGCGCTTTTGTTTACTTGTGTACTTTTCTTTAGAACCTCGTGCCATAAAAGCCTCCTCTTTAATGCCTAAGAGACAGTGCAAAAATCTGTCCGGGGCTGAATGGAACTCATTGTAAAATAGTTTAATCAGGAGGAAGATGATAGGCGATGAATGAGTTTATGAATCGTTTAAGATTAAAATATCCGTTAGTTGTGGCTCCCATGGCGGGAGGTCCCACGACTGTGGATTTAGTAGTTGCTTCATCAAATAGCGGAGCCCTTGGATCAATTGGCGCCGCGTATTTAACGGCACCGTTAATTGAAGACTTCACAAAAAATGTCAGAGCCAAAACAAGCGGGCCTGTGGCGATTAATTTATTTCTGCCGCACGGTATTCTTCCGGTGGCAGTTGATAAAATCGCAAAAGCTATCAAAGCGACAGAATCTTATCGAAAAGAATTAAACTTACCAGTACCAGATTTGCAACCACCGTACGAAGAAAATTTCGATGAACAATTTGAATCAGTTTTAAAAATTAAACCTGAAGTTCTAAGTTTTGTGTTTGGCGTATTAGAGGCTGATTATGTTAAAGCTGCAAAAAAAGAAAATATTTACCTCATCGGTACAGCGACCACTTTAGAGGAAGCTTTAGCTCTCGTAGAATCTGGTGTCGATGCCATCACCTTACAAGGTGTTGAAGGGGGTGGGCACCGTGGGATCTTTGACGCTAAGATCGGTGACCCGCAAATTGGTGCTATTGATTTGTTAGAGCAGTGTCGTGCTAAAATTCGTATTCCGCTGATTGCTGCTGGTGGAATTATGAATGCGCAAGATATTAAAAAGGCTTTAGAAAAAGGGGCTGAAGCCGTGCAAATGGGAACAGCTTTCTTAACTTGTAAAGAATCTGGTGTATCTACTCCGTACAGAAAGGCTTTGTTAGCTTCAGAAAATCGGAAGACTCAATTAACCAGAGCTTTTTCGGGAAGACTTGCGCGTGGTATAGAAAATCGTTTTCTGCTTGAGATGGGTGAAAAGTCTGAAGCAATTTTACCATTTCCCGCACAAAATAAATTTACTCGCGATATGCGAAATGCCTCTGTCAAAGCGGGCTCAGCGGATTTTTTGTCATTGTGGTCAGGAACGGGGCATGGAGCTCTATGGACAGAATCAGCTTCAGAATTAATTGAAAGGTTATTTGTCTAATATGAAATTGTTATTTATTTTATCGTTTTTAATTTCAGTAAAACTTTACGCGCAATCTTTTGAACCAGGTCTGTGGAAATCAAAAGAATCAGTTAAAATTGCGGGAATTCCATTGCCTTCAACAAGTGATGAAGAGTGTTTAACACCTTCGCAAACTAAAGATGCTAAGGCTACGATAGAAAAAGAATTAAATAAAAAAGGCTGCAAGTTAAATTCGTGGGTGGTTAAGAGTCGAAAATTAGATGCCAGTATCACTTGTAAAAACAAAGATCTAGATGCTGTCGGAAAACTTGGCGGCGCTTTTACTAGTAAATATTACGAACTTAAAGGTGAAGCCGAAGGCACGTACAAACAGATGATTCCCGCTGTGGCCGACATCAGTTTATCAGGTCAGTGGGTTAAAAAATGTCAGAAGAAGTAAAGTCAGCTTTAAAGTTTTTAACTTTTCCTGGAAAAATTCACCTTATTAAAACCGATGCTGAATTGGCGGCGGTTGCAGATCAGTTGCTTGAAGCTAAAGAGCTTGGTTTCGACACTGAAACAAGACCTGCGTTTAAAAAAGGTGAATCATATAATGTAGCCTTACTTCAGTTGGCGACAGAAACAGATGCGTTTTTAATACGTCTTCATTTCGTAAAAAACTTTGCCGTCTTTAAAACAATCTTTGAAAATCCGAATGTAGTAAAAAGCGGTGTGGCTATCAGAGATGACCTTAAACAATTACAAAAAATTTTTCCGTTTACCCCGCAACATTTTGTTGAATTGCAAGGTTTAGCTAAAGCCCGAGATCTTAAAAACTTTGGCTTACGCGGAATGACCGAAGAAGTTTTAGAAGCAACTATTTCAAAAGGCCCAAAAACCACAAACTGGGAAGCTTTTGAACTTACCGAGCGGCAATTGATGTACGCTGCAACGGATGCTTGGATTGGTTTAAAGCTGTATCAAAGGCTTAAGATTTAAAATTACTTTTTACCAGCCACAGGAGCTTTACGAGTTGATTTACGAACAGTCTCTTCTTCGCCGTCGTAATCAATGTCTGCGTCATCATTGATTGTTTTATCTTCTAATAACTTACCAGTTTGCATAGCTTGTTCAGCTAAGTCTTTGTGATAAGCATAGATAACGCCACCATTGCTAAAATCAGCATTCATGCGTTTCATTAAAGCTGTTGATACAGCCGGGCAGCCCCAGCTTCTGCCTAAGCGGCCTGTTTGTTTTAAGAATTTATCTGAAACATAGTTTGCGGCATGCATAACAACATCACGCTCAGCCGCTTTGTTATTTGACGGATCAAGACCATGTAAGTTTAAAGAAGCACCATGGCCACCGCTATAAACGCTCCCACCTAAGTAAAGACCTAAAGAAGACATTTTAGAATTATTGATATTAGAAAACTTAGTCGCAAAACGAACGCCTGAACCTTTACCATGAGCTACGTGGTGGGCTGTAAACTGACCTGTTTTAACATTCATCACGTAAAGACGTCGTACATCAGATGGTTTAGTGAAGTCGATAATCGCAATCCAGTCGCCTTTAACAGTAATATCTTTCGTCGACATAACGGCTTTATTAGAGCGATCTTTGGCTGCAACCTTAGTGGCTTTACCAGCGTTAGCATTTAAATAATCATAGATACGTTTTAAAGGAATTGCTGGGGCCCCTTGTTTTACAAAGCGATTAAAAATAGGTTCACCTTCAATTTTTAGGTCATAAAAATTAGCGGCAAAGCTTTGTAAAGTCATAAATAGGGTCGTTAGAAATACTAATTTTTTCATTAAACGTTCCTTTAAAATTCGTACAGCGAAGGACTTCTTTGCGAGAAGCATTCCTAGGTGAAATGTTGTTTAATTGAATAGAGCTTGTTCAGATGTTTAAAATGTAGACATTCGGGCGTAGCTAGTCACTCTGTGGCAGAAGATTCGGGGTATTTTCGGGTTGCATTCATGTTCAGACGCGGTACCGTTAAATCATAAAAAACTACTTTTAGAAAAGGAATTCTATGAAAAATATTTTAGTTATTTCTGCTCTTGTTCTTGCTTCATCAATCGCATCAGCGGTTACAGTTCGTGGCTCTGGTCGTTTGTACGCTAACAACACTACAATCAAAACAGTTAAAGACGCTTGTTCTGCAGCTACACAATCTGCTGAAAAATCGCTTAACGAAAAATGTTCGTTATTAGGCGGCCAAGTTTCTTCAGATGTTAAATTAACTGTTGATCCAGTTGCTACATCTTACGAAAGCTTCTGCACAGCTTACGCTGAAGCTAACTGCCAATAATTTTTTACTGACCTCTTAAAGCTTGCGAAGCAATTTGTAAATTTGTCTTTGCCTCTTTTGATTTCGGGTAAAGTTCAGTGGCCGTTTGTAAATAGCGGACGGCCATTTGATACTGCTTTAAGTTGTAATAAATATTTCCTAACCCAATTCTTGCGATCAAACTTTTTGGCCAACGTTTTAAAATCGTTAGATAAGCCATCTTAGCTTCTTTGTATTTTCCGATTTTTTCTAAAGCGGCAGCGGCCCGTAAATGGGTGACTTCATCGGCGCTAGTTGAAAGTTCATCAGGGCGTAAAATCACCAAGCCCCAGTAATTGGCTAACTTCCACGAAAGTTCAAATTCACTTATTTCTATAATGTCGTTAGGGTTTGGGCCTGAATGTAAGGTTAAAGTTCTTCTTTCTAAATCATAACCTGTGATCAAAGCATAATGCCATTGTGGCGCCCAGTTAATACCTAAGTTTTCAAACACAATCACTGGATAACCTGATTCTAATTCTTTAAGTAGGTTTGTTAAACCCGTAATCTGAATCGCCACAAAACCTTGGCGGCGGGCAGAAGCAATCATCGCTTCTTGCAGGCTGCCCTTGGCATTCGGTGAATAAACCTGATCCGTGATTTGTTTTAAATCGTAAGTGTTTCCGGTGGCACCAATAGCCATAGCTAAGGTCGCTGGACCACAGTGGCCAGCTTCTTGATTAATAAAAGGGGCTGCGTTTGTAACAACAGGTTTTAAGCCGTTACTCGAACTAAAGAACTGATCTGTTTGTATCGTGTTCGAGGCGCAACCTGTTAGCCAAGTCAGTAGCATTAAAAATAGTATTCTTGTTTTCATAACTAAATTCTTTTAATAAGAAAAATAATTAAGACGATTAATAAAATCGTAACTAAGATATCGCCACCGTACTGAGCCTTATCAACTTGCGTAGATAAGTTCTGTAACTCTTGATCTGAAAGCGACATCACACGAGCTTTCGCCTCAGCGAGTGAGACTCCTTGTTCGACTAATTTAAGTTCGACATCTTTTTGACTTAAAAAATTGGCCACTTTTTCTTGAGCCAGTTTTCGATTAAAATTCTCAAGCATTTCAGATGTTGAAATCATTTTTTTCTGGGCTTGAATCGTTTCAGCCAAGACAACATTCGGTAAATGCGACAATGACAGAGACAACACAGCTACAGTAAAAAAACCGCAACGACTTTTGACTCGCATAGAAAAACTCCTTTTTTCTAATATTATCTAAGCGTAACATGATGTTTGGTTAAAGGGTGTTTGAAGAAAGCGCAATGTCGCAAAGTGATCTTTTAAAAATTCGAGTGTTCAGATTATCGTTAAACCTGTCGACAAAAAATAAATGAAAAAGTTTTGACGTCGCAAAATTGTAGCGGTTTATCAGTGAGTCAAGTTGAGACACCGGTTATTTTATTCACGCTAAAACTGTGATGTTCAGGACACAAAGCTGATTGGCTAAGATCTTATGTTTATCGTTCAATCTCGTAAATTTCTGTTCAACAAAAAACGCAAAGCATGAAGTTAAAAAGCGGTAAAGCCTAACAATAATTTGGGGAGATTTACCTCTTCAAAAAAAATAAATTCTAAAAAATTGCCTTACACCTTTATTTGAACGAAATAAACGTCTCAAACGAAAGGGTGAATAATGAAAAAGTTTTTTAAATACCTACTATCGTTAGGTCTGTTATTGAGTGTTCAGGCTAAAGCTGATTTAGCCAATGTCAGCGGCGGTTTTAATTTAACTGAAACAGATGAATTTCACTATGATGCCAGTGTTGATGGCACAAAGATGCCAGCGCAAGTGGCGGTCGACAATATCAAACGTTTAGGCGGAAAGCATGTTGAATTAAATGTGCGTGCTCGTATGATCACCGGCACTGGAACAGAAATTGTTCCTGTGACCAAACCAGCCGATCGTGCGGATGAAGCCAAACGCATGATTCGTCTTATGAAATACATTAAAGAGCAGGGCATGACTGTCGGTATTCGTCCGATCTTTTTTGTCGTGGGTCCTAATGGCGAATTTCCGTACCATCAAATAATGCCGAATGGTCATCGTAAACACTGGTGGCACGGGAATATTCAACCGATTGATCCAGATCGCTGGTTTGATAGCTTTCGCACTTATTTAGATGTTTATATTACGATTGCAAATATTGGTAAAGCCGATGAATTCACAATCGGAGCCGAGCTTTACAGTATGACTGTGGGGATTGAAGACCAATGGCAGGAATATCCATACGGATTTCCCGGCCGTTGGCTGGCTCTGTTACGTTATGTAAAAGCAAAACTTCCGCGCGCAATGCTGATGTATGATATTAACTTTACCGATGACTCAAATACTAGTGGTGGATTTCAAAAATCTGGTGGCGAGTTAGAACGCTGGCGTTACCGTTTGGTGGATTTAGCAAATCCAACAGATCCCGAAGAATTAAAAATTTGGCAAGACTTAGTTCAATTTTGGCGCGAGCTTGATGGTATCGGTATTGATATGTATCGAAGCCTTGCTAGCCGCGGGCAGATGCCACCGACAAACTACAATGATCTTGTAAAATTTCTGCGCCCAAGAGCTGATTCGTATGCTTCGCAACTTGATACAGCCTGGACAGAAATCTCTTTAGTAACTGAAGTCGAAAAGAAACTTTACTTCAAAGAAATCGGCTATCGTTCAGTGCAAAACGGATTTATTGATCCATTCACTTTCGCAGATAATGATCCGCGTGTGAATGTCATGCATCAAGCAGCTGCTTATGATGCTTTTTTGGGCGCGTTTTGGGATGCAAAATGGCCATGGTTAGGCGGAGTTTTTTTCTGGGATGTATCTGTAGATCCGAGTAAGCACACGGGCAAAGATTCAGGTTTTAGTCCGGTGAATAAAAAGCAAACCGAAGAGGTTATTCTAAAGCGTTTTAAATAAAAATTTCAGCCTCTGTAAAGAATTATTTTACAGAGGCTGTATTTGTCTCATTTTGTATCGATAAATAATTATTTACAAATATACTTTAGTCTAGTCGGTGAAATGTCGATAAATGGTTGAATTCTTCGGCGGAGATCCTCAAGGCACTCAAGTTAAAGTTCAAAATATGACTTACAATCTGCAAAATGGCAGTGGTGAATTTTATATTCGCCGTGCGAAACAGAATATTCCTATTCAGGTGACTTGTGCCGGAGAAACTAGTGATAGCGCCATTGTGACGAGTTACGACGCTTTAGCTGGGGTTTTTGGGAATTTAGTCTTTGGTGGAATCATCGGAATGGCTATCGATGCAGGCAGCGATAAGACGTGTAATCCGCCACAAAGATATGATGTTTCTCCGCTTTGTGCTTCATCGCCGAGACAAACAACGATTACCGTACTTGAAACTCCCAAAGTTGAACGGGCACCAGCGTGTGAGCACATCCCAATTCGTGCTGAGCACTTTTAAGAACTAGTCTTTATCAGGTTATAAAGTCTACCGAAAACCTAGCTGTGAGACAGCTGGGTTTTTTATTATGTATTAGTCTTTTTATTCTCTGCGGATGTACACCTATGCCCAAAGCTTCCGTAGTTCAAAAAAAAGACTATGAATCTTGCCCGGAAGGTTTTTCCGAAATTTCGCTAACAACAAAAAAATGGAAAACTGAATACGCTGGATACGGCAAAGTCGTCTACCGTCAAAATATGATTTTTATGACACCGAAAAAAGCGCGTACCCCACAAAGTACACACGCAAGTCTTGTCTTATCAAAGTTTGATATTCTTTCAAAAAATTTTGATATTGTGGTTGATTATAAAAACGAGACCGCTTTAAGAAAACAAAATCCAAACCCTTGGGAAGTTTTCTGGCTTTTTTTTAATTATGTGCCTGGAGCTCATAATGTCAAAACGACTAATTACGTTGTGGCAAAACCAAACGGGATTGAAATGGGGCGGGCCGCTGGTTTAACGGATCAAGCCTTTATTAAAACAACGGAATTTCCTCAAGCTAAATTCGACGAGTGGCACCGTCTACGGGTGCACAAAATAGACGGTGCTCTCAAAATTTATTTTAATGAAGAATTTGTCTTTGATATTCCAGCAAATCAAATTTTTACGGCAAATGGAAAGCTAGGACTCTATTCTGAGGATGCTTCTGTGGCCGTTAAAAGAATCTGTTTAAACTCCGACATTCAGCTGCGCCGCTAAACCTGTGGCTGCAGAGCACTTATCAGGGCAATGTGGAACAAATTTGGAATAAAACTCATGGTCTATGGATTGCTGTTTAAAGCCGTATGCTTTTTAAAGAAATAGAAATCCCTATTGCAAATGAATCTGTTAAAGGCGATTTAACCGTGTTTGCCAAAATGAAAGCGGTTATTATTTTTGCCCATGGCAGCGATAGTAGCCGTAAAAGCCCCCGCAATCAGGCCGTGGCTCAGTATCTCAATGAGAATGGCTTTGGTACACTTTTGTTTGATCTTCTAACCCCTGAAGAAGCTAAAGATCGTAAAAATGTTTTTAATATTGAGCTGTTGGCCGACCGCCTGGTTGTGGCCACTAGATTTTTACGCAAGCTTTCTGAAGTTCGTGAAGAGGTGCGCTTTGGATATTTTGGAGCCAGTACCGGAGCCGGAGCTGCGATTAAAGCCGCTGATTTAATTTCAGTTGAAGAAGAAATTTATGCTGTAGTTAGTCGTGGCGGTCGTCCGGATTTAGCAGGGGATTCGTTAAATACTTTAAAAACGCCAACTTTACTTATTGTCGGTGGCAACGATGCTGGTGTGATTGAATTAAATGAATTAGCCGAAGAAAAACTTAAAAACTGTATTCTTGTGATTATTCCTGGAGCCACGCACTTATTTATTGAACCTGGCACTATGGAGCAAGTCTCAAAAAAGGCGTTGGAATGGTTTGAACAACAACTGCCTGAAGCGCTTTATCAATTTCCTGAAATGTCAGTCTAACATTTTTTTGTAGTCAATGGGGCGTTCTTACCCCTAAGCTTAGGATATGACTACTGCAAAACAGAGCGAACATTTAGTCCGTCGAATTTCACTAATCTCGTTAATTTTTTACGGTATCGGAGACATTCTTGGTGCCGGAATTTACGGTCTTGTGGGTAAAGCCGCAGGCATTATGGGAAACGGAATTTGGTTAGCCTTTTTAATCAGTGCCTTAGCTGCGATTTTTACCGGTCTGACTTACGCCTCTTTAGGATCACGCTATCCAAGAGCTGCGGGGATTGCTTACATTCTAAAAAAATCTTTTGGCTCTTCATTTTTAGCTTATGTGTTTGGAATTATGGTTCTGTGTTCGGGATTAGTTTCAATGGCCACAGCAAGCCGTGCTTTCTCCGGCTATTTAATAGGAATGATCCCAGCTCTTTCATTAAACGCAGGTATTTTAGTATTTATCGCTCTTTTAACATTGATCGTTCTTAAAGGAATCAAAGAATCAATGTGGGCCAATATTATTTGTACTGTGATTGAATTGTCAGGCTTACTTTTAGTGATCGCTTTCGGATTATCGTTTATTGGTGATAGTTCATTAATGGATTTCACAACTGAGACTAATCCAACAGGGCAGTTGCATGTGCCGATGGTTTTTTCTGGTGCGATTCTGACATTTTATTCATTTATGGGTTTTGAAGATATTATGAATGTGGCCGAAGAAGTTGAAAATCCAAAACGCAATTTGCCGATTGGTATTTTAGTTGCGGTTGCGGTTTCATCAGTGATTTACATGTTAATCAGTATTATCGCGGTTTCGGTTATCCCTGCGGGAGAGCTTGCGAAAAGTACGCAACCCCTAGTTGATGTTATGGCGAAGGCAGCACCATGGTTTCCAGCAAAGATTTTTAGTTTTATCTCGATGTTTGCAATTGCGAATACGGCACTGTTAAATTTTATCATGGGGTCACGTCTAGTGTACGGAATGTCTCGAGAAAAGCTTTTACCAAAATTTTTAGGCTATGTATCAACAAAAACACACACACCGGTCACAGCTATTTTAGTTTGTATTGGCGTTGTTCTTCTTATGGCTTTTACGGGTGACATCGCCATTCTTGCTAAATCATCAAGTTTATTACTGCTGACTGGATTTTTTATGATGAACATGAGTTTAATTATTCTTAAACGTCGTAAGGACGAAGAAAAAGGGCGTTTTGAAGTGCCTTATATTATTCCGGCATTTGGTTGTGTTTTGGCGATCAGTTTAATTTTTTCTGCAACATTTGAAGAAGCGCAAAGAGCGATGGGTGTTTTTGTCGTGGGTTGTATTTTGTTTTTTATTCTTCGACCGAAAGCTGAAGCCATCGAAAATATGCAAGGGTAATAGTTATTTTATCTACAGCTGAACTCGACAAAGTTATACATGGTGGTGCTGGGCCCTGAACCACCCACCATGATCGCGCCATGACCGATTCCTACACCTGTGGCGATACCTGTTGAAGTGTTGCTTTCATCACGTGCTTGATATTCACGGGTAATCGTATAATCGCCATTACAAAATCCCGTAGCTTTTTTCTTTAAATCTTCACGGTACTTAGCTTCTTTCTCTGGTTTGTCTGTCGGGTAGTAACGAACCACGGCTTGTCTTGTCGGTGATGTTTCGCGGCGAACAAATTCAACCGTATGTGAACAACTCGAAAGAAGAATGAAAGAAAGAATTAAAAGGCCATGATTTTTCATGGCCTTTTAAAGAGCAATATATATTCCATCAAATTTGAGACGTAATGCCCCAAATTCAATTAATCTTGAACGCAGTAATAAGTGTAACCCTCTTCAGGCGTGTTCACTTCTGTTCTAGAGCGAACTGGCGTTGGGTTACGTAAGTGCGGCGCATACACGTAATCATTTGCTAAAGCCCAGATCGCGTCGTTAATGCTAACGCCACCATTCCAGTCACCATAAGCATCGATCATTTCTAATTCTTGGCCTGAAGGTAAGCGGCCACCTAAAGTTTCACAAGCGCGCTCAGCATTTTTCGGAGAGAATGTTTTTTCAACTGAGCCGTTCATCGCACCTAATAAAGTTAAAGTTTTCTTTCCGATTTTTAAAATCGAAGGAAACTTGGTGCGTTGAAAGTCTTCAAATAGACGAGAAGCAATTTGGCTCATCACAACCGCTGGTTGGCCTTGACCTATGTAAGAGATCTCTTCGCCACCACGGCCCATTAAATGTAAAGTCACTTGAATATCACCTTGGCAATTCGGAGCCAGTGCATAAGTTCCGTAAGCAATATAATCTAACTTATCAACTAAGGATTGATCTAAGTAACCATCACGTTGGCCTTGAGAGGCGGCACGCACCACACTCATCACATCATTTACGCGTGTGAAACTTAAACGTTGCACACGGGGTTTGATGTTACGGTAGTAATCACTCACGTAAGATTTTAAAGTCGATTCTAATGTGACTTCCATATACTTGTATTGGTTAGCGGCGGCTAAGTTTTGATCGTAAAGATTATTAAATCCAACTAACATCGGAAGAACTTCTTTACCTTTAGCTCCTGCAGACATTAAGTCTTTAGCATAACCAACCATTTTATCCATATAACCAGAACGGGTAGAGCTGTAAGCATCTTTGTAAACACAAAGATCAGCACCGCGGATAAATGGAATCGTTGGCCAAACACCAACTTGCTCTTTTTGCACAACTGCTTGAGCAGTTAACGCCGAAAATGTTAAGGCAGCCGTTAAAAATAAAAAAATACGCTTCATAAAAATCCTTTGAGGTTTATTCACCGCGGTTTGTAATGCAATTTAATGACTCGACGGGAAAGCGTCGAAATAGCCTATTTTCGTTTAAATGTCCAATAGCCTGTTGAGAGGTTAGTTATTTGCCATTTAAAGGCACTTAGAGCATGCTTTATGGGGTATATGTCTACAAAAAAGCATTTAAAATTTGATCAGCAACTTGTCGTCGAAAAACCTTATCCCGGTGATAGCCAAGGGGCCTTTTTGTTAAGCTCTTCGCAGCTTGAAATGGTTCTATTAAGATCAGCGCAACATCACGAATTAAACGCTGAAGTTTGGTTTACCGCAGCTACAGCTGGTCCTCCAGGACATGTGCACGGTGGTTGTCAGGCGGCCGTGTTAGATGAAGTGATGGGTTCAACAGGCTGGGCTCATGGTTACGGTGTGGTCGCTGCAAAAATTGATGTAGCCTTTATGGAAATGGTTCCTGTACTTCGCCAGTATTCAATGCGCGGAAGAATCACTTCAATTGATAAACGCAAAATTTTTATTGAAGCCGAGCTTTTTGATAGTGAAAAAGTTTACGCCAAATCAACAGGACTATTTATTGTTCTGACTAAAGAACAAATGGATTCTTTAGGAACTAAAAAATAACATGACGATGAACGAAATTATTA
>JAMPXC010000067.1 GCA_023701385.1 Pseudobdellovibrio sp.
CGTGATCCGCAATCAGTGAATGTAGCATTACCATACGATGCTCGTCGTGGTTCGCCCGCAGAATACGATGCAGGGGCTCCTGCTGATTCAAAATGGATTGAACTTTTTGGTTCAACACCTAACTACCGCGCTCTTGGCGTTGAAGCTTTAGGTGGTACAGCAAAGACTGACGAAAAATTCCGTTGGGAATTCGGTCCAATGTGGTATCGCGGACGTCTTACTCCTGAAAGCGTAAAAGTTTTCGTTGTTGGCCAAGAAGGCGCGCAAGATGAAAACGTTTCTAACCGCGCATTTACAGGATCAACGGGAACTCGTACACAAAGATTCTTAAATCACTTAGGTATTCACAGAAGTTATTTATTCTTAAATACTTTCGTTTACACAATTAACGGACAACTTGAAGATGATCCTCGTTTTAAATGGATCGAACAAGGCGAAGATTCTCCAATCGTAGAATACCGTCATAAATTATTCGATAACATGATGGCGACAAATGCGAATACAGTCGCCTTATTCATGGGTGTAGGTTCAGGCGGTAAAGCTTCTTTAGCAACTTGGATCAATGCCCGCGGTGGTAAGTGTTCTACAGCTTGGGAATTAAAAAACTGTGACACACGCGGTATGAAACAGTGGTTTAAAGAAAACCGTGGTATCGAAATCAAAAACGATATCTTAGCGATCGGTGTTCCACATCCAGGTGGCGCTAACCCTAACTTAGGTGGTGATGCCGCAATGGAAAATATCAAAGCTGGTTTCTCTGGTGCCGCTCAACGTGTAGCCGCTTACAAAGTAGCTAACAAAAACTGGTTACCACAAGATATCGATGAAAAAGCAACTCCTGAAGAGTTAATCGCGCGTTTACAAGCGGGTTACACTTACAAAGGTTATGCTCCAATTCCTTTCCGTGATTTCGCATTCAACACAAACTGGAGAATGGGTTCTGAAGGAACAACTTCAAACCGTTGGGGTGCTAACTCAATCCAAGTTTATTCAGATGCCGGTGAATACAACGATAAAAATTCGCAATTCCCTTACAAACCACAAGATTTAGATTCTGGAATGAACGAAAAGAAAACGGCTTTAATCGGTATGGGACCTCGTGATTTACCTTACGAATCTCCTCGTTACTACGCAGGTAAATGGTCAGCAGATCGCCCAGATTTCGACTACGGTCCTTGCGGTTATTTACGTTATGATCAAGGCGCTTGTGATTTATCAGAAGCTTTAGTTTCTTGGCCGAACATGAAAAGCTTAGGTATCAATTATATCAGTCATGATTCTTTCGGTTACTTCGGTACATACCGTGGCCGTGGCAAAGGGGCTCAAGTTTACGTGGTGATGGATCAAACTTCACACGACGATTTCTTCTCAGCGCGTGCAGTAACAGGCGCTGAGGGTCAAAAACTTCAAGCGATATTAAACAGATCAGGTGTCGGCTTAAACTACTTCATCCAACGTTCATTACCGGTTGATACATTAGGCCTTTCTACTTCTGATTTAATCTCAGGAGTGACAGCGCCTGAAATGACGGCTACTTACAAACGTATCTACGATGCTGTTTCTCGTAACTCTGATATTAAAGTAGTGGTCGCGGTTGGACCGGTGGCTAAAGCGATCGTTAACAGCTTACAATTATCTGGTGTAGAACTTGTTGCACTCAACAATTTAAGTTCAATCGAAGCTGACAATGCAGCCATTAAAACAATCTCTCAGGCGTTAGGCACTCAAGCTTCAAACTACAACGGCGAATTAATGACAATCCCTCGTGAAGATTTACCTTACCACTCTCGTTGGTGGATGGGTTCATCAGGTGACCGTGGTTACCGCGGTGAAAACTACTCACAAGGCAACTACTACCGTGTGTACGCTCCACAATGGGTATCACGTTTGTACCCTCTTCCTTTAACTAAAGAAGAAAAAGAAGATCTAGCTGCAAAAATGAAAAAACACGTTAAGTAAGAACATACTCTCTTAAAAAATAAAAAGGAGCTTTAACCAAGCTCCTTTTTTTATATCCAGAATGTGATAGTTATAAATTCAGGAAAAAACTAATCACCGTCGTCGTAGATTAATCTTTTTTCGGCACAAAGTTCTTTGCCATCAGCTAAAACTCTAACAATAAAACTTCCTGAACCCGTAGGCGCTGAAGCTAATTGTTTTTCTAAATCCATTTCGACAACACGATATTTGTTATCTTGCGCAAAAGGCTTCGTTTTTTTAGCTACGGTTTTCATGGCTTTCGTTTTACCGCCGGCTTTTGATTCTAAGATCACTTCTGCATTAGCTGGAGCTTTCTCTGTTAACACGAAACCTTGAAAGCGGCTATTGCGGGACCAATCGGTCATTTCAAAAATCGAATGCTTTTTAACAATCTTACCTTCAACTTTTTGTGTGTACTCGTTAAAAGCTTGAATAAAGCTGTTACACGAAGTCGCAGCCACACTTACTTGCGCTAGAAAAATTAAACTTAAAGAAATTATTGCAGTTCTGAACATACAGCTGGATCCACGTTTAAGTTGTTGCAGGCATTTTTCACTGTTGAATTCGAAGCTTCAAAGCAGATGTGCATATGATTGTTATGCGCTGATCCGCCCCAAGCGATTCCTAAATCTCTATGCTCATTACTGATCTTACGGTCACTATAACGAATATCACCACCGAATTTTTTCGCTAACTTTAAGAACGCCACAGTTGTTTCGCGGTCATAATCACCTGAACCCACTTTGCGACCAGCATCACGGAAGCTGCCTTTATTAAACGGACGAATATCAATACACTCACCGCTAGTGTGCTCTTTATGACCATTAAATAACGGGCGATTCGAATGTGAAATATCTCCCCAAGCAATACGGCAACCGGCATTGTCATTCGGGCAAACTGTTTTTTTCCACTCTTGCGCAACAGCGGCTAATGAACAAGCTGTATGAGGAGCTGCGTATGTATCAACTCCTGGTGGACGATCCGGCGTGTAGTGATGTGTTCCGCAAAAACCCGCATTTCCGTCAGTTGGCATTTGCATTAACCCACGGTTACATTTGTACTCTGATTGTTTTGCAGGAGGACATTTTCTTGAACGCTGTAACTCTTTAGCAAAAGCTGTAAATGGACTTGGAATCTGAGCCCCTTGAGGCGCATTCACGAAACGTTCAATCTCTTGGGCATTTTTTGCAGTCTTTGAAGCGGCAGAAACTTTACCGCCCGAAGTTTCACCCTGAACACACTCCGTACAATCAACTGGCGTACGCGCCTCAGTTAACACTTTACCCGAAGCTTTCGGAAGAGTTTTTAAATCTAAATCAGGCTTAAGATAACTGGCAACAACCCAACCTTTTGTTGGACAACCCGCTGGAGGATTTTCAATTTCAATTTCAACCCAACGATTACGCTTTTGCACTTCATTAACAATATTCACTTTTGCATTTTTTGGAAGACTGCAAGAAAAAGTTCCGTCTTCAACACTTGGTTCTTTACGTAAGCTTAAACCATTCAATTCAACAAGCGCTGTTTCTGTAAACTTATCAACCGATTGAGTCACCGGACGTAAATAGTTAATATAGACAAAACCATTCACCACACCAGCACAAGGACCGTTGGGAACCATGATTTGTACACGCTCAGCATCTGGAGCCACAGCGGTCACAGCCACCATCGAGCCTTTCGCTAAATTACAAACTTGTTCCCCGTTTAAATTACGGACGATGTAATTTGAAGTTAGTTTCATCATCACAGCTTTATCATTTTTTTGAGGGCGCGGAGCTGTAACTACGATTTCAGGTTCTGCGGCAAAAACAAATGACGGCAAAACCGCCATTACTAAAATGGTCAGAATACTTTTTTTCATACACCTATAGTGTAATTGTTATTTAGCTAAATAACTTCTTGAAAAACGATTTTACCGAGTTAACTAGACCGGACTGAGGTGCAGGCTTTCTGTGGGAACCCGTGCGATGTTTATGAACCAGATGACCTGGCGTCACACCGTGTGTTTTGCGGTGATCTTGTTTGTGCTCAGTTGATCTGTGTTGTTTTTTACCGTGCGTGTCGTGTTTTGCAGGTTGCTCATGTTTCGCATGCGGCTTTTTATCATGCTTCGGACGTTCATCGCGGTTATCACGGTGATGCGGCTTTTTACCACCCTCGACACGTTCACCACGAGCGTGATGTTTGCCATCATGCTCTTTGTTGTAACCCGGTTTACGGTCGCCACGGTGAGGACGATCTCCACGTTCGCCTTCGCGACGAGGTTTACGATCACCACGATCAAATGATTTTTTAAATTTAGGCTCACGCTCAGATAAAGCTTTAAATTCTTTAACTAGTTCTGCATCTTCTAAATAGCCCACTTCAATTTTCTTTTTCGTGTAATCTTCGATACGTGATAAAGATTCAACGTCTTTATCAGAGACTAATGAGAACGCTTTACCTTCTTTACCCGCGCGGCCTGTACGACCGATACGGTGAACGTAAGATTCAGAATCCTGTGGAAGTTCGTAGTTCACAACTAAATCCACATCAGAAATATCTAAACCGCGTGCAGCTACGTCTGTCGCTACTAACACGTTTTGGTTATTTGTGGCTTTGAATTTAGAGATCACTTGCGTACGTTGAGCTTGCGACATCAAGCTTGAAATACCCATTGCTGGAATACCGTTATCCGTTAAAAAGTGCGCTACGCGATCAACGTTGTTTTTGAAATTTGTAAAAATAATTGTTTGCTTCGGAGTTTCTTTTTTGAAAATCGATAACAAGAACTGAGGTTTTTCACCATCGCCTACGTGATAGATCATGTCTTTCACGTGATCAGCTTTGGCTACGTCTTTTGAAATATTAATTTCAATCGGCTCAGAACCAAATTGGTAAGCTGTATTTAAAACATCAAAGTTTAAAGTGGCTGAAAACACTAAGAACTGACGGTTACGTTCAATGCGGCTTAAGATGTATTTCATATCATCTTTAAATCCCATATCGAACATACGATCAGCTTCATCAAAGATAATCGCTTTTACTTTTTTGAAATCAACGTGATGTTCTTTGTAAAGATCAATCAAGCGGCCCGGTGTAGAAACCATGAACTGTAAATTTCCAGCTAAAGCTTCTTTTTGTTTGTCGTAACCAGTACCACCGTAGAACGTTGCCGATTTTAAACCTGTGCCAGCCGTTAATTTTAAAATGTTCTCATGAATCTGATCGGCTAATTCACGTGTTGGAACTAAGATTAGAACTTGGTTAAAAGCTTTCCAATCTTTAAACGCATGCTCATGTTCAGGATGTGTTTCAGCTTTTAAAATACGTTCGATAATTGGAATTAAAAACGCGGCTGTTTTACCAGTTCCCGTTTGGGCAAGACCCGCAACATCTTTACCGTTTACGATCGGCGAGAAAGCTTGTTCTTGAATCGGAGTCGCGTCGAGGTATCCAAGATTTGAGATGTTAGTTTGCAGGCGGCTGTCTAAGTGTAGATCTACGTATTTCATTTAGCCTTTTTTGTAAGTCTTTAGGGGGGCTTAAGTCACGCTTAATGTTCTGCGTTGTTAGACTGGGTTCTGCGCTATAAATTGGCGAAACGCTTGAACAAATTCTTCAAATTTTTCGTAGTGCACCCAGTGCCCCGCACCAGCAAACTCTACACCCGTTATATTCGGATTCACCGCCAACATCTTTTCATAAGTTTCTTGTTTAAGAATGTGCGATTTTTCACCACGAATTAAAAGCACGGGCATCTTAAAGCTGCTCACTTCAAGCCAGCGGTCTTTTAAATGGCCCTCATGAGTAATTTCGATCACGGCCTGTTTAGAAAAACGCCAATCGTAAGTGCCATCAGCTTTTTCTTCAAGGTTAGCTTGTAAGAACGTCGAAAGAACCGCTGGAGGCTCTTTCGCCTGAAATGATTTTTTAAATTCGCTATCAAAAAATTCTTTCACCGCAGCTTTGTTCGCAAAAGGCGTCGGAATATGAGTTAACATATTCTCGTAATAGCCCTTCATTGTGAAATCTGATTCAGGGCTCATATCTTCAATAGTCAGTGTTCTAACCTTATGGGGGAACATATGGGCAAAAACCATGGCATTTCGCCCACCCATCGAATGCCCCACTAAGTGAAAGCTGCCCCAACCTAGTTCATCCGTGATTTTGTTTAAATCTTCAGCGAAAATTTCAGGGCTGTAGCCTGAATCAGGCTTGAATGAGCGTCCGTGGCCACGTTGGTCATAAATCAAGCATTGAAAATCGTTTTCTAAACGATTGGCGATCTTTCTCCAATTTGCTGCAAAGGCCATCAAACCGTGGACAAAAACCACGCGTTCTTGTGTGTTAGTTCCTAAAATTGAATAGTGAAAGTTCGATAAAAAGCTCATTCATCTCAAGTAATTACTCGACGTGGAGCCTTTCCTCAATTAAAAAATAAATCTGGTTTATGTCGATCGAAAAATTTAAAGCTATTCTAAAAAAAGCCTACGCGGACATTGATCCGCAAGCGATCGGCATTATCAAAAAACTAAAAGACAACAAATACGATGGTTATCTGGTAGGCGGAGGCGTTCGCGATTTACTTGTTGGTCTTAAACCCAAAGATTTTGATATCGCAACCAACGCTCTTCCTAACGAAGTAAAGAAAAAAGTTCCGTACTGCTTTATCATCGGCCGCCGTTTTAAATTAGTGCACGCTAAACGTGGCGAGAAAATTTTTGAAGTGGCCACTTATAGACGCGAAGCTACACAAGAAGAGTTAAATGTTTCTGACGCAACTGACCCTGCCTCGCCAGCAGCCCCAGCCATTAGCGCTGATAATTTTTTCGGAAATTTAAAAGAAGATTCTTTCCGCCGTGATTTTACGGTGAATGCTTTATTCTATGATCCATTATCCGAAGAGTTAGTCGATTACTGCGGTGGTCTTCAAGATATCGAATCATGCACATTACGTGTGATCGGTGACCCGCATGTACGTATCAAAGAAGATCCGATTCGTATTTTACGTGCGATTCGTTTATCGCAAAAATTAAGTTTTCAAATTGAAACTGAATTACGCAAATCTATTTTAGAAAATATCGAAGAACTTAAAAAGACAGTGCTTCCACGTCGTCGCGAAGAGTGGTTAAAATTTTTCCGCCTCTACAATCCAGAAATGGCTTTATGGGAAATGCATGATCTTGGTGTATTTAAAGCCGTTATTCCTGGCTTTGAAGAGTTATTTACGGATTCTGCTAAAGTTGAAGAATTCTTAAGTTTACTTCGCCGTATTGATTTAGTTGATATCAATACGCAAGATCCGGTGGAGTTATTCGGCGCAGTTTTATACGCGTTTTTAATCGCCCAACACGGTTATAATTTTAATATCAATGAAGTTTCTGAACAAAACCGTTTTCAGGTTTTCTGCAAAGATGAATTAGGTGTGTTCAAGGCTGAAGTGATTGCAATTGTTTTAGCAATGCAGTTAATCCACGCACTCACTCGTCATGATCAGTACTTAAAAAAAGGTGATCGTCGTAAACGGGCCTTACTAGCAAATCATCATTTTGATTTAGCTTTAAAACTGGGATTAATGTCTGGTGAATTAACAGCGCACGATTTTATTTTCTGGATGCAGGAAAAAGAAAACCAACTTTTCAAACCACCACAAAAAGAACAACCGTCTGCAGAACCTTCAACTGATGAAGCTAAAAGTTCTGAGACGGCTGTAAAATCTTAAGATCTATCTAACAACTGAAGGTGTTACAATAATATCAACGCGACGATTTTGCGCGCGACCTTTTTTCGTATTGTTCGGCGCCAACGGTTTATCAAAACCAAAACCCTCGGTTTTAATCAGCTCTTCTGAAATATCTGTATTATTTTTTAAATACGCAGCCACCGAATCAGCACGCTCTTTTGAAAGCTTCATATTCGCTGCTTTTGAACCCGTAATATCCGTATGCCCTTCGACCACAATATCTTCAGCACCGACTTCAGAAATAAGAACTTTTACTTTTCCTAAAACCGGGTAAGCACTTTGCCCAACTTCGGCACGGCCTGAAACGAAGTTAGCTGATTTTAGACGAATTAAAATTTTATCGCCTTGGCGGTAAACATCGGCTTCTTCGGGTTTAAACATTTTCTGCGCTTGCGCTAAAGCCTGATCAAATTCAACACGACGGCGGTATTCTTGATTCTCTGACATCACACCGGCTAATTGTTCATTTTTTTCTTCTATCGCTCTAATATGCGCATCAGAGGCCATTTCAGCATTAGAAATTTCTTCTTTTTTGGTTTCAATATCTATCGCAATTTCTTCCGAACTTAAACCGCGAGCTGTGCGGGCTGTTTCAGTCACGCGCACCAGTTTTTCGGCTTCCTGATCAGCTTCAGCCACAGCAGCTCTGATCGCTGATTCATCGGTGCGACTATTTGAGAGCACCATTTCAGCGTCACGGTATTTTGTTCTCGCTGCATTTAATGTTTTTGGTGCATACGTGCTGGCTTTATTTTTTTCAGCACTATCAATTAAAGCTTTAGCACGGCCTAAATGTTTTGTTTTTAAGGCTTCAAACTCTAAGTTGGCGTAATCACGCTTTAAAGATTCACGTTTATCTTGCGACAGCTGTGAAAATGTGGCCGCCGTTTTTCCGCGCACAGCTTGGCTTTCAAAATCTTTAGTTACATTTTCAAAATCGCCATCAATGCTATTTAACATACGTGGATGCGATTCTCTGGCGCCGGCGGCAAGCGCTGCATCACGCGCCATCGTCACATCAGTAAATTGTTGGCGCGTGATTTCTTGAATACGCGAAGCTTCGTTTAAAGCGGCACGTCCAAGGCCAACTTCTTTTAAAATTTCTTTTGGTGATTCGCCTTTTTCACGGAATTTTTTAGCTGCCGCTAAATTTTTATCAGCCATTCTAAAATATTTGGGTGATGCCATATCTGTTTGTTGCGAGCGCGCACTTTGCACATCTTGCTCAAGCTTGCTGATTTCTGCATTTGGATCAGTGTCTGCTGCAAACTCGACAGGTTTTAAACCCGAAGCACATCCCGCAGATAAAAGAAACGCCAGGATTAACGTTATTTTTTTAGTCATAAAAAGCCTCCAATTTTCATTACGAAGGCTTTTTGGTGCAATGATTACACCATAAGCGAATAGGGCAACCTGCCCCGTAACTGGATGTATAACTCCATGAACACGTTGAATGTGTAAATCTCTAAAACCGATCCAAAATTAAATTTGGGTATTTTTGAGTTCAAGACACCATTTGGTCGAATAGACCTAGACCAAAGGCCTATGGACTTTTTGTTAGGCCAGCCGATAAGAACAGTATGAATCTAACTTTTAAGGCCTCACAAGCTTTCGATTTCATACAAAAATTTCTGGATAATAATTCCAATGAAACTCTTTGGAATAAATACTTCTTTGCAAAAGTCGGCGTAGATTCAACGGGAAATATAAATATAGAAGCGACCATTACTTTTGAAAAACACGAAGACTTCTGGGATTTTAAACGCAACTTCAATTTTCCGTATTTAAGCGTTTGCTCTTTAAATGATGATCTCATCATAGATATTCGGACATCGAACGAATATCTTTCTGCCTGCACAGACAAAGACCGCTCTGTCCTTTTCTATGAAGACTGTACAGATTTTGTTTTTCTCAAACAAAAACCCACCCAGCTTCACGAAAGAATGCTTGAACAAATGGGTTTTGACTATGTACTAGTTCCAAATTCCTAATTTAGAACAATTGCCTCACACAGTTTGAATTTTTAACCCAATAATTCAGTGGCCGCTTGAGCAATCGCTGCTGAATCCATACCGTGTTTACGGTAGAGATCAATTGCGTTGTAAGCCGACTGTCCAAATTCACCATGTACACCTAATGATTTCATCGTGATGAACTCACCTGATTGCACTAACTGATGACTTACGAAAGAGCCAAGACCTAAAAGCACTTGGTGATCTTCAACAGTCACGATGCGGCCTTCGCATTTTTTAAGAAGGGGTTTTAACGTTGCAACATTTAAACGGTTTAAAGAATTTAAATTAATAACGATAGAACCTACGCCTTTTTTCTCTAACTCAGTAGAAGCCTTGATCGCTTCACCTACTAAAGAACCAGATGTGATCACCATCACGTTTTTAGCGCCAACCATGTGTTGACGAACAACCTGTGGTTCAGCCGCTTTGTAAGTTAATTTGTTTGCATCAGTAGAGTAAGTTTTTGGGAAGTTTTCACGACCTAAAAAGAAAATACTTGTGTGCGGCGTTTTGCCAGCTTCAACAGTTTTAGCAAATGTCTCGATCACTTCAGTCATGATTGCATCAGCTTCTTCGCTTGTTGATAAGTTATATAAATCAACACCCGGAATTGTGGCTAACATCGACATATAACTTAAAGCCTGGTGAGAAGCGCCGTCTGCGGCATCTTGAAAACCCGTGTGTGAGAACACACCGATTAATGGAGCTTCAGATAACATCGCCATAGTGATTGGTAGAGCACCTTTGGTCACCCCGAACTGTGCGAATGTATCTACAATAGGAATGAAACCTTGTTTTGATAATCCGGCAGCTGTTGAAACCATGTTACTTTCAGCCACACCCACATCAACTGAAGCTAAAGGAAATTCTTTTCTGAAATCAGCTACACCCGTTGAACCTGGTAAATCTGAAGTCACAGAAATAACCGGTAAACCTTTTTTGAAACAATTGATCATGGCTTTAGCGATACCTTTTTGGATTTTTTCACCCGTATCAGGTACAGCGTTGGCCTTCATTTGTTTTTCGATTTCGTTTAATTCATTAATCCACGTGTTGAAAATTTCAGGCTGTGCGCTGCCCGCGTAAATTTCTTGAACAAACGTAGGTAACTCTGATGGAGATTTACATGGGAAGCCGTGACCGCCTGTTGCTGATTCAGCGGTTTTCTTAGTACCAATCCCTTTGACTGTTTTAGCCCAGATCGCCACTGGCTGATTTGGATTTTTTTGTGCTAAAGCTACAGCTTCTTCGATTTTTGTTAAACAAGCTTGAAGATCATTACCGTTTTCAAGTTTTAATAATTTCCAACCTAGAGTTTCTAACGAAGCAAAAGTCGGATTCATTGAAAATGCATCTTGATCAATACGGCCAGATAATTTTGTGTTGTTATCACTGATGATTAAAACAAATGGAGCGGCTTTGCCTTTAGCGGCAAGACCAGCTACAGCAGCCATCGCTTCTTTAGCTTCACCTTCCATCGCAGCACCATCTGATAACGTACAGATTGTTGTGCGGTTTGTGCCAGCTAACTTTTCAGCCAGAGCTAAGCCTTGCGATTGAGGAAACGCTGAACCTAGTGGACCATTCGACATGTAAACGCCTTCAGGAAATAAGTGCGCTTCACCGTGGCCTGTTAAGTTAGATTCAATCGAGCGGAATTTTTTTAGGGAATTTAAATCAAGACCTGCCATTTTGTAATTCGCTTTTAAAGCGTACAAACCGTTTTCACAGTGGCCGGCGTCGTTGATCACATGAAACAAATCAAACCATTCACGATTATTTTTTTCAGCTTCAGCAAACACGTAACCATGCAACGCTGACCAAAGTTCTGCTAAAGCCGCAGGTCCGCCGTAGTGAGAAGCGGCTCCGCCTAGAACAGCGTTCATATCCATTAAGGCCACTAAAGCACGTGTGGCTTTAGGGTCTGCTAACGCTACCGTTTTTCCGTCAGCTAATTTGGCGTCGACAGAGAATTGTGGTTTTTGTTTTGAGTGTTTGGCTAAGTGAGTTTTGACTTGTAGAGGCTTAATTTGTGTCATACACCTTTTTTATGTCATCAAAACTATCTATTCAAGAACTCCGCTCACTTCCGAAAATTGACTTGCATCGCCATTTAGATTGCTCAATGAGATGGAGCACTTTGCTTGAAATAGCGACAACTTTAAAGATCGAAATCCCTAAAAACTCAGCGCAGCAGCGTTCGCATTTTTTAGTGACTGAGCCGATGAAGGATTTAAACGCCGTTCTATCTAAGTTTTTAATCGCCCAAAAGGTTTTAGC
>JAMPXC010000068.1 GCA_023701385.1 Pseudobdellovibrio sp.
TCAGACGTGTGCTCTTCCGATCTATATCTTACATTTAAATGGCGAAGACTTACGTGAAAAACCGCTCATAGAAAGAAAAATGCTCTTAGCGGCTTTGATCAAAAAAACCGGTTCAAAAAAAATTCTTTTTAGCGATCACTGGATGGGAAAAGGCTCTGAGGTTTTAGCTTCGGCGTGTAAATTAGATCTCGAAGGTATTGTTTCTAAAAACAGCCAAGCTCTGTACGAATCAGGCCGTGGCAAAAACTGGATCAAAAGTAAATGTTCAAAGCTCCAAGAGTTTGTGATCGGTGGCTACACGCTTCAAAATAATAACAAATCTTTAGGTGCCCTGCTCATGGGAGCTTACAATGCTCAAGGCGAATTTCAATATATCGGTCGTGTGGGCACAGGGTTTAATTCTAGTGAAAGCACTAAACTTTTAGAAAAATTAAAAAAGGTTAAATCCGAAAAAAGTTATTTTGATCTTAACTCACCCAAACCAACAGCGCACGATCGACGCCGCAGCATGAGTTTTGTTAAACCCAACCTAGTCGCCCAGATAGAGTTTGGTGCATGGACCGACGAAAAAATATTACGGCACGCAGCCTATAAAGGGCTTCGCTTAGATAAAAAGGCCAAGTCAGTGCAATTAGAAGAACCAAAATTAAAAAAATCATCTCCTACAGAAGTTACGATCAGTAACCCTGATAAAATTTTATTTCCAAAAGCTAAGCTCACCAAAAAACAACTCGCGAATTATTATAAAACGATCGAAAAATGGATTATGCCTTACGTGAATAAACGACCATTGGCTTTACTGCGCTGCCCGAATGGTGTTGGAAAATCTTGTTTCTTTCAAAAACATCAAGACACTGATGGCATTGGGCTTTTATCGCAAAAGCTTCATTCTAATTTAAAAAACAAAACTGATGAAGTTTTATATGTTGATTCTCTCACGGGTCTTCTGGAACTCGTGCAATTAGGCACATTAGAAATTCATTCCCGTGGCTGTTTAGTGCACCAAATTGATTATCCGAATCTTATCGTTTTCGATTTAGACCCCGATCCCGGAGTCGGCTTTGAACAGGTCAAAGAAGCTGCGGTAAAACTTAAAGAATTGTTAGAAAGATTAAAGTTAAAAAGTTTTCTTATGGTCAGCGGCGGAAAAGGATTACATCTTCATGTTCCGATCGAAACCAAATACAACTTTGATGAAGTTAAAAACTTCGCAAAAATCGTCTGCGAACAGCTTGTTAAAGAAAACCCCAACAAATTTACGACAGAAATTTCTAAATCAAAGAGAACGAAAAAAATATTCTTAGATTATTTACGTAACGGCTACGGTGCAACCGCTATCACACCGTACTCGGTGCGCGCGCAAACAGAAGCTACGGTCGCCTACCCGATTTCATGGCAAGCGTTAAAAAAAGTAAAAACACCAAAGGATTTTACCGTCGATAAAGTGCTAACACTTTTAAAACACAGCAAAGATCCTTGGACTGGTTATTTTAAATTAAAACAAAAGCTTCTGATCTTAGATAAACTTAAAAATCAAGAAGCTCATTAAGATGACTTAAACTAATTTTTTAGCGTGCGTGATGTAGTCTTTCACTAAGCGCTCAAGATTAGCTTGAAGTTTAGCATCGTTTAAAGTTTTTTCTGGCGTAATAGTTTCGTGGGCTTTACCTACACCCATCATTTCTGGGTATAACTGCGTACCTAAAACATCAAACGGCTGACGTGAATGCCATAAAGAACGAACACCACCTAAAGCCCCTGGTGAAGCGGCTAATAAAAGCGCTGGTTTTCCAGCTAACGAAACGGGTTTTAGACGTGATAACCAATCAATCGTATTTTTTAAAATACCAGGAATAGAACCGTTGTACTCTGGTGTACAAATAATTAAGGCCTGCGCTTCAGTGATTTTTTGAGCTAACTGCTGCACGCCTGCTGGAATACCCGTTGAAGCTTCGATATCGCCATCGTACACAGGAATATTTAATGGCTGCAAATCCACAAATTCAATTTCAGCTAAGTTATTTTTCTTTACGATTTCAGAAACCACACCGCAAAGTTTTTTATTTAAAGAATCTTTTCGTAACGAACCGGCAAAAGTAAGAATTTTCATATTGGCTTAAGCTTATACTCACTCTACACTTGCAGTCATGGAAGTTTTAACGATTGATACATTTAAAGAAAAAATATTTGATTTCACCGCTTCAAAAGAGTGGACCTTTAAAGGCGAAAAACCTGCGGTGATTGACTTCTATGCCGACTGGTGCGGCCCTTGCCACCAACTAAATCCTATTTTGCAGGACACAGCCGAGTTGTTTAATGGGCAGGTCAATTTTTACAAAGTAAATACTGAAGCGTCGCCTGAGTTAGCAGCGCTTTTTGAAGTGCGCTCTATCCCCAGCCTGCTTTTTATTCCACTTGGCGAAGAACCAGCAATGGCTTCGGGAGTAATTCCACGGGAGAAATTGGAACAAGCCATTCGCGAGATTTTTAGCTTATAAAAGTGATGTTTTTCTGCCTCATTTTTGCCTAAATTTTCTGCCTGTAAAAGCTGCAATTACGACGTAATAACAAGCCACTCCTTGCCTTCACTAACCCTCAGGGTTTAGAACGGGTCATTCAAAATTTGATAGACCTAACGACAGGAGCGGAAATGCAGATCAACAATCAAGATCTTTTAAACTGGGTTAACGAAATTGCGGCCTTAACAAAGCCCACAAACATCCACTGGTGCGATGGATCTGAAGAAGAAAACCAAAAGCTTATCGACATGATGCTGGCTTCTGGAACTTTAAAAAAATTAAACGAAACATTACGTCCAAATTCTTACTTAGCTTTATCAAATCCTGCTGACGTTGCTCGTGTTGAAGATAGAACTTTTATCTGCTCTGAAAAACAAGAAGACGCTGGGCCTACAAATAACTGGATGGCGCCTGCACAAATGCAAGAAACATTAGGAAAACTTTTTGATGGTTGTATGCAAGGCCGTACAATGTACGTGATTCCTTTCTGCATGGGACCTTTAGGTTCTCCAATTTCTAAAATCGGTTTTGAAATCACAGATTCTCCCTACGTTGTGATCAATATGAAAATCATGACTCGTATGGGTTCAAAAGTTATGGATCTTGTTAACGAAAACACTGAATTCGTTAAATGTGTTCACTCTGTTGGTATGCCTTTAGCCGCTGGTCAAAAAGACGTTACATGGCCATGCAACGCTGACACAAAATACATCGTTCACTACCCTGAACAAAAATCTATCTGGTCATTCGGTTCTGGCTACGGCGGAAACGCATTACTTGGCAAAAAATGTTTTGCATTACGTATCGCTTCTACTCTTGGCCGCGAAGAAGGCTGGTTAGCAGAGCACATGTTAATCCTTGGTGTGCAAAACCCTCAAGGCGAGAAAAAATATGTTACAGCTGCTTTCCCATCAGCGTGCGGTAAAACAAACTTCGCAATGCTTATCCCACCTAAAGATATGCAAGACTGGAAAATCACAACCGTAGGTGATGATATCGCGTGGATCAAACCTGATCTTAACGGCCAATTACGCGCGATCAATCCAGAAGCTGGTTTCTTCGGTGTGGCTCCAGGCACAAGCTTTAAAACAAATCCAAACGCGATGTTAACAATCGCCAAAAATACAATCTTCACTAACGTTGCGTTAACTCCAGAAGGCGATGTTTGGTGGGAAGGTATGACGGATACTCCTCCAGCAAAATTAACTGACTGGCAAGGTAATGAGTGGACTCCAGGCTGCGGCAGAAACGCTGCTCACCCGAATGCTCGTTTCACAGTAGCGGCTTCACAATGCCCTTCTGCCGACGAAAACATGGAAAACCCAGCCGGTGTTCCTGTTGAAGCGTTTATCTTCGGTGGCCGTCGTGCAGAAACAATCCCGTTAGTTTCTCAAGCTAAAGACTGGAACACAGGCGTTTACTTTGCATCAACTGTTGGTTCTGAAACAACAGCTGCCGCAACAGGCGCTGTTGGTGTTGTTCGTCGTGACCCAATGGCGATGTTACCATTCTGCGGTTACAACATGGGTGACTACTTCAGACACTGGTTAAAAATGCCAAACCGTGTAGCTAAAACACCTGAAATGTTCATCGTAAACTGGTTCCGTAAAAACGAACAAGGTAAATTCATGTGGCCAGGTTACGGCGATAACATGCGCGTATTAAAATGGATGTTCGAACGTATTGAAGGTCGTGCTCACGCTGTTGAAACTGAATTAGGCTTCGCGCCTCAGTACAAAGACATCGACTGGTCAGGTTTAGATTTCTCTAACGACCAATTCAATGCGGCGATGAAAATCGACAATGAAAAATGGCAAATGGAATTCGCTTCTCATAAAGAGTTTTTCTTAACATTAAAGAACTCTTTACCGACTGAATTTATCAATATTCAAGAGACTAAGGCGATGGCATTCCGTAAAGCCGGAGCACCTGCTTCTCCTGAAGCGACAATGTAAATTGTCACGACTGACTAACATTCAAACGATTTTTCCTACGAAAGGCCTCTAAAACGAGGCCTTTCGGCATTGAGCTTGCTTTAAAGTAAGCTATGAAAAATCTAACTCTTATTTTTAGCTGTTTGTTAACAACCCTATCAGCGTTCGCACAACGTGGAGCAGCTGACAAAAATCAACAATCAGAAAAGCAAATCGCCTGGGTTTCTACCCAAGTTGAAAAAAAAGATATCCCTTTAGAGATTTTAAGCCTAGATCCACGCACCCAAACTTTAGCTCCCAGCCATAAATACGAAATTATGATCGGTATCGTTGATGATAACAAATGGGTCACTGATACAACTGGCGATGACCGTGGTTACACTTACGGGCATTTTATTAAAGCCAGCTATATCACCGATAAAGGCTTACGGTTAACCGTTCACTACACGGGTGATCTTTATACCCAAGACACGGGCCGCTACTATAAAAACGGCGAAGGCTCGCTTGTAGGCCATCAAAAAACGATGGAAGAATCGATCACTAAATTCGTTGTTGATAATGCTGAACAGGGACGTCTTCTTTATTACCGTGCAGGTGTGGGTTGGCATGTGCTTGAAGGCTCTGGCAAAGGTACAGCAGCACAAGTGCAACAAAAGTTTCACTCATTAGTTAAAGAAATTCGCCAGCCTGTTAATGAGTACAGTAATTACCGTGAATCAGCTCCAATGGCTGAAGTGGCAATCGGTGTACAAAAAAACTATCAAGTGAGTTCACAAATTCAATTAGAACAAAAGGCCGAAATCGGAGTCGTGGGTACAGGAATTAAAGATGCCAGCCATGTTATGACAAACGCTGAAGCTTCTGCGATCTATAAACCGGGTTTTGCGAGCGGCTATGCAACAAAACTAACTGCTGGTGTTACCGTTAAAGCTTACGATATCGGAACAGAGGTTAGTCCGTACGTAGAGGCTTCAGTTTTAATTAAGAAAAAAGCTTCATGTGGTGTGAGGCTAACCCGTCCACAAGGTGATACGACCAATTACCAAAGATATAATTTACCAAATCAGCGCACCGGAAAAACCGACGATATCTGGACGGCGTCTTGCCAATATAAATTTTAAAATTCACCGGTGGATAACATCACCAGAGTGCAGGCATGGATTATATCTATGCCTAATTTTTTTAGGTCAAAAGCGATGGCTGGATTTTCAGTGCCGGGATTAAAGATCACACGCTTTGGTTTAAGTGCGATAATTTTATTTTTCATCGTCACGCTGATACGTGGGTTTACATACATCGTTAAGGTATCGACAGGTCTTGGCACCAAGTCTAAATCAGGATGCACAGTATGCCCGGCAATTTCTTTTAAGGTGGGGTTTACCAGAATAGGTTCGTGGCCGTACTGTTTAAGCATCACCATTGCTTTATAAGCGAAACGATCAGGTTTGTCAGACGCCCCCAGAATAACAACTCTTTCAGCCATACAAATCCCCTCCCTGAAGTTTGTAAACAAATATATACTTACTAGTCTGACTTACTATTTGCGTTTTTCCCACCCCGATTTTAGGGGTCTGTCACGCGTCACTTGTAAATCTGGATAAATATTTTTCGCCAGCAAAAATTCGACCATTTCTTTTTCTGAAGTGCGCAAAGTTAGCCATGTTTTTCCATCTTCAAGTTTTAAAAAAATCGGCGTGCGGTCATGGCCGTTTTCTAAAATAAATGGTGATGGTTCCGTCGTTAATATGGCGCAAGAATATAACGGCTCTTTGGTTTCTGGATTTACCCACACATCAAATAGTCCCGCAGCATAGAGAGTGGATTCTTGCCCGAACGAGATAATGTGTCCCGCATGCGGACCTTCGTAAACAGGTTCGAAAAAATTCGTGATCGGGATTAAGCAATGCTTACTTAAAAAGGGTTCTCGCCATGCTGGCTTTTCGGTGACGGTTTCAATACGCGCGTTATGAGTCGCAAACTTAACTTTGGGTTCTTTTGACCACGCCGGAACCAGTGAAAAATTCATCGGTGTAAGTTTTAGACCTTGCGGCGTTTGCACAATCACCGGAATTTTTGTGTACGGCAGAAATCTTTCGTCAATACCCTCAAGCGTTGACGAAACAGTGATGCCTAAATTTCTTAACTCTTCTGCAGCAACCTGCAAACTAAACTGCGCACACATAACTAATCCAGAAAAATATTTAAACGAAGTTTTAACAGCGGGCTTAATCCCGTGCTCAGCCAACGGATAGTTTTATCACCGTTAAGAAATACTAACGTGGGAGTCCCTTGAATTTTATAGAGCTGTGACACTTTGCCATCTAAATCGTAAGCCACCGGAAACCGATAACCCCGCTCGGTAACTGTTTTATCAACCAAGGCTTTATCTTCCTGCATTGAAATCGCTAAAATAGCTTCGGCGGGAATTCTTTTATCTTTTACTAATTCATTGATACGTGAAAGTTCCATCTCACACGGCGGGCACCACGTGGCCCAGAATACTAAAACTTTTTTAGCGTGCAGATCTTTCGTGTCAAACTCTAACCCGCTGTTGGTCATCACTGAAAATTCAGGGGCCATTGATCCTTCAGTTTTAAAATTATCAATCATTCCTGGAATTTTTGCAGCGAGCAATACAAGAACGACGACCGTCAAAATAATATTGAGAGCTTTCGCAACTAATTTCACTCAATACCCACTTCTTCAAGTTCATCTTTCATACCCCATAATTTTTTAATTAAATGCGGCGTGTGCGAACCGATATAAGCAAACAAAATAAATTTTAGTGAACGCCCTAAAAGCGTAATCAGAAATATTTGTAATAACGGAATTTCAGCCAAAACCGCTAAAATTAAAACCGGTTGTTGTGAAAGCGGACTAGCAGCAATAACAAATAATAACCAAAGCCCGTACTGATCAAAAAACTTCTGCGTTTGAATCCACGCATTGCTGCCCTGAATATGCGGAAACAGAGTTTCAACAATTTGAATACCGTAAGATTGAATTATGTAACACAGAATCAGACCACCGATAGCCGAGCCAATCGCTGAAAATAAACCGAAATAAAACCATTTCGCCGGTTTTAACATTGAACTGGAAATGGTAAGGCCATCCGTTGGAAGAACGACCAAAAAGACATCTAAGATCGCTAATACCGACAACAGCGGTAAATACCACACGCGGTCGATATAATATTGCAGGAGCTTTACCGCATGGGTAATCAGTCGTTTTAATTTATCCATTCCTAAAAGCGTAACACTACGCTTTTAGGGATTCTATCTTTTGTGCAACAGTCAAAGCTTCAGTAAATGCGCATTCAAACGCTGGATTTACCCAGTTATCTTGGTTGGCAAAGAAAATTTTGTCGTTAATAGGCTTAATAAGCTTTTCTACGGTGCCGTCAGCGATTGTACCTTTGTTAGCTAGAGGCAGCGAATGTCCCCAGCGTGTCAAACGGTAACCTTTGATTTTACTTGCATCGATATTTACGGCTTTGCAGAACTCGGCAATTTCGTTTTGTGATTGGATCAAATGTTTTTGATGTGACATTGGGTTAAATAAAAACTGTCTTGCGCCTTCAAATGGTAACGGACGATACATCGTTAGCACTGAGTGGCTCACTTCATCGTTTTGCGCCCATGTTCCGAAACAAACGTCAGTCATTAACTTTTTCGGAGGATTAAGTGGTGTTGGTGCCGGCTGCATTTTTCCGTTTAACGTAAATACGTCAAAGCCCGGAGATTTAATCGCGCTCTCCATAATCACATTAGTCACGATGTAACCACGCCACATTAAATCTTGAATGGCTTTTACACGCTCTGCTTCGATGTTCACGATCACACGTTCAGCAACGAATTTCGGAAACGCACAAACAACAAAGTCAGCTTCAATAGTGACTAGCTGACCTTCTTTAGATTCGTAAGTGACCCACACTTTGCCAGAAGCTTTTTCTTCAATACGTAACACAAAAGCGCCTGATAAAACATGACCTTCTGGTAAATTATTTTTTAAAGTTTGGTGCACAACCGATGTGATGTACGCATTACCACCTGGTAACGCTAATACACCGTCAACTTCCGCGGTTACGAAGTTTAAAGCTTGCGCGGCAGAAATTTCATCGATAGATCCACCGAATGAAGACCAGCAGTAAGCTTGAAAGTATTCTAAAACATGCGGGTGAACTTCGCCGAAAGTATTTACTAACCATTGTTCAAAAGTGATCGCATCTAATTTGCAAAGTTCTTCGTAAGAGATCGCCGAATCTTCTGTCCATGGAATATCAGGGTAAGCATCGTTGTAAATACGGCGCATTTCTTCTTCAACTTTTACGAACTGCTCAGCATTTTCTGGATCAGAAGCACCTTTCCAGAAATCACGCATTAAAGCATTTCGGAAGTTCACAGAAGTTTCAGTGTCAGATTCTAATTTTAGTTTTTCTGAAATACCTGTTTCTTTAAAGAAAACATCGATGTCAGATCCTTCATCCGGAATCGTTACGTAAGCCGCACCGATTGAATAAAATGAACCATCAAAATTTTCGCCTTTTGAGTTTCCACCGAATACAGGATCTTGTTCTAATAACATCGGCTTTTGCGCTTGGAGGTGGTACGCACTTAAAAGACCCGCCATACCGCCGCCGGCCACAACAATACGTGTTGATGCACTTGGAGCTGGGATTCCACCTTTCTTCGCGACATAACCATCAATGTTCCATAAGATATCGTGCGGGCGATTGATATTATCACCGTTGAAATCTAAGCTTGATGATTCGCTGTATTTCACATTTTGAATAGGATTATCATTTGCATTTTCATTAGGTGTTTTAGATGGCGCTTGGCTCATCAAAAGACCAGTGGTTGCTTTAGAATTTACCGCATAGCCTAAGACAAAGCTTGCGAATGAAGACGACTTAATGAATTGACGACGATTAAATGACATAGGTGGTCTGGATACCCGAGGCCGCTCCGTATTACAATGAAATGCCCAAAACTTATCATTGGACTTTCAAGGCATTTTCATTTAGCTTTCATTTATAGGGTACTTTTTCCCAGATAGAATATAAGTGGCAACCACCACTAACAGACCAGCAAGGAGCAGCTTATGAATGAGAAAAAAGTCATCGAGGCCTTAAACAAAATCTTAGAAGCCGAACTAGCCGGCGTTGTTCGTTACACGCACTATTCACTCATGGTTTTTGGCCATAACCGCATTCCAATTATCAAATGGTTCCGCGACCAAGCGACTGAGTCTTTAACTCACGCTTCAGAAGCTGGCGAGCACATCACAACTTTAGGTGGTCACCCGTCTTTAAAAATCGGTACCTTACTTGAGACTCACAAACACTCATTAAACGATATTTTAAAAGAAAGCTTACAGCACGAAACAGCTCAGCTTAAAAACTTACACAACTTATTAAAATTAGTTGAAGGCAAATCAGTATTCTTAGAAGAGTACGCTCGCCAAATGATTTACGACGAAGAAATGCACGTTTCTGAAGTAAACAAAATGTTACGCACACAACCTAAATAGTTTTTGGAATTTTAGGTTTCAAATTTTAGACATAAAAAAAGCTAACTTTTTGAAGTTAGCTTTTTTTTACGATGTATAGTTCGTTAGAACTACTTAGTTGTGTTGAAAGAAAATACTTTTACTTGGTCGATTAATTCCGGGTAATCAACGAATGGGTTACGGTTACCTTGAACATCTTCGATCATGTCGTTTCTTCTTTGCTCTTCGGCATCAACCGGATCTTCGTGATTCCATTTTTTTAAAGTTACTTCTTCTGCTCCGCCCACTTTCATTTTGTAACGAGCCGCAAAGTAGAAAATCGCACGAGCTACGTTACCACGGTGAGCAACTGGTGGTTCAAACACAGCGCCTTTAGCACCCGCTTGAGAACCTAAACGGTTTTGTGGACATTTTAGTTTTTCCATATCTTTATCTACTTCACCGAAACGTAAAGAGCTTCTGTGGCTATTTAAGTTTGAATCCGATGGATATAAGTGATGTAAATCAGATTTTTGCGTTTCAGCAGGAAAGCGGCTTGTGAAACGGCTTTGTGGCCAAGTGTGTTCACAGTTTAAGATAGAACCATTACCTGGAATCATTCCTGGGCCGATGTTACCTTGTTCACCACCGAAGTCAGCGTTAGAGAAATACTTTTCACAGTACACGTCTTTTACAACGTAAGTGTCGTTTTGTTTTTCTAAGTAAATTGAACCAAACATGTGTTTTCTAGCGCGGTCATAACCTAAAGCTGTGTGTTGGATGCAGTTTTGGTTTTCTTGTAATTTTACCGATTGGCAGTTGGGAGCTAATGTATCTGGAGCGTTTTTAGTTTTAATGTGAGCATCTGATACGATGTGGAAGATAGCTTCTAGGAGTTCTTCATCTTGAAGTTGGCCTGATTGAACTTGGCCTAAGAATTCTTTACCGTAGTAGTTTGCTTTATCAGAAACAAACGCTTCGGCTAAGCTCGCCGTTAAAAGTGAAATAAAGCAACAAACAGCAGCCGTCTTTTTTGTAAAATTCCAATCCATGTATCCCCCCTCAAAATTTAGGAAACAAATTGAACTCAGTAGTTGTTGCGAAGAAAGCTAACAACACTTTTTGCTAATTTCACCAAAATTATTGTCAGGATTCCGTTTTTGAAACGCCGTGCTAAGTTTGAGAATTTTCGCAGCATCCTCGAGTGAATAATGCTTAAATTCATTTATGACTAAATTATTTTTTGCTGTTTTATTAATATTGAGTTCTTTAAATGCTTTGGCTGAATACAAAGCGGAAAACCGTTGGAAATCTGTAAGTGGTGTCAAAGTAGGCGCTAAGTTCTTCTCCATCTGGGAATCTCGCGGCGTTGTTCAATATAACGACTTTCAACTCTTACCAGTGATTGCGGTTTTTATGTTTGAAGATCGTTTCGAGTTTCTTACAAGCTCGGTCAGTTACCGCGATTTTATCTATGAAGATAAAATTCGCTTTAGAACACGCTTACAAGCGATCAGCGATAACCCGATCTTTCCTAAGCATGAAAGTATTAAAGAGATCTACCCTGACCGTGAAGACTCATGGGAGTGGGTAAACAGACTCGAGTTTTTCGTTCCTGGTTATAACGAAGACTATATTTCTGAAATTGATTTTGGGATTCACAAAGACTTAAAAGCGCACAACGGTATTTACGCTGAACTTATTGGTAAACTAAAACTTTTCACGTTCCAAAACACTCTGATCAAAACATCAATGGTTGAGCCTAACTTGTATGTCACACTTGGTTATGGTGATAAACGCCACAACGAATATTATTACGGTGCAGTGGATTCAGACGGCTTAAATAATTTATCTTATGGCTTATGGTTTCATTTTAATGACTTAGCTGACCGCAATAATCCTGTGATCACACTTAAACACTTTGAAGTCTTAGGTGATAAAAACAAGAATGGCGTTTTGGCGCGTGACCGCAATGACGGTTGGGCTGCAACCTTTACTTATACGCATGATTTGTTAAA
>JAMPXC010000020.1 GCA_023701385.1 Pseudobdellovibrio sp.
ATTCACTGACGAATAAGTTTCAGAATATAAAATACAACTTCCCGCCGGATCTAAAATTGTAAATTTAAAATTTACAGTTGAAGCTTCAAGAGGATAGCCGTCTGGTTTTACGATTTTTGCTTGATAAGTTGTACGATTTGGCCCGGCAAGCGCCGACAGCGCGTTTATTAAAATAAACACAAAAATAAATAAAATATTTCTGAAATTGCAGCTTACGTCCTTCACCTTCTACTTATCGGCAAACTCTTGAATTTATTGCGCTATTTTTTGACGATTTCTTAGATTTTTACCCGATCTGAGACGACTTAAACCGATCCTTAACAAATTCACCACCAGCTCCAATAAAGCGTCACTTTGTAAACTCACTTTACAGGACTTTAACCCCGAAACCCCGCCTATTTTCTCATATTTAGGCATAATCCTGGCAACAGCTAGGACTAGAATGAAGACGTTTGTAGCCGGTTTATTAATTTTAGTAGGTTCAATTAGTGTTTGGGGCAACGCCACCAAATATCAAATTCAGCGCGCCCAAGAAGTTTTAAAAAGATCAATTTTACCAACACAGCTTGTGCACATGTCGCCGCAAAAGCTGAACACCTACATGCAAGAAGCTACTTACCAAGTGCTTCGCCCCCGCGACATTTTACTTTTAACTGAAGACCAACAAGTGGATTTCGAAAGAGGTTCACGCATTATCTATAACCGTGATGAAGGTTTTAGTTCTGACAAAAATATTACTCTGCGCAAGGGTGAATTTTTGCGAATTATTCAAATGTATAAATCCAACGACACTGACTTCGGCGCAAAAAAAGATTTCTCAGGCGTACAAGCTGAATATATTGAAGTGCTTGAATTTAATGTCGTAAAACTTGATAAAAATTTTGAACCTGTCGGCCCTGTTTTTCATCTCGTGGCACGTGGAAAAACCGATCGTAAAGTTCCAGGTGTTAAACGTTTTGATGGCGGCTTTATGGTGCGCAATCCTTCGTTATACTTTTCGCACGCAGGACTTGGCGATGTCATCGTCAACGCCCAAGCTGTTAAAACTCCGAAAGGCACAATCCCCGCATTTTCTCCAGCGATCATTGTAAAAACAGAACGCACGCGAATGAAATGGACGATTTCAAACTACCGATACGTATTAACTCTACACTTAATAAACTGCCCAGAGCAGTTCAAAACACAAAAATGCGAAGTGCAAATTCCAGGTGTAAAATCTTATCCGGACCCCATCTGGGCCCGTTATGCTATGCCTGAAAATCGTCGCATCATAAAATTCTGGGGCGGCGAACTTCATTACTAATTTATTTCGTAAAATTTAAAGTCCAACCAAGAAAAGCTTGAGTCGCTGACAAGGTGTCTGGAGACGTCGCTAAACTATTTTTATCGCCACCGCTGTATTGGTGGCGCATTTTATGAATAGAAACAAAACGAACATGGGCCCCTGTGTGCATTTTAAAATCTGTGATCTTATCTTTTGGCCGATCGGTTGTTAATACTGTCACATCTTCGACTGCTGAATCATTTAATTCTTGGTCGTCTAATAAATCGTAAAAACCCAATACTTGCTTTAAGACTAATTCGTTATCGCGCGCCGTTGAAACTGGATCATGCGTGCCTGAAAAAATAATCACGTTATTTAATTTAGTTTTTTGATTGCGATCACCACAGTCGTAAGCCGCTTGCGCTAAATCGTCTTCATTACCTAAAGTAAATAAGTTCTGCACAAATTTGTACGGAGCTCCCGAATGAAGAAGTGCACCTTTAAATACATCGGGATAACATACAGCAAAGTGAGTCGATAAAACTGAACCCGCCGAAAAACCACCGACGTAAATTCTTTCTTCATCAACGATACCTTGAGAAATTAAATCCTGAATTTGACCTACAACTGAAGCCATAAATTCCGAGTTATCTTGAAGTGAAGGTAAAAACCAGTTCCAGCATTTTACCGGATTAGCAAAAATACTTTGTTCCGGAGCTAAGATCACAGGATTAACTTCGCTCGTGATCTCTTCGATTTTAGATTGCGTGATAAATTGTTCTGGAGTTTGCAAACAACCATGGAGCCAAAGCACGAGTGGGCGTTTTGCTACCGGAGATTTCTTTTTTGCGAATGCGACGTTTACTGTTGTTAAGGTTAATAGAATTAAAATTAGCTTTTTCACAAATTGACCTGTCTAAACCCTTCATAGATCGTGATGGCCACAGCCGTTGCCAGATTTAAACTTCTGACAGGGCCCGTTTGTGGTATCATGTAGGCGCGATCTAGATTAGCCATTAGCAAATCTGGGTCCAAACCTTTTGTCTCTTTTCCGAAAACTAACCAATCGCCTTTTTGAAATTTGGCATCAAAGATTGTTTGTTCGACTTTGTTTTCGATGTAAAAAATGCGGCTTTTATCTTCGACTGAATTATACCAGTCATTGAAACTTTCATGAATTTTCCAAGAAAGATATGGCCAATAATCAAGACCCGCGCGTTTAACTTGTGTGTCAGTGATTTCAAAACTCATCGGCTTAATTAAATGAAGTTCACATGTTGAACCCACACACGTACGACCGATGTTACCGGTATTTTGTGGAATTTCGGGTTCAACAATAACAATTCTAAAAAGCGGATCGATTGGTTTTAAGTGGTCCATCTAAACGAGATGGTTATAAACATCTTTACCTAAAGAACTCAATGCTAAACGGCGGCCTTTATCCACGATTAATTCTAATTTCATTAATTCGCGGTAAAGAGCTAAGTCGTTGATAGGTACGATATCACGGCCTTTAACAGCACCTAATTTAAGCACATAGATTTTCTGTTTTTCAGTTAATTGCATTGGCAATGGTTGCTGAGCCTCTAAAGACTGCTTCCAAAGGCCATCAGCGATAACTGCTGCTTTTGCCGTCAATTTTTTAGGATTATAAAAATACACTTCAGCTGTGTCAGTCTGCCCCGACGCTTTCATTACAGTCGCCTGTGCTCTGTAATGTAAGCCCTTAGCGGGTTCTAAGGCTTTTACGCCGTGTAAAGTGTCCATTAAAGCTAATAGCGTGCTATCGGCTTTTAATTCAATGAACTGACCATGAATTGTGGCTGTTTTATCCTCTGTGATTACCGGAAACCCAATAGGTAAACGATAAGCTGTTGCTTGGATCGTTGCAGGCTCGTAAGACACAATAAAAGGCATTAATTTTTGAAAATGGAACATGCCTTCGGTCCAAGAACCGATCATAAAAAAACGCATTGTCGTCATTCATCCCCCTCTGACTAGTGACTGCAAATAGTTTGTTTTTAGGCGAGTCTTCGACTCGACTTCATTCTAAAGTGGGTGTGTTGTAACAGACACAATTGAACAAAAGCAATTTTTAAAATTTGCGTTAAGAAAATTTTTATCTTTTTGCCAAAATTCGCCAAAATTTGACCCTGTGAAAAAAATAGTTAAAATGAATTTATCTTAAGCAATAATAGGGAAATATATGGCTGGAAAAATTAAGAATTTTAATCACAACCTTTGGTATTCAGAAGAAGATGGCATCATCACCATCGGTATTAATGAAGATGGCTTAGAAGACATCACAGAAATCAACACGATTGATTTACCACCAGAACAAGAAAAAGTTGAAGCTGACACAGCTTTCGGCTCAGTTGAATCAGATGATGGAACAATTGATATCGTATCACCTTTTGATGGAACCATTATCGAAGTGAATTCACAAGTTGTAGATGATCCAGCTGTTCTTATGGAAGATCCCTATGAAGAAGGTTGGTTAGTGCGCGTTGAAGTTGCCGGCGAAATCGACGATGAAGAAGAAGACGAAGATTACGACGACGAAGACGATGAAGATGATGAGGACGACGAAGATTACGAGGATGAAGACGAAGACTCTGACAAAGATGAGGACTAACACCGTCTACTTTCTTATCTGTGCCATCATCTGGGGACTTACCTGGATAGCGATTAAATACCAACTTCCTTATGTTGATGGCACCGCGGCGGTTTTTTACCGTTTTCTTTTTTCAAGTCTCGTGATGTTTGGCATTTGCCTTGTTACGAAAACTTCTCTCTTTAAACTTTCACGCACTCAACATTTCAGATTTGCCTCTCAAGGCTTATTTATCTTTTCTATCAATTATCTTTTAACTTACTGGGCCACTTCAATGGCCACATCAGCATTAATTGCTTTAGCTTTCACTTCGCTGATTTTTTTCAACATGTTTGGTGCAAGATTGTTTTTAAATATTCCGTTCGAAAGAAAAGTTGTCTGGGGCGGGCTTTTAAGTTTGCTGGGAATGGTGTTTATTTCTTTTAATGAATATCAAAATATCGGGCTTCACCCAGGATCTCTGTGGGGATTTTTAATCGGCCTATTTTCAACGATATCAGCCTCAGCCGGAAATTTAGTTTCTTATTTAAATAAAAAAGATAATGTTCCCACATCAGCTAATAATTCGTGGGCGATGCTTTATGGTTCAGGCTTTTCTTTATTAGCTTGTTTGATCATGGGCAAATCACTGTATATCGAAGTGACCCAACCTTTTGTGATTTCTTTTTTCTATCTTTCAATTTTTGGAACTGTGATTTCGTTCTGGGCTTACTTTAAACTGATTGAAAACATCGGTCCAGCCAAAGCGGCGTTCACAAGTATTGCATCTCCTGTGATCGCCTTAGTTGTTTCAACTTTCATGGAAGACTTAAGTTGGACTGTCTTCTTAGCTTTAGGATCTTTATTTTGCATTATGGGGAATGTTGTGGCTTTGGCTCGTGTTCCTCAGCCTCTGCTTCAGCGGCTGCTACTTGGTCGGCCAAAGAATTTCCGTTCATAATTTTACCGATGGCGAAAGCTAATTCAGTCACAATCGGCCCTAAGAATAAGCCCGGAATTCCGAACATGGCCAAAGCTCCAATTAAGGCCACCAACGAAACAAGAGGGTGCAGTGATTCTTCATCTGACGTCAGAATATAAGCTCTGATGATATTATCAATACTACCCGCAATACCTAAACCAACTAACATAATAGCTCCGTCACCGGCTTCACCTTGTAAAAAGCTAAATAATGCCAAAGCCCCTGATACTGGAACTGAACCCACCACCGGTACAAACGCCATAAAGAACGTCAGGATAAAGATCATCACAAGATTACCAAAACCTGCAATTGACGCAGCAACGGTAATGATCGTGGCCTGCACGGCAGCTACGACTAAAGTTGAAAATACAACGGTATAACAAACTCGTTGTAAAAGATCGACCAGCTTATGTAATGAATCTTCTGATAAAAGACGGCGATCCTTAAACCATTCTAAAAATTCGCGGCGTTTTAATAAGAAGAAATACAAACTCGTCACAAAGATAAAAAGCTGTAACAAAAATTCTGGAAAATTTGTTACCAGCGCAGTTAACCACGGAATCACCACTGATAAAACACGCGGAAGAAGTGATTGAACATCAAAGTCTTCGCGTAAATCAAAATTAAAACGCATCGATATATCTGATAAAAAATGCCATACTTTGGTTAGCGTTTCTTCAACATTTTTATAAACCGGCATTTGCGCAATCGTTTCTTGCTGAAGCTGAGCTATATTTAAAATACCTTTGGTTATAATTAAAGTTAATGGCGCAATAATAATTAGAATCAAGCCCGAAACCATTAAGAAGATCAGAAGTTTTTCTTTTTTAGTTTTTTTAAGCCATTTGTTTAAAAGTGGTGTCATTGATAAGGCAAATAGCGAAGCTAATAATAGTGACGTTTTAAACGGCCAAAATAAAAATAAAAACGCAATATAAACGACACTTAAAATCGCATACTTAAAAATGAGCTCTCTATCGTTCATGATGACCTCGCTATTGACTTATCACTTTAACATTAAAATAACTGCTTTGTGAACGACCTAAATTGTCGCTGACCGATACAGAATAGCGGCCTGGCACAGCGGTTTCAAAGAATAAAGGGTCATTTTTATAAGAACGACCTACATAATTCTTATTTACAAACCAGTCTAAGTATTGACTATCTGATTCTGAAATTGCGCGTAATTGAATTTTTGGCTTTTTAATCTTTCCCTGCTGCGTCTGAATCATGTATTCGATATTTTCTTGGGGGCTTGTAATATTGATTTGCCCTATGCGGCTTAAGCTGTCATCGCACGAAAATTTCTTCTCTGACAGAGTTACCTTCTTTAAACCCGCCTCTTTATACACCGCTAATAAATCATCAGGCCACACTTCCATCACTTTACTTTGCGTGTGATTTAAAGCATCTGGCTTACACGACATTTTCTGTGTTACCGGATCAATATAAACTTTACGATGAATGCTACATGTTTCAATTGATGAAACCGAGGGAATAAATAACGCTTCTTCAGTTCTATGACCGCAGTTTTCAGTGACTAACTTTTTTGAAACATTACAGATATGAACTGTTTTTACATTTAAACCAACGCGCGAATCCCACCCTGGATTTTCATGGCCTTTTAAATGCTGTGGTTTATTTCTAAGATAGTCATAGATCTGAAAATACAATGGAGCTGCCACATTTCGGCCGATTAAGGCTGGATTCATTTCGCGGTCATTATCACCAAACCAGATCCCTACCGCGTAATCGCCGATAAGCCCCAAAGTCCAAGCATCTTTATAAGATTTAGAAGTTCCTGTCTTCCACGCCAGTGGCATGGCTGTTTTTGTTAAATCTTGAAACGTTAAACTTTCCGTGCGCGGGTTCTTCTTTAACATCTGAAGCACGATGTACACTGATTCAGGTGTTAAAATTTGTTGGTACAAAGATTTTTGTTTTTCTAAAGTGACATTTAAATCTGAATACTTACCTAAATGCGCAAGCGATGCATACATCTTCATAAGATCAAGCAGACTCATTTCTACGCCGCCCAGTGGAAGAGAAAGACCGTAGAATTTTTCTTCTTTAAATTTTAAAGCGCTCTTGCCTTTCATAAAATCGTAAAAACTTGGGTTTTCTAATTTGCGGGCTAAATCTACCGCTGGCAAATTACGGCTTAGAATTAACGCCTGATCAGTTGCGAGAGGCCCTAAGAATTGTTCATCGAAATTTTCAGGATTTAATCCTGAAAATGTCATGCGTGTATCTTTAAGTAAGGTTTTTTCGTGAATTAAGCCTTGTTGTAAAGCTAAGGCATAGATAAAAGGTTTAAGTGTTGAGCCTGGCGGTTTAAGCGATCGATTCGCATCAATCTGCCCTTTGATTTCAGAATTAAAATAATCACGTGAACCGATATAAGTGATAATTTCATTTCTGGTCGTATCAACGACCACGAGCGAATAGTTTTTAATGCCGTGTCTTGCAATAGACAGAAAGTATGATCCCGCTAACTTTTCGATATTTTCTTGTAAGTTCAGATCAAGCGTTGTTTTAACGGCTTTAGCTTCTATTCCCCGCTGTTTTAAATATTCAATAAAATGGGGAACCCGAAAACTTAAGTTTTGTTTTTTCTCTATCGCCAATTTTGTGAACTTTTGTGGGTTCTGCGGAATCTGCACTAAAAATTCGATTTGTTCACTGGTTAGTTTTTCACAGCTTTTATTAAAATAAAAAAAGCAGGCGGCGCCTACACCCTCTAAATTAGAACCAAAGGGCGCCCAGTTTAAATAAGCTAATAAAATTTCTTCTTTGCGGTACAAAGTTTCTAATTTTAAAGCCTGAAGAATTTGAACAAATTTTCCCGAAATAGATTTTGTCGTTTCAGGATATAAAAGGCGCACCACTTGCATGGTGATTGTTGAAGCCCCTTGCTTGCGCCCTTCAGTTAAATAAGTTTTATAAGCAGCACGGCTTAAAGCCAATGGGTTAAAACCAGGATGATAATAAAAAAACTGATCTTCTTTATTTAAAAACGCTTCAACAAGCTTGGGGTTTATTTCTTTATAGTCAGTGAAAAAACGATATTTTTCATCACCCGATAAAGTTAGGCGCAGCAATTTACCGTTACGGTCATAAAATTGCTGCGACCAAGTTTTTTCGGCTAACAATTTACCCGAAAAAAAATAAGGCAGAGATACGGTTAACCCGATCACTGCCCCTAAGATTAAAAAAGAAATCTTTTTATTTAACTTCAATCTGCCCCGATGCGCCTTGGCCCGCTAAATCAGTGCGGTATAAACCTTTGGCGTAAATACCTGGTACTTTAAAGCGACCTTTTGAAACCGCTTTAATTTTATAAGTGTATTCAGTCATATCTTTACCGATCTGCGCGTAAATATTTACACGATCTTCTCTGACATCGATAAGTTGTGTGAGCATCGGCATAACCGACGAAGTTTGTGCGTAGGCTTTATTGACTAATAATTTAATTGGCCAGAAAGAAGCACCCTCGCCGCCTTCACCTTCGTATTCGTATTCGCCTTCTCCTTCGCCATTACTTTCATCTTGATACATTGGCGCTTCGCCGCCAGTGCCATCGTCTTCTGGCGCTGCTGAAGCTTTACGAACTGAATCCATCACCACTTCAAAACCGGCCGGTAATAAATCCATAATCACCACTGATGACATATCATTCCGCGAAGCACGGGCTCTGATTTTAACAATAATTTCTTCACCAATCGCTGTTTCAGTCACAGGTTTACCTTCGACTGTTTCAAAGCTGCGTGAAATTTCTAAGCCTTGGTAACTTTGTTTCATGGTTTCATCTTTATTAAATCCACCATTTACATAAGTTAGTAAAACCGGGCTTCCCGCATTTTCAATCACAAGTTTTTTATAGCCTTCTAAAAGATCGATCTTTTTCTGTGATTTAATATCAGTTTTTTTATCGCTGCCATCAACTGCTGTGAATTTTAGTTTGTCGATATTTGCAGCAGCTGATCCTGATTTCATTAATGTATCTAAGCTCATTAATAGATAACTTGCCGAATACGTATTCATTTGGCCACGGTTAGCAAATTCAATCACATTAAAGAAAGCTTTTGAGGTAAATACATCGTTAGCTTTATCTGGAAAGTGCTTGATAGCTACTGCGAAGTTTTCAAAAAGCTCTGATTGTGGAAAGATGTATGTATTTTCTAAAGTCACATCCTTATTATCTTTAACCAGCGCTAAAGCTTTTTGGCTTAAGTCATCTTGCATCGCCATTTTATAACTTGCGGCTAAATACTGAGCCGCTATCGGCGAGAAATCTTTTTTAGCCGTTTTATCTTTTAGTAACGTCGCCATATTCTTAAGATCTTCTTTAGGAATATATTGCGAACGCACTAGAAGATAAATTGCTTTTGTTTTACGGAATAAATCCATCTTAGACTGTGTTTGGTTATAATCTGCTTTTAAGCTTGTTAAATAACGCTTCCACATATCTTCAGGAATAGGTTCGCCTTTTTCCTGCATATATAAAAAGATCATGCCTAAGTGTAACGACACATCCCAGTTAGCTTGCACTTCATTCGGATAAAGCGAAAAAGCACCTGTTGACTGCTGACGGGCACGTAATAACGCAATTAATTTATTCATTTTTTGCGTGTCATCTTTTGTTTTATCACTTTTTTGCACTAAAGCTGTTAACTGGCTGGCAATCTGTTCTGAACATAAAAAGTCATTTAATTCATAAAACGAAGTAAATGGTTTTACTAAATCATTAATCGAAGTGTGCAGCTGAACAAAGTTTTTTCTAAACTCAGGCTTTTTATCATCTGCAAGAGCTAATTCAACCGGTTTATCTTGCACGATCATCCATTCAATTTTTTGCTGGTACGGAATCGCCGGGCGGTTTGAAACTTGAATTTCAACTTTCGCTTTTTTAGCACCAATGCCCGCCGTAACCGTGATTGGGTATGAACCAAGCTTGTCAGTTGCTTTTGCGCGGATATTAAAACTTTTTTCTTTATTTTCAGGAATTGCGATTTTTTCTACACCTTTATCCACAATCGTGAAACCTTCACCGCTTGTGACATTCATCTCAACTTGAGCTTCAGCACCGCTGCCTTTAAGTTGGTTTGCAACAATTAAACTTACTTCAAACTCATCGTTGGGAGCTGTGAATGTCGTGGCTGTGGCATTGATAATAAAATCACCGCGCACATTCACATCTAAGCTATCTGATCCAAGCTTTTTATCATCAGCTGCGACCACCATAACTTTTAAGTTACCGTTGAAATGATCTGGTACTTTATATTGAAAGTTTGACCACTTATCAGTTAATTCAACAACACCCATCCACTGAGCTACAGGAGGAAGATTTTTACGTTTAAATGGATTTAAACTTCGACCTAAACTTGCACCCTCGTCACCACCGGCGGCTTTTGGTAGAATCGAGTTAAAGTCAGGCATCACTAAATCTAAAATTTGGTATGTATTGACTTGTAAAGCTTTTTTCTGAAAGAAGTAATTTAAGGGCTGAGGTAACTTGTAATTAGCCACTTGTAAAATACCTTCATCTACCAAGTAAATGGCGGCTTTTGTGCTTTGATCCGCTTTTACTTTAAAGTTTAATGTTTCACCAGGCTTCACAACATCCGGTGCAGCAATTTGAACTTTAGATCTACGCGCTTCTAAATCAATCGCAAAAGTCGCAGCTCCATAAGCCAGAGGTGATGTATAAATCTCTTCAGATTGCGCATCACGAAGCATAGTCACTACGATATAGGCTTGGCCTTCTAAGCCTGCTGGAATCTGAATTTTTTCAACCGTGCTTTTTGAATTCGTTTTAAACCATTTACGCGCATAAACTTTGTCGCGCTCAATCGTGATTAAGCCTGCTCCCACATACGGTGATTTAATCTGCACTTCGATTTCTTCGTTTTGTTTATAATCTTTTTTGTTAAGACCCAGTTTTAAGATCGAAGATTTTTCTAAACCACGTTCAATATCAGCAGTGCCCACAATATTAAAAGCTAAACGGTTTAATTCGGTTTTTTGCGCGTCTTTAAAAACTAAGATATATTCACCGACTTGGTTGGTTTCTAATTTAAACTTCGTAGGCTTTGTTGTTGTTGCAACTTTATACGTTTTCAAAACATTTTGTTTGTAAACTGTTTGGTACGCGTAAGTTTCATTCGGTAATTTCATTAGAACCGACGTTGGTTTTTTCTCAACCAATTCAACTTGAATATCACCCACCGCCATGGGATCTAATTTTGAATCGACAGTTAATAATTCAATCTGGGCATGAGTATCTTTTTTAATAAATGATAAATCCAGTAAATCAGAACGATAACCTAATAAATAATCCTGCTCAGAAATTAATTGGCTCAATTGCGCTTTAACGCTTTTGCCACCTTCAGTTTCAAAAACCTCTGAATCGACATACAGGCGGTATAAAGATCTCTCTAACTGGTCAAAACTTAATTTCCATTCAGCTTCACCGTTCTCATTGGTTTTTACATCAGGAAGCGAATCATTAATTTCAATTTGTGTAGGTTTTGGAACATTAAAGTAATAGTCTTTCCACTTTTTAAAATACACGTCCGTGGCTTTAATGCGAATTTTTGAACGAGCCGTTCTATCTGAGGCTGGTTTTCCGTAAAGGTTAAAAGCTGTTAAATTTAGCTTTAAATCTTTAGGTTTAACCCAACCCTCTAGCTCAGTTTGTGATAGTGTTGTGCGTACTTTGATTTGATCGGGTTGAAATTCTTCGACTTGAAACGGCGTACTTCCAATCATCACCTGTGATTTATCCGGCTGTTTAATATAAGCATATATGCTGTAACTACCGGTTTCAAAATAGTCTTCGGTTTTAAATGTTACATTTTCAATCGAGTTTGAGCTGACTTTAATAGTTTGCTTAAACACTTCTTGGCCTGTGGGATTAAGAATCGAAATATCAACCGGAATTTGTGAAAAAACTTTTCCCCAGTTTTTAGAACGCACGATAAGACCGAAGTCGGCCTTTTCGCCTGGGCGGTAGATTCCGCGGTCTGAGAACATATAAGCATTTAACTGATCTGATTCTGAAGAATCACGCGCGCCACCGATATCAAATGAAGTTAAATCTAACTCCCGTGAATACGAATTAAATGGAACAAACGAAATGCTTTCGCCTTGTACAGCTGTAAAAGCGATAGGTTCTTTATCGTAGTTAAAATCTTTTAAGTTTGGAAATTCAGCATAACCTTGAGCATTGGTATCGACACTTAAAACATTTAAACCATTTTGTCCGAGTACGCTGACTTTAGCGCCAGCCACTGGTTGGCCCGTACTTACATTTTGTACGAACACTTCATAACTTCCGGCCACTGTTTTTTTAACGATCAACCCCAGATCAGATAAAATCACAAAACGGCGGTCATCCACATAAGCTGTTGAATCTTTTGATTGCACTGAAACTAAGAACAAACCTTTTTTGCCCGCTGATAAAAAAGTTCCTAAATCAATCGAACTAAACTGCGTTTTCTGCGGATTTTTATTAATTAATGGAATATCACCAGTAAAACGTTCGGCAATACGGTCCGGGCGGATATCGTAAATATCAGGTTTCGTAAATTCATACACTAAAGATGGAATCAGATGATTCACATGCTCAGGGCGAATTTGGTGCACTTGATACGTGATTTTATTTAAATTACGCGAAACTAAAGAAAGCTGTTTGCTGCCTGTTAGCGGCAATAGCGAACCTTTGCCCATAATTTGTAAATCAGATGGGTATTGTGGAACCGTAATCACTTTTTCAAAATCATCTTTTAATTTAAAACCACCAAAAGAGGTCGTATTACGCGGAATTTTTACATATAAACCACGCCCCGGTGTCGAAGTGAATTTATAAGAGTGTTCAAGTGATACCAACTGTTCTGAAGGAATTGTTGTGAGTTCCAGTTTTTTAGAACGTTTTAATTCAGCCTCTGTCACTTCTGAAACGCTTGCCCAAGGGTACGGTTGTTTTTTCTTTTCTGCTGGATCTAACTGTAGCGGTAACTCATACACTTCAATAGATTTAAATAATTCTTCAGAGGCAATTTCAGCGATATTTTCAAAACGTAAAATCTGCTCTGATTCAAACTTTTCATTACGTGCAATGACGATTGAAGCATTGGTGATTTTAAAATAATCGTAAAGTGAAGGTACTTTAATAACTGCATCTGCCGTATCAACAGCTTCGCCACCAAGTGGTGTGGTAAAACCATGATCTACCACGTAACGGTAAGTCATATTATTGTCGCCAATTTTTAAATTCGCCGATTGCACGTACATATTGGCTTTTAACTCATCAAACGAAACTGAAAATTCTAAATTTGATTTTTTCTCTAAGCCGCCGTCTGCTTTTTCCATTAATGTTAAACGCTTTTTTACTGATTCAGCATCAACCGGATAGTTAAAATGAAATGTCGCGATCACTTTTTTATTATCTGCAAAACGTGGATCTTGGTGAAAGGCAGAACTGATACTATAAGCCTTAAGATTCTCAACTTCAAATTTAAAATCGTAATCTTTAAGAATGATATTTGGCCCTAAGATTTTTTTCGCAATTCGGCCTTCAAATTTTTCGCCAATCGGCCAATCACTTTTGCCTTTTTCCATGATCGGGGTAAATTTTAATTCTTTATCTGAAATCCAAACCCACTGACCGTTAATTTCTGGTTTTAATTTAATACCGTCAGCTAAGGGTTTACCGATCGCATCGACAGAAGCGGCTGATTTACTGAAAGTTAAATACAGCGCACGCACTTCTGGTTTTTCAAAATCGTACTTATAGATTTTTCCGACTTTAACAGTCACCGCATCAGGCTGTGGCAAATTGTCGTAATAATTTTTAGCCCACAAGCCACCGATAACAACCGCGGCCAGCGCACCTAAACTAATAAACACTTTTTTAGTGCGCTCTGGATTTGCATTTAATTTGTTAAAAATTTTTTGTAACCAACTAGGTTTTGTGTACTGAATGTCACCGAAAACTTTCGACAGTAGCTGACTAAAAACATAAAAGAATTTTTTCATGCTACTATTTAATTACATCTTTAACGTTTCGGGTATCGGTACACCGGTCTTTTGTCTAGTGTGGTGAACGATGTAAATGTTCAGCTTTATCCGTCGGTACACCAATCGTTCGGCGATGTGGACCTTCAGCAATTTCTTCCATCAGCTTTTTGCAAAACGCCGGAATGTCTGCTGGTTTTCGACTGGTCACTAAACCTTGATCGGCTACAACCTCTTGATCAACCCATTTAGCTCCGGCATTGATCAGATCAGTTTTTAGCGAAGGCCACGATGTCACAACTCGCCCTTCTAAAATATTGGTTTCAACTAATGTCCATGGGCCATGGCAAATAGCGCCGATAGGTTTTCCGCTGTCAACGAACTGACTGACAAAATGAACAGCCGCTTCGCTCGTACGTAAAATGTCTGGATTTATAACTCCGCCAGGAAGAACTAAAGCATCGTATTCTTCCGCTTGTGCATGAGGGACTGTCACATCCACCATGATTTCATCGTTCCAATCTTTATCTTTCCAGGTACGAATGGTTCCCTGTTTTAACGAAACGATATCAACGATGGCTTCATAGTCTTCTAAAATTTCTTTGGGTTTAGTCAATTCAGAATATTCGACGCCATCAGTTGCAAGGATGGCGATTTTTTTGCCTTTAATGGGATGCATAAGACCTCCTTCATGCAAATTACTCACAAGGAAGTCGCAAAAATTGTGCCCGTCCTATTGATTTACAATCGCACAACCGACGCGATCACTTACAAATTTAGCCACAGAGGGTTTGAAGTCCATTCCCATAATGCCTGACGAAACAGATTTATTAGCAGCATCAATATTAATGGTAAAAATCTGTGGTTCAACCTTACTGTAGTTGGTGCAGTAGTCTTGGTTCATTTTCATCACGTACAAACAGTTGCATGTGTGGAAGGCGCGGTATCGAGTCGCTAAAAAAGCCAACGGTGTTTTATACGGAGTCACGTTAAAAGCTTGGGCTGATAAAGCAAAAAGTAATGTCGCTAAAAATGTTTTCATTATTTAACTCCTCCAGCTTGATGTTCTTCGACGGCACGCACCGCTTTTTCAATCACATCCACCAGTTCAAAATTTGAAGTCGGATCTTGATTATTACCCATGCGCACTAACACCATCTTTAATGACGGCACGATCACTAGGTACTGCCCCCAATGTCCGTTGGCAATTAACGTATCAGGAATTCTTCTCGCTTGAGCTATTTTTGGATTTAACGTCCACCAGCTTCGTTTTGAATATAAAACTTCATTGCCATACAGAGCTAGATCAAAAGCTTCAGGGCGTTGGTTCGTGTAATCAACCCAGGCTTCAGAAAAAATTCTTTTTCCGTTCCACATTCCACGCGCGATATAAAGTTCGCCAATTTTTGCAAAATCACGAGGGCGAATATACATTGAAGATCCACCACCGAAGTTTCCGGCCTGGTCTTGACCGAAAGTCACATCGATTCCTAACGGATCAAAAAGGTATTTCCACGGAAATATCTGCTCTTCAACAACCGGAACCGCCGCTCTGGCTAAAGCCATCACAAAAGTTGAATCTCCGGTCGAATAATTCCATTCATTTTTACCCGGAGTTTTTGAAGGGTGTGAAATAATAAAATTTGAAGTGTTCGCGATACCATCGCCGTACAGAAGTTGTCCTACGGATGATTGTTCACGATCGCCACTTGGGTCTTCATACAATTCATTCCAGATTAAACCTGATGACCAGCTTAAAAAATCTGCCGTACGTAAATCACAGTGGTTAAAATTTTTCGCTTCAGGAATATAATCACAGATCGAACGCTGAATGTTAATCTGTTTGGCGTAAACTAAGGCTCCTACAATGGCGCTCGACATACTTTTTGAAGCTGACCAGGCCACATGTTTGTTATTCGCAGTGTAGCCATTATTATAACGCTCAAACAAAAGTTCTTTGTCAGAATATAACAACAACGAATCTGTTTCAGTTTTCGGAGCGAAAGCAATTTGCTCCATTTGTTGTAAAGATGTTGTGGTTTTGCCTGCCAGTGCAGAAACCGCGAATAACGACACTACAAATAAAACAATTTTATTTTTCATAGTAAAACCAGCTAACGACACAATAATGCGCTTGTCACTAGCTTCATAAAAAAGTTGTTAAAAAGGGGTTAAAATGCCCCCTATTTTTCAAAGAAAGAAACGAATTCACTGCCATAGACACCGAAGAGTGTTTGCAACACGTTATTTCCGTGATTAAATTATCTGCGCATATAGAGGGGCAGTTGCATGCGATCAATATTTTTTTTAGACGACAGCGAAGAATATCTCGATGTCATGAAAGTATTCGTACAAGCGGCGTGTAATTTTGAAGCAATCACCTGTTCAAATATCGAAAGCATGCAAAACCAAATCGAAGAAATCTTAAAAAGTGAAATGGCTTTTTTAGATATTAATTTAGGCTTAAACCAACCCTCTGGAATTCAAGCTTACCGCTGGTTAAAAAGCCAAGGTTACAACAAGCCTGTTTTCTTTCTGACCGGTCACGCTAAAGATTCTGACGAAGCCCGAGAGGCTGCAATTTTTGAAGATGCACGTGTACTTCAAAAACCTATTCCGCCGCAAGATTTTCGCGCTTTAATTGAGTCAACCCCATGAATAACCCACTGGCTTTAGATGACAATCAATTAGCGGCGCGATCGACTCGTTATTTTGCCGTTGTAACATTATGCCTTTTACCGTTGGCATTGATTATTCGTATCAACACCAAACTGCCGATCACATGGTTATGGTATGTGGCTTTAGCTGTTGTGGCTTTTTCATTTTTTGTAACCAGCAAACTTCCACGTCTTAAAGCCAAGTACTGCGTGATACTTAACACTTTTATGGCCTTATGTGTACTTCTGCCAAGCAGCCAAACAGCGACGATCGCAGCCCAAAAAAATCTACCTATCTCTTATTTCGGTACTTATAAAGTGATGTCGGTGATTATTGCTCTCTTAGCGCCTTTTCCGCATTATGCAGGCTACCTTTTACTGAGCCTTTGCTTACTTGTTCCGCCAATCCAAGTTTTATTATTTTCACCAGAAATCATTCATGCCTCTGGTCATTATGAGCCGTGGATGACCATGTGCTACTCCTTGGTTGCTTTTTTAGTTCTACATCACCGTATAAGCACATTAAGACTGCATGCCAATTTAATTGAGTCACAAACCAAAGAAAAAAGTTTACGAGATTTTGCCGATGTTGCGATGGCATTACGCGACCTGACAAACACACCTCTACAATCTCTGGATTTAATAACAGACTTACTGCGTGAAGAAAAAATTTCGCAAAAGCAAGCCAGCGAACTTTTAAGCCGAACAACTTACCGCCTGCGCGATCTGATGCAAGTTTTAAGCGAACAGCAGAAAAAAATTGCTCGTCAGCAAGTTCAAGAGTCGATGAACTCAATGGATATTATTCGTCAGGCTTTTGGTTCGATAAATAATTACGGCAAAAAGGACGACTAATGCGTTGGTTTTACCCTATTCTTTGGACCGCGCTGACTATCGTGTGCAGCTTTCTATTGGCTGAGATGTCCACCGATAGCTACTTACGCATTGCTAATGTAGAGTATTTCACGGATCAAAGCGGCACTCAAACAATTGAAGCTGTCAGAAACCAGCAATTTGTATCCTCTGAGAACAAAACAATCCCATCTACAGCCGAAGTTATTTGGTTAAAAATTACGATTCCGGAAAAACTACAAACTTGGGAACAAGATGCCGTTCTTTTTACCGGATCGAATGAAACTGCCCTGTCAATGGAAGGCTTTATCGCCCATGATCAAGGCGTAGAATACTGGGGCTACTGCGACGTTGAAATAGATTCAACAAAATGCCCTATGCCGACTTTGCAATACACTTTTCCTGTTAAAAAAAGCGAATTTAAAAACCGTGTTTATTATTTAAAAGTTGTTCCTGGTGCCAGCGGGATCAATAACGAATTTTATTTCATGAAACAAAGCTACTTCAATAAGGCCACGATTTTTTTGGTACATTTTATCGGCCTCTCTACCGGAGTTTATCTTGTCGTAGCGTTGCTTGCGCTTATTTTTTTCAGCTCTTTCAAAGAGCCCAGTTTTTTGATTTATGCTTTATTTTATTTAAATCTGTTAGCTTCGATCACTATTAACCGTGGTATCTGGGATGCTTACCGCCCAAACGATATTGTTTTTACCGGTTCAACTTTAGTTTTCCCAGTGTTGATCTTAACGGTTTTTTTTGACTTACTTTTTATTCGCGCTTTTTTTGAAATTAAAAAACGTCATCCGCGTTTAAACTTAATTTACATGATTTTTCTAGCAGCCATCGTCGGCATTATCTTTTTAAGCTTTTTTCCCGAAACCCAAGTATTGGCGTGGAAAACTTTGACACCAGCTGTTTTTAGCTCGATGTTTTTAACAAGCATTTCTTTGGTTTATTTTATCTGGAAAAAGCGTCTGTGGGCTGAACAAATTGCCACAGCCTGGGGTGTAGCCATCGTATGTAATTTAATCTGGGCAGGTTATCGCGCCGGAGTCATTGAAGGCTTTTGGTTTTTTGGTTATTTCGCTATTTTCGGAAGAACCCTTGAAGGTTTAATACTAAACACAGTTATTTTTCAAAAGCTGCAGAAACTTACACTTAAAGTTGGTTTTGCCCAAGCCCTAGGCGAAGAAAGTAAAGTTGTTAAAACTCTGCTTCGCACCCTTTCACATGATCTTTCCAATACGACTCAGTTAGTGAAAACTACGGCACAGGTGTTAAAAGAAAATACAGAAGATGCAAACATTATGCGAAATATCGACCGCATTTTGCATGCAGCCCAAGAACAATCCGACATTATTGAAAATGCAAAAAATAGTTTTCTCGTGCGTGGAAAACACGTTTTAAATTTAGTTCCCGTGAATTTAAAAAAATCAATCAACGAAGTGATAGAAATGTACCAGCCAGAAATTAAACGAAAAAATTTACTGGTTGTTGTAAACATTGAAGACAATCTGCAAGTCTTAGCCGAAAAAACCAGTTTAACTCACCAGGTTCTATCAAACTTAATCAGTAACGCCTGTAAGTTTTCGCATGACGGAAAAAGTATTCATATCGCAGCATCATTCCAGGAGCCATTCACCATTGAGTTAAAAATTAAAGATCAAGGCGTGGGTATTCCACATCAGCTATTAGATCGCATTTTCGATGATGAAGTGGATATTCGCCAAGTAGGAACCACAGGTGAAATGGGGACCGGAAGTGGTTTACTCATCGCCCGTGATTTTATGGCTGTCTATGGAGGCAATCTTCAGGTGGAATCAACTGTAGATAAGGGCGCAGAGGTTACTCTACGCTTCCAGAGCTTTAAATAATCTTTTTTTCTCGACAGGGCGTAAGATATAACCGCTGCCGTATAACGCTTTAATATGGTGATTAAAATCTTTCAACTTACGGCGTAATGAACTGATGTGCACATCCACAGTGCGCTCTTCAACACGCGTATCGTTCCAGATTGTTTTTAAAATTTCATCACGAGTAATTTTTTTATTCGGATGAGTCAGAAAAATTCTAAGTAAGTTAAATTCAATTTCACTTAAACGTTGGCCTTTACCATCAAGTTCAACTTCAAGACGCTCGGGATGTAATCTTAAATTACCAAAAATTTCAGCAGAATTTGAAAGCTCTTGCATACGGCGAAGACGCGCTAGCAATCGTGTTTTGATAATCACTAAATCTGCAGGCTTTTCAATATAGTCATCAGCACCGCCATCGTAAGACTGTAACATTCTGTCAGTATTACCATGGCCCGTAAGCATAAGAATCGGAATATTTTTAGCTAATTGGTTTGCACGTAACTTTTTGCAAAGCTCGATACCGCAGCCAACGCCTAAATGCACATCAAAAAGAAGAATATCTGGCGGAGTACGCATAATAATTCTGTAAGCAATGTCCGGATCGTGAGTGATCGTCACATCGAATTCATTTGATAAACCTTGAGCTAGAATCTCACAAAGTCGAACATCATCATCTAAAATTAAAAGTTTTTTTCTATTCATCTTGTTTATTTACATTAAGATGTGGTTAAAAAAAGTTCAACTCGCCTGGCCTTTTTTTGGACTCAACAAAGCGGTAAAACCCTGATGGATATTGCTTCCCATTTCGTGTAAGCCGCACACTTTAACTGCTGCGTTACGCTTAATCGCTTCACGCGGCATTCCAAATACAACAGAAGTTTGTTCATCCTGTGCAATGGTATGGGCTCCACCCGTTTTTAGCTTCAATAAACCTTCAGCGCCATCAGCACCCATTCCCGTTAATAATACACCGACTACTTTAGAACAGTCGTACTCACGTTTTACTGAATCAAATAAAAAATCCACCGATGGTTTATGGCGGTTAACAGGTGCACTATCTTCAATCGCCACGAAATAGTCTTTCCCTTTTTTGATGAGCTTCATTTGCATTCCACCGGGAGCAATCAGCACACGGTTTTCTTGAACGCGGTCTCCGTTTTTGGCCTCTTTCACTTCAAACGGAAATAACTTATTCAAGCGCTGAGCGAAGGCTTCACTGAAAAATGGTGGAATATGTTGAACGATAAGTGTTGGTGGAATATTTGCACCTACTTGCTCTAACACTGTTTTGATGGCTTCAGTTCCGCCCGTTGAGGCGCCAATCACCAATAGACTTTGCTGGTTGTGACCCAAAATTGTCGCTTGTTTAATTTGCTGTTTTTTCTGGACAACAGATTTAGCTTGAGAGGCTTGGTACAAACGATCCAAAATTTCAACCCGTTTAGCCAGAATCGTTTTTTGATCGGGCTTTTGAATGTAATCAACGGCGCCGTTCTCTAAACTTTCTAAAACTAAGTGCGATTCTTCAGGGCTTAAGGAACTAATCACCACTGTTGGAATCGGGCGGATTACCATATATTCTTTAATTAAATCAGCACCCGTCTTTTGCGGTAAATGTAAATCCATCGTAACTAAATCAATCTGTTTTAAACGAATTTCTTTCATCGCCTCAGTCGGATTAGCGGCTTCAGCGACAACTTCAAAACGCGGATCAGAATCCAAAAGATGACGAATCACTTTTCTAATTGTTACTGAATCATCAACAATTAAGGTTTTGATTTTACTTTTTATCATTTTGTTCCCTAACATATCGGCTTACCGCATAGCCAAGACTCGCCATGGGATACAATTCAAAATCTTTAATTAAAGCTGCTTTTCCGCTGCCGTAAACGTCTTCTGAAAGATAAACTTTTTTACCGGTTTTTTTGATCTGCTCCAGTACATGTGAAGGAAATAAACTTAACACCACAATTGCATCAGAAGTTTTTAATTCTAACGGTAATAAAAAACCTTGAAATGATAAAACTTTATTCTGCAATAAAGCTGACGCATTGCTTGTGACGTACGACTGAGCTCTGGCTAAATCATTTGGCGCATGAAGAATCGCCACTTGCCCCGTGGCTTTAGCTGCGATTACTTTACCACCAAAAACTTTATCTAATGAATGATTAAAATCAGTTGATTTATTTTCAACAGCTAAAGTGCGCGCTTTAAATAAAATTTCTTCGCGGCTTGAATCAAAAGTTTTTAGACTTGGCTTTTCAACGTAATCTTTAGCACCCAGCTTTAAAGCTTCAAGTGCTAAGCTTTGCTCTTGACGATCTACCGAACTGATCACGATCACCGGCGGGCGGTTTAAATTTTGGCTGCTTTTTAAAAATTCAATACCATTCATAATCGGCATGTGAATATCTAAAGTAATCAGGTCATATTTATTGTTTTTAATTTTTTCTAAAGCTTCTTGTCCAGTGGTCGCTGTATCAGCGACCGTAAACCCGTCGGCTTTCGTAAACATTTGTTTTAATAACGCCAAGATCGTTGGCGAATCATCCACGCAAAGCACACGGCGTATAACTTCTTTAGGCTGCTGAGCCACAAACGCCGGCCCTGAAGTCGGCACTGTGTTTCGCACAACGGAAAGGTGCGGAGCTACGGATTTGTCTTTTGGTAAACTATAAACTGAAGGGCCCGTTAATTTTAAATTAACATTTAAGCCATTTAAAGTTTCTGTTAGACCTAAAAATAAAGCGCCACCGTCATTTAATCTTTTTTGAAAGTTGCGCGCTGTTTTTTCCATGTCGTGGCCCGTAAAATAAATAAAAACATTACGACAGAAAATAATATCAAAATTTTGCTTCGGCCAAGTTTTCGCATCAACTAAGTTGGCCACATCAAATGAACAGCGTTCATGTATTCTTTGATGCACGCGTGTATAATCAGAATATTGGCCACGACCGCGGATAAAGTTCCCCGTTTGATAAGCTAATGGAACAGAATCTGTTTCTTTTTTTGGAAAAACGCCGTTTTTTGCAAATTCGACTGAAATGGCATCGATGTCTGTTCCATGAATATGATAATTTAAATCTGGAGCGATCTCTTTTAGGCAAAGCTCAAGAAAGATCGCTAATGAATAGACCTCATGGCCACGGCTGCAGGCCGCCGACCAAAGGTGAATCGTTTTATCCGCTCTTTTACGAACCAGCGGAATTAACTGTGGGAGTGTTTGCTGTTTTAAAATTTCAAAGTGCTTAAATTCACGAAAGAAATAAGTGTGATGTGTTGTGAATAAAGAAATTAATTCACGAAATTCATCGTCGCGGTTATTCTGGTAATACGCGATATACTCAGCTTCGTTTTTTAAGCCGAGTAAAGTCATTCTACGGCGCAGGCGCTGCACCACCATGTCCTGTTGCTTTTCACCCAACTGAACGCCAGAAACCTCTGAAACCTCAGAGGCCAATAACATAATAGCCGACCTATTGTCTTTCATTAAGCTGCGCTCGTAGCCTGTGTGACTTTGATATCGCGGCCAATAACTTTTTCTACATCTAACATCAGGATTAATTCATCTTCTTGTGAATAAATGTTTGTAATAAAATCGTGATTGGCAGCACGTGATCCCGGAGGCACTTCAGAAATTTGTTCTGATTCTGCTGATAATACGCTTGAAACCATATCAACGATCATACCCATTTGCCCAAATGGCATTTCACAGATAATCACTGTGGGCTGTTCACCCTTTGTTCCAGATCCTAAACGTGAGCGTAAGTCAAAAATAGTAATAATTTGGCCACGTAAATTAATAATTCCCACGACATGTGCAGGAGCTTGCGGAATCGCTGTCACTTCTGGCATACCGATAACTTCACGAACTTTTAATAACGGCACTGCGAAACTTTCACTGCCAACTATAAAACTTAAAAACTTTTGAGAGTCTTTCATTCTACATCCTTTACTCTTTTTAATTCTTCATCTGCTAATTGTGCTAAATCTAAAATAAGCGCGGGCTTTCCATCGCCTAAAACACCGCTTCCAATAAAACGTTTGTATCCGGCTAATTCTGCACCTAATGGTTTTACGACGATTTGTTGCTGGCCAACGACATCATCTACAAGAACGATAAAATCGACGCGTGATGATTTGGCAATAATACCGATACCGTTTTTCTTTTCAGCTTTTTTATCACCCAGTAATTCACGTAATGAATACACCGGCAAATAACGACCACGCAGATTTAGCAATGTTCCTGACTCCGAACCTTTTTTCAGGCCGTCATCAGTGATTTTCACTGTTTCAGAAACTTGCGTGAACGGAATAATAAAATTTTCTTTCGTGGTTTTTACAACCATGCCTTCAATAATTGCCACTGTCAGAGGTAACGAAATCGTAAACTCTGTGCCTTTATGAAGTTTAGACGTAATGTCAATTTGACCACTTAAAGCTTCTACACTGGTGCGAACTACGTCCATACCTACGCCGCGGCCTGATACTTCAGTCACAGCAGCTTTCGTTGAAAAACCTGGAGCAAAAATTAAATCAAAGATTTGCTGCTCACTCATGCCTTCGCCAGTTTTAATAAGTTCTTTTTCAATGGCTTTAGCAACGATACGCTGTTGATCTAAACCTTTACCATCATCTCTTAGACGAATAACAAGTTTACCACCCTCTTGCGAGAAGCTAAGCTCAAGAAAACCCGCAACAGGCTTTCCTTGAACAACGCGTTCTTCAGGTGCTTCGATACCATGATCAATCGCATTTCTTACGATATGAACTAACGGATCACTGATACTATCAAGAATCGTTTTATCAATTTCAAGATCTTCACCGACAACGCGGAAATCAACACTTTTTTCAACAGCAGTTGAAGTGTCACGGCTGATACGTTGTAACTTTTGAACTAATGGTTTTACAGGAACCATGCGCAGACTCATTGATAGATCCTGCACTTCTCTGATAATTTTGCTGGCCTGTTCAACAGTTTTTAAGATTGTTTGCTCCATCGCTTTGATGGATTGTTGGCGTAACACAGAATCTAAAACGACTAACTCACCAACGGCATTAATTAATTTATCAACACGCTGAAGATTTACACGCACTGATCCGTCATTGCTGCTAGTTGCTTTTTTACCAACAACTAAGCCTGGGCCACCAGCATCTGCTGAAGCCTCTTCATCACCCGATCCCTCGGCACCAAAATCCGCATTAAAATCAAAAACGGCGTTCAAATCTTTTTTATAAACATTAAAGGCCGCCGCGATAATATCACGCGATTTTAAAAGACGATTGATAACTTCTCTCGTTACTTCTTGTTCACCGTTTTTATAAACTAACAAATAAGTTTCTAATTCATGGCAAAAGGCACCTAGTGCATCAAAGCCAACTGCTCTGGCACTGCCTTTTACATTGTGAACTGTACGAAATATTCCATCAAAAGTTTCTTTTTTGTCAGAGGCCTGTTCGAGATCTAAGAGCAAAGTTTCCATTTCTTCAATGACTTGCTCGCCTTCTTCTAAGAAACATATTTTTATTTCATTATCTTCCATTACTCAATGATCGACGTGAGTACGAAAAAATTAAACTGACCCGGCCTTCGTTTCACATTCTCTTAATATTTGAACTTCACAATTTCTTCATAATTAGAATTTGCCTTATTCTTTCAGGCACTTAGCAGAAGAACTCTCATTCAACAGATTTTTTCTAACCGACATGTTTGATGAAAATTATGAAATCTACTTGAGGCACGTAAACGATGAATACTGTGATTAACGGTCCAATCATGTCTGTTGAGTTTCCGGAACATTTGGACACAGATTTTGCCGATCTTTTACAAACAAAAGCAAAAGACTGGCTAGCGGCCAATGTCGAGCTATACGCTTTTAACTTTAAAAAAACTGTCAGTTGTAAACAGACAACCTATCGTTCACTTTTAGCTGTTACGCAGCAGATTCGCAAAGCTGGACGTAGTCTGGTTAGCCACAATGTCGAATCCGAATTAGGCCAACAATTTAAAATGGCCGGAATTTCAGACGCGCTGAATGTCACGGCCGATTTCGAAGCTTATCTTAAAAAAGCCACCAACACTAAAAAGTCTGGCCTTGATGTGCAGATGATTAATCCCTTTTTAGAAGCCACATTAATGACACTTGAGGGACAAGCTAATACCAAGTGCGAAGCGCAAAAGCCGCAATTAATTAGCCTTGATGATAAATCAAGATCGGACGATATCGCAATTGCCGGTGTTATTTCTTTAAGTACCGAACAATTCAGCGGCTCTATCACTTTGGCTTTTCCTGAAACTGTATTTCTTAAAATTTACGAATCGATGTGCGGTGAAACTGTGACAAAAATTAACGAAGAAATCGAAGATGCCGCCGGTGAATTATTAAATATCATCTACGGAAGTGCGAAAACCAAACTTAATGAACAATGTAACTACAAGTTAGCGCCCGCTTTACCCACAATTCTTTCCGGAGAAAAAATAAAAATTCGTCAAACCACTTACCAAAAGATCATTGTCTTGCCGTTCAAAACAGATTTTGGCTTATTTCGAGTCGAAATTTCGTTTGATCCCTAGACCTTGCTTCATAATCTCTTAACTTTTTAACAAAAAAATTTACCGATATTAAAACTGACATTAAATAAAAAATCAAAACACTCTAAAGGAGCACGTATGTTTAAAAAATTTGGCCTGAAAGCAAAACTTATAACAATGTTTTCTTTCAGCGCAGTCTTACTTCTTGTTGTCGGCGCATTAGGAGTAAATGCATTAAAAACAACCGACAATTATTATTCGCACATCGTTCATAGTAATTTCCCGAACGCGATTTCTGTAGCAACAATGCGATTCACAAGTGTTGAGAGTTTGCGTTTACTCACACAAATGACATTGCCTGCAAATGATGACAAAGAACAAGCTCGACTGATAGCAAGAATCGAAGAAGAAAGAAAGAAATTCGATGCAGCTAAAGCTGCATACGAAGCCATCGAGTTTGTTCCCGGCGAAAAAGAAATTTACGACTCATTTATAGAAAGTTATCAAACACTTGAAAAAAAGGTCGATGAGTATATTCCGCTATTAGCTTCCAGATCACCTGCTGACCGCATGGAATTTTCTCATCATTACAACACCGATTTCAGCAAGATACGTAACGAGTTCTACGCTAAAACTAAAGCACTTTTTGTATTTCACCAAACTGAATCAGCAAAGTGGACAAAAGCTGCCGAAGAAACAAGTAAAGCCCAATCAATGTTAGCTATTTTATTAGTAGCTGTTGGTTTTATTTTATCATTAACAATGGGTATTATCTTTGCCCGTGGTCTTTCAAATAGCTTAGTTTCTGTATCGAAAAACTTAGTTGAAGGTGCAACACAGTTAAATTCAGCGGCAACAGAAATCGCAACTGGCAGCGAAAGTTTATCAAGCTCTGCTTCTGAACAAGCGGCAGCTGTTCAAGAAACTTCATCAGCAGTTGAAGAATTATCAGCCATGGTTTCTAAAAACTCTGATAATGCTGAAAAATCTCGTGATAAAGCTGCTGTCAGCCAACAAGTGGCGCAAAAAGGTCGTACTGTTGTCACTGAAATGATGTCAGCGATTTCTGATATTAATGAAAGTAACAACCAAATTATGGGTGCTGTTGAAGAATCAAATAAAAATATCGCAGAAATCACACGCGTTATTATGGATATCGGTGCTAAAACGACTGTGATCAAAGATATCGTATTCCAAACTAAACTTCTATCATTTAATGCTTCAGTCGAAGCAGCCCGTGCCGGTGAACATGGTAAAGGCTTCTCAGTAGTTGCTGAAGAAGTTGGTAACTTAGCGCAAATGAGCGGTAATGCAGCTCAAGAAATTTCTAGTACTTTAGAAGAAAGTATCAAAAAAGTTAACCACATCGTGGCTGAAACAAAAGAGCGCGTTGAAAGTTTAATCCTTGTTGGTAAAGACAAAGTTGAACGCGGTCACACAATTGCTACTCAATGTGGTGAGATCCTAGAACAAATCGTAGCTGAGGCTTCTGATGTAAGTTCAATGGTTGTTGAAATTTCTAGTTCATCGAAAGAGCAATCAATCGGTATTCAAGAAATCACAAAAGCTATGTCACAAATGGATACTGTTACCCAACAAAATGCTTCGATTTCACAAACATCAGCTTCAGCTTCTGTTGAGTTAGCGGCACAAGCAGAATCATTAACATCGTTAGTGAGCGAAATGCAGTCTATCATTTATGGTTTAAACCAAGCTCCGGCAGCAGCTCCAAGCCGCTCGCCTCGTAAATCAGAGCAACCTACTAATAAAGTAGTTAATTTTAAACATAAGAAAAATGGTTTAGACGTTCCGTCATACCACGATCTAAAAGCTAGCGGTGACGACTAAATGAAACAATTAGTGACTTTAACGTTTCTAGGCCTGGCATTTGCTCTTCCAGCAAGTGCCAAACCTGAAAAAAATTGCGCGTTGGCTTATGCCGCCGGTGATTCCTGCAAAAACCTTCGTGTTGATTTCGATTTAAAAAAATGTGGTGTTACGACAAGTAAAAAACCTAAAATTTCTTGCGGCGGCAGTTCAGCTACAGCTACCGTTGAAGCCGAAAAATGGATTTTTAAAACAAAATTAAAACACTACGTCGGCCAAAACAGTTCTATCTGGGATGTAAATGGCGACGTGCAGTTTTTTGAAAAATCAGAACCTGCTCTTCGTAAAGTAGCTACTGAATCCCCTGCTCCAGTGAGTGTTTCAGCTACAGCCGTCACATCAGCTCCACAAGCTCCGGTATCAGCGCCAGCCCAAGTTGTTGAAACTAAGTCTGATTTTGTTCCGACTGGGAAAAACAATGCTTTGGTTCAATTTTGGTATGTAGAAGACCAAACTCAATATGCTACCGCTGCGGATAAAAATTTTCGCGTGCGCCGTGCAGAATTAAAATTAACAGGATCAAGTGCTGAAAATACACGTTGGTTTTTAGTGGCTGACTTTGCAAAAAGTTTAGCAACAACTACGACTTCGGTTGTAACATCGGCTCCATCTACAAAAACCAATGTGACTGGCATTAACACTGATGGCGATAACAAAATTCTTCAAGATATGGGTATTGCGCTTAAGTTAGTTCCTGATCTTGAATTAACATTAGGGCAATTTAAATTGCCGACGACAGCTGAAAGTATGCAATCAACCAGCGAACTTTTATTTGCCGAAAGATCACTTTTAACCAGAACTTACGGTGAACGCCGTGATCCAGGTGCGATGCTTTCGTATAAATACGATAAAATCAAAGCCTCAGTAGCGATGTCGAATGGTCAAGGTCCAAATGTGGATGAAAAAAATGATCGTAAAGACTACACTGGCCGCTTAGAAGCGACCTTGCCGTGGGGCTTTAATGTTGGAACTTTTGCTTTATGTAAAGAAGCCATTTGTTACGATCTTAACCGCTACGGTGCGAATTTAGGTTGGACTTATTCTGACTTTAACTTTCGTGCTGAATACGTCAATTCAAATATCAGTTCTGTACGCGCAACGACTTATATGGTTGATGCGGGTTACAAGCTTTCTGATAAATGGCAAGTGGCCACTCGTTATGAGTCGTTACAGCCAAACGTATCAAGCAGCTTTAAAAGTTCTGCAGCTACTGTGGGTGTAAATTATTTTCTTTCAAAACAGAATTTAAAATTTCAATTAAACCACACGCAATTATTCAATATGCGCGGAAACAACGGCAGCTATTCAAGTAGCGCTGATCAAAAAGGTTCCTTAATTATTTTTGCCATTCAAAATAATTTCTAAGGCATTTTGCCTCGAAACTGACCGGAAGAGTTTTTGCACTGTAACTCTACATGCAAAAACTCGTTCGATTAATCATAACTTGTTTATTGATTGTTATCGCGATTCGATGCGCTCCCCTTCGCGATTCACCTTATTCTTCTCGCTTACTGCGTGACGAGCGCGATCTGAACAATTTAAATATTGCGGCACTTTCGGACATTGATGCCGATACCAAAATGAACATTGCGGTATTTGCCGATAGCCATCAAAATTACCGCGATTTGCGAAATACAATTACCCACATTAACCGTACACCCAGCATCGATTTTGTGGCTAACTTAGGTGATTTTACGAACCAAGGCTCAAATATGGAATACGATCACTTTGCAAAATCGTATGAAGAAATCCGTTCGCCTAAATTTACTGTCATCGGTAATCACGATGCCCTCGGTGCGGGACTATTTTTATTCGATAAAATGTTTGGTCGCTACGATTATTACTTCGAGTCGTCTTCACATCGTTTTATCTTTTTTAACTCTAATAATTGGGAGACTCCACTAAAGTTTCAATCCTTATGGTTGCGCGATACAGTCAGCGCCTCAGCAAAGCCAGTCATTATTTTTAGCCATATTAGCCTGGTGGATCCTGAACGCTTTAGTAACGCCGACGGAGAAATTTTTAAAACTGTTCTTTCCAATCCCAAAGTTCGGCTGGCTGTACATGGCCACAATCACACTTATCGAACTTACGCCGTGAGCAGCACGTGGATTGTTCAAGCACCACGTATTGAAGGCTTCGGCTGGATCATGTTAGAAGTTCAGGGCAATGATCTCTCTGTCTCTTTACCAAAAACAGGACACAGAGAATGGTATACATTAAAAACTGGATTTTAATTTTCTGTTTGTGTTTTTTCTATGAAAAAGCCAAGGCCTTTTGGAACCCTATGATTGCCCACGCCGGTTTTCTTGGACAATTTAATGCCGGTGGAATCTTTCATTTTGACGACAATCACAGTGTTGAACTCAATATGGGATCTTACGAAATGGATCGCCGTAATTTTATACAGATTAACTTTGGTTATGCTTATTCACCTTGGCTGCTTAAAATAAACAAATTTGCTATCGAACCTTTTCGCTTTGGCCCTTACGCTTTATATGCTTTAGATAATAATAATTATTTCCTACAGGTACCGGATCGTTATGTCGCTCGTAATTATTATAAACAAAACGGCCTGCATCTGGCCCTGCATTTCGGAGCTGCCGTTAAATATAAAGAAAACTTACGTTTCATTCTGTTCACTATGATTTTAGACGATGCCCTTGTTATTATGTATAACAATCCCGGAGAAAGAATTGACCAGACCTTTATATCGACCGGAATCATTCTCGAGTGGATGTTATAACTAAGTTATGTTTTAATGATTTTATGAAAAAGATCGACAAAGCGGCGTTAGTGCAACAAATCCAAAAAGAATTGCAAGAAACTTTTGAAAAGTTAAAGGCAGCCGCTTTAGCTACTTATGAAGATGCCACTCACGAAGAATCAAAACCAGAAAATGAATACGATACGCGTGGTTTAGAGGCGTCTTACTTAGCTGGGGCTCAAGGTAAACGTTTAGCCGAAGTCGAAGAAGTTTTTGCGATGTACAAGTTTTTACACTTAAAAAACTTAGCACCTGACGATGCTATTGAACTTTCAGCGCTGATCGAAGTGAGTCACAATAATAAAACATTACATATTTTCTTAGTTCCAAAAGGCGGCGGTATGACCGTGCAGTTTGATGGACTCAATATTCAAATTGTGGCCAGCGGTTCACCTTTAGGCGAAAGTTTACTGGGCTTACACGTCGATGATATCGCTATCGTTGAAAATCCAAACCGCACTCTTGAATACGAAATTCTTTCGGTACAATAGTTTCTAATTGCCTCCTAACGCGGGGACCATCGCCCCATGGCATAGGCATTGCTTTACCGATTCTAAAGCAATGTAAAATAATTCAAAGGAGGAATTATGAATATACGATATGGACGTGCTCTGAAAATATTTGCTCTGACGTCACTCTGTGCATCTCTTCTTACAGCTTGTAATCAAAGCTTTTCCGAAAAAAGAAGTCCCGCAGCTGAAGCCATTGTTGAAGCCACTGCATCTAATACAGTAAAAAGCACTTCAAAAGTCATCGATTTTAAAATTGTCGCAAATCAGAATCTGAGCCATCGTGGTCCGTTATCTTTAAACGATATAGCTAAAGATTTTCCGCAGTTGAACGAACGCGCTCAACTACTGGCTTCTGTTGATAACATTATTCAAACAGAATCAGGCCACTGGCAATTTTTTGCGAACTACAAAATGTTATTCACATTGGTTTCTATTGATGGAACAACTATGCAAGTCATCAACGCCCAAGATCCAATGTTTAATACAATTACTTTAAGCGTGGATCAGCAGACGAAAGTAGTTAATGCTATTCGTTTTAACTTATCTGACTGCCAATACGCTTCAGCTGAAGCTTGTGATTCTGTAGATGCAATTATCTACGTTCAAACGGTCGACGGAACTCCTCGTACTGATCAAGATCAGGACCAGGATCAATCGCAAGATAAGGATCAAGATAAAGATCAGGATAAAGACCAAGACACTGATCAAGATCAAGACGTTACGTCAGGCACCACTACCGTTCGTTTTTAATTAATTTCAATTCCCAAATCCGTTGTTGGTAGCATGTGAATAGCCGAGCGTTATTCACATGTTACTTTTTTTAAGGCGAATATTTTAAAAAATTGGCTTCAGAGTCAGGTTGACCTAAAGGAATTAATTTTTCTTCAAAGGGAATTTCAAAGTGTTTCATCAACACGATCATCGCTCATATCTTAATTTGAAAGATACTTAACAACATCAACATCTGGGGGATTCGCAACACCAACTCCTGGTTTCGGGCCAGTCAGTTCAGATAAGCGATAATCCATACGCACATCGTACACGCGGTCGATTTGATTTCTTAACCAAACTTCCCGTTTGAACCATTCACGTTTTGTTGCATCATCTTTACAACCTTTAAGCTCCGCTTCACTTGAAGCACCCCAACGCAATTCTGGGCAGTGGTAAGGATCAAAACTTAAAGCGAACAATCTTTGACGAACAGTTTCTAAGTTTAACGCCACAGGTGTGCCATCAGTTTTTTTGTAAGCTACTTTACATGTTTGCGCAATTTTCCAATATGAATTTAACATATCAGCTTTAATATTGGCGCCACTGTAATCGATTTGTGGATCACCTTTTTGATACATATTAAAGATTTTTTCTACGCGGTCGCGCAACTCTTTAAACGAAGTTTTAAAACGCGCATCACGAGAAGGCGTTGAGAACTCTTCCCACTCGCCACTTGTGCCGTAGATATTTACAGGTAATTTTTCGGGATGAATTTTGTTATGAATTCCCGCTGAGATTGCACCTTGAACTGAATCTACGCGGTCTTGGGCTGCCGAACAAAGATCATTTGTTAAAGCTTTTACCTCTTCAACCGGATTAATTTTTAAATTACCTTTCGACATTTTTGCACGAAGGTAATCGTAATAATCTAATTTCACACTAGCTAAGATAAACGCGCCGTCTTTCCAGTTAGCTAAAGGTTTATTATCAGTACCGTACTTTTGCACAAGGCTATAGTCTTTATGGGCATTTACAGAAGCTACTGCCATTTTACCACCCACGTAAGAACCTAACTTAGAATCAAATGTAGCGCCGACTAACTCTTGTTTTCTGAAGTTTTTAAAGCCCGCACCTTGTGTTGGACGACTGCGCACGAATTTAGTTCCGTACATGCCTGTAGTTAATGAATTATCTGGATGTGCATCAATGAAATAGATTTTTCCGTCGTCAGTGATTTTGTACACGATAGCTACATGGCCAGCCGGATCGTAGATTGATGTACCGGGACGAATCGCTTCACGAGAAATATCTGAAGGATAAAAATCTGATTCTAAACCTGGGCGGTTTTCAGTTTCATCTTCTAAACGAAACACTGCTGTATAAACAGACTTCATTAATTTTTCAGTGATATATTTTGGTCCGTCCGCAAGCGTAGCTTTTGCTGAGAGCATACTAGATCTTGTAGAAACGATATTTCCGTTTTTAGTATAACGTAAGTTATCTTTCTTATCAGCTTCAGCACGAGGTACAACTAAGCTCACATGCGAAAATGGAAGACCGTTCTTCCAGGCAAAGTAAGCACGCAGCGCGTACGCTAAACGGGCGCAGTCCACGTGAATATCTAACTGCGCTGCATCTGACCCTTTATACGGATTTGTCGGATGCTGGATACATTCTTTAAACGACTTACATTCTCTTTTTTCAACGGCTTTACCCATAATGGTCACAAACTCTGAATAAGAACGTTCATCAGCTTCAGACCACGTGGTTTTTTTGATTTTCCATGACGTATCGGCGGCCTGAACAAATGACACTAATAACAAGTTTGCAAGCATAACCATTGCTGCTGGTTTCATATTTTCCTCTTCTAAATTTAACAGAAAGTTATACCCAGTTTTAAGAATAAACTAAACTCCCTTTGAAAAAAGGCAATGGGTGTCTAACTTGCACACAGCTTTTAACCATAAGCAACCAATTCGCTACCATGTCGAAAACGGTCTTTTTACTGACTTTAAGCCACTCCCAGCCTTATGCTGATATCCTATGAGTCACGATATTTTTAACACAGAATACGAGTTTACTGACCGCACATTTGAAGAACTGGATTTCCGCAACCAGTCTATCGAAAACCGTATTTTCGATGGCTGCACCTTCTCTCGTGTAAATTTCAACGGAAGTAGCTTTAAGCGCTGCAGATTCTTAGACTGTACCTTTGAACAAAGTGACCTGAGTAATATTGTATTAACAAGCTCAGACTTAAGAGATGTGAAATTTAAAGAGTGTAAGCTTGTGGGTGTAAATTGGATCAACGCTTCATCGCTTATGCATTTATCGTGGGATAACTGCGCTTTAAATTATGGTAATTTTTCAGGCTTAGATTTACGTAAATCATTAATGCAAAACTGTGTAGCCCGCGAAGTCGATTTTGCTGAGACCAACTTTAGCGAGGCAAATTTACGTGCAACAGATTTTACGGCGGCCCGTTTTGCCAATACCAATCTAACGAAAACTGATCTGCGCCAGGCTAAAAACTATTCGATTCGACCTGACAGCAATAAAATCAAAAAAGCGAAGTTTTCTTTACCAGAAGCGATGTTACTGCTGTACAGATTAGATATCGAACTTGAGGAATAGCGCAGTAATTCTTGTATATCAATCTAAGCGACGTATGATTTTTATATGAGAAAAATTTTATTACTTATTAGTTTTTTATTTTCGACAACGGTTTTGGCTGATGTGCTTACCTGGGACCAACTAGAAACTGCTAATACTTATTCATTAGCCAATGATATTGAATTTGCTGAAGGCTTAACTTTAAAAGCCGGAAGCTCACTTTATTTTAATGAGCTAATCACAGGCCAAGTGCCCGTCATAATTTTTTCATTTAGCGACCCAAACTGTAAAGATGCTAGTTTTGAATCTGAAATAATTCTTTTTAACCCAGAACCTGAAGACACAGACCATAATAAAGAAATTGGTCTTCAGTATTCTGAGTGCAGCTTCGATGTTTATGTCGAGCCTCAGTATTACTACGGCAAAAGTATTTTCAAAAATTAGTTTTTCTATTTTAAAGTCACAAGCTGGCTTACGGTTCCACCTAACCCCAGCTTAAAATGGCTAAAGCCTGAAGGCTCATCTAATAATAATCCACCGACATCGAAAGCAGCCAAGCCTTTTTCTTTACTTAAAACCAGCGCCTGCCACAACAAAGCATAGTGTGCGTTGTATTTGCGGCCCACATCGGTTGTCCAGCCTAAACGGTAACAGGCCGTCTGCCCTTGCGTAACGACGGCAATAGCGGCCACGGGTTCAGCGTTAACATAAGCCCAGATAAAATACTGATCAGCTTGGCGACTTAATTCTTTAAATTCGATTTGTAAAAAACGTTCACTCGGTGCCTGGTATTTTTTAATACGCACATGCTGTTTAAAATACTCCATAAAAAGTAAAAACTTTTGGTTTGTATTTTCAACCTTGATTTCAAGAGGTGAACGTAAGGATTTGTTTAAGCAATTACGCCATTTCTGGTGTAAATTTTTACGAAGTTCGTCTTCACTTTGTGAAAGATCAATCCACGAGGTCGTAAAAGTATGGCGGTGCAGTTTAAAACCAATATCTTTAAGTACGCTCAATGTTTCTTTTTTTATTTCAAATTCAGGAATCCAGCGCAAACGTTGCCCCAAAGATTTCGGAAATTCTTTACGAAAAGCTTTAGCAAATTCTAAAAACATTTCTTCAGTCGGTTTTTCAAACCATAAGGGTCCACGCTTAAGATTTACAAAGTGTAGAGGCCCGATTTTGATTTCTTGCACACTCATCATCGCCACAGGTTTTTCTTCGTGGATGATAAGGGCGATACGAGTTCTAAAATACTCCGTTGCAAAAGTAGCTTGTGCATAAGCCCAGCTTTGCATCCAGTTCGTATTTTTTGCGCGCACTAAATAACCGCGCCACTCTTTTAATGTGCGAGAGGTCCAATCAAATTGCATAGTTTTATGATAGCAAAAAAACCTATACTAAGAGGACCAGATAACACAAGGCCTAGACCAACGTGCTACGTTGACTAAATCAAAGTTGTGCGTGAAAGCCACTCTTCGTCGACCAAATCATCTAAAGACAGCAAATTTGAGTTTTCTGCTTCGTCTGAAAAACGAAGAAAAGCTTTTAGAATGTCTTCAGATGTTAAAATACCAACCGCAGCTTCTTGGTCAGCGACAATGACCGAGTTAATTTTTTTCTGAACAAACATTAAAGTCACATCAGTGATTTTTGCATAACGGTCTACAACTTTAACCGGAGAGTTCATAAACTCTCTGACAACGAGGGAATCTAAGCGTACACCCACTTTTTTTAAAGCGAAATAATCATGACTTGATAAAATTCCTACTAAGATATCATTTTCATCAACAACCGGAAGATGTCTTATATTATAGTTATTCATAAGATCGTCGGCTTTGCCGATATCTTCGCTATCTTTGATAGTAATTAGATTTTTAGACATAAAATATTTAACTTGTTTTTCCATAAAATTACTCCTTATTACATTGCCTGCAAAAGTTCTTGAGCCTGTTTCAATTCGTTTTTAGAGAACAAAAAAGCTTCCGGCTTCAATTGCAGCAACTGAAATTCCTCTTCAGGAAGAACTCGATGAGCCGCTTTTAAACACTTTTTAAATGCCGCTAAGCGAGATTGCTCTAGATGTTTGTCACCATTTTCTTTATCCATGATCATATGGACATATTTAGCGCCATCAGGGCTAGTCCATAGCCAGACATCTCCTGTTTTAGGATTTTCTTGATGGCAATAATGCCTAAAATCTTTTGCTAAAGCGGGCCAATCCTCTTTCAAAGATTTTAGAAATTGAGTTTTGTAATGTTCGTCTTGAGAAACTTCGATAGCGATAATGTTTTTAATAGACACTGAATACCTCCTGATAGCTTGATCATACGCTTCTCAGAATGTAAAAATATGATACAAATCATAATCCAGCCGATTTAAAATTTAATTTGGTTTTCAATGCTGAATATAAGCGACTTGAGCTTACCGCTGGTAAAAGAAAAAATAGTTGATCAAAAAAAGTGGTAGGGAGACATTCAATCAGGCTAAGAACTCCACTTGCTGCTGATTAAGTGTTTCTGTTGGCACTGAACCGAATATAAACTATAAGTTAAGCTATGAAAAAGACCAGCCCAACTAAAGATAAAATGAACGTTAAAAAATTTTTGAGCGATGTTGATAATGTATGCGCTGTACCTGTTCAGAAGTCTTATCAGAAATGGGTTTTACCCGAATACCCTTTCGATCATCAGCTGCTTTCACTAAGTTCGATTTATCGCAAAAGTCGCCAAACTTATTTAAAAATAGGTGGACGCTTTCAACCCCGTGTTTGTTCAACGATGCGGGGTCTTAGCACCCAGGATCTTTTTAAAAATGAAATCGATTTCACGCCGGCCCTATCCGAATTGATGTGGTTTAAAGACTATGGCAGGTACATCGCAAATGCGACCGAAATGCTTGAAGCCCTAACCAGCTTCACCGAAATCTCTATCTTCCATGAGCAGAATCACCGTATCCTGTGGCAGCTTCTGCCGCCTGCGCCCAAAGACAGAGAAGGTGTTTGTCGTTATCTTAATTTTGCCGAAAGCCTGGTTGTCACACTTGATCTGGCGATGACCGATCAAATCGGAAAAAAACTATCAGCACCACTTGAACGCTTAAAAGTTATCTATCGCCCCGCCGGTAAAGATAATTATTCTGAACAATCTAAAGAAACCTACCGAAATTATTTGTTAGCGACGTTAGTGACAACTTACTGCGCGATGGAACGCATTCACCATGACGATATTTTAAATGCGCTCAACTACGTATTACCGGGCCAAAAAGCAATGAACAAGGTCGCGCATCGCCGAGGCATGGAACTCAGTGAGACTTTTACCCAAATCACAAACCCCGAATGGCAGGCCCTTTACTGGAAATCTGCTGAAATAAAACTAAGTCATATTCACAAAAAATCAAAACAACCCATTCTTAACTTACCAAAAGAGGTTTTAGATTTAGATACGGAATTAGGTCTGGCGTTAAGAGTTTTTGAATTTTACGACATCTAATTGGGCGATTTACAATCGAAAATGGTAGGGGCACAGGGACTTGAACCCCGGATCCATCGGTTATGAGCCGATTGCTTTAACCAACTAAGCTATACCCCCACCGGATATATGATTAAAACGATGCTTAAAGCCTACCAAAACGAATATAGGAGATCAATCAGCGACGCTGATAAAAAACCTTGATCAGATCACTTATTTTGCGAAATACTTCGCCTATGCCAATCTCTTTTAATTTTTTTGTTCTATCTATCATCATTTTATTGCAATCAGCGTTAGGGCAAGCAGCACCCGCACAACACTCCGAAGCCGTTGACCCTGAAAAATACCGTTGGCTATATGAACAATTAATTCCAGCACAAGATCGCGCAAGTCAGCCTGATCGTGCGTTTAAATCGTTTCGCGTGCACTTATTGGATTCTCTGCAATACTTTCCGCAGCCCAGTTATTTAAGTGTGACGCACTTTAACCGCAAAACTGAAATCGCCGGAAATATCACTTACATCGGTTTTATTCCTAAAAAATATAATTACGATGTGATTTTCAACAGCGCTAATGATGTGACTTTAAAAGTAAAAGTGTTCTTCATTGATCCAGAAGGCCAAGATAATGAAAACTTTAAAGCCAAATTCGCTCAAGCTGAAAAAATCTGGAACACCAATCTTTTGCCACTAGATTTTAAATATAAATTTCAGTTTCAAGTGGTGAATAATCCCTTTGTAGCGCACTACTCGGTTCTTCTTCAAGACGACACACGCGGACCTTACGATACACAATGGAACCGCAACTGGAGTGCCACTTCTGTGGCCCATGAACTTGGTCATATGCTGGGTTTAGGTGACGAATACGAAACAATTAGTTCTGAATCAGACTGCCTACCTAAGTCATTAATGTGTGAATCGTTTAAAGGTCTTCCGACTCGTTCACACTATTATTTTATTTTACGCCGCTTAATGAAATAGGGATTAGCCGACTTTAGTTTGACCTTCGCGGCGGTACGTTGCCTCGCGCAGATTCAAACGAACTTCTTTCATCATGTTTAGCTGCTTTTCAACCATTGAATCGAACACTTCAAGTAAGTGATCATGCTTGCGTGGAATCACTGACTCCCCATGAAACAGATCCATCGTGTGATGAATCGCTTCGATGGTCGAATAACAAAAATCCTTAGGCTGTTTGCGCACCCGAAAGTTCGAAGGCTTCGCTGGGCTAAAACAAACACGCGGAAGCTTTTTTAAATTCTCACTTTGGTTAAGCATTTTACGAGCCGTAGCCCAAGTGCCATCAATCACTAGAATTCTTAATTTTTTACCCGTTAAAAACTGTTCTTCGCGTTTTTCGTGCGAAAGTGAAGAAATATTCACAGATTGCTGTCCTGGATACATGATCACCGTGTGATATTCAGGATCAGCGATTAAAGTATTAAGCTCGTCATTGTGAGTGTAGTTGATTCCCTTGATCAGATATGAACCCTTAAGACAAAGATGCGCCATACGGCCCGTAGCGATTCTTCGTTTGGCTTCTATAGGATGAATTAAAATAACAAAATTAATAACGCTATCGATGGGTTTTACAAGCTGACAGTAACAACCAAAATCAGGCTGCAGGCATGTGGTGCAAAGATTTCTATAGGTCGGCTGCAAGGCCAAATGTTCGTCTTTTTTACGGCGATAGTCGTTTACATTCATTTGTCTATCATAACAAACGACACCCCAGTGAATAGCGTAAGGCCGTTTTAGACCGCATAAATAAGACTATGGTTGAGTGAAGAACTAGTGGCTCTTATCAAACGCCGGAATATCTTTCTTACGTTTGCTACGAGGCTCTTCTTCAGGATCGTAGTTAATCCCCATTTCAACTTCTAGGTTTTGATTAGCAGCCGAATCACCCGGACTATCACGCTGTGGAGACTTAGGCACATGGCCCGCTGTCTTTCTTGTGAAATCTTCTTCGGTGATTAAATCTTTGGGTTTCATGAAACACCTCCCCAAAGCCAAGGCTGCAATTTGCTACTCCATGTTTTCTGGGACAATTTAGGAACAACGAACTGCTGTTTAAAAAAGGGAGATCTTTCGATCTCCCTTTAAATATATAATAACAATTTTAAATGTAGCAAAAAAGGCCTGGCACCCTATTACTAGCTATCAACAAAAGTTTTAAGCTTATTCGAACGAGAAGGGTGACGTAATTTACGTAAAGCCTTAGCTTCGATCTGACGGATACGCTCACGAGTTACGTTGAAATCCTGACCTACCTCTTCAAGAGTGTGATCCGATTCTTCACCGATACCAAAACGCATACGTAAAACTTTTTCTTCACGCGGAGTTAAAGTCGATAACACACGACGAGTTTGCTCAGCTAAGTTTAAGTTCACAATCGCTTCAGCAGGATTGATCACTTTTTTATCTTCGATAAAATCTCCTAAGTGAGAATCTTCTTCTTCACCCACTGGAGTTTCTAAGCTGATTGGCTCTTTCGCAATTTTTAATACTTTGCGAACTTTATCTACCGGCATATCCATACGATCTGCGATCTCTTCAGGAGTTGCCTCACGGCCTAACTCTTGGATTAATAAACGTTGTGTTCTAACAAGTTTATTGATCGTCTCGATCATGTGAACTGGAATACGGATAGTTCTAGCTTGGTCGGCAATCGCGCGAGTGATCGCTTGACGGATCCACCAAGTTGCATACGTCGAAAATTTGTAACCACGACGGTATTCGAACTTATCAACGGCTTTCATAAGACCGATATTACCTTCTTGGATTAAATCTAAGAATTGTAAACCACGGTTCGTGTATTTTTTCGCGATAGAAACAACTAAACGTAAATTCGCTTCAACTAATTCAGATTTGGCTAAGTCAGCTTCGCGCTCACCTTTCCAAATAGCTGTGTAAGTTTCTTGAATCCAACGGAAGTTCATCTCTGTATCGTCATGTAAACGTTTAAGACGCTCTTCAGCTTCTTGCGCTTGTAAAGCATAAGTACGGAAACGACCGTAGCTTAAACCTGTATCGCGAGTTGTTTTTGTTAATTCTTTTTCATTCGTTTCGATCACTTTTAAACGCTCAACTAATGTTGCCACGTCTTTAGAGAAAGTTTTTTCAACGCCATCTTTAATACGACGACGTAATGTACCCATGCGGTTTACTAAGTTTTTGAACTTAATAACAACACGGTTGATCGTTTTACGGTTGAAGTTAATTGATTCAAAGTTCGCCATCAACGCTTCGTTGATTACGCGAGTTTCATCAGTCAATTTCGCTTTAACATCAGCCTTAATGTTTTCATCGCGTAAAGCGGTGAAAGCTTTCTCTGTGTCTTTTTGGTATTTTGTAACGATACCGATTAATTGGTGAATTTTTTCGATGTACTCTTTTTCGTCGTACTGAGTATCTTCATCTTCTAAACCACGGAAGATCGATTTAACTTTGATACGGCCTTGATCAAGACGTTTACCTAAGTTGATGATTTCCCATGTGCCTAGTGGCGACATTAACATCGCACGAACGATCTCGCGCTCACCTTTTTCGATACGGCGGGCGATCTCCACTTCACCTTCACGAGTCAGTAATGAAACCGAACCCATTTTGCGTAGGTATAAACGAACAGGGTCTGAACCCTTAACGTCTTCAGCTTCTTTTAATTCTTCTTCGTCTTCTTCCTCGTCGTCTACTTTTGACAGGAATTCGTCTTTATCATCTTCGCGAGCCGCTTCAGTGTGCTCAGTGATAACCACGCCGTTAGCTTCAAGGGTTTGCATTAAACCATCAAGAACGCTAGCTGCGATAATTTCTTGCGGAAGAGATTCATTGATCTCTTCGATTGTTAAGCGGCCTTTATCTTTAGCCAGCTTCAACAATTTTTGAACTTCTTCTTTTGCTAACACTTCTTGTTCAGCAGCAGTTAAAATTCTTAATTCATTTTTGTCTTGGTTATTCGTCATCTGTCCTCAGCTACTTATGACTTATTGCTAAGCCATCTTTTTAAAAAACTTAAAAAACAAAAAAGCTTTATGTGATTTGCGTTCCGCAAACCTTGTAAGTTTATTTTTTAGATTCGCTCTTTAAAGCGAGACGGCTTTTTTGCAACTCAGAAAATTGTCTGAGCTTTTCGGCGTCATTCATGTTTGATCTTAAATCCAACGCCAATTTTTTTGCCTGATCTTTTATAAACTCTTGCTGAATTCTAGAAATCAAATCAACGATAAGTTTTTTTTCTTTTTCTTCGTCGAATTCACCGATTTGGGCGATGTCGAGTTTTGAATTTTGAAAAAGCAACTCAGGTTTATCAATTTTATCAATCAGCTGACTGACCAACCTATCAAACTTTTCAGCATCTTGTCTATAAACTTGCTCTGCATTTTCGAGGATTTGCCTAACACCTAAGTGTTTGATTTGGCTTAATAATTGCGTGAAAGTCAGAGGCTCCTGCAGGTCACTCATCAGAGCGAAATTGGCACGACTCTTGAGGGTATTTTGCAATAACATCAGCTCAACTTTAGAGGCATCTGAAATTTTAATTTGTGCATTTTCTTCTAATTTTGCAGCTTCGGTAGCTGCCGAAAGCGCAGGCGCCGGAGTCTCTGTCACGAAATTTCTTTGTGTATTTGCATTCGCAAAAGAGCCAAAACCTTGGCTGCGCCCTGCGGCATTACCCTGAAAAGAATTCCTAAGCCAGTCTTTATTGACTCCCATAATCTGACAAAGATCGTCGGCATACAGGCTTTTTAAGCGCTGATCGGCCATCACATCAAACACCGGTTTGATCTTATCAACCAGTTTTACTTTGTCAGAAGCTTCACCCCGGTATTCGGTCATCCACGATTTAAGAATGACTTTGAACAGGTCAGGCGCTTTTTCGATTTCTTTTTTTAAAGCGTCTAAGCCGAATTTAATAACAAATTCATCAGGGTCTTTCGCTTCGGTTAGGGTGATCCCACGCGGAAATAAACCTTGCGACAGTAGAATAGGAAGACTGCGTTCTGCGGCCATTTTACCAGCGTCATCTCCATCAAATAGAACAACAACGTTGTTCGTTAATCGTTTGATGAGTTTCGCGTGGTCTGGGGTTAATGCCGTACCCATAGTTGCGACAACATTTTTAATTCCCGCTTGAAAAAGCGAAACTAAATCCATGTAGCCTTCAACAACTAAAACTAAATCTTCAGAGCGAATGTGTTTTGCCGTCTGTGCAAGACCATACAAAACACTGCCTTTATGAAACACTGGCGTTTCCGGAGAGTTTAAATATTTTGGTTCGCCCTGTTCGATGATACGACCACCGAAGGCTAACACTTCACCAGTTGGTGAATGAATCGGAAACATTAAACGGTCACGGAACAAGTCAAAGTAACCTGTTCCTTCTTTACGTTTTTTCAACAACTGTGCTTCTTCAGATACCGCGTGCGGAATCGAACTGCGATTCAGTTGGCCAGCCAAGGCTTCCCATTCATTCGGCGCATAACCGATTTGAAATTCTTCTAAAGTTTCAGGATTTAATTTTCTTTTTAAAACATATTGGCGAACCGGAGAATCGGTCGCTTGGCGTTTTAAAGATTCACGAAAAAATTCAGCGGCAATTTTATTGGCGTGCAATAAAGTTTTTTTGTGATCTTTGTTTTCTAATGGCTGATCCGGACGATTATTTTCATAACAGTCGTCAGTGATCACAATACCGTTTCGCTCAGCTAAATATTCGATCGCTTCACGAAAATTCATGCCGTTGAAATCACGCAAAAACGAAACCACATTGCCGGATTTTTTACAGCCGAAACAATGGTAAACGCCTTTGAATTCGCTCACCGAAAATGAAGCCGTCTTTTCCTGGTGATCAGGAAAAGGACAACGCCCCATATGGCCACGGCCACTGGGTTTCAATGTTGTGTATTGTGAAATGATCTCGACAAGGTTTGATGCTTGCGTAACCTTGTCGATGAATTCTTGCTTAAATCCCAACTTAGTTCAGTTTTGATTTAATCACTTCGCTAATTGTTTTACCGTCAGCAGAACCAGCTGTTTTAGCTTGAACGGCTTTCATTACAGTGCCCATATCTTTGATTGATGAAGCGCCTGTTTCTTTAATAACGTCAGCAACAACTTGTTCAATTTGTTCACGTGACATTTGTGCCGGTAAGTAAACTTCCATCACTTTTAATTCAGCTGTTTCTTGGTCAACTAAATCAGTGCGACCTGCATTGGTGAATTGGTCGATAGATTCTTTACGTTGTTTAACTAATTTTTTTAGAACGGCCATAACGTCGTCAGCTGTTAATGGATTCGGACGTGAATCGATTTCTTTTTGTTTGATAGCTGCGTGTAAAAAACGAAGTGTGTTTAACTTTACTGAATCTTTGGCAATCATTGCGGCTTTGATATCAGCCATTAATTGGTCTTTAAGTTCCATGAGCAGGCTCCTTTTTTAAAAATAAAAAGAGCTCTTAAGAAATAAATCCCTAAGAGCTCTATAAGCTGTAAATTAATTTACAAACTAGTCGCGGTCTCTGAAACCACCACGAGTTTTTTTCGTAGCGCGTTTGCGAGCAGCGATAGATTTTTTCTTAGCAGATACGCTTGGTTTTTCGAAGTGTTCGCGTTTTTTAACTTCTGAAAGGATACCAGCTTTCTCACAAGACTTTTTGAACTTTCTGAATGCTGATTCGAAAGATTCGCCGTCTCTGATTTTAACTAATGCCATAATTGAATTCACCCGCCTTCCGGAATAGATTTTTTGAATTTCTTCAAAATGAATAGAAAGTATTAACAACCGAGGACTGTATTTACACTTAATGACTGACCGCAGCAAGACCATTTAGTTAAATATTTCAAGCTTTTATACTAAGACTGAGCCAGTAAATGGATCAATTCACCGAACAAGACCTTAAATTCATGCAATTAGCCTTCAAATTGGCCAAAAACGCCCAATTAAAAGGCGAAGTGCCGATCGGCGCCGTAGTGGTCGATGCCGAAGGCAAGGTCATCGGAAAATCCGGAAACAAGCGCGAACAACTAAATACTGTTTTAGGCCACGCCGAACTAGTAGCTCTTCACAGAGCCTGCAAAACCAAAAACTCATGGCGCTTAATCGACTGCACTCTATATGTAACTCTTGAACCCTGCTACATGTGCGCCGGCGCCTTAGTGCAATCACGAATCAAACGCGTCGTGTTTGCAACTCACGACCCAAAAGCCGGAGCCATGGGCTCCTTAGAAGATTTATCAAAACACACCAAACTAAATCACCGATTCACAGCCGAACACGGATTAATGCAACACGAGTGCAGCACATTACTTAAAGACTTCTTCAAACAAAAACGCACAGAAAAAAAATAGACGCTACTTAATCGTAGCACCTAAGCCAAATTTTTGCGGAGCCGCTTGATAACGAGCTTGTGCCGCTGGTAACCAAGAAGTTAAATTTCCGCGACGGCGTTCGTCCGATGGATGTGTTGATAAAAGTTCCGGTGGCTTTCCGCCACCTGCTGCCCCCATGCGCTCCCATAATTTAATAGATTCACTCGGCTCGTAACCCGCATCAGCCATATAGATTTGACCTTCTTTATCGGCTGAAGATTCATCTTCACGCGAAAATTTCATATCAAAGAAAGCCACCGCAAATCCACCAGCAATCCCACCGAGTTGCGCTAACTTTTTACAATTGTCTGTTTTACAGAGAAGCTCACCACCAACTGTTGAGGCAATAGCTATACCCAAACCCCATAGATTATTCTGTTTGGCACGCGCATAGTGAGCCATACCATGCCTTAATGTTGCATGCGCTACTTCGTGCCCCATAACCGCAGCTAAGGCAGCTTCAGTTTTAACAACTGGTAAAATTCCCGTATAAACGGCCATCTTACCACCTGGCATACACCAAGCGTTTACCTGCGGATCATCAATCAAGATAACTTCCCAGTTGTAGGGTTTACCTGAAGCTAAAGCGATACGTTTAGCCACGCGGTTAACCATCGCGGTCCATTCTTGGTTGGTTGAGATTTTAGATTTAGCTTTAACTTCGGCGTAAGCTTTAGCAGCTTCAACGTTGATTTCGTCTTCGCTAATACCTGCAGATTCAGGATTCGTTTTGCAACTTACGATTAAAAATGAAAAGGCGATAAGAAGTAGTTTTGTAGTTATTTGTTTAGTATTTTTCATTGCTACAATACTAACTAAATTTGCGCTACGAGATCAACCCTGATTGACCCGTAGCAAATAGCCCCAGGTTATGAGGCTACATTTTATAATCTAATCGGTAACCGAAACTTGGTACTGCTGTGATAATGCCCTGAAATCCTTCAATTTTCTTTTTCAGGTAGTTGATTTGTGAATCCACGTTTCTTGGAGTCACTTCGAAATGCCCCCACACTTCTTCCATAAAAGTGCTGCGGGATACCAGATGGTTCTGGTTTTCAATCAACAGCTTTAAAATTTCAAACTGTTTTGGAGTTAACGTGATTTCACGTTCATTCACATACACTAAACGTGAATTCAGATTCATTTTTAAGTTACCCACAGCCAGTGTCGATGCATTTACATTAGCAATCACTGCATTGTTATCAATCGGCGGTTTAACTGTGTAACCTTGAATTCTTTTTTTAAGTCTTAAAATTAACTCTTTAGGGTGAAAAGGCTTAGCAATAAAGTCATCGCCGCCTAATTCTAAAGTTTCTACACGCTCATCTTCCGTCGCTACACCCGACATAAAAATAATTGGGATATCTTTAGTTGCTGGGTTTTCTTTTAACGATTTACAAAGCTCTGCACCGTTCACACGCGGCATTTGGTAATCCATTAAGACGATGTTTGGTTTAAACTCTAAAATAAGGTCTAACGCTGAGTGCGACTCAGAAGTTGCTTTACACTCAAAATAAGGACTAAGGATTTCTGAGATCACTGAGCAGCTATCCACCAGATCATCTATGATGACGACTTTATTCATTTACTAGGCCCCTTTATACTTCATGGTTTTAACATCCAATATCTTTTTTATCGCATCCCGCTTATCACCCTGAATTTCAATGCAGCCCCTATTTCCTTCGATGAAATAACTTCCACCAACGCCGCACTTCGCTTTCAATTCTTTGGTTAAATCTTTGAGGAAAGGATCGTAGGCCGGTAATTGATCTAAGACAGTCACCGTCTTGCCACCGCGGCCATTCTTCTCGATGCGAAAAACGACCACAAATTTTTTATCAGCAACTAGGGCTTTTTGTTCGGTCTCGAAAGCTTGTCTTTCGTGTTCACCAGACATTTTCGCCTGATCCTTCGGATCATCGCTGTAGACTAAGACGCGGTTTTTATTATCCAGATTACGTTCCTCACACTCCGCACAACGAACCCTCGCTCGTTAAGATTAATATTACACTATTTCGTCAAATAGCTATGCGAAAAAATGAGAAATCTGCTAATCCGAATATAGTTGAAGCGATAATGTTAAGGTTTCTTAACTTCCCGATTCTTTATGAGACGGCTCAGCTTGAGAATTCGTTTTTTCCGATAAGCTGTGTTTTGTATATTCTTTACCGTCGAATCTGAAAAGCTGCGGCTCGTTATCCATAACTGTAATTATATTTACCGGACGCTTCCACAGTTTATTTAAGTTTTTCATTGTGGCATCCATATAATTAGGCTGTAGATCTAAACCTTCATGAACATGTCTTAATAAAAGTTCTCCACGATTTTCGAAGTTGGCGTTCTCGATTTTAATGATCGGTTGGCCAAAATTAGCTAATTGGAACAGGAGCTGCGCTTTAATTGCTTTAAAGTCGCGCGTATCGACTTCAAATTTGCCGGTTTCTTTATTCATTTTATAAACAAACATCTTATTACGAACGCAGAAGTCCTCTGTTAAAAACTCGTCAATAAATGTTACGTCATTATAAAGCTTACGAACCTCAAAGATCTTCTCACGCCCTAAATTGAGCTTACGGTCCCAATTTTTTCGTTCTTTAACATCGTCGCACTCATCCCACTCGCGGCCAAATTTTCCTTTATTCCATCTTTCTTCGATGTCTCTCATCAACTCGATGCCCACTTTATAGGGGTTATACCCCCCCATTTTCATAAACATAGTGCCAGCATGGTGGTCGGCAAAGTCGATGATTTCGGAGTCATTAAGAATATATTTAGTCATAATGTGCGAATGCCAATATGAAGCCCAGCCTTCGTTCATTGTTTTGGTCATGCCTTGCGGGGCAAAATAGTAGGCTTCATCTTTAACGATCGATAAAACATCTTGCTGCCACTCTTCTAACGGAGCGTAGTGAATTAAAAATGTTAAGATATCGCGAACCGGGTCAGCCGGGAACTGCGCTTTGTCTTGCAGTTTTTGCATTTGGTCTTTTTTAAACTCTGCAACCACATCTGGCGGGTTGATGTAGTTTTTCATGTAAGACTTTTCCACCTGGAACACGAAATCAGCTTCACGCACCTGAGGTTTTTTCTCAGTAAACTGAGTTGGCCCATTTAAAATTGAATATCGATCAATTAAATTCTCTAAACTTAAACAAGTATCAATAAAACGTTCAACTTCTTCATAGCCATAACGATCAATATAACGGCGAATGCGGGTCGCATGGTTCGCCATTTGATCCATCATTTTACGATTGGTTTTTGAAAACCAGATATTGTTCTTAAAAAAGTCACAGTGACCGTACACGTGGGCCATCACCAGTTTTTGATCCATCATGGAATTGCCTTCCATCAGGTACGCATAACAAGGGTCAGTGTTAATCACCATTTCGTAGATTTTTGATAAACCATATTCGTACGATTTTGAAAGTTGCTCGTACTCCATACCGAATTTCCAGTGTGGATAACGTACGGGAAAACCGCCGTAGCTGGCGAATTGGCTGATTTGATCGTAGCTAATCAGTTCGAAAATAGTTTCAAAACAATCAAGGCCGACGTTTTTAGCGACTTGGCAGATCTTTTTTCTTTCTGTTTCAAGTTCTAGAGTTAAATTTGCCATCGGTGGCCTCCAAAGAGCTACTTGCCCTTGCCTAAGAAATCTTTGATAGAGTCTAAAATTTTATCACGCGATTCAATTTGGCTTAACGTCACTTGCTCGTCTTCACCGAATTCTTTTTGCAGGTCTTTTAAGAACTGCCCTGAACCGTATTTACTTTCAACCTGACCGTATGAAAATACATTCACGCGCGGTAAAAAGTATTCTTTGATCAACTGAATACATAATCTTGTATCTTCACCTGACCAGTTATCGCCGTCTGAAAAGTGAAACGGATAAATATTCCATTCGTCAGCTGGATATTCGGCATCAATAATTTGCTGACACATTTTATAGGCCGAGCTGATTAACGTACCGCCGGATTCAGAAGTTTTAAAGAAAGTATCTTCATCCACTTCTTTCGCGGCTGCATCGTGGATGATGAACCTAGTATCTAAGCCTTTGTAGTGCTTCTTTAACCATGTGTTGATCCAAAAAGATTCTAAACGCACGATCTCTTTTTGTTCCTCACCCATCGAACCCGACACGTCCATCATGTAAATTACGACGGCTTTAGTGTGCGGTTTTTGCGTTTTTTTAATCGTGCGGTACTGGTAATCTGAACGAATCGGCACAATCACTGGGTCATTTGGATTATACGTTCCCGAAGAAATGTAACGGGCTAAAGCTTTTTTATAAGTTTGTTTAAATTTGCGAAGTCCTTCTGGTCCAACCGGTGCAATACCTGAGTAACGAGTTTTCTCCGTCACTAAGTTCGCAGTGCCTTTAGGTAAAATACGTGGCAGTTGTAATTTTTCACCAAGAATTTCAGCTAACTCTTCTAAACTAATTTCGACCTCAAGCATATGCTCGCCAGGATTTTCGCCCGCTTCGCCTTTGCCAGAGCCCTGTTCGCCTTGGCCTTGTGATTGTTGCGGATCTCCGTCGCCTTCACCTTGGCCGACACCTTGTTGATCTTGCTTAGGACCGTAACGAAACGTAGGGATATCAATACGCGGAAGCGGAATTTTTACGAACTCATCTTCGCGTTTGCCGATCAGTTCCCCATTCGTGACATATTTCTTAAAATCGTCACGGACCTTCCCCTTAATAATATTTTTAAATCGGTTTTGGTCCTCGCGTATCGGCATAGGGCAATCCTCTACTGTTTCTTCACATCTCCGCGGGCGAAGATGCTAGCTACGTAATGTAACACGTCGGTTGCAGAAATTTCGTCGTAACCGAAGTCTTTGATAAGACGTGATTTAACGATTTCAATTTTCTCTTGTGTATCTTTATCAGTAACTGAGCTAACTAACGACGTTAACTTGATACTGTCTTTTTGATCTTCGAAAAGCTTTAATTCTAAAGCTTTATGAAGACGCTCGTTCATTTTATAGTTAAATTTCTTACCATCCAGCGATAAAGCTCCGATATAGTTCATAATCTCTCTACGGAAGTCGTCTTTGCGTGATTCAGGAATTTCGATTTTTTCCTCAATCGCGCGCATTAAACGCTCATCTGGATCGTCATCCTGTCCCGTAAACTGATTACGAACTTTTTCTTTTTGTGTGTAAGCTTTAACATTATCGATGTAATTTCCGCATAAACGCTGTAACGCACCTTCATCGGCACTGATCGCACGCTGAACTTCACCTTTAATGATTTCTTCGTACTCTTGTTTAACCACGCTTAATAATTCGCGGTACTCTTGTTTGCGCTCTTCATCTGAAATTAACGAGTGGTGTTTTAAACCACTTTCTAATTCATTCATCACCATGAACGGGTTCACCGAACCTTTATTCATCTGCTGGGCCATAACAAGCGCGTTTGATAATTTATCTTGGATATAACGAGGCGAAATACCGTCTAAACCTTCGCGAAGAGTTTCTTTACGTAATTCTTTAACGTTATCTTCTGTGTAATTCGCTAATGTTTTACCGTTATATAGTTTTAGTTTTTGTAAACGTGTAAGGTTTGCTTTTTTAGGTTTTTCTAAACGAGTTAGAATCGCCCACATCGCTGCCATCTCAATCGTATGCGGCGCAATTGAAATTCCACGTAATTTTTGTGAGTTAAAATCTTTTTTATAGATATTCACTTCTTGTTTTAAGCGTGTGATGTACGGAATATCCACTTTCACCGTACGATCGCGTAAGGCTTCCATGAATTCATTATCTTGTAATCTTCTGTACTCAGGCTCATTCGTGTGACCAATAATCACTTCATCAATGTATGTTTGCGCGAATTTTTTAGGTTTAATTCTGTGTTCTTGCGAAGCGCCTAATAAATCGTATAAGAAAGCCACATCAAGTTTTAAAACCTCAACGAATTCAATCATCCCGCGATTAGCCACGTTGAATTCACCATCGAAGTTAAACGCACGAGGGTCTGAATCAGAACCGTATTCAGCGATCTTACGGTAATTGATATCACCCGTTAACTCTGTTGAATCCTGATTTTTTTCATCTTTCGGTTGGAAAGTACCAATACCCACGCGGTCAGCTTCAGAGATAAACATACGTTTTACACGCACGTGATTTAATACTTTCATTAAATCACCCTCGTAGTAATCCATTAAACCTTTAAAAATAAAACGTGAAGGCGGGCATAATTCACCAGAAATTTTCACGCGGTAGTCGCCATCCTGCGAACGGTTGATTTCATCTGCCACCACTTGGCGCATCTCATCCGGAATTAACCATAAAGGCTCTTCATTCATTGGCGTGTGATAAACTTTCACATCCTTACCTAATAAATGTTGGATTTTTGAATCTTCAATAACCCATTCAAAAGTAAATAGCGCGCCCTGATCCGTTCTAGAATAATCTTCTAAACCTTTTTTTAAGATACGGCAGATTGAAGATTTTGCCGAACCTACGGGGCCGTGAAGTAAAATCACACGTTTTTCAGTTCCGTACCCTAAAGACGCCGCCTTTAAGATATTTACGAATTTCATTAATTGAACATCTAAACCGAAGATCGCATCTTTACCATTATTTTGTTTATCATCGAAAAACTTATAACGAATAACATGCTTTTTAAAATCAACATACTCTTCCGTACCAGATTCCATGATCATGTCATACATACGCTGGTAAGAATTTCTAGCTAACTTAGGATTCTTCTTCACTAGCTCCAGATACTCATTGAAAGTACCTGTCCAATGCATAGCTGTTTTCTTGTTGCTGCCCTGTTGGTGCTTTTCAACGATAGAGCGAAGATTGATAGAAGACGACATAGTGATTCTCCTCCATAAGTGCCCCAATTTGAGAAAAAGTGAGGGCTTCTTACTTAGATTATGCCTCTTGTTATTTCGGTTAGCGAAGTAAAATTATTTTATAGTGATTAGACGATATTCTTCTGGCTTATTCAGGACAAAGGTCTCGTTATAAGACTTATTATGTTTCCTAATAGCTTTATACAACCAAACGAACTTTAAATTTGCATTTTCGATGGTGATCTTCTTTAAACCGCTATTTGGTGTTTCACCCATTTGTTGAACGATCACCGTCACCCCTTGGGTAGCCCCACTCCCCTGACAAGTGTTCGTACGTAAAACCGCATCACTGCAGGTAAACCCAAAAGCGCGAAGATCACGGTCAAACACCACAGCCCAGATTAATTTCGGGTCTAAATCCTGACGAAAAAGCGGTTTCATCGTGCGCGCTGCAAACGGGCCTTCAACAAACGCTTTTTGCGGATGAAGGGCATAAGATACTTTTTGTGAATTCATCACTAAACTGCCAAGACGGTAACCTAATAAAGCTGTGACTTCCATGCGGATCACATCATTTTGCAGGTAAAACAAATCAATTGAAGCTGAGTTTGAAGAGTTTTTCGTTTTATCTTCGATTAAAGCCTTACTTTCAACATACTGAATATCACCGGCTTGTGACTTTTCTTGCGTTCCCGCACAACCAGCCATAAAAAACGCGCCAAGACCCACGAACACTAAAACAAGATTTGTGAATGAATATTTTTGCATATAGTATTTAGTGTAAATGAGAGAATTAAAAATAAAACATTATTCTTTATTTGCCGCAAGTTTTCTTGTTCTGTGGTTTACCGATATCCCCGGAGGCTCGATTTTATTGCTTTTGTTATGGCAACAGATGGCCCTGTATTTATGGCAAACAGAGTTTAGCAAAAAATCACAAATTAACTGTTTAGCTCACTCACTGACACTGCTTCCGATGTTTTTCTTTTTAGGCGCCGTTTCTTCGTTTACACATATCTATTTGAAAGAATTAAATTGGACCCTATTACTCTTTGCAGGTCTCGTAAGCTTTATCATGTCGTATTTAGTTCTGGTATTTGGAATATCTTTTTTCTTAGATTACAGAAAAGATGTAGATCTTATGAGTGTGTATGTTGAAAATATTCAACAAATCAAAAATCGTAAATTTTATTTTTTGAAGTTAGCTGTATTTTTCTTACTCACCACATTAGCGCTGCAACTTTTCAGCATAGATTACGCGATCGTTGCAGCCTATGTGTTATGTCATATCACGGGTAAAAAGTATCAGACGAAGCTGGGCTACGTTGAGAATCAGTCTTCTCAAGCGAAGTAATTTTACCGTCTAAAGCTTTTAAGCGTGCCGAATCTTTTTCTTCTTTGCGCGCTTTTAAATAAGCGTTACGGGCCTTATCATCTTTTTTAAGTTTTAAGTACACATCACCTAAATGCTCTGCGATCACTCCTACATCCGGAGCAAATTCATGAGCCTTTTCTAAGTAAGTTAACGCTTTAGCGTATTCACCTTTTTTAAAGTAAACCCAACCTAAAGTATC
>JAMPXC010000021.1 GCA_023701385.1 Pseudobdellovibrio sp.
AACATTTTTTTAGTTTCGCCAGTGTTCATATCGATTAAAGCTTCGATTTTTTGCTTTTGGATCAATAAGTTAACATCTTGAACTAACCAAGCTTCAGTTCTGTCAGCGTTGATTTCGCGTACGAACATTTTCATTGTTCCCGGTAAGAAGCCCATAGTGATTTTGTAGTTATTTTCGTCGCCAACTTGCCATGGTAAACCTTGAGCTACTACATCTTGCATTACGGCTTTTTGGTTAGCGAATAAAACTTCGCCGATTGAGTTAGCTTGCGCTACTGCTGATACAGCTAAAGTAGCTGCGATAATTAAAGACTTAAACATAAATCCTCCTTAAGGGTTAAAGTCATGATTATTTCGATGAATAATCACATCACGATAAAACCGAGGATTACAAAAATTTTGTTTGTTTTTATGCGCGGGGTTATCAATTTAAGATTAAATGTCAGAATCTGATCTCAAATGTATTGCGTTTCAATTAAAAAGCCCGCTTTTTTGGAGCGGGCTATTCGCATCTAACCTTGGTGACTTGCGACGAGAACGGCACGTGGTTTACTGCCGTTCGCAGGGCCAACGACACCTTCGCGCTCGAACACTTCAATTAAACGGGCCGCACGTGGGTAACCTAGTTTAAAACGACGTTGAATAAGTGAAGCCGAAATCGCTTTTTGCGTAGCTGCCCACGATAAAATCTCATCATATTTTTCATCGTAGTCATCACCACCATCTAAATCGCCACCGCCGAACTCAGCGCCTTCACCGCTCATACCAGCAAAGCTAGATTGTGTAGGGCCACCTTCAAGGGCGCGCATGGCAATTGGATCAAATTCAGGTTCACCTTGGTCAGCCCAGAATTTAGCAACCGCATTGATTTCGTTTTCTTTTAAGAATGGGCCGTGATGACGAGTCGATTTATCCGCACCTGCTGAATACAACATATCACCTTGTGATAATAGACGTTCTGCGCCTGATTCATCTAAGATAATACGAGAATCCATTTTTGAAGCCACGCGGAATGAAATACGCGCCGGAATATTTGTTTTAATTAAGCCCGTCACAACATCTTTACGCGGCGACTGCATCGCCAGCATTAAATGCATACCGCAGGCACGCGCCATTTGTGCTAAACGCACGATGCTTTGTTCAACGTTTTGTTTATCAACGGCCATTAAATCACCAAACTCTTCAACCGCGATCACGATGTAAGGTTGTGGTGTGTAATAGTATTGTTCTAATTTAAGAATTCCACCTTGGGCTTCGTACTCTTGGTTTACTTTTTCATGTTCAGCGATTTGGTCAGCTGTTAGGGCTTCCATTTTTTCGTTGAATTGCTCGATGTTACGCGCGCCGAATTTAGACATCGATTTATAGCGTTTTTCCATCTCTTTAACGGCCCAACGCAACGCGAACACCGCTTTTTTCGGTTCACGAATCGGTGGCATAATTAAGTGTGGAATATCACTAAATGCTGCAAGGTCAACTTGCTTAGGATCAACTAAGATCATACGTAATGTCTTAGGAGAGTGTTTAAATAAGAAACCGGTAATTGTAGAAACGGTAAATACCGATTTACCAGAACCCGTTGTGCCGGCGATCAGTAAGTGCGGCATTTTACGTAAATCAACGATGCGTGGTTCGCCGTTAGTTTGTTTTCCTAAAGCGATCGGAAGTTTAACATCGTCAGACCAGAATCTTTCATCACCTAATAAATCTTTTAGATAAACTGTTTCACGCGTTGTATTTGAAGTTTCAATACCTACAACGTCACGGCCTGGAATCGGTGCGATAATACGAAGTGATTCAGCAGATAAAGCTAACGATAAGTCATCGGCTAAGTCAGAGACACGGTTTACACGCACATCAACGTTAGGTTTAAATTCAAACATTGTTACAACCGGGCCAGGTTTAGCAGCCACGATTTGTCCGCCGACACCGAATGTTTTTAACTTTTCTAAAGTGATATCAGCTTTTCTGCGAATTTCTTTTTCGTCGATTTTAATACGCATTAAAGGTGGATCTTCAAGTAAAGATAATTTCGGCATTGACCAGTTTTCAACTCTACGCGGAGTTTTAACCGGTGCGACCACTTTACGACGAGCTGGTGGTTCGTAAGAAGAAACTTGAACCGCTTCATCAGAAGGTTCATCGTTTTCTTCTTCATCCATCTCTTCTTCGTCTTCATCATCAGCGTCAGCAGCATTCATGCCGTTAACTGCATCTTCATCAATCTCTTGGTCTTCATCTTCTTCGATGAATTTTTCTTTTACTTTAGGCTGAGCGATTAGATTTTCGGCCACAGAAGATTCAACTTCTTGTTTTTTATTATCAGCTTTTTTCTCTTTAGCTTCTTTTGCAGTTTCTTTAGCTTTTTCTTTTTTCAAAGCTTTAAGTGTTGGCCATTCCCAACCAGACATGAAAGATGTTTTATCTAGTTTGTTCCACCAAACGAATAATTTTTCTAACGGGCGTTCAGCAGCTTCTTGAATACTGAATTCAAAGTAAAATACAAAAAGCACTAACGACATTGTCCAAAGAAAAATTTGTGCGCCGATAGAGTTTAAGATTTTAATGAAGCCCATTGAGATGCCAAGACCCACTAAGCCACCTGGATAAATCTGGCCTTCAAACATTTTTGTATTCGGCATGTAGATCGTAACTAAAGCCGCTGTGAAAGCTATAAGCGCTACAGCTAATAAATGACGGGCGTCTTTGAACTGAATTTTTTCTCCACGAAAGCTTTCAATCGCGGCATGAAATAAACCGGCAATACCCACCCAGATCGTGACTCCGAAAGCTTGATATAAAAGATCGGCGATAAAGCTTCCTAAGATGCCGCAGTAATTAAGGGTTATTAAACCTTGTCCGGTCGAATTAAATGAAGGATCTCTGGGGTTATAGCTCATTAATGCCAGGGCGAAAAACAAACCCAGGCCTAAAAAACCGATGGCGCGCACGTCTTGTTGGAATCTCTTGAAGAATGAATTCATAGTCCTTTTAGTGTAAATTCTATAAAGACTTGCCGCAAAGCCCCTGAAGTCTAGTCGTGGTTTATCCTTTAAAGCTATTTCTTGAGGGCTATCCAAAAGGCTGGTACTTAATAGCCTCTTTTATGCAGTTAAAGATCAATGAAATTTTTTACTCAATCCAAGGGGAAACCAGCTACGCCGGGCTTCCTACGGTTTTTATCAGAACAACCGCCTGTAACCTGCGCTGCACGTACTGCGATACCAAGTATTCGTATTACGAGGGCGAATATATGTCGTTTGAAAAAATTTTAGAGATCGTCAAGGGCTATGGCGCCGAATATATATGTATTACCGGCGGGGAACCCCTACTGCAAAAGGATATCCACAAACTAATCCACATTTTGTGTGATGCAGGATACAAAGTTTCGTTAGAAACCAGCGGCTCAAAATCAATTAAAGAGGTCGATCCGCGCGTTAAAGTTATTTTAGATGTAAAGACTCCAAACTCCGGAGCAGCAAATAGTTTTCTGTTGGAAAACATCGATTTCTCGAGTGAAACAACAGAATATAAATTTGTAATTTGCGACCAAGAAGATTTGGACTGGTCAGAAAATTTTTGCCGTCAACATGATTTATCAAAAAAATTTACAGTGCTTTTTAGCCCTTCCCACGGCCAAGTTACTGAACAGTGGTTAGCCGAAAGAATTTTGCAAAAAAAGTTAAAAGTTAGGTTGCATTTGCAGCAACATAAGTATATTTGGTTACCCACAACTCGCGGTGTTTAGAAAAACATCATTAATTTAAAACCTACGGTACTCTACCTATATGTAAGGTGCATATAGATAGATCGACTGTTACTAAATCAGCGTAAAAGCTGCTACACGGACCACAACGAAAGAGGGAGTTCCATGACGCCAAATCTGAACAATTCAGAAAACCTTTTTGTCGCTAACTTACAGCAAGTTTCTTTAGAAAAACTTGTAAAAAGCAAATTGGAAGTATTATTCCAACAACAAAAAGAAGCACAAGTTGAGTTAAACGGTTTATACAATATCGTATTAGAACAAGTTGAGCGTCCATTAATCGAACTAGCTCTTAAAGCATACAACGGTAACCAAGTAAAAACGGCGTTAATGTTAGGTATCAACCGTAACACTCTTAAGAAAAAAATCGACAACTACAAATTAAAACCTAAAAAAGGTGCTGCTGCTCAAGTAGCTACTGGCATGGTTGTTCCTCAAACTATTGAGACAGCTCCAGTTCTTACTCAGTAATCCATTACTGATTATCATTCTCATCAAAATTAAAATTTGATACGAAACATTAGACATCGACAGACCCAAAGTCCTCGATGTCTAATAGTTTTAGGGGTCTTAAAGAGGGGAAAATTTAAGATGCAAATGGATCGCAACTCATTCAAAAAACAACCAGAACAACTTATTAATAAAGTTCCACCTCAACATCTTGAGGCTGAATTTTCTGTTCTTGGTGGCTTGATGTTAGATAGTGAAGCCCTAGATGAAGTTGCTGATATTATTATTTACACTGACTTCTACAATCCCGCTCACCAAACAATTTACCAAACAATCTTGGATCTAAATCAAAAGGCTCAGCCGATTGACTTAGTAACTGTAACGAATGCGCTCATCGCCAAAAATCAATTAGAGCAAGTTGGTGGGTCACAGTATTTACTTAGCTTATTAGAAAAAGTTGTTTCATCGGCTAACATTGAAGCCCATGCAAAAATCATCAAAGAAAAATCTCTTTTACGTAAATTGATTTCGACTTCAACTCACTTTATCGAAAAATCTTTCGGTAATGATTTTGATTCGGTTGAATCGTTAATCGACTTTGCTGAGGCAGAGATTTTAAAAGTGGGTGAAGACAACGCTTCGGGTGGTTTAACAAGCTCGAATGAAATCGTTACTGCTTCGATTAAAAAAATCGAAGAATTATACCAACGTAAATTAGATGTAACCGGTGTTCCGACTGGTTTTACTGAATTAGATAAAATGACTGCCGGCTTTCATCCAGGCGAGTTAATCATTATTGCGGCCCGTCCATCGATGGGTAAAACCGCTTTCTCTCTGAATGTGGCTTCGCATATGGCGCTTCGTGCAGGTAAATCAGTCGCTTACTTCTCTGTCGAGATGGGTAAAGAATCATTAATGATGCGTCTTTTAGCCGGTGAATCGCGCATTTCGATGAGTGAGTTACGTACCGGTCGTATTCAAGATGCATCTTGGCCGAAATTAATCCAAGCCGCAGGCACATTATCAGAATCTAAATTTTTCATCGACGACACTTCAGGAATTTCACCATTCGAGATTCGTGCAAGATGCCGTCGTTTAAAAGCGCAACACGGTTTAGACTGTATCATGATCGACTACTTACAGATCATGCAGTTAAAAGAGAAAAAAGTTGATAACCGTGAACGTGAGATCTCTGAAATTTCTCGTAACTTAAAAGCGATTGCCAAAGAGTTACAGGTTCCTGTGATTGCCTTAGCTCAGTTAAACCGTGGCGTTGAAGGCCGTGCCGATCGTCGCCCGATGTCTTCAGATCTTCGTGAATCAGGATCGATCGAGCAAGATGCTGACGTGATTATGATGTTATATCGTGATGACTACTACGATCGTGATGATGCCGATAAACAAGGTCACGCCGAAGTGATTATCGGTAAACAGCGTAACGGTGCCACAGGTACAGTGAAAATGCGCTTCGATGCGAAAACGAATAAATTCCGTGATGCTGATCCGGAAGCGATTTCGCCATTACCACCACCGCAGGCTCCGCCGCCAATGCCAGGTCAATTCGGTAAACCGAAAAACTTTGCACCGGGCGCGAATAAGTAATTTTAAATTTCAAAGAAAAAACGGAGCTTTAGGGCTCCGTTTTTATTTTGTCTTCATGTTATTGAAATTTTAGTTCGGTGTATTGGCTGATTTAATTTGGCTTACTTGCTCTTCTGTTAATTCTGGCAAGAACTGTGCGATATCGCGTAAGTTTGTGCAGCGAATATTAATACGGCCTTGTTTGTCTTGTACGATTGATCCATCGGCGCGGTAAACCGGAGAAAATTTAAAAGCTTGGTAATACTCTTTACCTTCAATTTCTTCTGAGAGTGCAAACCAGCTTTTGGCTTTTGGTAAATGGCTTAAAAATACTAAATGACCGTGAATTGTGATTTGTCCGTTAGGAGCTGTGGTTTTACCAATAAATTTATGCTTGAAAGTCGCACCATCAATATATGAAAAACTAATGCCTGGTGAGCTATCTTCTAAAACAACGCCACCTACTTTTAAATTAGCCTTTGCTGTTGAACAAACTAAAGCTCCGCGTGACATAGCTGCTTGGACAGCTGCATTGGGGACGGCCGCTGGTTGTTGCTGGGCTTGAACGGTAAGCGTAGCTAAAATTAAACCTAAAAGTAACTGTCTCATTTTAAGACCTCACGGTTAAAGTTTGTTACTTTAAGCCAGTGCAAGCTATAGACCTATTAAAGCGAATTAATACTTTCACAGTGTATCAAAAAAAGAAGGCGACAGTTTTCGTAAGTCACGTTAGCCTATTTGTGAATGAAGCTAAGTAAATTTTTATTAAGTTTATTCCTTCTGTTTTCTGCAGCCTTCGGAGGGTGTGCTATGAAAGCGAAATATCCTGTAACAGATCACTATGATGGTGAGCGTTTTTACCATGCAGGGCTTGAAGCTGATAAAAGTTTTTGGGAAGTGATGAAATGGCAGTTTACTCGTCCCGAAGGAAATTACCCTGAATGGATTGAGAATAAAGCTAAACCACAACTGCCATCATCTTTAGAACAAGGTAAAGTGGCTACCACATTTGTTAATCACGCAAGCTTTCTTCTGCAAACTAAAAACTTTAATTTTGTCACTGATCCGCTCTGGTCGCAAAGAACAAGTCCGGTGTCATTTATGGGTCCTAAACGTTTTCGTAACCCAGGAATTAAGATTGAAGAACTTCCACAAATTAATTTTATTCTAATTTCGCATAATCATTACGATCACATGGATTTGCAAGCGCTTGAAGATCTGCATAAAAAATTTAAGCCTGTGTTTATTATGCCGTTAGGTAATGCCAGTTACTTAGATGATATCGAAGGCATTCAAACGATAGAGCTTGATTGGTGGGAATCGCACACAATTACACATAATGGTTCGACGGCAAAAATCACAATGGTTCCGGCACAACACTGGTCTTCACGTACCCTGACAGATAAGCGTAAAGCTTTATGGGGTGGATTTGTTGTTGAAGCTGATAATAAGAAAATTTATTTTTCAGGAGATTCAGGTTATGCAAAAGATATTTTTTCGCGTATCGGTGAAACCTGGAACGGCATCGATTTAGCGTTGTTACCGATCGGCGCCTACGAGCCGCGCTGGTTTATGAAAGTAAATCACATGAACCCTGAAGAATCTGTGCAAGTGCATTTAGATATTAAAGCTAAAAATAGCATTGCTATGCACTTTGGTGCGTTTCAATTATCAGATGAACAATACGGACAGCCCGAAAAAGATTTAGAAGCTGCGAAAAAGAAATTTGCAGTCGATAACTACATTACCCTTGATGTAGGTGAGACAAAAGTTTTTTAAAATCTGCCGGTAACGGAGCTTCCACGTTCGTTTGAACTTTTGTAATCGGGTGTGGAAAATTCAGTTGAAAAGCGTGAAGCATTAAACGAGGCACATCACTGCTTTTTCCGCCGTAAATATTATCACCTAAAATAGAGCGGTAACTTTCTTGTAAGTGCTGGCGAATCTGGTGAGTGCGTCCTGTTTTGGGTGTGCACTGGATATAGTGAAACTTACTTGTCGTTTCTAAAATTTTAAAATGAGTTTCTGCAGGCCAACCGCCACTTTTTACAGAAATCATTCTAGTTTTTTTACCCATGCCCTTAGCCGGTGCCATGAAGTTTTTAATAATCCATTCGCTCTGATCAGATTGTAATTGTTCGCACTGCACTTTTTTACCAGCGTCTAAAGGATTAGGGCGGCTTAAGCAGTGATAAATTTTTTGAAAGCTGTGCGATTTAAACATTTCAGTCAGCGGGTGATTGGCAATTTTAGCTTTGCTCAGCAAAAACACGCCTGAAGTTTCATAATCTAAACGGTGATGTAAATACAAAGTGCCTTTAAGGTCGGGACGAATTTCTTGTAACTGTTCCATAACCGGTTTGCGGTCTTTATTAAATGAAGGCTGCGACAGAACCATCGCAGGCTTATTTACACAGATAATAAATTCGTCTTCAAAAAGAATTTGCATGTTAGAAAAGGTATTCGATGCCCACTAGGTATGTCGATACTTTTTCATCTAAAGAACGTGATGGCGGATTTTTAACGCCCGTGCCCGAGAAGCTTGTTTGCACGTTAGTAAAGCTTAATACAGCTTTAATATTGATATTTGTTGTGTATTGGTAAGTTCCAAGCACATCAAACTGATTAAATGACGGTGAAGCTCCGCCAGAATCCACCGGCTTTTCAGTAAACTTATCAAAAAGTAAAAACTTAGCCTGAGCGCCTAAAGCCACATCATTTTTAAGTGTGACCGGAAACATACCGCCCACAGTTAAATCATAACCCGTTAAATCAAATGACGTGTACGCTGTTGGCGTTGAATCTGAAACACGCACACTGTGAGTGTAATAACCAAGGCTTGCAAAAATTTGCGGGCCCCAGAAATTACCGTCGATTAAATATTTATAACCAAACGACAGATCCATTTTGTTTAAAGTGTAATTCAACTTACTTGGTGATGAACCCGCTAAGTCGTTATCTACTTTAAAGCTTGTCTGTTGCAGTTGTAACTCAGCGAAATATTCTGGTGTGATCCAAAGTTCTGTCGCTAAATCAAAAGTTAAAGCTGTCGATTTATCAGCTTCTAAACTCGTGCCGTTCACTAAAAGCACGTTATCAGAAAAATCAGTCGCACCACCCATAATAGAAATTTTTCCGTACTGAGGCGTCGGGGCTGGTAACCATTCAACCGGATCTTTTTCACCAGGTATTACATTCGCTAGTGAAGGTGAACCTTGAGGTGCATATCTTACGCCATCAAGAGGTAAAACTTTACTGCCACGTTCGATAACGCCATTTTCTTTTTCAAAAGTGATTTCACCAAAGCTTGAATCGGCTTCAACTTGGGTTAAAGACACCCGACCGATAATTTCTTTTTCAACGCTGGTCATGAATTTTAATTTCGGGTGACGGTTGATTTTTAAAATCTGCGCGATTGTTATCACATCACCGTTTTTAATTCCGGCTTTGCTACCGATATTTACAGTCACCGTGTTACCGCTACGGCTGGTGATGTAGCCGCTGTAAGGCAGGCGTGATTTTAATGTCGTATACATTTTTGTGATGACTTCATTCACACGCGCAATTTCAAATAATTTGGCATCTTGAAATTCTTCACGCACTAAGAGCTTTCCGCCGTCGCGTGTGTAGAAATTCATTTGAATACTTAAACCTTGTGGGCCTTTTATCAGAAAGCAGGTAATAACCGCATCAGCTTGTGATTGCTCTAAAGCCTGCAGAGTGAACTGTGAATCTTCGTCAAATTCATCAACACGCATATCTTTTTTAGGAGATACGAAGTCTGCTAAAGCCCATAAATAGTCTTCTTTGATAAGATTTTTTAAATGATCTTCAACAGATTTTTTGTAGATGTTATTTGAGTTATCGTAAACTGGAGCTACGGTTACAGTTTTAATTACTAATGCTTGATCGGTAGTACTTGTATATTTTGTTGGAAACGGAGTTTTACTTTTAAGATTGGTCGTTTGCGCAAAAGCAGAAAGGCCAAAAAACAAAAAACACAAAGCTGACAGTCTGATGATGTTCATATCTTTATTGTCTAACGAAAGGGGTACACCCTGCAAGCTTAGGGCTATGCTTTTGGCCAGCTTCTTACAGAATGTAGTTCGTCTTTGAATTATCATTCTATAAACTAGAAATAGGACATCGAGGTAGCCAACATGGATGAGTTCAAATTTGTTCTTAAATGTTTATTAATTTCTTGTGTAATCGTTATTTTTTCACAGACCAGAATTTCAGGTGAAACTTTAGAAAACAAAGCTTTTATCTTTTTTAAACACTCTGATACGGCTCACTGGGTTCGCGCTGCCGCTGATGGTGGCGTAAAGTTAATCCGCCAAGGCGTAGATAAAACACAGCAGTTTATTTCGGATAAATTCGGAAGCGGATCAAGCTCAAGTTCATCAAGCAGAAGCTATTCTTCTGAAGAGGCTCCTCAGCAGCAGGTTTCTAGCAATACGGGGTTATTTCGTAAGCTAGAAAAAAAAGAAGCCCAGCAGTTGGGGGAGACTGCTGAGCCTGAAATTAGTGAAGACGATTTAGCTATTGAAGAATAAATCTTAGTTAGCTGAGTTACCTGGTTTAGATAAGCTTGGTCTGCTCGTGCTAGCTTTTGCTAACATTTGCGCGTAGAAGTTCGATTTCTTATCATCACGAGATACATGTTTAGTAAAAATTTTGCCGCACGGTAAAACGATTGGCGCTTCAGATGCTGATCCTGGCGTAGATAAAGCCATTGAGATAGAAGAAAATAATAAACCAGCTGCAAGTGCGATAATTGATTTTTTCATATGAGCCTCTCTTTTTTAAAGCGTTCGTTATATAAGTCTATATAGCGAACCGAATGCCAAGAATGACATTTCTGACCAATAAAAAATCCCCTGTGATTTCAGGGGATTAGAGAGGTCGTCTCATTATGAGAACGACTAAACTTTTGACAACTGTTAAGCCAGAAAAAGGAAAATCGAAGCTATTAGTTACCAGTGCCTACAGGGTCACTTGAACTAGAACCACCTGTAGTTGCGCCCGCGCCCACTGTTTGTTTCACACCGGGACCAGCGCGGCGAGCTGCTGAAGATAAAATAACGTTTCCAGATGTTTGGCAGCCCATGCACGTTTTAACTTGCGAAGAGCCAGCACCTAACACAGTCACACCCGATTGGTTTTCTGTAACAACGTCTTGGCCATCGCCATTACGTTCAGGGCCTGTAGCAGCTACGCGACCTGCTGGAAACGCATCTTCAGCCATAGCTTGAGTTGAGATTACCGAGAACAAAACGATCATTACTAAAGAGATAATTTTTTTCATCGTAAAGCTCCTATAAGTATAATTCTTGTGTTGCTGGGGCAATCACATCTAACAAGTTATTAAAAGTGCTGGCAACCTGTGACGCTACCGCCGCACCATCAGCGCTATCTACTTTAGCGATATCGCCATTTGATTTATAAGAAACCTTAATCGAACCTAAACCAGGACGAGTCACCGTTTGTGGTTTGCCGAAGCGTTCTTCGTAATCAATCTTAACTACTTTTTTGGCTTGGTCAGTGATTGATTGAATGCGGCCTTTCATATCGTAAGTCATATTGATTTTTTGGCCATCACTGTTTTCAGCGTAAGTTAAGTTGCCTTTAGCATCGTACTTAAACGCTGTTGTGCGAATTGTTGTGGCTTTACCTTTTTCGTTGATAAAGCTTGTTTTAACAGTTGATACACGTTTGATTGTTGGATCGTAAGTGTATTCAAGTTTTGAATTTGCTGTTGTTTTAGTTTTAGGTAAACCATCAGCGAAGTATTCAAAGTCAACGCGGTCATTATTGATTTTAATTGTAACCGGTTTACCAAAAGTGTCATGGTAAGTGATATCACGGATTGAACCGTTCACATTTGTTAATAAACGCGAGAGCACCACTTGGCCTGTTGGTAATTGTTTGTGCCAAAATTCATAACGGTTAGTTGCTAAAGTTTGTTTGCCGCAGACTTTAGTAGCTGTTGACCAGTAGTTGAATTTTGGATTTGAAGTTGAAAATTCGTATTTGTAAGACTCAGTACATTTATCACGATCAGTGAAAGATAATACCCAGTCTTTTACGTTATCGTATTTGATAGCGATAGATGTTTTATCTGGCCAGTTAGCTTTAGTTAAGTTGTGAAACTCATTGTACTCGTAAGTGTATACATCAGTTTCTTTTTTAGCCCAGGCATTACGATTCCAAACTAAATCTTCTTGTTGGTTGTATTTGTACTCTGTCATTAAGCCGCTTGGACCAGTGATACGTTGTACTTTTTTATTTGGAAAGTATTTGAAAGTTAATTTGCGGGCGTTGTTGTCAGTGATTTCTGTTAATAAATCTTTTTGGTATTCAAATTTTAAAAAGTTACCGTTTTTATCGTACATGTGAGTTAAGCGGCCTTCGCCGTCAAAACGTTGCATGCTGCCATCGGGTAAAGTGCGCGTGTAAACACCTTTAGCAAAAACTACGTTTTCAACTTCTTTAGCATTGGCGCTGTATTTAGTGCCTTCTTTAACCGGAACGATAATTCCGAATTGACGGGCATATTGCGAACGTAATTCTGAATCATCATAAAGCTGTGCTTCGATATTTTTCCAGTAGTCAGCGGTATTTGAACTGAATTTTTTATCAGCGCGCATTTTTGAAATGATTTGTCTGATTGAAGACTCAACATCTTTTTTTGTTAATTCACGTGAAGAGTAAACGATCTCTTGACCGTCACCGCATTCAGAAATTTTAAGATTGCCTTCTGGCGTAGTTTCTAATTTAGTTTCAAATTCAGAACACCAGCCAAAACCAAATAGACCGTTGTAAATCGTACGGCTTTTATAAGCACGGAGTACGCGCATATCATAACCAGTTCCTGGAACTTCTAAATCTGTCCAAGTATTGGAATAACCCGCATTGTTCATATCAACTAAAGCTTGCGCTTTATCAGATAAAATTAAAGTCGCAAAAGTCGCAGTGACCGCAAGAAGAACGTTCCATGTCTTCATAATAAGTAACCTCGTATGTCTAGATGAGCCTAATCCGTAAGGCTCTACACTTTTATTGTAACAACTTTTTTGATTACGATTCCACCAATGATTTGTAAGACTAGCATAATGGCGAGCATGCCGATGCCTAGGGCGGTTTCGAACATAGGCTTGATGAAAGACGGGTCTAGGATAAAGAAGATGATACCCATTACAAATGGGATACAAGAAACGATAATTCCCTGCATGATACCTTGGGCTGTCATGGCAGAAATTTTCTTTTCTAATTTTTGACGTTCACGAATTGTCGAGACTATGGTCTGGAAAGTTTCGGCCATATTACCGCCAGTTTCTTTTAAAATCACAACGGCAGTTACAAACATTTGTACGTCGGGGCGCGGAATGCGTTCAGCTAAATCGGTTAAGGCTTCTTCGTAACTTTGACCGAATTGTGTTTGCGTTAGAACCTGATTAAACTCAGCCTTAACCGGATTTCCCATGATCTCAACCACGCGAGCCATTGTCTGCTGCGGGTTTGAGCCTGATTTTACACCGTTGGCCATAATCGTTAAGGCATCAACCATCTGCCCCACGAAGGCATTACAGCGGCGCTCATATAAAGTTTTATAAAAAATCGGTAAGACTTGAAAGCCTGCAATACCTATTGAAGTTCCTAAGAACAAACCGATCGCGGTATTTGGCCAAACAATCATAAAAAATAAAAGTCCCACACCAAGACTTGAAAGAAGTTGCAGACGAATTACTTTTTTTTCGTCTACATCCATTCCTAAAAGTTTCATGTGCATCATGATTTCAGATTTTTTTTGCGCGCCACTTTTACTGATACGGTTTAATAAAGTATCGGCGTACATGTACACAGCAAAAAAGACAGAGATTCCAAATAATGGAAAAACTAACCATTCATGTCTGAAAACACTTAAGTCCATGCTTTACTCCACTATCCCGCTTTTTTCGGTGGTGTAGTTGGCGTACCTGTTGAAGTTCCTGGGGTTGCTGGTTTTGCAGCCGCGGCAGCAGGAGCTGCCGGAGTAGCTTTCGGAGCTTCATTCGAAAAGATTTCCATCGGGATGTTACCACCCTTATCTTTAATCTCTTGCACGAATGAAGGAACCGTACCTGTTGCTTGGAATTGCCCGATAATTTTTCTGTTCTTATCGTAACCAGTTTCTTTAAATCTAAAAATTTCAGCTAATGTAACAACATCGCCTTGCATGCCGACAACTTCAGTGATGCTAATGATTTTACGCGAACCATCTGAAAGCCGCACGATCTGCACGATTAAATCTACGGCGCCGGCGATCTGTTCGCGAATCGCACGCATTGGTAAATCTAATCCTGACATCATTACTAGTGTTTCTAAACGGGCGATACATTCACGAGGCGAGTTGGCATGTGTTGTAGTCATCGAACCATCATGACCTGTGTTCATCGCCTGAAGCATATCTAGGGCAGCACCGTCACGCGTTTCTCCCACCACAATACGGTCAGGACGCATACGTAACGCATTCTTAATTAAATCACGGATGGTAACAGCGTTTGTACCTTCCATTGAAGGAGGACGAGTTTCTAAACGCACTACGTGCTCTTGCATTAATTGTAATTCGGCCGCATCTTCTACCGTGATGACGCGTTCATGTGCTGGAATCCACGATGAAATCATATTTAATAACGAGGTTTTACCGGAACCGGTACCACCACTGATAACAACGTTGTAACCGTATTCAACCGAAATACGCATGAACTCTAACATGTTCTTTGTCGCAGAACCGAATTCGATATATTTCTCAGGATTGATACCACCTTTTTTGAACTTACGAATTGTTAACGCAGGTCCATCAAGTGCGAGTGGTTCAATGACTGCATTCACACGCGATCCATCTTTTAAACGCGCATCCACATAAGGAGTAGCATTATTAATCTGACGGCCAAGTGGTGTTACGATACGCTCGATAATACGGCGTAAGTGATCATTTGAAGTAAATTTAATTCCAGATAACTGAACCTTACCACCTTTTTCGATAAAGATTCTGTTTGCGCCGTTTACCATGATCTCTGAAATCGCTGGATCAGCTAACATATCTTCTAAGGGGCCAAGGCCAAGCGCTTCCTCTAAAACTTCTTTAGTTAATTTCTGGCGATCTTCGCGTGATAAATCCGGAGCTTCTTTATCCACAATCCCTGAAATATCACGCTGAGTTTTATTGCGTAATTCCTTTTCTTTACTTTCACCTTCGTTGGCTTCAGCTAAGATCTTTTTTAAATCGATTGTTCTGATTAACTCAGAGTGCACGCGAAGTTTAGTGACAATCCAAGGGTCCATGCCTTTGGCCACTTCTGGAGCTGGCGCACCAGGAGCGCCGCCCGGAGCTGCTGCCGGAGGTGTCGGCTTTGGTTTTTGCATGCTCTTAAGGCGTTGTAATGTTCCGCCAGATAATTTTCTAACGAAATCAAAGTACGCTGAAGAAATCGGAGCTTTCGGATTAGCGATAACAAACGGTTTTGATTGTGAAATCGAAGCCATCGTTGTGTTTTCATCAGATGGAATCATCGCCATCGGAGATAAAGCTAAATGCTGCGCGATCATTTGGGGTTGTAAACCGTTTGGTCCAACCTTATTTAAAACTAATTGAAACATTTCGCGCGGAATTGACTGAGTCATCAATTCGTTGATCATTCTTTGTGTTTGTTGCACCACTAGAATTTCTGGTGTTGAAACTAACGCAATCGCCGTGGCATCAGCTAAAATCGTATTTTGCATCGGTCCTAAATCATTACCGCAATCGACAACGATAAACTTAAAACTGCGCGAAAAGAATTCGATAAGTTTTGCTAAATTATCTGGAGCTACACTTAGAATTTCTTCTGGCCCACGAACCGCACCTAAATACGAAAAACCTGCAGGGTGCTGAGTCACGATCTGTTGAATTGGAGTAGAATTCAAAGACTGTGTTGTTGTAGCAAGTTCACGTAAAGTTTTGATCGGTTTTAAACCAGTAATAATATTTTGATCGCCCACAGATTTAGTGTCGCAATCAATTAAAAGAACCGGAGTTCTAAGCTCGGCAGTGATAGCTGCAGTTAAGTTGGCTGCAAATACGGATTTACCGACGCCACCTTTTCCGCCGACCACAGCGATTAATGCACAGTTTGAATTTATGGCCACAAATACTCCTTTTGGGCTATATCTAGTCTTTAAATCTAAATTTCTTTTTCACTTGTTCTACGCCGGCACTAGCTGATGATTTGATAATTGGCGTGATGAACAAGACGTAGTTACTTGAATTTTTAGTAAAACCTTTTCCATGGTTTAAGGTGATAACTGCACCGGCACCAGTAGGGCCACCGAATTGGTTTTCACTTTTCTTAGAAATAATTCCGGCAATAGCAGCACTTTGACGGCTGCGTACAGAAACCATTGTAGCCACATTAGTATCGGCAGAGAACATTAAACCTTGTTGGCCACCAGGAGCAGCCACAGTTTTTACTTTAAGCCCCATTTGCACTAGTTCCGAACGCTCTGATTTGATCTGAGGTTTTAGCACAGACAGACTTAAAGTAAATGTTTGTGCATTCGCGGACTGGGGATTTGTTGTCGAAGTCGTTCCATTATTAACATTAAATGTTCGCGATAAACCCGATTCTTCAGTTTTATCTTGAGTTAATATTGATGCTGTATCTAGTAAACGAATATAACCATGTGTTCTGGCCCAATTTAATTTCGGAAGCAAGTTATCCACGACAGCAGCTAATTCTGAAATACTTCCCGGAGCATTAGCTTGTCCTTGAGTTTGCGCCTCGCCTAAACCACGTAAAGACGGTGAAAACGTAAAGTTGAAACTTTTCATATAACGTTCAGCGTACTCAACAACGTGCATAACCACTTGGATCATTTTTGGTGGTGGCTCAGTTTTTTCTTCAGCTCTACGCACTTGAATTAAGTTGATCACGTAATTGTTAATGTCTGTTTGCGCTTTACGGTCAGACATCTGAAGGTTAAGTAAGTTTTCTTGGCCTCTTTCAGTTACGATATCCGGTAGATATAATAAAACGATATCGTTAATACGATTTTTTTCTTCGATAGAATTGACGTAACCTTCAAGTTTAATAAAGTCGCCAATTGAAGAAACGGTAATTTCAGGGTTATTAATATCGCGGGCGATATACTCAACAATTTTCTTTTTGGCGATCGGGCTTAAGCTCACCAAACTTGAAACGATCTGCGTTCCGCCCTCTTTAAATTGACCGATAACCTGACCAATTCGTTTTAAATCTTTTGGCAATAAAACGAAACCATCTAGAACAATACGGTTGTTTACGATTTTATATTCGATACCTTCAATATCTGCTAATAAGGCTTGAAGTTCACGTAATGTTTTTTCGATGCTTTGCGGACGGATATCGACACGTAATTCAACTAAAACCTGACCCGTTTTTTTATTATGAATGGTGATAATACCATTAGCTGCGTCTGGTTTAGTTGCGAACATCCTGAAAGTATCAGTGCCTTTGATCCTTTGAATATCTAAAAGCTCTACGTTTCCTTTGTAGGTTAAAGGTATTTCAGGAATAGAAATTTCTTCGTCGTGTTTTACACCGGCGATTAGGTTTAATTGTCTTCTGATTCTACGTTTATTAGGTTCGCCTTTTAAAAGCTTAACATTGGTTCCGCCGCCTTCTTCAGTTTCTTCGTAGACGGGTTTTTCTTCGGGAGTTGAAGATGATGAAGGCGCAGAGCTTTGGGCATTTACAAACTGAAATGCAAAACACAAAATAAAAATTAAACGTAACCCTACGCTTTTTTTCAACATCCTCTAATTGCCTGGAGGACGACCTCCAGCTCCATTATTTAAGTTTGGCTGAACTGGCTGAGAAAAGCCACTGGACTGGTAAGCTCCTTGGCCCATTGTCTGGTTAATTGCTTTTTGTTGAATAGACTCTGCCGTAGAGGACGGAAGTCGAGCTACTTGCTTACGATCGTGTGGATTACGCAGTAAGAAAAATAAACTGCTCGGGTTAGTTGAAACTAAATACACCAGGTCCTGCGCACTAGATGAATCAACTTCGATTGTCACGTTACCGTATTTTGTATCACCTGTTAAAGTCGTTTGAATTAAACCACGGCCTGAAGGATCTTTTTCAATCGTACGTGGAATACTATTATTTAAGTTCACACCCGTAGCTAAGATAATAATATCTTGCATAAGTAACACGACCTCACGCTTCTGCGCAGCCCCTTTACCGGTATCAACAACCGCATAAATATCTACGCGGTCACCTGGGCGGATTAAACCTGCGTTCGCGCGGGTAGGATCAACCGGGATAGTTACAGCACGTTTATTTGGTGAAACTTGAATGGCCATTCCCGTATCTGGACCTGGCTCTAAAACTTTATTTTTTGTTAATGTCTGACCTTTTTTAATAGGAATAGCGGCGACTGTTCCCACAACATCTGGAATATCAGAGAAAGCATCTGGTTCAACATCGCTTTTATATTTTTCAACAACTTCTAAAGCATTATCGTAGATTGTATCTAAATCACGAATATCTTCTTTGGCTACAACGACACGCGCCTTCGCTCCAAGTTGTTTATCGACTTCAGCTTTTTTCTCTTGGGAATATGTGTACAGCATGAAGGTTGCAAAGATGCCTGCACCTAAAGAAATCCACAAATTTTTTGATTCATTTGGTCCCATTATTCCCCCAAAAAGTCGAATACTTAATTCGTCACCTTACATTCGGCATTTAAACAGATTCCATAAACGGTCTTGATCCAAATTTCTGGGGTAGCTGGCATACTTTCTTTACCTTCAGATTCTGAAGTTACAGACCAAATACCAGTGCCGTTAGGACCTCCGTCTACAAATTTATGGCTATCTCCATCACCTTTAATGTTATCAGGAAAAGAAACTTTGCGAACTGTTGCTGGCCAAATGTCGCGTTGTTCGGTAGGAACGTTACCATCTTGAATAGTTCCATGAACACGGGTCATTGCTTTTTTATAATTAATTTTAAAATCAGCCCCAGGGCGAAAATACATTAAGTTCGAACGAAAACGAAAAGTTTCTAAAGTGTAATTGTAAGAAGCGATTGAGTTTAAAATTCCGGAATGAATAGCTCCGAAAAATCCCAGTGTAAAATTAAATAAAATAACGATCGTAAATAAAACAGGAATCGACTCTACTAAAGCCATTCCACGTTCGGTTTTTTTAAAGGTGCGTTTATTCTTTTTCATATTAGCACCCATTGTCTTCTATCGAGGCGTATTTTTCAGGAACTCTTGTGTCGCCTTGGTTTAAGGGAGAATTTTTCCACGCCGGTTCTTGCGGAAGTTGGCTTATGCCTTGAGTAAACTTTTCTTTAAAAAAGTCTCTACATTCATCATAGGAAGGGTGGCGAAATAAAATAGCACGAATCGGAAATTTAAATTCCTGCGGAGACTCGGTCACTTTACCTAAAAAAGGAACCTGTAAGCCTTTAAATAAAATAAGGTCGATACTTGCTTCAACACCAATCCAAGGATGACGGGCTTCACCACCAGACTCAGAAGCATTGTCTTTATCGATGGCACTGTCTTTTTTCTTAATCATATCAGAGATATCACCAACGGCAAAATCATTGGCTTCGTTGGATTTTGGCATTCTGAACCATGGCGAGTCGGCACCTTCACCAGTTAATAATGGAAACGCTGCTGTTAAATTTGTGTATTTCGTCGTAGCCAAAGTACGGGAATCACCAGGCACTTTATTTCCAGCAGCGTGAGCACGCGCCGCAGACCATACGATGTACTGAGCAATTTCTACGGTAGTTAATGCAAATGTTAAAGCAAAAATTAAAATACCCGAGCCAATAACCATAGTGAATGCAAAAAGAAATTCTGCAGTCATAAAACCTGAATTATTTTTTGGTAATTGGCTAATTTTTTTCACTATCTATCTCGGATCAGAGCTTAACGCTCGGCTAATAGAGTTAGGGTGGCATTGCGAAAGATTTTGTTTTTTCTTATTAGCACCTAAGCCTTCGCAAGATTCACGAAAGGTTCCAAAACCCGTCATGTTGCGCATGCTTTTTACAGGCCCACTGAATAATTTTGTAATCATTTTTTGTTGTTTGATTTTTCCGGTGACGAACATAAAAGTTCCGATCAACAGAGCCAAAAGTAGCACGCCTTCAATAGCAAATTGTCCTCGTCGATTACGAAGAACGGAAGTTCGGCAAAGCCGACTAACTGCTTTACTCTTTCTTTTCCCACGGCACGCGTTCACTGTCGCCTCCGGAATTAGGATAAGGTTTGAAGCCACTACCTGTCGCCAGCTGCGTTTCTACACGAGCTCCTAATTTAACACTTCCGTTATGGAAGCCATTCTTAGGTGCTCTTAACAAAGCGGGCATCAGAACGAGTCCCGCTAAAGCTAAGAGTACGACGTATTCAATCGTCATGAGATACTAGTCAACTTTCGTTGAATCTTGTACTGATTGACCGATTTTACCGCTTAAATCTTCTGTCGTTTCGCCCAATTTCTTTTTGATTTTTGGACCGAACACCATAACGATACCTACAACAACCGCAACTAGTAAGATGTACTCTGTAGCACCTTGACCACGGTTATTTTTTAACATGTTTTTTCTTAAACGATTTCTTAACTTAGCTAGCATTTTAGGCCCCCTATTTACGCTATATGTGAACTGTATCGACTTATTTTAAGAAAAACTTGATGGATAATAGACTAGCAAAACGAAAAAAATATGGAGCGTCGAATGTCTCATTCTGAGAAATACGTCTCGACAAGACCCAGACCAAGGCCTAGAATACAGAATAGCTCTTACTATGAGCTATGCATCAGACTTAATATTGATCAGTTAGCCATGAAAACTTCTATAAACACAGACCTAACTATTAAAGGCGAAAGCGTGCACGTGCAGACCGAAGACTGGGGACACGAGCATAAAAAATTAGTCGCGCGCGTGTATCGACACGGGCGCATGGTGAAGTCATTTGAAGTTCCTTATGAAAAACTAACAGCGCCGCTAACAGATAAAGTGCGCCAAGGTTATGCCCAGCAATTACATCAAAAAGTAATCGACTGGGTTCATGAGGGTGGAATGTAATGTCCATTATCGAGCTAAGCCACGTTTACAAAACTTATCAAAACGATCGCCATGCTTTAAAAAATATCTCATTCTCTGCAGATGCTGGAGATTTTATTTTCCTGACCGGGCATTCAGGGGCTGGAAAATCTACCTTATTTAAAATTTTATCAGCGCAAGAGTCTGCAACCAGCGGTTCAGTTTCGGTGTTTGGTAAAAATATGACTGAATATGATTACCATAATATTCACGAATACCGTAGACAGATTGGCATTATCTTTCAGGATTTTAAATTAATTCCAGAAATTACCAATCGGACGAATTTAGAAATTCCGCTAAGCGTATTAGGTAAAAGCCGCAAAGACATTGATGCCGAATTAATGCAGATCGTAGATCTTGTGGGCATTAAACATTCGTATCTTGATGAATATCCAGAATCATTATCCGGCGGTGAACAGCAAAAAATTGCTGTAGCCCGTGCGATTATTCACCGTCCTAAAATTATTTTTGCCGATGAGCCAACGGGTAACTTAGATAAAGCCGCAAGTCTTAATATTTTAATGATTCTTAAAGAGCTGACCAAATGGCAAACAACTGTTTTATTTGCTACCCATGATGAAAACCTGATGAGCCAGGTGCAAGGTAAAGTGATTCACTTAAAAAACGGCGAGATCGAGAGTGCGCGGCTATGAAAAGTGTTTTTCACATCATTATCGGTTTATTTTTTTCATTGTTAGTTTCTGTTTTAGTGACGCAAAACAATATCAACCTTTTTATGGGTGATGCCGATGATTTTAAAAAAGCGACAATTTATTTTAAACAGACCACATTAGAATCAGAAGCTGATAAATTTGCTCAAGAAAAACTACAAAAAGTAGAAAAAGTAAAAAAAATCAGTAAAGAAGATGCTATTCAGGATTTTAAAAACACTTTCGGCGATTTTTCAAAAAACTTATCTGATTTAGATACATTGACAGATCTTGTGCCGATTTCTTACGAGGTGGTTTTTACTAATCTTGACGACCGTAAACAGTTTATCGCCAGCGAGGCCTCGAATGAATTAGTCGATGAAATCGTGGCCGTGGATCAGGTTTTTTCGCGCTATACGTCTTTGCAAAAAAGCTTAGGAGCTTTTACATTCACTTTATTTGCGATTAGCTTTTTAGTTTGTGCGCTTCTCACTTCGCTACTGATTAAAAACATGATTAACAACGATCAAAGACAAATCGAAATCTATGCTTTGTTCGGACAAAGCTACAGTGCGATTGTTAAAAAGTATTTTAAAAATCTTTTAAGTTTTTTTGTGACAACAGCTGTATTGAGCCTGGTTGTAGTATTTGTGTTTTTTACGATCTTTAAAGTTAAACTGCATGCCACACCTGATTTAAAGTTTATGGCCGAGCGTTTAACATTTCTATCAGTTTCGCAGTTTTTAATTTTAGTTTTAAGTTTTGCAGTAGCTTATTTTGGTGGGCTTTACATAGTTTTAAAGCGATCGGTCTTAAAATCATTTCAACGCTAACATGAAATTTTTAATCATCTTTTTTATTACAGTGTTTGTTCAGGCGGCTCCCGAAAAGTCGCTTGAACAAAATATCCTGCAAATTGAAAAAGATATTGCTGAAGCTTATGGTAAAATTTCAGTAAATAACCAAGCTATCGCCACAGCGCAAAAGCAAATTTCAGATATTAACCAAAATGTCGAAGATAAAAAGAAATACTTAGCTAAACGTTTACTGGCGCAAAAAAGTATTAAATCAATGAGCTGGTTTTTGGCTCTGGATACAAAAAATAAAGCTATTTTAGATCGCAATTTTAAAATCTTTAAAAATATTAATTCCTCCGATGTGACGGCTTTATATGAATACAAGCTGGCGTTAGAAGAAGTAAAAAACCAAGAACAGCTTTTAGAATCAGAAAATAAAAAGCTGGTAGAACTTACAAAATACTTACAAAACCAAGAAGCCAAATTAAAAAAAGCCGAACAAGAACAAATCGCTTTGTTAGAGAAAATTCGCAATATCGATCACTTGTTAAATTACAAAGGCAAACTGTCTTTGCCAGCACGCGCACCACTGCTGGAGCGTTTCGGGAGTTCACACGATCGCGATAACCAGTATGCGTTGTTGGTCAAAGGCCTAGTGATGGATGGTAAAGATAAACAAGCGGTCTCTGCTTTCGGTCCAGGCAAGGTCATTTTTCGTGACCAGGTTCCGTATTGGGGAGATTCTGTAATTATAAGTCACAAAGGTGGGTACTATTCAGTGTACGCCGGGGTGGATAATGCCGTAGTAAAGGTGGATGACGTTGTCTTAAATGAACAGATCATCGCTTACATGAACGGAAAAGAATTTTACTTCGAACTGCGACACTTAAATATACCGTTAAATCCTTTAAGCTGGATTAGGAAAGACAATGACTAAGACTAAAAAAATTTCTGGAGCCTTACTTCTTTTATTCGTGGTGTTTACTGCAAAACCAATGTGGTCATGGGCCGAAGAAAGATATTCAGATCTGCAAAACTTTTCAAAAATTTTAAATCTAGTTCAGCAGTATTACGTAGAACCTGTTGATACAAAAAAATTAGTGAATGGCGCAATCAAAGGAATGTTACGTGAACTTGATCCGCACACAAACTATATGCCGCCAGATATTTTTAAAGATTTTGAATCAGAAACAGCCGGTGAATTCGGTGGTCTTGGTATCGAAATTTCAATTCAAAATGGTGTGTTAACAATTATTTCTCCGATCGAAGACACGCCAGCTTGGAAAGCCGGAATCAAACCAGGCGATAAAGTGATCGCGATTGACGGTAATTCAACAAAAGGTTTTTCATTAGTTGAAGCTTCCGCCCTTTTAAAAGGTAAACGTGGTGAGCCAGTAGTTTTATCAGTTGTTCGTGATAATGCGGATAAACCTGTGGATATCACAGTGGTGCGTGGCCAAGTTAAAATTAAATCTGTTAAAGCCACTCAGCTTGATGATGGTTATTTATACGTAAAAATCACAAGCTTTATTGAAACAACTCATAAAGAGTTAGAAAAAGCTTTAAACGATTATAAATCTAACAATAAAGGCAAAATGGAAGGTATCTTAATCGACTTAAGAAAAAATCCAGGCGGCCTTTTAGATCAAGCGATCAAAATCTGTGACATGTTCTTAAAAGAAGGTGTGATCGTATCAACAATCGCCCGTGATCCAAAAAATAAAGATGTAACTTATGCTTCTAAAAAAGCTGAGTACGGCGATGTTCCTATCGTGATTTTAATTAACGAATATTCGGCATCAGCTTCTGAGATTGTGTCAGGTGCCTTACAAGATAACAAACGCGCTTTAATCGTGGGTGAAAGAAGCTTCGGTAAAGGTTCAGTGCAATCAGTGATTAAATTAGGTGATGGCAGCGGTTTAAAATTAACTGTGGCTCGTTACTATACGCCGAGCGGTATTTCAATCCAAGCTGAAGGTATCAAACCAGATATCGAAATCGAAGATGTGAACTCAGAACTTTTTTCGAAAGCATTAAACGAGAAAAAATCAGTGCGTGAGCAAGACATCACAGGTCACTTAATCGGAGCAAAAGAAAAAGAAAAAAAAGGTAAAGCTAAAATCGACACAAGTGCCGCTGCTTGGTGGAAAGACGTGGCGAGCAAAAAAGATTCTGAGTTAACAGAAAAAGAAAGACTGTTTAAAACAGATTATCAAGGCTACCAAGCGTATTCTTACTTACGAGCGATGAAAACATTAAGCTCTTTAAAGAAATAAGATACGGCTTACCCAATTTGGGCAATAAAAAAGGCTTGGTTTATTACCAAGCCTTTTTAGTTTTTGGCCGCTGCGCTAGTTGGCTTTCCTAGCCGGCCTGGCTGACGGCATCGTGCCGTCAGACTGTTAGTTTTGTTCTTCTTTTAAGTCTTTTGCGTCAACTTCTTTGATTTTCGCTTTTTCAGTTAAAAGTTTTAAAACTTTTTCTTCAGTGATCATGTAAGTTAAACGAGAAGCTTGTTCAGGTTTAGCATACCATTCACGGATACGAGCTTCTTCTAAGCCAGTTTGTTTTGCGTATTCAGCAAACTTAGCGTCTAAGTCTTCTTTTTTGCATAATAAATCGTGCTCAGTCGCTAAAGCGTCGATTAAGAAAGAAGACTGGATCATTTCAGAAGCTGTTTTTGCAAAGTCAGCATCCCATTTTTGTACGTAAGCTTCGAAATCAGTTTCGTTCATGCCTTGGTCAGACATACGTTTTTTGAAATCTTCAACTAAAGAAGCTTTTTGGTCTTTTAATAAAGAAGCTGGAACTTCAACTGGATTGGCTTCAACCATTTTTTTGATTAAACGGTTTTTGAAGTTATCTTCGATACGTTTTTTATCAGATTGCTCGATATCATCACGTAAAGTTTTTTTGAATTCTTCAACAGTTTGTTTTGTACCGATTTGAGCTAATAATTCTTCGTTTAACTCAGGTAATTCTTTTTTCTTAAGACCTTTAAGAGTTACTTTGAAGTCTACTGGTTTACCAGCGATTTCAGCAGAGTGGTATGGATCTGGAAATTTTAAGCCGATAGTTTTGCTATCGTTAACTTTCATTCCCACAACGCCTTCTTCGAAACCTTCGATGAATTGTTTAGCGCCTAATTCTAAATTGTGGTCAGTGCCTTTACCGTTTTCTAATGGTTTACCATCAACGAAACCTTCGAAATCAACAACAGCAATGTCGCCCATTTGAGCTGCGCGGTTTTCAGTAACGTCTACGATTTTAGCGCGAGAAGTGCGAACGTTATTTAAGACTTGTTCGTATTGAGCGTCGTTCATTACGAATTTTTCTTTTTCAACTTCTAAGCCTTCCCATTTTTTGATTTTAACTTCTGGGCGAACTTCGATGATGGCTGTGAAGTTAAAGTCTTTTCCTTCAGAGGGATCTTCGAATTCGAATTCTGGGTAGCTAACTGGATCAATGTTGTTATCTTTGATCGCTTGTGGATAATGCATTTGGATAAGATCTTGCGCCACATCACCAAGAACTTGAGTTTTGTATAATGATTTAATTGTGCTTAAAGGCGCTTTACCTTTACGGAAACCCTTAATTTGCACATTACGTTGAATGCTTTGGTAAACTTTATCGAAAGCTGTAGTTACAACGTTTTGCGGAATCTCAACATTGATCTTTCTTTGTAACCCTTGAGTGATTTGAACTTGTGCTTTCACGACGACTCCTTTTAAAATATCTCGTACTTTGTCTCTGTAATTTATGACTTAGAATTTGGGAAATTAGAGTAGTTTGTATGCAAAAGCAACAAATACATTTCGTGACTGGAAAAGGGGGCGTGGGAAAGTCGTTTTTCGCTGCGGCTCTAGCTCAAGGTCTGGCTAAAAAAGCTAAATTTTCACCGTCAAAAACGGCTGCGCACAAGCCTATTTTGCTAGCAGAATTTAATGATCATAGCTTCTATCAAGAATACCTGGGAAATAACCCCGCTTATTTCGATTTGGCTCAATGGACTGGGACAGAATGCCTTAAAGAATATGCTCTGCATCTGCTAAAAGTTGAAGCCCTGTATAAACTGTTTTTTGCTAACCCAATTTCCAAGGCTCTGATTGATGTTTCACCAGGCTTACATGAGTTGGCTATTTTGGGGCGGGCGACTTCGCTTCCGCGTAAGCATGGGCCGCCGTTAAAGTACCAGCACATGGTGTTTGATGCCTTTTCGACGGGTCATTTTTTAACCATGTTTCGCTCACCCGCAGGCCTTGCAAAAATTATCCAGTTTGGGCCGATGGGAGAACAAACCCGTTCGATTGACCAGTGGATCAGAAACCCTGAATTTTGCCATGTGCATTTAGTGTCTTTACCGGAAGAACTTCCAGCCACAGAAACGGCTGAGCTGTATCACAGTATTAAAGACGAATTTGGTCTGACACCTAAGGTGTATTTGAATAAATATTTTTTCTTAAAAAAAGCAGACTTAAAAAACGAACCTGAAAGTGTAAAAAAATATTTTACCAACATGCTTGAACAACAAGAATTGGCCGAAAATATTTTTACCGATCAAAAAATTAAATTTACACCGGTGCCGCTGATTCCAGAAATCGACACGGAAAAACTTTTACATGAAGCTTCTGAATATTTAGTGAAAGAAGTTTTATGATTAAAGTGGCATCTACTACAAAAACAATCATCTGTATCGGAACTGGCGGTGTTGGTAAAACGACAATGTCAGCCTCGTTAGCTTCTGGTTTATCAAAAGATAAAAAAGTTTTAGTGTTAACAATTGATCCGTCTTTACGACTGGCGCAAGCCTTAGGAATCAAACCTGATGGTGAAGTTTATAAAGTAAAACAAAATCTTTACGCTTGTACTTTAAATCATCAAAAAGCTTTTCAAGATTTCGTGTTAAAAGCGGCCAAATCCACAGCGACAAAAGAAGAAATTGAAAAGCTATTAGAAAACAAATTGTATAAACAACTTTCGACACAATTAAGTGGTTCGCAGGATTTTTCTTCGTTATTTAAGCTGACTGAATTTGTAAATTCTAAAGAATACGATATCGTAATTTTAGATACGCCTCCAGCGCAGCACACTTGGCATTTTCTGCACGCACCAGAAAAAATCGCGCAGTTATTTAACGAAGGTGTAGCGCAGTGGTTTCGTGATCCAGATCAAAAAGATGTGGGCTTTTTTAAGCGCGTGTTAAACACGGGAACATCACAAGTTTTAAAAATTCTAGAAAATCTAACGGGTTCAGAATTCGTTAAAGAGCTTTCAATGTTTTTTAAAGCCATTCAGCGCTGGCAAACACCCCTTGAAAAACAGGTGTGGGATTGTCATAAGGTTTTAACAGCTAAAAGCACTGAATTTATTTTAGTGACGGCGCTTGATCCGTCACGCATTAGCGAAGCTTTACGGTTAAGTTCTGAGATTGAAAAACAAGGTTATAACTTAAAATCGATTATTATTAACCGTGTGCCTTCATGGATGAATGAAGAGGTTAGCGCAGGGCCGTTAGTTCGTTATGTTGAATATCTTAAAGCGTTAGAAGCACGACTTCTTGGGTCTAAGTCTAAGTTTGGTGCGCATCTTAAGGTGTACAAATCGCAGGAACTCAGCCACAATCAGTTACATGTGGAAAATCTTAGCGATATCTATCACAACATTGAGCTTATCTAGCTGTTCGTTATTTGGCCGCGCTACTGAAAAAAAATCTATATATTCGGAATTTGACCAAGGAAAATATTTTGTTTCGATTGCTGAATATGAAAAAGCAGAGCCCATTTTATTAAAAACAGCGGTACGCGAAGATCAAAATTACGGTGAGGCCGTGGTGTTGTTGGCTAAAATTTACGATCAAACAGCACAGCCTGAAAAAGCCATTTTAAATTTACGTGATTTCGTACAGCGTGGTGGCGGATCACCATTAGAAGTTATGCAAGCTAAGGCGTTGTTACTTAAAAACTTAGCTAAAGTAAAAGCGCCGATTGAAAATGCCGATGAGAAAAAATACATCACGCAAGTTATGACCGATACATCTCAAGATACATCTCGTGCTTTAGAAAACTTACGTTGGACTTTAGATTTTAACTGCGGCATCTACTGCATTGAGGAAGTGATCTATTTAAAAGAAATTCAAGTGCAACTTCTTTACGCTATTGAGGCTGATCCACAGCTGTATAAACGCGTATTTGATATCTTAACTTCGCGTTATGACTACTTTGAAGCCTCTTTAAAAGATTTAAAGATGGATTTGGAATACAGAAAAAAAATCGCTCAAGGTCTTTACGAGGCTTTACAAAAGCTAAAAAGTTCACATCTTGAGACGGGTACTTTGGGTTCGGTGAAAACCGCAGAATTAATTAGTTATTTAGAAGCGTATCAAAAAAGAATTGAACGCTGGTTATACGAGTAAAATATGGTAGAAACAGGGGCGCAAGCCTACATTCACGGGCAGATCTGTAAAAATATCGACAATGTTTTTACGTGGTTTAAAAAACAAACTTCAGTTTTAGATTATCCGATCTATTCAAGCTACGACATTCGTGATGCGGGTTACAAAATCACCAACGTTGATGCCAATATTTATCCGGCGGGCTTTAACAATATCTGCCCCACAGATAAAGAAACAGCGGTCGATCTTTTTCAAAAATATATTCATGTTCATTACGGTAAGAATGTTAAAAAAATTCTTTTAGTGACAGAAGAGCACACGGCTAACCCGTATTATTTAGAAAACGTAGCCACAATTTCTGAGTTATTAGCAGCTGGTGGTTTTTACGTGCAGGTGGCTTTTCCAAAAATGTTAGAAGCCCCGCTTGAATTAACAAGTGTGACGGGTAAAAAAATTATCGCGCACAGCGGTTATACATCTTCACCAAGTTTTCAACAGTTTAATCCAGATATCGTGATCAGCAATAATGATTTCTCTCTAGCTCTTACTGAGTGGGGCGATCAATTGCAATTGCCGTTAAACCCACCAAGAGAACTTGGTTGGTATCAACGTAAAAAATCGCAGTACTTTACGCACTACAACTCATTGGTAAATACTTTTTCTGACATCATTGGGGTTGATCCATTTTTAATGCGCGTTGAAACAGAGTTATTTGAAAACTTTGATATCAACAGTGATGAAAGCCGTGATGCTTTAGCAACTCGTGTAGATGCTTTCTTGGCAAAACTTCAAACTAAATACGCTGCTGAAAAAATTGATCAACAACCATTCTGCTTTGTAAAAAATAATGCCGGAACGTACGGTTTAGGTGTTATCAAAGTTTCTTCGGGCCAAGAAGTCAAAGAGTGGACCTACAAATCACGCAAAAAAATGAAAGCCGCTAAAGGTGGCCGCGAAGTTGAAGAAGTGATTATTCAAGAAGGTATTCCTTCAGTGGTTACCGCAGATCAAGCTTCGGCAGAACCTGTGATTTATATGGTTGGTTGTGAATTAGCCGGAGGCTTCTTAAGAACGCATTCTGAAAAATCATCAACTGAAAGTTTAAATTCTCCGGGCGCTGTTTATAAAAAACTGTGTGTAACAGACCTTCTCGACAATCGTCAGGGCTGTCCGAAAGAGAACGTTTACGGTTGGTCAGCCAAGCTTGGCTTACTAGCCATCGGTCTTGAAGCGCAACAGATGAAAGTCCAATTTAAAGGTTACAAAAAGGCCGAGTGCGGGTCTATATAGCATGAATAAAGTTCTCTATGATACTCTGTAGCTAGGAGTATCAAATGGAGCAATTCGTTTATAAATCTAAGTCTGTCGCCTTATTTTTTCTGACCTTTACGTTGGGATTCTCTTTATTTTACGGCTACTTCAATGAAAATTTCGCAGACCGTGATCCGGCAGCCGTTGGTCACAAAGTTCATCAGTTAAAAAATTTCGACCCTGAGCAACTTAAAGAAGAGTTATCTCATAAAGTTCAAATTCAAAATTTACCAGATGGCAAAAAGTATATTCGTTTTACGAGCTTATCTTCAAACGTTTGCCGCCAATATCCAAAAGTACAAATTCAATTCACTGGCGATGGTATCTCAGTAGCTGGTGAGCCACCGGTTATGACTATTGATGCGGAATGTTTACCGGCGCAAGATCCTGTTGAAATGGCGTCGATCGAAATTCCGGTCACAAGAATTTTAAAACAAAAGCCTGCAAATGCTTCTTTTAAATTTGATGGTTTATCTTCAACATTCACGTTTTCTGGCTCAGGGGATGAGTGGCCGAGAACGTGGATTTTACGTTCTGTGATTTTCAAAAATCAAAACGGCAACACTAAAGTTGTCGCTTTCGAAAAAACAATTACAGAAAACAAAACCCCAACAGTTCTAGAATTTTAAAAGGTAGGCCGTCCCTTTTTCGGGAGCGCTGCGCCAACTCAAAATTAAAAACCACCACTGGAGAGACATGAAAGTATTCTTAGTGGTTCTATTCGTACAATGTTCGGCATTTGCTTTAATCAACAAGCGAGTAAAAGCCTGTGACGAACAGCAAGTTAAGAAGACTGAATTTCGATTGTTAAAAGATAAGATGGATAACGATCCACATGCCGATATCGGAGCCATCATGGCGCGTATGGAAACGGTGATTGCCGAACACGCGGCCTTAGAAGGTCGATGTAAAAGATAAATTTAGAAATAAAAAAGGAGTCTCGAAAGACTCCTTTTTCGTAAATGATACGCCGTGTTTCAAAAAGTAACGGCCTACCGAATTAGTACTGTTTCGCGATTTCTACGAATGTGCGAACCATAACGCCTGTCGCTCCTTTAGCAGTGCAGTAGTTTAAGCGGTTACCACATGCCCAGCCTGTGCCCGCGATATCAAAGTGAGCCCATGGGATTTCTTCGCCAACGAACTGCTCTAAGAAGGCTGCTGCTGTTCCAGAACCTGCGCCACCCGTGTAAGAGATATTAGAAAGATCAGCGTAAGTGCCTTTCATATCTTTAGTGTGGTGTTCGTTAAACGGCATGTGCCATACAGCTTCACCAGAAATGTCGGCGGCTTTTTCAATTTTAGTTTTAAGAGCTGCATTTTTAGTGAAGTAACCAGTGTGGATATTACCTAAAGCTACAACCATAGCACCTGTTAAAGTCGCTGCATCGATGATGATCGCAGGATCTTGTTCAGAAGCGTAAGATAAAGCGTCTGATAAAATTAAACGGCCTTCAGCATCAGTGTTGTTCACTTCAAAAGTTTTACCGTTACGAGCTGTGTGTACATCACCTGGTTTAGTCGCATGACCGTTGATCATGTTTTCAGTCGATGGAACAAAAGCAATGACGTTTACTTTTAATTTTAATTGCGCGATTGCAAGCATAGTACCGATAACACCGGCACCGCCCATCATGTCGTATTTCATTTCTTCCATTTTAGCGCCTGGCTTGATGCTTACGCCACCGCAGTCAAAAGTTAAACCTTTACCTACGAAGCAAACTGGTTTTTTACCTTTAGCACCGCCACCTGTTCCAGATTTGCCTGCGCCAAAATATTCCATAACGATAAAACGTGGTTCTTGGTCAGAACCTTGGTTAACACCAAGTAAACCACCCATGCGCTCTTTCTCGATACGTTTTTTATCCCAAGCTGTTACTTTTAAGCCTGTGCCTTTAGCACCGCGCATAGCTTCTTCAGCTAAGATTGTCGGAGTCATTAAGTTACCTGGCATATCACCTAAACGGCGAGCGAAGTTCGTGCAAGAAGCTAAGATTGTACCTTCGTTAAAAGCTGTAACGATTGATTTGTCTTTAGCTTTAGTTACTAAGTGAATGTTGATCACTTCTTCTTTTTTGTCTTTAGGTTTTGATTTTAGTTCATCAAAGCTGTAGCCAGCTAAGTTTAAACCTTCAACGAAAGCTTGTGTGTATTCAGCAAGATCTTTTTTAGAAGCCGTTAAGCCGTCTAATTGAACGAAAGCTTCAGTCACTTTTGTTGTTTTAATTTCTTTGTATAAAGCCGCAGCTGATTGACGAACTGTTTCAGCTGTCATTTTTGCATCGCTACCTAAACCCACGATGATCACGTGGCGGAAATTGTTTAAGTTAGCTTCACGGAAAGTTACAGCTTCATTAGCAGCACCTGTGATGATTTTATCTGATAAAGACTCTTCAAAAATTTCAGTAACGTCTTTTTCAGTAATAACGGCTGGCTGGTCTTTTTTCGCACTTGGTTTAGAGAAAAAAACTACCGTTTGGCCTTGTAACGTAGAAATATCTTTAGCATGCAAATGAACTTGCAAAGTAGACATGGGTATCCTTCCGAAGCTATTAAATTCACTTCAATTTATAGGAGCCCATTTTGTCCCAAAACGGGAATAGATTGAAGCAGTTTTCCAAAAAAAATCTAAAGAAGAGGCATTTCGACTAGACTAGTCGAGTCTTTTTCTGGACTCATGTTAAAAAAAATAAAGTGTGAACATTAAAAGTCCGAAAAAAAACACAGCGCGAACACCACCTGAAGTGGGTAATGAAGCAGCAGTTAAAACAGCATGTGAACGCTAACAGAACAGGAGCCCGAAGTGCCACTATTACCATATGTCATCGAACAAACCTCAAAAGGCGAAAGATCATACGATATCTATTCACGTCTTTTAAAAGACCGTATCGTTATTTTAGGGTCAGCCGTAACTGATGAAGTGGCCAACGCAATCATCGCTCAGTTCTTATTTTTAGAGGTGGATAACCCTGAAAAAGACATTCAATTTTATATTAATTCGCCAGGTGGCAGTGTTTCTGCAGGTATGGCGATTTACGACATCATGCAGTTTGTAAAATGCGACGTTGCGACTTATTGCATGGGTATGGCGGCCAGCATGGGATCTTTGCTACTCAATGCGGGTACTAAGGGGAAAAGATACTCAATGCCTAATTCACGTATCATGATCCACCAACCACTTTTAGCGGGTGGCGGTTTATCAGGACAAGTGACAGACATCGAGATCCACGCCAGAGAGTTAATTAAAACGAAAGAGAAATTAACTAAGATTTATGAAAGACATACGGGTAAAGACTATCAAACTCTACACCACGCCATGGAACGTGATAACTTCATGGATCCAGGCATGGCTAAAGAATTTGGCTTAATCGATCATATCATCGAACCGCGTAAAGCTAATAAAGGATAAGAGAAGATGAAAGACGCTCAATTAAGATGTTCATTCTGCGGTAAAGGCCAAAAAGAAGTTAAAAAACTTATCGCCGGCCCAAGCGTTTATATCTGTGACGAATGTATCGACCTTTGCATGGATATCATCGACGAGGAAAAAGAAAAAGAAGTCGCGGTTAAAGGAGCTTTCAGAGTTCCAAAACCAGCTGAAATCAAAGCCTTTTTAGATGATTATGTTATCGGCCAGTTATCTGCGAAGAAAACGATCGCCGTAGCGGTACACAACCACTACAAGCGTATCAATGCTCTTCAGGGTAAAAAAGCCTCTGATGTTGAATTACAAAAATCAAATATCTTACTAGTTGGTCCAACAGGATCAGGTAAAACATTAATCGCTCAAACAATTGCGCGCGTATTAAACGTACCGTTTGCAATGGCTGATGCGACAACGTTAACTGAAGCTGGTTACGTGGGTGAGGACGTTGAAAATATCGTTCTTAACTTATTACAAGCTGCTGACTACGATATCGAAAAAGCAAAACGTGGTATCATCTACGTGGATGAGATCGATAAAATTTCTCGTAAGTCAGAAAATCCATCAATCACTCGTGACGTGTCGGGTGAGGGTGTACAGCAAGCTTTATTAAAAATCTTAGAGGGAACAGTTGCGAACTTACCGCCAAAAGGTGGCCGTAAACATCCTCAACAAGAGTTTATCCAGGTAGATACAACAAATATCTTATTTATTTGCGGTGGTGCTTTCGTAGGTTTAGATAAAATCGTAGAAAACAGAACTGTAAATAAATCAATGGGTATCGGCGGTGAGATTTCTCACAAAGCTGAAGGTAATATCGAAGAATTATTAGCTAAAGTAGAACCAGATGACTTAGCTAAATTCGGTCTTATTCCAGAGTTTATCGGTCGTTTACCAGCGATCGCAACTCTTGCACCTTTAAAAGAAGATGCTTTAATGGATATCTTAACTCGCCCGAAAAATGCGATTACAAAACAATACCAAAAACTATTCTCGTTTGAAGGTGTTGATTTACGATTTACAGACGAGGCTTTAAAAGCGATCGCGCGTGAAGCTTTAAAACGTAAAACGGGTGCCCGTGGTCTTCGTGGTGTTATCGAATCATCAATGTTAGATGTGATGTACGATGTTCCAGGTATGACTAACGTTAAAGAAGTGATTATCGACGAAAAAGTAATCCAAGAGCAATCACAGCCTAAGATGGTTTACTACACTGATGAAGAGATGAAGGCCAAAGCTGAAAAAGCGAAAAAGTCTGAATCAGAATCAGCATAGGTAGGCCGTCCCTTTTTCGGGAGCAGCGTATCACAAAATAAAAAAGGAGAGTGATGAACTCTCCTTTTTTTTATTTGTTAGCTACGCGTTTCGCTGCGGCCACTGCTGGCTTAGCCGGAGCCGTTACAGGTTTGGCCGCTGGTGCTGGTTGTTGACCAATTACCTGAGCGGCTTCTTCATCCACATTTACCCCTGGTTGTGGTGTATCTTCTGGTGCTTCATCTTCATCGTAGTTATCCATGTTGTCTTTAAGCGGGTTATCCATCGTGTATGTGAACGGTACGCCACGCACTTGTTTGGTAAGTTTTGCTAATTCTAAATTGATCATCGCCCGCGCACGGTTTTCTTCTTTGCGCGAAGCCGAAGCAATGGCTACGTTATAAAAGAAATAATGTGGACCGTTGGTGCCGTTGATCATTCCACCTAACGTGATGTTTGTACCCACGGTTCCTGTTTTGGCGACAGCTCTGCCGCGAGTTTCTGGTTTTGTGTAAGCAGCACCACCTACAGTAGAACCTTTATCAACGCCCATAACGGCCATTAACTCAGTTAATTGCTTATTTTGTTTTTGTGCCGCTGTATTTAAAGCGCGGATGGTACGAATCACTACCGAACAAGAAGCCTCATTATATAAACGGCCGTTGCCCTCTAAATCATGATTTTGTCCTGAGCCATTCACGAAAGAAAATTCTGATTCAGAAACTTTTAAAGTGCCGTAGTAAAACTTATTTAATTTATCTAATCCACCGGCAGCCACTAATAAGCGATTTGCTGAATGATTATTCGAGTTCCAGTTCATGGCTTTGATAATTGTGCGCACATCTTGAGACGAAACGTAAAGTTTAATCGTATTGTTTGCAGCTCTGAATTCAGCGGCTGGCTTATGCGAAGTCTTTTCTACATTAAAACGGGGAGATTTAAATAATTCAATGCCTGCAGCTTTCGCTGCTAAGTATGATTGGGGGTAGTTAGCCAAGATTACGCGCTGTTCTTTAAGCTGCGCTTCAACTAATTCAACACCTGGGTAATTTAATGTCGCTTTTAAAACCGTTGGGCGGATAAATGTACGCACCGGTACTGAAACTTTTTGGCCTTTTTTATTTTTAACAACACGTGTGCCGGTGACTACCGAGAAGCCAGAGTAAGAATCAGTGTCATGCAAGTATTTAACATGCTCATCAAAAGTTAAGTTACGGATATTCTTAACTCCCGCTTCGTTTAAGCGTGAGATGATCATGTGCATTTTGTAACGGTTAAAATACGGATCGTTGGAGCCAGAGATATGCACATCATGTTTTCCACCTTCAACGGGTGTGGCAAATACTTGTGTGGAAAAAGTTGTGCCTAAATCGAATGTTGTGGCGGCCAGTAAACTTGTAAATACTTTTGAAACCGAAGCAATCGGGTACTTAATATTGATGTTAGTTCCGTTGATCTTGGTCATGTTCTGGTCCATGTCGCATTTACTAATCATCTTCGCGCCATAAACAGAATTCGCCACCATAGACGAAGCTATAAAAGACAAAAGAATAGTTTTGTTTACAAGTTTATTTAACATCACGTACCACCTGTTTGTTGTGACATAAAGCAAGATAGTAACCGTGTTAAAACGAATATATGGGGTTTGGTGTAAACAGTGTCTAGTTATGTATCAAATTGAGCTGTAAATTGTCAGACACTGTATCGTGTAATTTTTGACTTCTGGACCCAAAGATTTTTTTATTTCTACAATAACGAAAAAGGCATTGAACTTTTAAAAGCGCTCCCTAAAATAATAGATAAGGCAGGGGAATCTAATTCAATATAATTAACTTTATAGCGAAAATGGAATTAACCTGACTGACCAGAACAGTTGTCTCAAAGCAACCTCTGGTCCCTGATTCGGAGAATCGGGAACAAAAAACTGGTAAAATGAATTTACTGGTTTTATTCAAGGAAGGAGTTCACTCAATGGCGAACAAAAATACAGCCGACACTCAACAACTACCCTTACTTCCTCTACGTGATCTCATCATCTTTCCTCACATGATGATGCCATTATTTGTAGGTCGTGAAAAAAGCATCAACGCTCTAGAAGATGCTATGAGTAAACAAACCGATATTATTTTAGCAGCGCAAAAAGATGCTAAAACAAATAATCCTGAAGAAAAAGATATCTATCAAATCGGTACAGTCGGTTCAATTATCCAACTTTTACGTTTACCAGATGGCACAGTAAAAGTTTTAGTTGAAGGTAAACGTAGAGCCCGCATTAAAGGTTTTGTACCAAATGATGGTTTCTTCGTAGTTAACTGTGAAGTCATTGATGAAGAAGTTGAAAATCCAACTGAAGCTTCTGCTTTAGTTAGATCGGTTAAATCAACTTTCGAAACATATGTTAAATTAAACAAACGTATTCCACCTGAAATTTTAATGCGCGTATCGAGCATTGAAAATCCAGGTGAATTAGCTGATATCATCGTGGCTCAGCTAAATCTTAAACTTGAAGATAAACAAAATGTTTTAGAAATCCTTGATCCATCTAAACGTTTAGAAAATCTATTAAACTTAATGACGGGCGAGATCGAAATTCTAGAAGTAGAAAAGAAAATCCGTACACGTGTTAAGAAACAAATGGAAAAATCTCAGAAGGAATACTATTTGAATGAGCAAATGCAAGCTATTCAAAAAGAACTTGGTGAAAAAGATGATTACCAAGCTGAGTTAGAAGATCTTGCACAAAAGTGTAAAGACAAAAAAATGCCTCAAGAGGCCAAAGATAAAGTTAATAAAGAAATCAAAAAACTTAAACTTATGTCTCCAATGAGTGCCGAAGCTACAGTTGTAAGAAATTACATTGACTGGGTTTTATCATTACCTTGGAACGACTACTCAGAAGATCGTCATGACGTGAAAAACGCTAAGAAAATCTTAGATGAAGATCACTGGGGCTTAGAAAAAGTTAAAGATCGTATCTTAGAATACCTTGCTGTTCTTTCATTATCGAAAAACATGCGTGGACCTATCATTTGCTTAGCGGGTCCTCCGGGCGTAGGTAAAACATCTTTAGCTAGATCAATCGCTGAATCTTTAAATCGTCCATTTGCGCGTATCTCTTTAGGTGGCGTGCGTGATGAAGCTGAGATTCGCGGTCATAGAAAAACTTACGTAGGCGCGATGCCAGGTAAAATCCTTCAAGCTTTACGTAAAGTAGATAAAGGTAATCCGGTATTATTATTAGACGAAATCGATAAAATGGCGAATGACTTCCGCGGTGACCCAGCGTCAGCGATGTTAGAAGTATTAGATCCAGAACAAAATTCAACGTTCTCTGATCACTACTTAGAGTTAGAATACGATTTATCAAATGTGATGTTCGTAGCTACGGCAAATAACTTAGGTAATGTTCCAAGACCGTTACTTGATCGTATGGAAATCATTTACTTAGATGGTTACATCGAGCAAGAGAAGTTCCATATTGCTAAGAATTATTTAATTCCAAAACAAATTGGAAACCATGGTCTAAAAGATTTAAACATTACGATGCAGGATAAAGCCGTACGTGATGTGATTCGTTACTACACTCGCGAAGCGGGCGTGCGTAACTTAGAGCGTGAATTTGCAAACGTATTCCGTAAAGTAGCTAAAGACGTGGTTATGAATAACATGATCAACGATTTAAAAACTGAAGGTGGAACATCTGCGAAAGCAACGCCTGCGAAAAAAGCCGCGAAAGGCAAAGCTGCTGCGAAAACTAAAGCAACTGGTAAAAAAGAAGGTTACGTTATTACCTCTGAAAAACTGGTTGAATTACTTGGACCACACAAGCTTAAACACGGCGAGATCGAAAAAACGAACGAGATCGGTCTTACCAACGGTATGGCTTGGACAGAGGTGGGCGGCGATTTATTAGCAGTCGAAGTTTCTGCGGTTCCAGGTAAAGGTAAATTTACAGTTACCGGCCAATTAGGTGACGTGATGAAAGAGTCTTGTACAGCAGCGATGAGCTACGTACGTTCTCGTGGACCGTTATTCGGTTTTGATAAAGAGTTTTACGCCAACATCGATATCCATATCCATTTACCAGAAGGCGCTACTCCAAAAGATGGTCCTTCAGCAGGTATCGCATTAGTAACTTCGGTTGTTTCAGCGATCACGAAAATCCCGGTTAAGCGCACAGTGGCGATGACAGGTGAAGTTTCTCTGCGTGGTAAAGTGTTAGCGATCGGTGGTTTAAAAGAGAAAATCTTAGCTGCTCACCGTGGTGGTATTAAGATGATTATCTGCCCTAAAGAGAACGAAAAAGACCTTAAGGATATTCCAAAAGAAGTTCTTAAAGAGTTAAAAGTGATCTTAGTTGACCACGTTGACCAAGTTTTAATTAACGCTTTAGACATCAAATCGCCTAAAGAGTTATTCAAAGCTCAATCAGAGCGTGAGTTCGGTATCAAAGCCAACTACACAGGCCAACAAGTTCATACTCAACACTAGGTAGGCCGTCCCTTTTTCGGGAGCGACATATCAAAAATTAAAAACTTAAAGGGAGAGCTAAAAACTCTCCCTTTTTTATTGGTTTTTAATGACATTGCACGCAATTGCAGCATTGATTCGCCGTTTATAAGCAATGTTCTTAAAAAGTCACATAACACCGTGAAATTTTTGGGGAAGTTTTCCTTTCGCAGAGGCACCATTTTCAAAATTTCAGCGACTAGATGTAAGTTTGTTGACCTGATCTTACAAAATCTGTACTTTGCATCTCATTCATTTCCTGACTAATTACTGACAAAGGATTAACACATAATGAACGCAGATCGTGTATACGAATTAGGTAAGCTCTACTGCGATCGTGGTGATTATCAACTAGCATTGCCCAACTTGATTGAAGCCGCAGACGCTTACTTATCGGAGAAAAATTTCGAGATGTACCTGAAAAGCGCTCAGCAGATTTTACGTATTTATGCTGAACGTGAAGAGTACGAACGATTAGCCGCTTATAAAGAAAAGCTGCAAGACACAGTTATTCGTGAAAACATTCAATTAAATTCACGCGTGTATTACGTATTCGGTATCGCCGCTGTTTACAAAGGCCAAATCGAAAACGGTTTAGAGTATTTCAAAATCGCTTTAGAACACGCTTTAAAAGTGGATCAAAAAGAAGATATCTGTAATGCCATTTTAGGTATCGCTATCTGTTACCGTCATCAACGTAAGTTCGAAGAAGCGTTAAAAGAAATTTATAACTTAAATATTTTCATGCAGTTCATTGAAAACGCTGATTTAAAATCATTAGTGTTATCAGCGAATGCAAATATCTTATTTGAGTTAAAAAAATACGACCAAGCTTTAGATCTTTACTGGCAAGCTTACGAAGTCACTAAGTCAGCTAAAAAACTAAATGGTTCGTTATCAATTATCGGTAACATCGGTATGTGCTTATTTGAATTAGGCCAAAAAGATGCTGCTAAAATTTATTTCGATCTGTTCTTAAAAAGTATGGATCCAGTTAACTCGAAAAAAATGCTTTCGCATCTTTCGAAGTATCTTGAATCTTACCGTTCGGGCACAAAAGATGTTTTCGATATCTCATTTGATTTTGATAACCACATGGTTAAAGAAAAACAATTGGGAACAATCGATTTCAAGAACCAATTTATCTTATTAGATCTTTTAAAATTATTTATCTCTAAACAAGGTGAAGTATTTTCGAAAGAATATTTAGTGGAACACATCTGGAAGCAAGAATATGATCCAGCTGTGCACGATAATAAAATCTATGTAACGATTAAGCGTCTTAGAAAAATGATCGAACCAGATTACGATCGTCCTAAATATATTTTTAGATCTAAGAACGGTTATTTCTTAAATAAATCAATCAAAGTTAGTGAACAGATTGCTCAAGAGGGGAGAATCTCGTGAAACAAGTAGCTTTAATTTTAGCGGTGGTATTAGCAGGGGTTTTAGCGCAAGCTAGATTTTTTGGACCAGCCGCCGAACAACAATTAGCAGCAGCAGAAAATCCGTCTTGTGGTTTAAACAAACAGGGTGGGCCGATTGATGGCTTTCCGTGGTCAGTAGCTCAACCGTTCCCGTGGAATACAATCCAAGGTTTATGGAAAGTAAGTGATTCTCCAGACCAAGTTATGCGTATGCGTGTCGTTCGCCAAGATCAAAACGCGAAACACTTAAGCGTAGATGTGATGTCTCGTAACCAATGTAACGGTCCTATTATGAAGGGCGTGGGCATTGTAACCGCGGCTGAGAAAAATGTGGTTCGTTTAACTTTAACAGATAAAGAAGGCCAAACGTACATGATGAAGTTAGCGATGTTTGATACCGCTGACCTTAAGATGGACCAAAACCTTTGCGGACAATCAATTTTAGCAGCTTCTGTAATCACTTTAGACAACGAAGGTGAAGATGACATCACAGCTGACCCATCTAAAGCAGAACAGTCGAACATGATGCTGAAAAAGATTACAAATTCGACAGACTTCTACTGCAGAAAACGCAAGTAATTGAATTTTTTTGTTGAACGCGGGCTATAGCTTATATATATCTATAGCCCAATCAAGACGACAGGGAATTAGCTCAGTTGGTAGAGCGCCACCCTTACAAGGTGGATGTCGTCGGTTCGAATCCGGCATTCCCTACCATTTCTCACATTATAGTTTTGATAGATGAAACCCGCTAACAAGCGGGTTTTTTCGTTTCTGGGCTAGATCAAGAAAACCGAATTTGCCGTTTATCACTTTCTTCCGGCGAAGCTCTTTGAGTCGTAGTAAATTGATTCGTAAAACTCTCAGCAAGTGCGGTGATTGTTAAGCTAGGATTCACTCCTAAATTCGTCGGTATAACACTGCCATCCATGACATAAAGATTTTTATGGCCGATCACTTCATGCTGATCATTAATCACCGAACCAAATCGACAGCCCCCAAGAATGTGAGCTGTGGCCGGTGTGGCTAATAGCACTTCAGAGATTACGTTTTGTGGAACTCCCTGCATGATATCAGCTAATTCAGTTGAGGCTTGTTGAGCGACGGGCAAATAAGATTTGATCGCTTGATCTTTATCATCGCAAACCAAACCTTTTTGAAAGAGTGAAAAAACAGATCTTTTATATTTGATCGTGATTTTTTCTTCTAGAGTTTGCATGACTAAAAGAATAATTGTTCGGCGGGCCCAGTCTTTTGAAAAATATAATTTTGAAAAAGGAATAAATTTAAGAAAAATATTTCCCAAAAGTTTTAAAGGGCGTGTGAATCTTGAGCCATCACCTGTCAGTGGTACCGCTAAGAGGCGCATTAAGTCTGACCCTTGTGGGTAGCGAACAGGTTCAATTTTTGTATAAGCATCGGGGTGAATGGCCGAGCCAATAGCGATTCCTGCCGAATAATCAATGCCATCATTAAGTGCTGTTGCGCCACATAAGCTTTCGCCATTGGTGCGCACATCAACGCCCAGTTCATCTGAAATATGAGGAAGCGTTTGATATTTAGATTTATTAGCGAAAAGAATTTTTAAAGTTCCGATAACTCCGGCAGCTAAAATCACATGTTCGGCGGTATAAGTTTTGGATTTCTTTAAAAGTGATGTCGAACGATGAGTGCTAACCTCATACCCGCCATTCTTCAGAGGAATAATTTTATCGACGGTGGTTTCAGGGGTGATTTCACAACCCCATTTTTCGGCGAAATATAAATAGTTCTTATCTAAAGTGTTCTTAGCGCCAACACGACAACCGATCATACAGGCGCCGCAGCCAGTGCAGGCTTGTCTGATCGGGCCGTGGCCTGCAAAGTACGGATCAACGCCTTCAGATTCAAAGTTCACGCCGACTTGGGTTAAATGAAAAGAATCATGTACATCTAGGCGTTCACCAAGAAGCTGCATTTTTTTATCAGCGGCGGTCACGATTTTATTTTCAGTTACACCCAGCATTTTACGGGCAAGGTTATAGAAGTGATTTTTATCAGCGGCAAACTGCTTTGGCCAGATTGCATCAGACAAAACTGAATCTTCGGGCTGCATTAAGGTATTAGCGTAGACAAGGCTTCCGCCGCCAACTCCAACACCGTGTAAAATCATAATTTTATTCAATAACGTAATTTGTTGAATGCCGAAACATCTGACGATAGGAGCCCAAACAAATTTTCTAAGATTCCAATTCGTTTTAGCAAAGTCTTGCGGCTTATATTTTTTGCCTTTTTCTAGAACTAAGACTTTATAACCTTTTTGTGTTAAGCGCATGGCGCTCACTGAGCCACCAAACCCTGAACCTACAATAATAAAGTCATACTTCTTCATCACTTATAGGTTAGCGCGGGTCAGCGGCGAACGGCAATTACTGATTTTTACAGTGAAGGCACGATTTATCGTAAGCGATGCACATCCCTTGACGTAAAAATACATAGAAGAGAGCTTGTTTAGCAAACTGAATCAATTTGAAGCTTGAATATCCCAGAAAGAGACAGTTAAAAAGTCGTGAAATTTTGAAAACAAAAAGCCGATAAGATTCGTATGAAACTTATTCTATTTGCTTCACTATTTTCTTTTTCGCTTTCAAGCTTTGCTCAACAAGTTGTTGATAAAGAAAACCTGGCGATGTGGATTCCGCCGAACTGGAATACCTATCAAGCTATCGGTTACAACGCAGATACGTTTAAAGTGCCTGAAGGGCTTAAAAAATCGGTCGACTTCTGGATTCAGATTTATACGAAGTATACAACCCAACAAGGGGTATTTCACGTAGCTGGCGATACCGATCGAATTCTTGGGGATTTTGACCTTACCCAAGTTTATGCAAACCCTAAGTGGTCGCCAGTGCGTCGTCAGCTTGAGGCCGAGATTTTAATTCGACGCCAGAAAAAATTATTAGCGGCCCGCCACAAAATTGATGTGAAAAAGATCCGCCTACAAATGGGTTTAAAAGACCGCATGGAGCAAGCCATTAAAGTTTCAGGTTATTATTTACCACAAATGGAAAGAATTTTTGAACAAGAGAAGATTCCCAAAGAATTAACACGTGTGGTGTTTGTTGAAAGTTCATTTAATATTTTTGCCGAATCGCGTGTTGGAGCCAGTGGTCTTTGGCAGATCATGCCGCGGGTATCGAAAAAATTTAAATATATTTCAGACGCACAAGATTTAAGAAATCATCCGATCTATGCAACGAAGCTTGCGGCTAAAATCTTTAAAGAGAATTACCAGATTTTAAAATCATGGCCTTTGGCAGTTACAGGCTATAACCACGGGGTGGGTAGCATGAGTAAAATCGTTAAAAAGTACAAATCAAACGACATCGCTTACTTAGTTGATAACGTAGGGGCGAGTAAAAGTTTTGGTTTTGCTTCAAGAAATTTCTACGCGACGTATTTAGCGGCGCTATATGTTGAATCACATGCGAATTTATTTTTTCCGGAGCCAGTTTTTAAATACCAAGAGTTACAGATTCGTGCGGTAAAAGTTGTAAAACCAATGCCGTATAAAGAATTACTGACTTATTTTGGTAACGATAAACAAAAGCTTCGTCTTTATAATCCACATATTAAAACAAAATACTTAAAAGCCGGAAAAGCCCTGCCTAAAGGGGTGATTGCGAATCTTCCGAAAGAAGATAAAACGCAAATCGCCGGTGTGATAGATCAAGAAACTGAATTATAAAATAAAAAAAGCCTGAAGGAGTAACTACAGGCTTTAAAAACTATTTGATTTCAACGCAAGTCATTTGAAGTGCGTCTTTGCTAAAGTTAGTCTCTGGAAATTGACCAGCAAAAATTCCAAGACCTTCAATGGGTAATACGCTCATTACTAATTGTTCATTGATATCTGTGTGATCAAGTTGGTAAGCGTCTACCTGAGGGTTTAAGTTAACGTTGGCGTTAACCGCTGAACGCTTTTCTAAGTTACCTTCTGCACCCATAGTCCATAAAGACACTTCGGCGATTGTACCTGCAACGTCGCGCACGCGAATTTCAAAAAGCTCGTCGATGTGAGCTGGTGAGTAGCAATTAAACTCACGAGCTTTTTCATCGCCGCCAGATGAAATAGGGCCGGCAAAAGCCATTGAAGATAATAGGGTCATTAATGTAACGATCATAGTTAGTTTCATAATTGGTTCTCCTTGTAGCCGATCTTTTAGCAAAAAAGCAATTTGACTTCAGTATCAATTAAATAATCAAAATAATTGAATTTGATTATTTAAAATAAACGATATAGAACACCGCTTATGAGCGATTTATTTAAGTTTGATGATTACAAAGAGTATCTAAAGCAATTAGTTAGAACTAACGAAGAAGTTCGTGGTTACCAAGCCCGCCTAGCGCGTGAAGCCAGTTGCCAGCCATCGTATCTTTCACAGGTGTTAACAGCCAATGCTGATTTAACCACAGACCACGCTTTAAATATTTCAACGTTTCTGGGTCTTGATGATCAAGAGAAAGAATATTTAGTGACTTTGATTCTACACGCAAAGGCAGCGTCTGTGAAAAATAAACGCTACTTTGAAAAAAAGTTAAGCCAGCTTAGAAAACAAAGAGCCAATTTAACTAAAAGACTTCACACCGACGAAGAATACGCCAAAGACGTCGAGCTCGTTTACCATAGCAACTGGGTCTATGCGGCCGTTCACGTTTCAACAAGTATCGAAGAGCAAACAGCGATGACCATAGCTGAAAAATTACGATTAACTGTCGGCGAAGTTTCAAGTGTTTTAAAAACCTTGGCTAGTTACGGCCTGGTCAAAAGCGATGGCGATAAATGGGTATATGTCACGGGTTCGGCGCACTTACCGGATGAATCGTACATGACGATGGTAAATCATTCGAACTGGCGTTTAAAATCAGTGAGTAATATTCCTCATCGTAATGAAGGTGATCTTAGGTACACGTCGGTATTTACCATGTCTCAAGATGATGCCGATAAGTTAAAAGAAGAAATGCTTAAAATGATCAGACAATGGCGCACAAAGATCGCCCCTTCAGAACCTGAAGTGACTATGGCGATCTTGTGTGATTTTTTTGAGGTCTAAAGTTTGATTGGCTTAAAATTACCTTTAGAAATTTGCGAACGTAATAAGTACGGAACTGCGTAGTAGCGGTTGTACTCATTAGGTACGATGCGCGAATGCTCTAAATCTTCAATTGCTAATTTAATTTTACCAGGAATATCATCAACTGAAGTGACTGTATTAAAAATCGCTACACCTTTTTCCCAAAGGTTACCGATTGTTAATTTATCTTTAGCTGGATCATGAAACACCTGCATCATGGCGTTAAATTCATCCAGGCTACCTAATGAAGCGTTTAATTTCGGAAATAAGAAACCAAAAATCATTCTGTTAAATTCATACTTTTCATTTAACGTGTAAGTGACAGCTTCAGTTTGGCCGTTTGATTTAGGCATTGGCGTATTCGCCTTAGGGTTCTTAGTGATTTCTAAGATGTAACCTTCTTTAGTGCCCGTGTTGTTTTTAACAAAATAAAGATCTTTTTTGTAAATCGTGAAAACCATTTGGCGCATGTTTGATACCCGTAACGCCATTTCTTTATCCCAGATAGCACCATCTTCTTCTTTTTCAAAGCGGTGATATTCATCTAGCGCACGCGGAACCACACCGTTTAACATGCCGTGAACAACCTTAGTCATTAAACCTTGAGCCCCACCAAGTGAAACGACGTAGTGAGCATTAAGGTTTACAGGACGGCCTAAGTCTTTTAAAACTTGCGGCATATTTACCATATCTTGCGGTAAGTACTGCGCGATACTTTCGGCCGCATCATAAGCATCTTGTCCGGCCGTGTAGTTTTTTAAATAAGTTTCATAACCACTTTTTACGTAACCAATTTTTTGGGCGCGTGTGAAAATATCTTTTAATACGAAATCAACATAAGTTGGTTCGTTTAAGATTTTTCTAGAAATCGTGTCATGAATGATTTTATTTTGGTGATATAAATCAGCTAATTGATCACCGTTTAACTTTGCATTCGGGCCCTGATCAGAAAACGCAATTTCATAATCAATTTGATCTACTGGTAATAGTGAACGCACAGCCACCATCGCTTTTAAAACTGAACGCGCCATTTTAAAATATTTTTCAACTGAAGCTTGATCAACGAAAGGACGATCTGGATGATGCCAGAAGTGCGCATGACCTAATTCAGCAATTGTTCCTGCGTGAGCAAATGAATCTTCTAAAGTATGAAGACCAGCAGAGATCTTCATTAAGTTACCTTCCATTAAACCTTCAGTGAAAAGCTCAGTGGCAAATTCATGGTCGGCTTCAGTTTCAGTGTAAGAATTTAAAGTTAAACCAGAAGATGGGTCATTCTTAAGTAATCCCGCAAGCTTACCCATAAGTTCATCGGGTCTAAGTTTATTAGCTAACGGAGAACCCGGAAAGTGTAAGAGGCGACGTTTTTTAATACCTGTTAAAGGTAAAACGATCATACTTAATGGATCTGAAATATAGGCCTCATCCATCCACTGTGCGCCTAAAGCTAATTTGACGGCGACCGGATGTTTAATCCCGGCAAAACGGGCCATGGAGTAAGTCCCGTAAAAGTGAGTATCCACATCATAAGCTGATGCAGAAAATGAAAATAACAGGATCGCCGGCATGATTAAGTTTCGGATAAGTTTTTTCATACCCATTGATTTTGCAAAACCAAAACCTTATCTAGGTCGAATACACTAGATTTGACTGTCAAAGGTGTTAACACGGCCGTTAGATTGTCATCGTCTCAAAATGAGATTTCGCAGAATATTATCGTATGACAGGCGAAAGTAGCTGAACTAGCGTGACTTAGTAAATAAGCCTCAGGGGGGATTATGAAAAAGTCATTGTTAGTATTAACTATGTTAACTGCAGGAATCACCGTTCAAGCAGCCGACGATTCACGTGTAAGAAGCGGTCTGATGGAAGTGCAATCTGCGCAAAGCCAAACACAAATTCTTTTTAATGAAGTGACAACACCTCAGCAAAAAGAACGCGTTCGTTATATCAATCAAAAATTAGCGCAAGCTGAAAACTATTTGCAACAGGCTTTAAATTTACCTACAAACCCACCTCATCAGGGGCAAAACGTAGAATTCTTTCGTAGCGATTCATGTAGCAGTGAGTTAGTAGGGGTTGTAAATCCAACGACAGATTGCAATCGTTTTTCGTTAACAGAAAAAGTCTGGGCCATTCGTGTAAATGGTCAATGCCAAGACATCGATGATACAACGGCACAAAATGCTTGTCGCATGTATCAAAATGCCGGCAATACTGAAGCCGTTAAAGTGTACAAATCAGATTCTTGCGGTGATTCTTTATCAGGTATTTTTTCGTCATACACAAACTGCGACACTTTAAGTGATTCAGGTAATAGCGCTTGGGCCATTATGGTTGGTAGCCAATGCAAAAATATAGCCGATACGACATTAAAGAAAAGTTGTATCGCTTTTAAGGCGATAAATTCGCCTCGCGCTGTTAAATTTTATCATTCAGATTCTTGCAGTGATGAACTAGTTGCTGCCGTTGATAGAAATACAAACTGCGAAAGTTTAGTGGGACTAGGCAAGGTGTGGGCAGTTGAAATTAACGGCCAATGCCAAGATATCTCTGACCTTGAGATCGTTCCTGCATGTCAGCGCTTTAAACCTTAACATTTTTGCCTCAGGGTATAACTTATAAATAAAAATTCTTCTAAAAGAACCAGCGACCCCCAATTCAGGGGGTGACGGTTTTCAGAGTAAACTCCTAAGATAAATAAACGGCCTTTTGTGTGCCGTCGATAGCTGGAAAGAGTATACTTGAAAACATTAGCTGAATTTGCTCAAAGCATCTGTCTTGTTATTGAAGATAATAGAACAACTCAATTTTTAAAAAATGTTGTAACTTCGGCTTTTCCGGGGATTTCGGTGCATTGCACTCAAAGTGTTAAAGAAGCTCAAACATGGCTTCAAGATCGTTCTAATACCGCTCAAAAAACTCCACTTTACTTAGCGTTAGTTGATCTAGGTTTACCAGACGGATCAGGTCTAGATGTGGTTCGTTTGCTTAAAGAAAAAGAACCACATGCTCAAGCAGTCGTAGTCACTATCTACGAAGAAGATAAATACCTTTTTGAAGCTTTAAGTGCTGGTGCTGTTGGATATCTATTAAAAAGAGACGATCCAGCTTTGTTATCTGACATTTTAAAACGCATTTTACACAATGAACCGCCATTATCGCCATCGATTGCCACTCGTTTGATTGAGTATTTCCGCCAACCTGAAAAAAACAGCACGGTAAAAACTGAATTAACAACGCGTGAAAGAGAAACACTCACTCACTTAGCGCGCGGTTTAACTGTAGCTGAAGCTGCTGGCACGATGGGATTAAGTGCGCAGACTGTGGCAAGTTATGTGAAAGTGATCTATCAAAAATTGCATGTTTCAAACCGTGCTGAAGCCACTCGCGAAGCTATTCGTCGCGGCTTAGTTTAAGCGAAAATTTTGTAAGGCAATCTGCCTGACCAAGCCCCTGGCATTCGGGCATTTTTACCAACAAAACCTTTGTTTTGCGGCGTTTTATCGTGGCCCTGTGCTTGCTCAGCTTTGAAGTATTACATCTAACCACATTTGATGGAGTGCCTCTATGTTCAAATTTATTAAAAGATTTGTTGTCATTATAGCTTCGTTTTATTCCGCTCATGTTTTCGCCGATGCACAACCAGCTTGTTATAGTTTTACGGTGCCTGAAGGGCCCGAGGCTGATGCAGCCGTTGTCGAAACTAAAGAAACTTGGTGTTATCAACAACTAAGTTCTCCGGTGGGAACTCTTTATGTGTTTAATGTAGACGCTAACAAAGTTGTGCCTGAGTTGGCCTTCACGATGGATCCTGATGGAGTGATGACTCATGGTTCTTTAAAACAAGGTGTGCGCTCTGTTCATAAAGTATTAGCGAAAGACTTTAATCCTTTTTCAGTTCCCTACAACGAACCAAAGCACATGCAGGCCGAAGTGCCGCAATATCTTGATCAGCAGTTAATGAGCTCTGCAAATGAAACACTTCGCGTGTTATCCACGTCAACTGTCCAAATAGAAAATCTAAATGATTTAGAATCTTTAGAAATGGATACCGGCGAAATCACGGAAGAGTCTGACGTCAAACCTTGGCGCGGTTACTGGTGGGCTTACAACGGACGCCGCTTATCAAACGGTTCAAATTCTCCTATGGCGAAATACGATCGTTTTGTGAAAGCCAGAACAGGATCTAACCCGGGATCACAAGCTTGGGAAAATGCACGTCACCGTTATCATGGTATTAACTGGGAAGGTCACTGTAATGGTTGGGCCGCAAGTTCAGTGTTACGTGCAGAACCAAGCGCTTCAAAATATGATGACCAAACGAACACGACATTTTCAGTTTCAGATCAAAAAGGTTTGTTAGCTGAAACAGATTACTGCGTGAAAATTGCTTTCTTTGGTAATCGCTACCGCGGTTCGAACAGTAATCCGCGTGATATTGGTGCGGCGTTATTTCACAAAACATTGCGCTACTATATTGGTACACTTAAAAAACCAATCGCTATCGACTACAAACAATTAGAACCTGTAGATAATCATGTGATTTCTGGCTACACGATGAAAATCAAAAAAACAGGAGCCAGAACATATGCAGTGACGGCCAAAGTTAGAATTCATAAATACGATAAATCACCAAGTTCTGAGCCGGGTGAAGCACCATCTTACATTCGCACGTATTCGTACCGTTTAACTGAAGCGTCTGACGGAAGTTTAACGGGTTCATGGACTTCTAGTAATCCGGATTTTTTATGGGTGCCACTGGCAAGTGTGGATTGTAACAACAACAACCCACGCATTAACCATGACCGCATCCAAGAAATTCTGGATTTACCAATGGTAATGTCTCGTTAGTTTAACATTTGTTACGTAATTATTTTTTTACAGCTCCCTAGGGTTTCTGGGGAGCATTTTTTTCGACCAAAGGCCGGGGGCTGGACTTTGCCTAACCTGACTAATCTGATTGAATTAAGTCATGGGTAAATCAATTGTTTCATTCTTATTTGGTGCGGTTTTATTAACTTCAATTTCAGCTAAAGCCGTGGTTGCAGAACTTGGATTATTTTATTTTAGCGATAGCTTAGCATCGACAAGTGATTTTACGTACTCACGCACAGTTTATGATTTTGCAGTTTTGATGAATTCTGAAGGTCGTAAACTTTGGGGTATCGGTTGGAGTTATTCAGGTGTTTCAACAAGTGATGATACACCATCAGGTGAAACAACTTACTCATCAACTGAAACGGGCCCGAAATTTACGTACTTATTCGGTCGGGAACAAAATTGGTATGCCGCTTTAGCTTACAACTTATTAGCGAAAGCTCAGTTTTCTGGTGCCGGTGGTGAAGCTGAATGGCGCGGAACTTCTCTTAAAGGTGAGTTCGGTTATTTACCTAAAGTGGGCAGTAAATTAAATATTGGTGTGAAGCTTGTTTATCACCAGGCTTCGTACAACGAACAAATCACAAATTCGACGACTTTGACTCAGGAATCGAACACAAAAACGATGATTTACCCGAATTTTTCAGTGATTTATAAGTTCTAAAAGAGCCCCTTAACGTCTTAAGGGCGTATTTATCTGTAAAATCTTCAATAGCTTGTTCTTAGAGGCAATTACGGTTTGCCTCTGGGCTTAGAATTTCTTATTTTTTGGCTTTGATTTAGCTCTGGGGGAGCCATGATTAAAGCCTTTATTTTGACTTTCGTTTTTGCCTTAACGACTCAAGCTCAAGTGTGGGATCCAGCAATTGACGCAGCCACAGCACCCGCTGATTTTACAGCGCGTCCATTTAGTGAATCGGATTTTCAAACTTATCCGTGGTTAAAAGAATTTAAGTTAGTTATTGTGATCAACAAAGCTAACTCAGGCAGTGACCGCCAAACTTTACGCGTTTATGAAAATCAAAAAGTAATTTTACTTACAAAAATTTCTTCAGGTCGCGAAGAGTATGAAAAAGGCTGTGGCCCAGGCCAAGAACCTAAAAAAGATCACTGTTCACAACGCGCTTACTGGTCAACAACACCAGTTGGTCATTTCGATGTGGAAGAATTAGTTGAAAACTACTTTTCTAAATTATGGCAAACTTGGATGCCGTACGCAGTATTTTTTGAATCAGGAATTGCCACGCACCAAGCGCCGGCAGGAACTGAAAGTAAACTGGGTGGCCGCGCTTCTGGTGGTTGCATAAGAATGCATCCAAATCACGCTCCGGTTTTATTTTCTTATGTGCAAAAGGCTGGCAAAGGTTTAGTTCCGAAAGTAAATCGCGATGGCTCAGTGGCTCAAACTAAGCAAGGTGACACTGTTCGCTGGCAAGGTTTCAGAACTTTGTATATTGTACAGAACGTTGTTAAATAATCGCCAATAAGGATGCCCGTGAGCTTACAAGACCACTTAAAAATTAAAGAACAAGATCGCAATTTCAACTGGGACGAAAAATTTTTTAAGTTGTTCTCTGAAGTCGAAATCGGATTAATTTCAAATGATCCACAACAAGGGCCAGATGGTTGGCCGTACTTAATGTGCCAAACATTAACAGCTAATAATAAAACTCAATTTAACGGTGACCATATTGAATCTTCGCAAAAAGTGATGAAGTGGTTATCAACAAAAGGTATGGGCCTAGTCGTTAACCCACAGCGCGAACCATACCCTGACTACGTTTTTTCGTACGGTATGATTTGGTCATTTATCGAAACTGGATTTTTCATGCGTCCTGATTTAGCGCAAGCCTCAGGAAAAGTAGAATACAGCAGCGACAAAATCTACAGCGGCGTTCCGACTGAACAGTACTTACCGTTATACGTGCGTAAAGTTTTAAAAGATTTTTTCAATGACCAGACAGTTTTTAATCCGAAAATTTTAATGATTTCACCGGATGAAAAAAACTACGACTTAGCATTTTCTCTGGAATCACTTGGTAATCCTCCAGAGAACGAACACGCAGGCATTGCCGAAGCTATTTCTTGGTTCTTGCCACCGCATTATTCGGTGGTGCTTGTCAGTGAGCAAGGCCTTCCTAAGTTTGCTGAGCTTTACAGCCCAGCATCGTTAACTCATTAGCACGGCGGCTTCGCCGTGACTTATGAATTAGGAAGTAAATCGATCAAGCATTCGCGCCAGTATTCAGGAGCATCCGTACTGTAATCTACAGCTACTTGGAAACCCTTCTTACCTAAGAATTTTGTGCGCGCTACAGTGCCTGAAATTTCAAGATCCATTTCATGAATCGTGAAAAACACCTTGTGGCCAACCAGAGCATCTAAATTTAAATTCGAGCGTAATTCTTTTTTAATAAAGTCTTCACGCTTGAAGTTAATTAGAAT
>JAMPXC010000022.1 GCA_023701385.1 Pseudobdellovibrio sp.
ATTCACTGACGAATAAGTTTCAGAATATAAAATACAACTTCCCGCCGGATCTAAAATTGTAAATTTAAAATTTACAGTTGAAGCTTCAAGAGGATAGCCGTCTGGTTTTACGATTTTTGCTTGATAAGTTGTACGATTTGGCCCGGCAAACGCCGAACCCGTTTGCAGTACAGCAAATACGAAAACGAAACTTAAAAAAATCAGATGATTAATCTGTAACCCGCGTACGTCCTTCACAGCTAACTTGTCGGTATTTTCGACAAAAGATTGAGGATTTATGTGGTTTAAGTTTAGTTTTTACGAATCAATTTGAGACGATGTTTATTTTTTTCTTTCAGTGTCAAATTTAGCTAAAAAGTTTTTAACAAGATCTTCACGCTCGAGCGCTGTAACGGGACGGTTTCCCAATTCGTGACACAAAACAAGACTTTGATCAATCTCCAGTAAAAACCGAGATGGAGATACTGGACGAACCACACCTTGCTTCTTTCTTTGACGACAATAACTTAAAGTCAGTCTTTCTTGCGCACGTGTAATACCCACGTAAAAAAGTCTGCGTTCTTCATCGATATCAGACCCTAGACGTTTGTGCGGAAGTAAATCTTCTTCAACACCCACTAAAAGAACATGCGGAAATTCCAAACCTTTTGAAGCGTGAAAAGTCATAAGCTGCACGACATCTTTTTCTTCTTCATTACCGACATCATCACGTAGCTGCATACTATCAACGAAGTCTTTTAATGTTCCAATTGATGGATCACGGCGACCAACATAACTTTCTAAGATACGGCCGACGATTTCAATCACCTGCCACTTTTTCTCAAAGGCCATGCCTTCAGAATTTTTCAATAAATAATCACGGTACCCGATTTCACGCACTAAAAATTCAAAGCGCTGCGAAATCGTGGCTCCGATTGTCGTGTCATCTAAAAGACGCGTTGGAAATGTCCAAATCCAGTCGTTAAATGTATCTAAAACCTGACCTTTATCTTCAGGAAGACCCGCTTTATCCCACTTTTTAGAAGCTTGCGGTAAGTTAAGACCTACTTCTTCAGCGTAAGTAATTAGTTTATCTAAAGTGTTATCGCCTAAACCACGTGGCGGAAGATTTACAATACGGCGAAATGAAACTTCATCATCATTTAACGATTGTTTTAAAAATGCTAACCAGTCTTTAGCTTCTTTACGATCAAAGATCGATGTCCCGCCGGTAATCGAGTACGGAATTTGGCTTTTACGAAGAGCGGTTTCAATAAAAGCGCCTTGCGTATTTGAACGGTATAAAATTGCGATATCTTTATTTTTACCACCAGCCGCTTTGATCGTTTGAATCTCGCGGCAAACAAAGTCTGATTCTTCATCTTCATTTTCTAAAATGAAGACCTCAGGTTTTTGGTGTTCTAATTTTTTCTTCTTTTCAGAACGTAAAATTTTACCATGACGCTTTTCATTTTTAGCGATGACGGCATTACCTAAATCTAAAATCGAAGAACTTGAACGGTAATTACGTTCTAACTTAATAACCTGGCAGTTCTTCCAATCTTTCGGAAAATCCAAGATATTTTTAATCTCTGCCCCACGCCAACCGTAAATTGACTGGTCATCATCACCCACCACCGCAAGATTTTTATGCGAATCAGAAATTTGGCGGATCAATTTCATTTGCTCGACATTGGTGTCTTGAAATTCATCCACCATAATCTGTTGAAAGCGTTCTTGCGTTTGCACCAACACTTCAGGGTGTTCTTTAAATAAACGTAAAGGTTCAAGTAATAAACCTTCAAAATCCACCACACCTAAACGGAGTAATTCTTTTTCATAACCTGGCGCTAAAGCTTCGGCCATCTCGTGATATTCAACCAATTGATCAACCGGTAAATATTTTTTTGCACGTAATAAATTTACGCACTCTAACACTTTTGAAAAATCGAATTTATCTTTAGTGGTATTACGAAGATTCTTAGCTAAATCTTTTAAAATCGCCTGAGAATCTGATTGATCTAAAATACCAAACTGCGCAGGTAAGCCACACAGTTTATGATTTTTACGCAGCAACTGCAGACCAAACGAGTGAAATGTTCCGGCCCATAAACCCTTGGCTTTGGGGCCTACTTTCACAGACACGCGGTGTTTTAATTCACGGGCGGCTTTATTAGTGAAAGTTAATACGCAGATTTGTTCAGCTTTAGCGACTTTATCTTCGATTAAACGGCCCGTACGAGAAACTAAAACCGTAGTTTTACCTGAGCCGGCTCCGGCTAAAATAAGAAGCGGACCGTAATTATGATTTACGGCATCGCCTTGCTCTGGATTAAGTCCTTCGGTCCACTTACTCACGCTAACTTCAAAAAAATTACGGACGGTTATGCATTAACGTGCGAACTTCGTCAGAGAAGATCACATCCACTTTATCGCTGTAAGCTTTAATCACAAAACCAATACCAAATTTTACGTGGTTTAATTTTTGTGATTCTTTAAAATTACCTTTAATTGAGTAAGGTGTTGCTTCTAAACCTAAAGCATTCGAATTGTAAATTTCGTAATTGCCAGTGTGTGAACGAGCTGATGAAGCTGCTTTTTTCGCAGCCGCAGTCCCTGCAGCACCCGATAAACGACGCGCACTTGGAGCATCAGAACCGGTTTTTGGCAAAGTGTAAGTTTTTACAGACTTACAAATTTCACATTCAATTTTTGCGCTCGTCGAAGTCTTATGCGCTAAAACACGGTGAAAACGTTCACCTTCGCATTTTTTGCACATGTAATATAACGATTTTGCGACAGGTGGTAATGTAAGATTACTCATATATTTTTTATCTTTCTTTTTTTAAGTGATACACAGTTAAAGGAGCAGTTAAATCTTTCGTCGCAATCTCAGAGGCACTTAAATAATAAGGTCCCGAATTAGCTTGAATTAAATTTTGCATTTCAATCATCGATTGTTCGCTTTTTGGATCAACCGTACGTCCTGACGGACCAAACTTTTCTAAAAAGGCTAAGTCTTCTTGTTTAGTAAAGAATTTTTCCCAACAATCAGTGTTTACTTCACAACGGTAAGTCATGGTTTTGGCGTGCGTGTGAAGTGGCGCATATGAACCAATCATTTCTAAGTGGCCATAGTGTGAATGTAATCTTAACGAAGGTGATCCCCATTGAGTCATTCCCGAACACTGTTCAACGTTCGCATACCATAAAGCAAATGCCTTAGATAAAAACCCTAAACCATAGAATTGTTCTTCTTTTGGTAAGAACGAATTTACCGAACAAAGATCGTAAGCCACCCACTCCCCTTTATGCATCGTTGGAATAATGATGAATAAAGAAAGAGGGCACCACTCTTCAGTTTCTGGAATTCCCAGTTCTTGCACGATTTTTTTAGGCAACTTTGAAGTGCGCCCTGCAAAACCTGCAATAAAGCCTGGCATCGCCGCGCAATCATAAAATACCCAGCGTGGAATTGCTAAATCCTGTTTACCAAAAGATTTCCATTCGATTTGATAAATCGCATCGGCAAAAGGAAGTTCATTTAAGTTCAGCGGATTTTTATAAATCGGTTCATGAATAAACCAATCAAGATGATGACGAGTTCCCGGTTGGGCAATTTGATTTTCAGGGCGAACAAACACGTACGGGCGAATATCGCCCGACTCCATCCACTTAGCTTTAGCTAATAAAGGATCCAGTGCCTTTTTTAATAACGGATTTAATTGCGTCAACTTACTTACCTATTAGTGCTTGGCTGCGCCAAGGGGAGAAATCATTGTTTCAGGTCTAACAACCTCATCAAATTTTTCGGCAGTTAAAAGACCAAGCTTTACAGCTTCTTCTTTTAAAGTTGTTCCGTTTTTGTGAGCTGTCTTAGCAATCTTAGCTGCATTGTCATAACCAATATGTGGATTAAGCGCTGTAACTAACATTAAAGAGTTATCTAAGTGTTTTTTAATCTGAGTTGTGTTTGCAGTAATGCCCACAACACAATTGTCAGCAAATGATTCACACGCATCAGCAATCAAACGGATTGAGTTTAAGCAGTTAAATACAATAACTGGTTTAAATACGTTTAATTCAAAATGCCCTGTCGCTCCACCCACATTAACCGCAACATCGTTACCAAGAACTTGCGCGCACACCATCGTCATGGCTTCAGATTGAGTTGGGTTTACTTTACCCGGCATGATTGAAGAACCTGGTTCGTTTTCTGGTAAATTTAATTCACCAAAACCACAACGAGGACCAGAGCCTAACATACGAATGTCGTTGGCAATTTTCATTAATGAAACAGCCACAGTTTTTAAAGCGCCATGCAATTCAACTAAAGCATCGTGTGATGCTAACGCTTCAAATTTATTTGGCGCTGATACAAACGGAATATGTGTTTCAGCGGCAATCGCAGCAGCTGCTTTTTTTGGAAAATCAATATGCGTGTTTAAACCTGTACCTACCGCTGTACCACCAAGAGCTAACTCGTGCACATGCGGTAAAGTATTTTTAATACGTTGAATGCCGTTTTTAACTTGCGTTGTGTAACCAGAAAATTCTTGGCCAAGAGTTAACGGAGTTGCATCCATTAAGTGAGTACGGCCGATTTTTACGATGTCACGGAACTCAGCTGTTTTTTGCTCTAAAGCTTTGTGTAAGTGAGCTAACATCGGAATAAGGCGAGAATGTAATTGATCCGCAACTGCAATGTGCATCGCTGTTGGGAAAGTGTCGTTTGAAGATTGGCCTTTATTCACATCATCATTCGGGTGAACGGCTTTATTTGGTAAAGTTAAATTTTGCATCGTCATTGCACGGTTAGCGATAACTTCATTCGCGTTCATGTTCGTTTGTGTGCCTGAACCTGTTTGCCAAACAACTAAAGGAAAGTGCTCGTCTAGTTTTCCAGAAATAACTTCGTCAGCCGCTTTAATAATAAACTCTGCTTTTTTAGAATCTAATAAACCAAGTTCTGCATTTGTCATCGCGGCAGCTTTTTTTAATACGCCTAAAGCTTTGATCATCTCGCGTGGAAAACGATCGCCACCAATTTTGAAATTTTCAGTTGAACGTTGAGTCTGCGCGCCCCAAAGTGCATGCGCTGGAACTTTAACATCACCCATCGTGTCTTTTTCAATACGGAACTCATTACTCATACTTATTTTCCTTTTTTAACTTTTTTCAAATTTAGAACGCTTTTCTCACCACGAGAAACTTGGCCAACAGAAGCCTGGTCAGTCGGATAGATAACAAGCTCTTGAATATTAACATGCGGCGGTTGACTCAAACACCATAAAATATTGGTCGCAATATCAATGGGGCTTAGTGGCATCATCTCGGCATAGACCGCATCGGCTTTCTGCTGATTTCCTAAGCGAACAAAACTAAATTCCGTGTTCACCATGCCGGGCTCAATGTTCGTCACTCGAACTCCGGTGCCTTTAAGGTCCATACGAAAGCCTTCAGATAAAGCACGTACCGCAAACTTGGTCGCACAATAGACAGCACCACCTTCATACACCAGACGTCCCGCCACCGAACCAAGGTTTACGATGTGCCCTTGTTGTTCAATCACTGATTCAAAAAACTCACGTGTCAGCCACAAAAGACCTTTCACGTTGGTATCAATCATCATATCCCAGTCTTTTGTTTTTGCATTCTGAACTAATTCAGTTCCAGCAGCCAGACCAGCGTTGTTCACTAACGACCCCACTGAAACTTTTTTCATCGCTTTGATTTTTTTCGCCGCTAGTAAAACAGATTTTTTATCAGCGATATCGCAAGATATAATCTGCACATCAGGAGAACCTAATTTTAAACACTGTTTTTGAACTTTTTTAAGGCGTTCTAATCTTCGAGCCACAAGAACTAAGGATTTTTTTTCTTTAGCCAGTAAATAACTTAACTGCTCACCGATGCCAGAAGAGGCTCCCGTGATCAGAGTATGAGACATATTTTTCATAGGCTAAAATCTTAGCCCAAGATGTCACAGATGCAAACGAACAATTAGCTGTGTTAATGTTTTAATTATGAAATATTGGCTAATGAAATCTGAACCAGATGTTTTCTCGATCGACACTTTAAAAAAAGACAAAACCACATGGTGGACAGGTGTTCGCAACTACACGGCCCGTAACAATATGCAGGCTATGGAATTAGGTGACATGATTTTATTTTACCACTCAAACGCTGAACCATCGGGCGTAATTGGTATCGCTGAAGTGAGTAAATTAGCCGCTCCTGATCAACTGCAATTTGATAAAAAATCCGAGTACTATGCTGAAAAAGCTACTCAAGAAAAACCAATCTGGTTCTGCACTGAAATTAAGTACAAATCTAAATTCGACCAATTAGTTTCATTAGATCAAATTAAACATGATCCCAAGCTAAAAAACATGGCTTTACTTAAACAAGGACGACTTTCAGTTAGCCCTGTCTCTGAAGCCGAATTCAAACATATTTGCAAACTGGGCGAAAAGTAGGATGGCAAAGCTATTCTTAGCTCCCATGGAAGGCGTCACCGATTGGGCGATGCGCGACCTGCTGACGAGTCTTGGCGGTATTGACCAATGCGTAACTGAATTTTTACGCGTAACCGACAAACTTCACCCTTACAAAGTTTTTGAGAAAAATTGTCCTGAATTAAAAACCGGATCAAAAACAAGATCAGGCACAACCGTATTTGTGCAACTTCTGGGTGGCCAAGCGGTTCCATTGGCTGAAAACGCTCTTCGCGCCCACGAAATGGGAGCTGCCGGTGTTGATTTAAATTTCGGTTGCCCCGCAAAAACAGTAAATCGCCATGACGGAGGAGCAAGTTTACTAAAAAGCACCGACAGAATTTACAACATCGTAAAAACTGTGCGCGACGCTGTTCCAATTTCTACACCAGTGACAGCCAAAGTGCGTTTAGGTTTTGATGATCCCTCACACTGTTTAGATAACGTAAAAGCTTGCGAAGATGCCGGTGCTACATGGGTTACCGTTCACTGCCGCACAAAAACTGATGGCTACAAACCACCTGCTTACTGGGAATGGATTCCAAAAATTAAAGAGCGCACAAAAGTAAAAATCATCGCCAACGGCGAAATCTGGAATGTGAATGATTTCGAAAAATGCCGCACAGAAACTTCATGCGAAGATTTTATGATCGGCCGTGGAGCTTTACGTAACCCGTATGTATTTAAAGAAATCAAAGCAAAGTTAAATGCACAACTGAACGCCGAAAATCAAACTTCGCCAAATTCATTGGAATTAATCGTTCCGTTTTTCAACGCCTGCACGGTGTACGTGAACGATCACTTCGCAACAGCCCGAACCAAACAATGGCTGAGTCAACTGCGCTTAGCCTGGCCCCGTGCCCGCGAAGTTTTTGATCAAGTTAAAATCCACAAAAATCCTGTAGAATTCAAATCTCACTTAGAAAAACTTCTTTCTTAAGACCTTTGTCTTAAGAAGATAAATATATTTGTATTTACAATAGAGAAAAGCAACCATTATCAAATGAACATGTTTGTTACTAGAAATGGAAAAGAAGAGAAACTGGCAATCAAAAGTATCGGTTGGTTTAAGCCAAAACAAATTTGGCTCGGCGATGAAATGCTAGGTTTAATGCCATCACAATCTCAACTCAGAAAAGGTGTTATCCTTAAAGCGGTAGATGGCTCAGAGTTGTCAATAAAGCTAACTACTTTTCCTGCGCAATTACTATTTATGTTCAACGGTTCACCAGTTAGGGGTTCTGCTAGCGATCCTAACGAACAAATCAAAGCAGCTTACTATCTTATGATGTTCATCTGTGCTTTAAACTTCCTGCTCGGATCTATCGCTTACTTTGGCGAAGTTCCAGCTTTGCTCAACGTAGGTTTTGGCTTTTACAATTTAATAATTGGAACTCTATATCTTGTACTTTTATATATAGGCTATGATGCAAAAATGTTTGTTCCCCTTGTCGTGGGGTTAATCATTTTTTGTGCTGATGCTTTGATGATGCTAAATGTAATGATTCAACTAAAACAGCCCAACCCGGGACCGATTATAGTCAGAATCTTCTTCATTATTGGCTGGGCAAAAGGTTGCATTGCCGCCCGCAAACAGGGCCATTAGTTAAAACAGTTTTGAACACTGACCGAGTTTGACCACACGAATTTTATCGCGGCCTCAAACCTAATGACGCAATTTCATCGCTCTTGATCTAGGCCCACAATGTGGACTGAAACCCCGAGCGTTTTTACCGCGTCAATCTAACTGTCTAAAATCCCAATCTGATATCCAAAATTCGGGCTGAAAATCCGAAAGTCGATCAACGGAACAAACAATACCGCAAGCCAAGTCAGAAACCTTTTTTGCATATAAATTCGTTAATGGATCGTTCTAAATACATCAAAATTTTGCACCGAGAATTTTTAATTCGAAGAGAAGAAAATATTTTTTACTCTTTAAGACAGTTTGCTCTTGATCTGGAAGTTGATTTCTCACACTTAGGGTATGTTTTACGAAATGAACGTGGTTTCTCGCGCAAAAAAGCCGAATCAATTTCAAGAAAACTGACTCACCTGAACTATTCGCAAAGAAAAGAATTTCTTCGACTGGTTTCTGCAACCAGCGGCAGATCTCGATACGAACGAAATTTAGCAAAAATGGGGCTTAAAAACGAAGAAATCTTACTAAGTCGTAAGAAGAGAGTCTAACTTACCTTCTTCGTCTAAGGCTTTTAAGTCCGTGTAGCCGCCGATAAGTTTGTCGTTGATCAGAATAATTGGAACTGTCATCCAGCCGGTTCTAGTTTTCCAATCCATTAACTCTTCTGGTTTTCCAGTTAAGTCGATGATGTCTACTTTGATCCCGCGGTTTTCGAAAAAAGTCATGGCGCGCTCACAGTAAGGGCACGGATTTTTTTTAACCATTGTAACTTTAGCTGTTTGGCTCATGACTCTTTCCTCTTTAAAAAATTACGCGTGAGAAGTTAAGAATTCAGTGATTCTTTCTTTCGGGTGATTACCAACTAACTCACCAACTTGTTTTCCACCTTTAAATAAAAGCATTGCAGGAATGCCGCGGATACCGAATTGGCCTGGAGTTGCAGGATTTTCATCAACGTTCATTTTTACAATTTTAACTTTACCTTCTAATTCACCAGCTACTTCTTCAAGTTTTGGACCTAAAGCACGGCAAGGTGCACACCATTCAGCCCAGAAATCTACTAGAACTGGAGTAGAAGAATTTAAAACTTCTGTTTGGAATGTTGAATCTGTTACTGGAGATGTTTTTGTTCCCATGGGCTACCTCATTTCTTGTCACGACAAAGTCGTGCTATTTTTTCTTTACTAAAGCTACCGCAAATTTGCGGCGATCATTATCAAGACTGTCCAACTTTTCCTGACCAGGATCAACTAGAAGCTCCTTGCGTAATGCCTTTTGCTTATCGTTAGTCTGCCTTTTTTTATGGCCCTTTTTCAAGTCGATATCGATATTGCCAATTAAGCTATCGTAAGCCTCTATTTTTGAGTGATGTAACGCCTCATTATCAGCCAGTTCTTTTTCAATATCAGCTTTAATATGTTGCATTTCCTCGGGGTCGATCGCCTCTTTGCTTTTAACATGCGTCAATTCGTCTTTTTTAAGCTTTCCGGTTACATGCACCATCTCTTGTTCGACGCTTTTTCCCGAAACAATGAAGTTTTCTTCCTGCTTACGAAAATTTGGATCATGATCCGCCAGCTTCTGTAGACGGTTTTTGATACTTTCACGATTTTCTGTCATTAGATTCAAAACATGAGAAACTACTTTAACTGCACCCACCGGTTCAAATAGAAGATAATCCATCTTCACACGGTTGATATCATTCGGATCAATGTTCTGATTTTTATTTAAAATTAAGATGACCTTACCCTGATATTTAATGGTTTCTTTTAGAGCTTGGCCAACCCGCAGAGAGGAAAGCTTTGCCGAATCCCCCTTAACCACTAAAACATGAGGTGTAAAATTAGCAATAGCTTGCTGTAAACCAGCTTCGCTCGATTGAATAGCGACGTCGAAACCAACCTCGATAAGGGTTTTTTCAACATGCGAGGCAAAAATCACTTCTTCACTGACAATAAGCACTCTATCCATAGGTCTATTCTAAAATCCAAGCGATGACGATAGCAAAGAAATTATTTATAGTAGTCTTTAGATGTGGAAATCACGCCGAGTCTTTTTTTATTTACTGTCTGAAATGGTGCCAACCTTTATTCTTGGTGTATTGGTGTTTATTTCTATCCTGTTAATGTTTCAAGCCCTTCGTCTAACCGAATTCGTATTGGTTCACGGAATTAAATTCTCATTTATTTTAGACATCATGGGCTATATGAGTATTTCATTTTTACCAATGATTTTACCGATGTCGTTACTATTCGCCGTGTTAATGACATACAATCGTTTATCAATGGATTCAGAAATCATCGCTTTAAAAGGCGCTGGTTATCACGGATCAACGATGTTAACCCCTGCTGTCGCATTAGCGTTAGTGGTCGCACTTATTTCCGCGCAAACAGCTTTCTACGTGGCCCCTTGGGGAAACCGTCAGTTTGAATTGTTAATTACTCACCTTGGAAACACGAAAGCTGCGGCCAGTATTAAAGAAGGAACTTTCTCTGAAGGTTTCTTTGATATGGTGATCTACGCCAACAAAGTAAACTCTGAAGAAGGTTTACTTCAGGATCTATTTATCTACGACGATAAAAACCCGACTTCACCTTTAACGATTATCGCGCCGCAAGGCCACATTATTCCTGATTTAGATAATCCGGGACATAGCGTTTTACTGCGTTTGTTTAATGGTCAGATTCATCGCCGTGGCCAAGCCCACACCGTGGTTAACTTTGAATCTTATGACGTTTTATTAAATGACCCGGTTAAATTTGAAGAACGCAAAAAATCAGCGCCATCACTTAACTACACCGAATTACAAAACCGCATTAACGACCCAGAGATCAAACCCAATGATAAGATCGGATTTGCGGTTGAATTTCATAAACGCTTCGCCTTAGCCGCTGCCTGCTTGATTTTTGGGTTAGTAGGTGTTGGCTATGGTGTTGTGAATGAACGCCGCTCAGGAAAGAATTCTGGCTTTGTGGTATCGGTTGGTTTCATCGTGGGTTACTTTGTGCTATACATCGCGTTTGAAGGCCTGTCGCGCAGCGGAAAACTTCCAGCTTATGTTGGGCCATGGATTGCGAACATCATCTTCGCTGGCGTCTCTATAAGACAAATTCAAAAGAAATTATCTTAAGCTTAGCGTCTCTATTTTTTAAAATTGAATTTAAATTTTTGGATTTTTTAAGAAGAAGAAAAACGAGACGATGCAGTAGCATCCTTACTACCAGGGTCATCCGTGACCACATCGCCCCTCCCTTACTCTTATTCTAGATGTATCTTTCTTTTTTTCTCAATAGGTTTTTTTAGATTATTTCACTTTTCTTATAAAAATTGACCTTAGTCACAGGGGTCACTAGACCTAGTGTTTGTGGTCAAGCGTTTTCACTAAATACGGCCCATATCTAGTGTTAAACCTCGACCAGACCAAGATTCAGCCTCCCAGAAATTAAGCAAATCCTTGTTTGTAAGCACATAAAAACACCCTTCCCGCATCAAATGCAGGTTTCCCGAGAAGTCAGACATCTCTGGATGCGCCGGCAAAGTCACCATCATGCGCCCATTTTGAAGGGCATGATGAACCGTCAGAAAGCTTCCACTCTTTCTTTCAGCCTGCGCAATCATCGTGACTGAAGATAAATTGGTAATTAAACGATTACGAAAAAAGAAAAAATGTTTTCTGACCTGCTGTTCACTCTCAAATTCAGAAAGAAAACAACCACCACTTTCTAAAATATATTTTTTTAGTTTGTTTAAATTCTGCGGGAATAAATTATCAATACCACATGGAAGCACCACAATCGTAGGCCTTGATGATTTAACCGCCGCCCAGTGCGCGCATTGATCCACGCCTACAGCTCCACCACTGGAAATAGCCACATTTGGCTTAGCTTCTAAAAACGCGGGTATTTCTTGCTGTAACCACCTTTGCGTGAACGAATGCATCTTGCGCGATCCAACAACCGCTAACACCTCATAGTACAGCCACACGGGTTCTCCTAAGTATTCTAAGAAAAGCGGCGGCTCTAACATTTTATAAAAACTTTGCGGGTAAACTTCATGCCCTGGATAGGTGTACTTAATCCCTTTATCCCGAAGGGATAACAGATAGCGCTCAGCCAGCAGCAATTCTTGCGGCGATAGCTTAGCTGTTAGTTCAGAAGTTATTTGAAGAATAGATTCCGGATTACGGAACCCTAGCGATCTTTGTAAGGCTTTAAATATAACGGCTTTGTTCATGGCTTAAAGTTTTACAAACCCTAAGCCAATGTTTTTTATAAGAACTATTCAGGGATAATCACGCGGTCGCCCACCTGAACGACATCATCATTTTTCATAACGTAGCCAATGGCCATTGTTCCCGTGCGCTTTAAAATACGAATTTCACCAACAACCCCACCCGCAGAAGCTGAATAAACTTTTAAATCAGCGCCCTCTAAAGCAGGCAATTGGCTCATGTTTAGGATCACATACTGGTGAGCATAGTAATACTCTTGCGCATTCACATCTACACCTTCAATGATTTGCGAACGTGTGTTGGGAATTAACTCTGTCGGTGGCTTAACACCTTCTAAGTCTTCGGCATTAACCAGCAATACATCAGTATTTACAGGCTTAATACACTGAGAAATACGAAGTGATTCATCGCCACCCACTTGGGCTTCGCCGATAATGCGGTAAATGTAAGTTCTTTTCAAACGACCGAAGTTAAAGGTCTCTTGCACAAGCATACGGTATTTACCAGGTGCTGCGTTTTTTCCGATCTTAAGAACCGCTGGCACATATTGATTCTCTTTACACACCAATGAGTTCGCATTTTTTTCTGAAACTTTATATTCAGTTCCAATCGGCGCTGAAGTTAACACAAATGGATTTACAGGTTCCGGATCAACGATTTCAGGTCTTGGCGTAATAATAATTTCTGTCGACTGTTTTGGTTTAGTCGCCAAAGATCCTTTGTAAGGAGGAAAGCTTGGTGGAATGTTTTGCACATCCATTTTACCTTTTTTGCCTTCTTCGACTAATTTATTAAACTCAGTATTTTGTTTTAACGCAAAATCACGTGGGCGTGGCTCATCAGGATCAATCGGCGCGGCAAGCGGCGCTGGCTGACCTACAGATAACGAAGGCGCTGCACCTGCTTCACCCGGATAGAAAAAAATTTGAGTACCTGGCGCGATAATATGTGGATTTGTGATACCGTTATTATTTAAGGCCCAAATTTTTGGCCAAAATTGCGGGTCACCGAAAAGCGTACGACTGATTGTAAATAGCGTATCACCTTTTTGTACAACATAGACATTGGCCGCTTTACTCGAAGCAGCTCCCCAAACTTCATCCGAGGTTGGATTAATATTATACTTCTTATAGATGTCGTTAAATCTTTGCTCTAAAGCGAAATCGGGATCGTCAGGATTACGATTCGACATATCTAATGGAGCACTCGAAGATTTTTTAGCTTTTTTACGCGCTACTTTTTTCTTCGGTTTTGCTTTTGTTTCACCAGAAGTATTAGCTGCGCCATCTTTTTTAGGTTTTGGCTTCGGTTTTTGCTTCAAGATCGATTTGATATCGTCTAATACCGGCTCATCATCTTCTTTTAAAGATTCTTTTTTTAACGGTAATGGATCTAACGAATCAGGGTCCGCCACAAATGACGAACTTTCTTTATTTAATTCAATATCATACTTCGGACGATTAGCCGGCATCTCCTGCCCTGTTGGTGGCGGCGGAGTACTTGGCGCAGCGGGATCTTCTTGCGTGAAGGCTTGAAGTGAAACTAATGAAATTGCTGCTGCTAAAAGAAAATGGTTAGCTAAGATGCTTTTTCTAAAGCGACAATTCATTATTTTTTAGCCTTTTGCATATTGTATTTAGATTGTTCTAAAAGCCCCATCTCTTTATAAAGAGATGCTTTATCTAAATAAGCTTGGCGAACTTCTTTAGATTTTGGATATTTCACGATAATCGTATTGTATCTTTTAAGAGCAGTTATGTAATCACGTTTCCATTTTGCATCGCGAGCCAATTCTAAAATTCGAGCAGGTGCTTGCTTAGCAGATAAACCTTTTTGTCCAGTTAATTCTTCGTAAATAGTTTTTTGCGCTAAGGCAGGATTTGACGCTGGCTGTTTTGTCACTGGCTGATTCTTGATCAGTGCCGAATTCGATTTTTTAGCAGTTGCGTTTACAGATTTTTGAGCTTTGCTCACAGTCTGACAACTCAAAAATGAAAACGTAACTAAAGTGATAAGAAGTGAAAATCTCATATCGCCCCCTGATATAATTAAACTCAACTCTTTAAGCTAATTCAATGAAAGTTATCCGACTTATCCACATAAAATGTTATTAACTCATGTTTCTGGACTTTGGACTCGTTGATTATCAGCGTTTTCAGCGGATTGCTTATATTTCAATCTTAGATAAGTGCATGAAATCTCTTAGCAAATCGAAAAACTTCAAAAAATCTTACAAGTTTTTACAGAAATCTTAAATTCCTGCGTTTTGCTTTTGCATAGAATGCATGAACTTCGTCTATATTTTAATCTATCTATCGCTAATTTCACACACCGTCCGCTTTTCGATTGTTGATTTTTTGATCGGATTTTTTTCTTTCGCACATGTAAGTTGTCTTAAGTCAGCTCCAGAAAATGTAAGATCAGTCGAATCCTTACATGCATTAGTGTGTGGAAAAAATTTTTCTGATGTAAAGCAGTCGAATTTATTGATCGCCTCGGGATTAATTCACCTTTTTGTCGTGTCGGGTTCGCACTTAAAAATTTTGCACAAAATAGTATTTTATTTATTATGTAACAAATATTTTTCTTTAACAAAATTTTTGCAACTAACTATTTTTTCACTGCTGTTTTTCTATTGTGCAATTTGCAAATTCAATCCGCCGATTTTTCGTAGCTTCATAGCGCTCGTTCTTTTAGCAGTGTTAACAAAATATAAATTACGCTGGAGAACTGAACAGCTGATTTTAATTTCAGGTTTGATTTGTTTGGGGCTTTCTCCCCAGTGGATTAATTCCCTATCGTTTCAAATGAGCTGGATCGCAAGTTTAACATTAGCTGTAATTAATTTTTTCTTCGTAAAAAGCTCTGCGCTTTTTAAAAATTCTTTATTTTATGTGAACTATCTAACGACATTTAATTTTATTGGCATTCCCCATCCGCTTTCAATTGGCGTATCAACACTCTTGACTAAATTTTTAGAATACGTTTTATTTCCGCTCGCTTTAGCGGTCTATCTTTTTCCATTTTTAGGAAAACTTTTCGATGTCTTCATATTTATATTAAACAGCTTTCTTTCACGTTTAGAGCTGACCGTAATTTTTAGATCTTACGAAAATGAAAAGCTGATCTTTTTAAACTGGATTCTTATTTTATCTATTCACCTGTTTTTAAACCGCACTTCGAAAGCCGCTCAACATGCCTAAGTATTTATTTTTGTTTTTACTTTTTCACTCAGGCGTATGTGCGAATAAATCTTCGTTTTCGTTCATTGTATTTTGGAACGTGGGCCAAGGCCAATGGATCACAGCTGTCAATCCAGACCAGTGTCTTCATTATGATTTCGGCGGCGAACTTAAATTCTGGCCTAAAAACAAAAATCTTTTACTCAAATTATGTAAGAACAAACAAAATATCTTACATTTATCGCATCCAGATCTAGATCATTATGCTCTTTATCCGCTTTTAATTAAAACTCTTTCCAAACTTTGCTGGAACGATATTGATCATGCCGCTTTACCTTTAAGGCGCGTACCAAAGAAAATATCTTTATGCACACCAGAAAATAAAAAAATCACTGAAAGTAAAAGGCTTTACAAACCTACGGTTTTCACCAATAAAAACGACAGCTCACAGGTTTATCACTATAAATCGGTATTAATTCCCGGTGATTCATCACAAAAACAAGAAAAAATATGGGCTAAAACGATCAAAACCCCGCAAGATTTTAAATTCTTATCCTTAGGCCATCACGGAAGCAGAACCAGCAGCAGCGATTTTCTCTTAACAAAACTTTCCCACTTAAAAATGGCGATCGTGCAAGCCCGAAAAAGCAGATTCAATCACCCGCACAAAGAAACTGTGCAACGACTTAAAAAATACCACATCCCCCTTCTCAAAACAGAAGACTGGGGAAATACCGCGGTTTTATTTTAAGAAAGAACTATTCAACAGGAATATAAATATCAAACTCAGAATTATCTGACTCAGGATCAAAACGATGATCGTAAACTTCAAGATCAGCGGCCATACGAAGCTTTTTACCCGACTTAGGAAGCCACGACCCGTAAATATAATTTATTGTAAAATCTACTTTTTCTAAAACACCTTTATGAGTAAATACCGCATACTCGCCAGCTGGTATAACTTTAGAAACCATTCCGCTTGGAATTTCACCCACATCAGACACCTTCACACAAGCCATGTAATAACATTCATCCGGCGATTTCTTTTCGTTTTGCGCCAGCGGCATACAAATGCCGTAGCTATTTTGATTTAGCGGTTCTTTGATTTCAGCTTTGCGACGTTGAAACTGGCGCCACAAACGTGGCACAATAATATGATTATTCTTTTCTGGAGATAAAATTGAAATCATCGGGCTACCAAGCCCGATCACGATGAATTCTTCACAAGTTATAAAAACAGGCTGCATATTAAATCCTTTGTACAAGTGATCTAGATAACCCATGGTGATTTTTTGTTTGGAAAAGATAGAGTGGGTTTTGGATCCGCTTTTTCGATAATCGCCGGGAGTAATACCAAAGAAATTTTTAAAAGCGCGTGTGTAGGCTTCTTGAGATTCAAAACCTGCGCGCAAGGCGATGTCGATAATACGTTTGTCGGTTTTTAAATCTTCGAGTGATTCAGACAACCGACGTTTTCGGATATAGTCTTTCACCGTTTCACCCACTGCCGAGTTGAAAACCATCTGGAAATGCCAACGCGAAAAATTCGCCTGTTTGGCAATTTCATCCAGTGAAAGATTGTCATGCAAATGCGCTTCGATAAAGTCGATCGCATTTTGTATTTGATCCAAGAACGTCATTCGGGATCAATACTAGCAATAAAAATAAACGAAGTTTTGATTTTTTGTGCGAAATAAGGTCCAGAAAAACAAAAAAAGCCTTCGTTTTAGGCGAAGGCTTTTTTTAATGCTGATTGATTGATCAATACTTAGCTTTAGAACTAGATTTTGTAAGGATGGTATTCCATTCCTAAATCTTTGGCTACTGGTTCGTAGCATACGTAACCACCATAAACATTTAAACCTTTCATTAAAGGTTTAGATTTAGCAACTGCATCTTCAACACCCATAGCAGCGATCATTGAACCGTATTTTAACGTTACGTTAGTTAAAGCGTAAGTTGATGTACGAGGCACAACGCCTGGCATGTTAGGTACGCAGTAATGGATTACGCCATCAACTTCGTATGTAGGATTAGTGTGTGAAGTTGGGCGGCAAGTTTCGATACAACCACCTTGGTCAACCGCAACGTCTACAACGACTGAACCTTTTTTCATTTGAGAAACCATCTCTTTAGAAACAAGAGTTGGAGCTTTATGACCAGTGATTAATACACCACCGATAACTAAGTCAGATTCAACAACAGCTTCTTCGATATTTTTTGCGTTCGAGAATAAAGTTTGGCAACGACCTTGGAAGATATCATCTAAGTACTCTAAACGAGCAGTGGAAACGTCTAAGATAGTCACTTGAGCGCCAAGACCTACAGCCATTTTAGCTGCGTTAGTTCCTACAACACCACCACCGATGATAGTTACTTTACCAGGTTTAACACCAGTCACGCCGCCAAGTAAGATACCTTTACCGGCGTGGTCTTTTTGTAAGTAGAAAGCACCGATTTGAGTTGCCATACGACCAGCAACTTCAGACATCGGAGTTAATAATGGTAATGAACCATTTTCTAATTGGATAGTTTCGTAAGCGATAGCTTTAACTTTGCGCTCAGCTAAAACTTTAGTAAGTTTCGGTTCAGCAGCTAAGTGTAAGTATGTGTACATGATTTGGTTTTCACGCATTAATTCATATTCATCTGGAAGTGGTTCTTTCACTTTCATGATCATATCAGCTTTAGCGTAAACTTCTTTTTTCGTATCGATGATTTTTGCACCAGCTTTTTCGTACTGTTCGTTCGAAATACCGCTGCCAAGACCTGCGTCTTTTTCAACGATCACTGTGTGACCTTCTTTAGTTAACTGTTTCGCACCCGCTTCAGTCATACCTACGCGGTTTTCGCTGATTTTGATTTCCTTAGGAACTCCGATAATCATGTCTATCTCCTGCGCGCTTGCAATCGCGACTATAAATAATTTTGAGAGCCCACAACCTACCAGCGCCTCTATAAAAGAGCAATTAATCTAATTCTTAGTGGTCTTGTGCTATGGAATTAATGCACAGTTTTATTGCAGATTAACGCCGTAGTCGGCTTCTATTCGATTCTGCAGGTCGCGGTAATTCACGGGTTTGGTAAAATATCCCTTTGCCCCTAGGTTAAACGACTTCTGAATACTGGCCTCGTCGTCGTAAGCACTCATCATAAAAACATCTATACTTGGAAATTTTTTTTTAACTTTTGCCAGCAGCTCAAAACCCGAAACTTCGGGCATATTAATATCGGTAAATAAAACTTCTAAACCTGGATGCCTTACGCTGTGCTCAAAGTAATCCAGACAATCTTTGGCGTTTTCAAAAAAATGATATCGGATATTCCCGCGCTCAATAGGTTTACGTAAGCGCATCTCGTAAATAATGCCTACACTTGATTCGTCATCAACGATCACAACATCAAGAGGTGGCAGACTCGGCGTCATGAAGTCACCTCGGGCTCAGCCAATAAAAACACCTCTGGAAATTCTATAATCACTTCAGTGTATTCGTTTTCTTTACTTAAGATATCGAAAGTGCCGCGGTTTTTTTCGACCATCTGTTTAGCGACCCAAAGCCCTAACCCCGTGCCTTCACCCGGAGGTTTGGTTGTGTAAAATTCGTCGCAAACATGCAGCAGATGAGTTTGCGGGATACCTGTTCCGTTATCACGAATCCGAATTTGACAGCGGCCACGTTCGACATGCAGATCAACTCTTAACTCCGGAATAAAACCTCCGTCACTGCGCTGTAGTTTTTCACTTAAAGCGTAGACCGCATTATCAATAACATTAATAAACATCCGTTCAACCCCTGGCGAATCGATCAGATTTAATTCTACGTGTGGGGAGATATGAATACTTTTTCGCAGTTTTGATTTTAGGCTGATATCGTTTCGCGAACGAAAAAACACATCTAAAGCATGACTTAACAGAGTTGAAACATCGATTCGTTCAGGCTGCATGTTTTCGTCTTGGCGGGCCTGTTTTAGCATATTGGTGATAATATCGTTGGCTCTTACCCCGTACTGGTAAATCATGTCCAGCGCACGCCTTCGCGATTCTGAATCAATTTCACTGCTCATCAAAAGCTCTGAGGCATTAATAATGATATTCAACGGATTTTTTAATTCGTGCGCAATGCCCAACGTAATACGTCCGATGGTCGCTAATTTTTCCTGAGAAATTAATTGCATCGTCCGCTCTTGCACCAGTTTTTCAAGATCTTCGTTGTGTTGTTTTAATGTCTCTTCAACATCTAATCGGCGGTATTCAGCACCGATGCGGGCCGCAAAGAATTCGACCACCGAGGTCATGAGTTCTAATTCTTTAAAGGGCTGAGCATCCATAACGACCAGCAAACCTAAAAGTTCGCCATCCGGCGAAAAAAATGGAGCTCCCATGTAAGATTGGGCTTTCATATCTTTTAACAACTGATCGCGAGGAAACAGATGTTGTACATTTTCTCCATAACAGCTCACTCGCGTGCCACACAAAACATCGGCACAGGGCGAACCTTCAAGTTCATACGTGACATTGTCGATAAATTTTCCGTCTGAATAAAGGTAGTCCGTCAGCACGCTTTTTTCTTGCGGTTTGATCGCATGGCCGACCATCACATATTTTACATTCAAAGCCTTGGCTAACCGGTGAATCAATTCGCGGATATATTCTTTTCCTGACAGAAGTTGATCGACATTGTAAATACCGCGAATGACTTCCAAGACATTTCTGCTGGTGCCCATAAACAACCTCCGCAAAATATTTTAGCCGTGACGCTTCGTTGTAATCTATGTTTTTCTCTACAGTTTTTTATACAGGTCTTCATCAAAACCAAAGCATAACACTTTGCTGCCTGACTCTAAGATCGGTCTTTTGATCGCTGAGCTATTTTTTAACAACAAGTCAATTTGCTCACCGCGACTTGCAGCCTCAAATTCGTCTTTGATCTTACGAAAAGTGGGGCCTTTTTTATTGGCCGGCAAATCGCCAAAAACTTTTTCCCAACGTTTTAAATCTTCGGCTGTGGGCGGAGTTTTCTTAAAATCCACGAAATCGTAATCAATTTTCTTTTTTTCTAAAGCCTGACGCGCTTTTTTAACCGTGTCACAATTAGGAATTCCGTACATTTTATATTTCATTTTTGATCCTTAAATTCTATTTACGCAAACATCTTAGGTTTAACTTTTGAAACAGCTCCGCCCGAAATCGAAGCTGGAATCTTCTTCTTCGGGGCGGTCTTCATGTTCCACTGAAACTTTTTAAAATTCACAGTGCCCGTATCAGAAAACTGAATGCCTTCTTTTTCTAAAAGCCTTTTCTGAGTTTTATATTCTTTAGTAAATTTATGAAAAGAAATTTTACCTTGCGAATTAATCACCCGCTGCCACGGAAGTTTATACTTTTTCGAGCAAGCATGTAAAATCCAGGCGACACCGCGCGAGCCCCCTGAGTTTCCTGAAATCTTGGCGATTTGCCCGTAAGTAGCGACTTTACCGCGCGGGATTTTTTTAACCATCTTAATCACCGCTTTGGTAAACGGTGTATTTTCATTCACTTTTTTAAACGCCATGACGGCAGTCTAATATGAAAACTTATCGATTTTCAACTGATCGTCCAACGTGTTTAAATTTTCTTGTTTCTGCTTAAGCCGGATTCTCTAATTTTTACGAATAAGAAATAAACTTTCAAAATTACTCGAAATGACCCGTCAGCGTTTGGTTGCAAAGTTTGAAACCTAATTTAATGCGCACATCGTGCCCGTCTGATAAAGGTGGAATTTCGTTTTCAGCAAACCAAGCGATCTCGCTGGTTTCTTCTGATGTTGTGGGTTCACCTCCAACAAGTTCACCGCGGTAACACACATGGCAGAATTCGTTTTCTTTCCAAGGGTAGTTTTTGTATTCGTAACATTGTGAACTGAACACACCTAATAGACCGGTGATTTTAACCACGTAACCTGACTCTTCAAAACATTCACGAGCAGCACATTGGGCTGGTGTTTCGCCCAGATCTTGCTTACCGCCTGGCAAACACCAAAAACCGTTGTCAGTGCGTTTTACCAGTAAAACTTTATTTTCCGAATTTAGAACAAAGACATCAGCAGCTGGGCTAAGCTTAGTGCCCATTTTTAGCCTACGCTCCACTGAGAGAACTTTTTCATTTCACTGGATACGTCAGCACCAAGTTCAACGAAACGGTAACTTTGTGGTTGTGATACGATCTTACGAACTAACTTATTCATAATATCGTGACCGGCTTTGTGTAAAATTAAATGACCCATTAATGGCATCTCTAAAGTGACTAGATCACCTAACGCATCTAATACTTTATGGCGAACGAATTCGTCTTTATAACGTAAACCATCCGGGTTAATCACTTTTGAATCATCTAACACGATACAGTTATCAAGCGATCCACCTTTAGCAAGACCTGAAGCTTTTAGCTGTTCAACATCTTTTAAAAAACCGAATGTTCTAGCCGGTGCGATTTCACGAGCGAAAGATTGCTCGGTGATTTCCATATCAATTGTTTCTTTGCCGATCACGGGATGCGGAAAATCGATCGTCACAGCTACACGTAACCCGTGGTACGGAAGAACATACGCGTGTTTATCACCTTCAGAATAACTGATAGGTTCAGTGATATAACAATATTTTCTAGGCTCATCTAATTCGATAAGTTCGGCGTTCATTAAAGCTTGGGTAAAGTAAATTGAACTGCCATCACAGATGGGAATTTCTGGGCCATCAAGCTCGATATAAATATTATCAATTCTTAAAGCCGATAAAGATGAAACACAGTGTTCAATCGTGGCCACTTTAAAAATATCGCCACCCACAACTGTTTGATAACTGACTGCTTGCACATTTGTCGCTGATACTTTCAAAAAAGGTTTTCCCGGAAGATCGGCACGAATAAAATAAACGCCGGTATTGGCCGGAGCGGGTTTAAAACGTAATGTGCAGATTTCACCTGAGTGAATACCCACACCTTTAACTTCTACCGTTTTACGAATTGTCTTTTGAAAAAACATCTAAATCCTTTGCATACTGGGTCAAAGTTCTTCCACGCGGAGTTTTTTGGATCAAACCTTCTTGGATTAAGAACGGTTCGTAAACTTCTTCTAAAGTTTCGCGGTCTTCACCTAAAGCCGCTGCCATAGTTTCAATTCCTACAGGGCCGCCTTCATATTTCTCTGCCATTAATTTTAATATACGACGGTCCATATCGTCTAGCCCGTGCTTATCAACACCTAATTGATCAAGCGCATACAAAGCAATTTTTTGTGTAACGGTGCCATCACCTTTAACTTGGGCATAATCACGAACACGTTTAAGCAGACGATTAGCCACACGCGGAGTTCCCCGCGCACGACGGGCGATTTCTTCAGCCCCATTGGGTTCCATTTGTAATTCCAAAAGACCTGCTGAACGCATAAGAATTTGTTTAAGAGCATTTTTATCATAGAACTGCAGGCGCTCCTGAATACCGAAACGGTCACGAAACGGATTATCTAGTAAACCCGCACGTGTTGTTGCCCCGATTAAAGTAAATGGCGCTAATTGAAATTTCATCGACATCGCTCCCAAACCTTCGCCGGTTACGATATCAATGTAGTAATCTTCCATCGCTGTATACAAGTACTCTTCAATTGAAGTGTGCAGACGATGAATCTCGTCGATAAATAAAATTGAATACGGTTTTAACGAAGTTAGAATCGCCGCTAAATCGCCTTTTTTATCAATCGCTGGAGCTGAAGTAATTTTAATTTCGACATTTAACTCGTGCGCGATGATTTGCGCTAACGTCGTTTTACCTAATCCCGGAGGACCAAATAACAACGTGTGATCTAAAGGTTCTTGGCGGTTTTTAGCCGCTTGCAAGAACACTTTAATTTTTTCTTTCACATCATCTTGGCCCGGAAACTCTTCGAACTTTTGCGGACGAAGTTTGTTTTCCCACTTTGTTTCTGTTTCAAATTGGCCAGATTCAATAATTCTAGTCATGCTTAACTACCTTTGAAGTGCTTCGCACTTACCCTTTACAGCTGGCCAGAAAGTTTTTGTAGACCTTGGCGCACACCTTCTTCAAGGGTTGCTGTTGGTGGAACTGATTCAATAAATTGATCTACTAAGTTAGATTTAAAACCTAAATTCACTAACGCCGAAGCAATTTGTCTGTGCGTTTCTGGTTTGGCTTTAACGCCGGCTTTACCTTTTGTTTCGATAATCACAAGTTTACCTTGTAACGTTAAAACGATTTGCTCGGCTGTTTTTTTACCGATTTTAGGAAGACCAGATAAAGCTTTTGCATCGCCGGCTTCAATCCACGCTTGAATTTGTGCCATCGGAGCACCTGACATTGCTGTAAGCGCCATCTTAGGGCCGATACCGTTTACTTTTAATAATTGCATGAAGAATTCTTTTTCTGGTTTTGTTAAAAAACCAAAAAGCGTAAACGCATCTTCTCTAACATGCGAGTAAATCCATAAAGGTAAGGTCTGACCCATTAAAACTTGAGCATCAGATAAAGTTTGTGTCGTTGTCATGACTTCATAACCAACGCCATTCACTTTTAAAATTAAATTGTCGGTCGTGACATCAAATACTGTGCCTTCTAAAAATCCGATCATGCTGTAGCCTCTCTTCGTTTTTTTAATGCCTGAAAACGCAATTGTGTAGCATGAAAACACGCCATCGCCAAGGCATCAGAAGCATCTAAAGATTTAACCGGCGGAAGTTTTAAAATATTTTGCACGACTAAACGCACGTGCTCTTTTTCAGCTCCCCCGTTACCCGTGATACCTTTTTTTACAACGCGAGTGGCGTATTCATGAACTTCACAACCTGCAATTAACGCTTCGTAAAGCACCACACCCCGCGCATGACCTAGTTTAAAAGCTGAGTCTGCATTCTTACCTAAAAAGATTTTTTCTAAAGACACGTGATCTGGCTTATAACTTTTCATCAGATCACGAACACCTTCGCCGATTTCAAGTAATCTTGTACTCAAGTTTTCTTCGGCATTAAATTTAAGAACGCCGTATTCAAGAGCTTTCATAACAAGAGGTTGCGTGCTTGAAACTTCAAGTGCTGCAAAACCTAAAAATCTTGATCCGGGGTCAATTCCTAAAATAATCATCTCGATATTTATTCAATACTAAACCCCTTGCGGAGCCAACAATATAATGCCAGAATTAAAGCCAGATGACACAAGATGGAATGCCTAAAAAAGACCAAAAAGATTCTCTAGCAATAAAGAGAATTGAAAGCTTACAAGCTGAGCTTGAGCAAAATCCACGCTCTCTTTCATTCCCCCAGCTGGCTGATCTTTACTTAGAAAAAGACATGGTCGATGAAGCCTACGATGTGCTTCAAAAAGGCTTACATTTTCATCCGAATTCTGTGAGCGGAATGCTGATTCTGACTCGTATTTTAAAAACAAGAAACCATTTTCCGGAAGCTGAAGCTCTACTTAACAAATCAATCCGTTTAGCTCCGCAAAACTGGCAAGCTTACTTGATGCGCGCCGATCTTTACGTGCGCACCGGCAAACATAAAGCGGCCTTAGAAGATTTTAAAAAAGTGTTGATGTTCAATTCAACTCACCCGGTCGCGCGTAAAGCTGTGGCAAAATTAGAAATGATCACAGCTGATGAAGACATCGATGCCGATGCTGAATTTTCAGTCCAACCGCTGCAAAAAATGGCCGAAGTTCCAGAGCCAAAGCCAGCGGAACCGGAAGCAGCACCGTTCGGACAAATCTCTCCTAAATTAGAGCGCATTTTATCGGTGATTGATGCATTTACTATGCGCCAAGATTACGCCAAAGCTCTTAAATTGCTTTATGAATGTAAATCTGAGTTTGGTGCACACCCTGAAATTGAAGACCGACTTCTTAAGCTTTCACAGTACGAAACTGCTGAAAAAATACGCCCAAAAACAGAGGCTAAAATCTCTGAATCTAAAAAAGCTCTGATCATCGAGAAAAAGCAAAAGGCTTTAGAATTATTGCTGCGCAGGGTAATGAAGATGCAAAACGAGCGATTAGTTCACAACTAGCCCGTAAACAGTTATATTTATTCGATAAATTCATTATTGGAGTAAGTATGTACGAAACGGCAGATTTTAGAAAAAATTTAAAAATCATGGTTGAAGGTTCGCCTTATGTGATCGTTGATTTCCAACACGTTAAACCAGGAAAAGGAAATCAGTTCTCTAGAACTAAATTAAGAAACCTATTAACTGGTCAAAATCTTGAGCGCACTTTCAAGTCTGGCGAAAAATTCGAAGTACCTAACGTTGAAAACATCGAAATGACTTTCTTATACAAAGACGACAACGGTTACAATTTCATGAACCAAGCAAACTACGAACAAATTTGCATGATGGAACACGAAATCGGCGATGCTAAGAATTACTTAATCGAAAACTTAAACGTATTCATTACTATCTATAATGAAAAACCAGTAAACGTTGAGGTTCCTAAAGCTGTTAATATGAAAGTGGCGCAAACTGAACCGGGCATCAAAGGTGACCGCGTAACAGGAGCGACAAAACAAGCTACAATGGAAACGGGATTAGTTGTTAACGTTCCACTTCACATCAATGAAGGCGACACTTTAAGAATTGATTCTACAGAAGACGCTTACGTAGAGCGCGTAAGCCAAAAGTAGTTTTCCAAGCGGATGGCAGGAACTAACAGCCTCGAAATTGAAATTCACAATTACTTTCAAGAAGGCACCTCGACCGAGTATGTCAGCCGCGAACTAGTCGCAAAATACGAAAAAATGGAAGTCCTAAGCCCTTCAGAGATTGAAGGGCTTTCGCATTTTTTAATTACCTGCGGACGCTTTGATCTATTAAAAAAACTTTACGTCAAATGTGTTCAGCGCGGAAAAATCGGTTTATTTCCCGTAGGCTTTTTAATCGAAGCTTTATCAAAACAACATAAACCAGTAACCGATCGCGCGATGAATGTCTGTGAAGAGATCATCGAAAAACAACCTTTTGAATCCACAGCTTTACAACAACCTTATGTAAAATCTTTCTCAGTGCAAGTTGCTAAAGAACTTAAAGAGATTCAAAAAAATTACACCGAAGAACGCTTACGCCAAAAAACGCGTTTGATTGAACAACTTAATCACTACCGTACGGCGCAATTACAAGAACAAGAAGAAGCGGTTCTTCAGCAGTTAACTAAACTTTACCCGCAAGATTTAGAAATCGGATTATTAAAACAAGCCCACCTTGAGAAAAAAGCCGATGATATCTTAGAGCGAGTTATTTCAAAACGTGTTATCGCAAAACCAAAAACAAGTATTGATAAAGCCAATACCAGTGAAGAGTTTTTAAAAGACATGCACGATAACATTTTAAAAATCGCGGCTGACTTATCAGTAAACCAACCTGATCAGCTTTACAATTTAGCGATCTTAGCTTTTCAATTTGAACTTTTCGAAGCCTGCCTAAAAGTTTTAGAAAAAGCTCCAGAAACATCTGCCAGAGATTGGCTGCGTGCTGAAGCTTTGCTTGAAGCCGGCAAATACTTAGAACTTATTCACTTGGTTGAATATTTAGAAGGCAAAGAAACTCATAGCACTGAAACTCCGTTTGGAGCTACGTACTTAAAAGCAATTGCTTATCACGGTCTTGGTAAAAAAGACTTAGCCATTCGTTTAATGGAAAGTATTCTACAAATTGTTCCGTATTACCGTTCTGCAGAAGCCCTACTTGTGGAGTGGAAATCGTGAAGAAATCCACCAAGGTTAGCCTGGCTTTAACGCCAGCTATTTCATTAATTCTTTTAGGTATTTTATGGGTGACCACGATTAAACCGTGGGTTTTAAAAACCGCTAAAGACCAAATTCCTAAAGTAAATGAAATGCAGGACATGGTTCACATTGATGTGGGTCATATTGATTTTTCGTTAATTAAACTTCAGGCCTACGCTCATGATGTCAGTGTTACTTTAAACAAAGATGTAAGCAACACCGTGACTGTTCCGCGCGTGCGCGTGCAGATTGATCCGTTCAACTTATTAATCGGCCAATTAAATGTCTCGTACCTTCGTTTTGATGATACCAAAATTAATTTAAACGAAACGATTTTAAATTTAACACCTAAAAGTGATAACAAAGAAATTGATTTAGCGCCGCTGTTTAAATGGTTACCAAAAATTCCTTTAGAAAAAATCGTAATTAACGACACGCTATTGATGTTTGATATTCAAAGCCAAAAAGCAAAGCTTAGATCACATATCAATCTTTTAACTGTGGCTAATCATAAAAAAAGCCTAGTGGCCTCAATCACTGATTCAGAGTATGAACTGATTACTAAAAATATTTCAAAAATCACAGGAGCCTCGGTTCGCGTTGGTGGTCAGGCTGAATTGTTTGAAAACAAGCTTGAAATTTACAAACTCACGACCCGGGTTGAAAATTCAGCGGTAACAACAACTGGTGTTTTAAATAATTTTAAATACGCGCTGATCAAACCTGAATTTAGCGTTAAAACTAACGGTTCACTGATTTTCGAAAACTTAAAACCATTTTACTACTTCTTTGATGTTTCAAACAGACGCTTACCGCAGATCTTAGGTCAGCTTAAATTTACGGGCGAAGTTAAAGGAGTAGGCTTTACACAAAACTCTGGCAGCGTTTCATTACAAACAGAAAACTTACAGTTTGATTTTATTAAGTCCGGTAATGCGAATATTAAAATGAACTTAAAAAATAACTCGGTGGCCTTTGACCAAATTCAGTTAAACCACCCATCTGGCGTTGCCAACCTTTCTGGCTTTGAGTTTGCCCAAGAAAAGCCTTACAAATTTAAAAGTAAGGTTCAAGTTAGCCAATTTAATTTACAAAAACTTTTTGCTTCATTAGAGCAAAAAAATATTCCGGCAGATCTTGATGCTTCGGTTCTTGGCAACTGTAACGGTCAATTTTTACCACTTGAAGTTCACTGTGATTCAAAGATTATTGCTGAAAATGTCTGGGTTAAATCAGATTTTAAAAACAAAAACTATATTGTTCAGGTTAAAAAAGCCCTTTTAAACGCTAAAGTTAACCTAGACACAAAAAGTGTTACATTCGATACGCAAGCCAAACTTAATACATCTGACTTTACTGGATCTGGTAAAATCGATTTTGAAAACGGCTTTGATATGAAGTTTAAATCAAATGGTTTTGAATTAAGTCATATTGATAATCTGGCCAATTTAAACCTGAAAGGTTTAATCACAGGTGAGCTTTCAACCAACGGAACTTCTCAATGGGGCGTGATCAACGCTAAACTTAACGGTAAAAACTTTGAGATCGATAAGTTTCACTTAGGCAACATCACAGCTGATTTAAGCTATAAAGACGGCGAAATGTTTTTAAAAAACATTGGCGGCGAAATGGAGCAAAGTTTATATAGCGGAGACCTAGCTTTAAACTTTAAGAATTCAAGCCTTAAAGGCGAAGTTAGACTTCCACGGCTTTACGGCAAGAGTGTTATTTCAATCTTAAAAGATCGTTTCTACTTACCATTTACTTTAACGGGCTTAGGCAAAGGTGAAATGACTTTTTCTGGGCCCTTTGATTTCTGGAAAATGAAATATCACTTAAATGCCGAATTAAGCCGTGGCGCTATTGCTGATGAATCATTTAACCAATTAACTGCAAATCTTATAGCTAACGGCGATAAAATTAATTTTGACCGCGTGATTTTAACGAAACCTTCTGGCCAAGTTGTGGTTGGTGGCCATATCAATACACAAAACTCAGAGCCTCGCTTCAATTTAGATATTAATTCACAAAATTTACGCGTTGAAGAAGTCGATCACTTTATCAGCCTTTTACCTAAATCAACGGGCTTATTAACAGTAACGGGAAAAGTCGTAGATACGATTGATAAAGTTCAAGTGCAAGGCCAAGCCTCACTTCGCGATTTTACGATCGAAGGACAATCGCTTTTATCAAGCCAAGGTGATTTTATCATTAACCGAAATTTTTTAAGCTTTAACGGTCAAGTGTTTGGCCGCCAGGCGCAAGCAGCTGTGCAAATTCCGTTTAACGATAAGCATGAGTTTTTATTTAAAGCGCAGTTACGTGATTTAAACCCACTTAATTTCTTACCTCTTATTAACATTCCGCCGCCAGCTGTGGATACAACAGCCTTACTTACAGCCGAAGTTGATTTACGAGCGCCACAAATGGATCTTTCTAAACTTAAAGGTTCGGTTAAGTTAAATAACTTTTTACTGGCTAGAAGTAATCAAACTTTAAAATTACAAAAACCAAGCGAGATCACTTTTAATTCGGGTTTAAAATCGCTTTCACCGATCAGTTTACGCGGTGCCGATCAAAGCCTTGATATCACCCAACACGGCCAAGTGCTTAACTTTAACGGTAAATTATTAGCCCGCCCGTTTCAGTTTTTAGTACCGGCTTTAGAAAATCTAAATGGCGTAATTGAATTTGATTTCGGCGTTAATTTAAATGCGAATAAATTGTCTTTAGCCGGTGATGGATCAATTAAAAATGGTCTTGCGCAGTTAAAAGGTTTTCCGTACCCGATTAAAGAAATCAATGCGATATTAGATTTTTCGCAGAGCAAACTCATCATTTCAAGTGTGTATGCCCAGCTAAACCAATCACCTGTGACAGGTTCTGGTTATGTGAACTTTTTAGGTTCGAAAAATATCGATGTCAATATTCAGGCTGAAAGCACACACGTTGATTTAGAGTTCCCGCCGCAAATGCAGACCTCGGGCCAAGTTAAAGTTAAAATCTCGGGCCAATGGATGCCGTACACGCTGAAGATTGATTACAACATCGATCAGGGCTTAGTCACAAAAGAATTTACCGGTGGCGCTGATGATATGAAGTTAACGCTGGCTCCGAGCCGTTACCTTCCACCTCAGCAATTAAACCAACAAAGCCCAACCCTGTTACTTGATGTAAATCCAAAATTTCCTAAAGGGATTATTATTAAAAATTCAATTCTTGAAGGAACAGCGACTGGAGAATTACGTATTACTGGTTCTCCGGAAATCCCTATTATCACAGGCCGCGTGGATATCGTGCCAGGTTCAAAACTATTCTTTAAAGATAAACCTTTTGATATTCAAACAGGTTTTGTAATTTTTAACCCCGGCGACCAAAAATCGGCCGATATTAATCCTGAAATTTTTATGAACGCAAGTTCGCGTGTCAGTGATTATGATATTAACTTATTAATTTCAGGGCAGGCCAAAGCACTGGCGATTAAACCAACATCACAACCACCGTTAAGTGAAAATGATATTTTCTCATTATTAGCCTTAGGTTTTACGTCTTCAAATCAAGACCAAAACTTAACCTCAGATACGCAGCAGAAACAAACCGGTATCGAGGTTCTTGCGACAATTACGAACCAGTCTAAATTTAATAAGCAGATTCAAGAAAAGCTGGGTTTAAACGTGCAAATTGCACCTTCTGTGGATTCAACGAAAAATATCGCTGTTCCTAAAGTTGTTGTAAGTAAAAAGCTAAGCAAAAAAGTGAACGCTTCCTACTCTAGACCGTTGACTGGATCGCAACAAAGTAATGAAGTAAAACTTCAATGGCTGTTTCATCCGGATTATTCGCTGAACTTGAACTATCAAAATCAGACGGATACGAACGAAACAGGCATTATTCAAAATAATGAAAACGATACAGGTAACTACGGGATTGATCTTGAGTACAAAAAGGAATTTAAATGATGCCAATAGTGAAAGTTAAAAGCTTACTATGCTCTTTATTATTCTTTGCTATCGTAAGACCTGCTTTTGCGCAGACGTATCCGGCATTCAATCTTAAAGATTGGCCACCAGATATTATTACGCCTTTAACGAAAAAATACCCCGCACTATTACAAAAATCATTTACCCAAGAAGATCTTTCACAGCTCTTAAAAGACATTCATAGTGAACTTAATTTTAACCAGCTTAAAGTTGTCGAAAAAGACGGCGAACTCTTCTTAGTGGGGACATTAAGTTCTAAAGTTGAAACGATTAAATTTACCGGACTTGAAGAAATCGACGAAGAAGATGCTTTAGAAATTTTAGCGGTTAATTTTTCTGAAGCTCAGGATGAAAATAAAGTCGCCGCCGGCGTAGAACGTTTGACAAATTATTTTAGAAATTTCGGCTACCGTAAAGCCCGTATCACATCACGTATTGTAAATAAGGGTACAACAGCCCGCGATCTGATAATTGATTTAAACTTAGGTAAAATCACAGAAATTCACGCTATTAAAATCGAAGGTTTACCAAAAGCAGAAACCTTAGGCATAGAACGTGACTTTAGCTGGAACGGAAAAGGTAAAATTTTATCTGACGAAAATTTAAAAACCGTAAGCCGCTCTCTTAGAAAGTCTCTAAATGCCCACGGTTATTATTTAGTCAACATTCCGTCACCTTCAATTGCATTCAGCGCCGACGAACAAAAGGCCAGTTTGAATTTTAAACTTACCCCGCAGCCAAAATATAAAATTGAGCTGACAGGCCAACAGTACCAAAGAAAAGATGCCACCGAACTTTCTATGACTAAGCCGGTTTTATTAAATGAAGTTTTAAAGCTGGATGAATATGTTGCCAGCGAACCGAATTTTGGCTCTGACTTGGCCGAAAAAATTCGTCTGTACTATTTATCAGAAGGTTTTGCCCATTGCGAAGTTCCCTATTACGAACGAAAAGAAGGCCATATCACTGTTCTTACTTTAAATATTAGCGAAGGCCCGCTGGTTAAAATTGACCGTATCGCTGTGACTGGTAATATTTCCCGCCCTGAAAAATTTTACGTCGAAACATTCAAAGATCTTTCTTCGGCTAAAACCAAAAAAAATGTTCTTATTCAGGCTGATATAGAACAGGCTGCTAAAAATTTAATTACTTACTTGCAAAACGAAGGTTATGTAAACGCTAAACTTTCGCGTATTCAAGTGGGTACTGAAAACAGACGTTCAAATAAAGCTCTAGTTGCTTTACAAATCGAAGAAGGCCCGCAGGCTACTATCGATAAAATTACAGTGACCGGAAATCGTTTTTTCTCGACTGAAAAAATCAATGAAGTTTTAGGTTTAAAACCAGGACAAAGATTAAGCCTCGTTGAACTTGAAACAGCCATTAATAACTTAAAAACATTTTACGCTGATAATGGTTTTATTGAATCTAAACTTTTATCAGAAAATAAAGATTTAATTCAGTATTCAGACAGCTTAACTGAAGCTTCAATTAAAATTGAAATCTTCGAAGGACCGCAGATCCGTGTGGGTTCGATTTTAATTGAAGGCAATGATATGACCCACGCAAAACTCATTTTAACAGAGTTAGATTTTAAAGTGGGCGAATTATTAACTCCGGGTAAGTTAGATGAATCAACAACCCGTTTACAACGTACGGGACACTTTTCAACGATTGAAATTTACACTCTTGAAGCCAACACTGACGTCAAAGAACGTACCGTTGTGGTGCGTGTGAACGAACGTAAACCCGGCGTATTTACGGCCGGTGTGGGTTTTACGAATGAAAATAATGTAACAGCTCACGGATTCATGGGTATCGCCTATCGTAATCTTGGTGGCTGGGGCCGCGGGGTTTCTTTACGTGGTGAGGTTAAATATAATCCGTCTGTTATTAAATTTGCCGAATACAAAGCGACTGCCGGATATCTTGAGCCTTATTTATTTGATACACGTTTACGCTTTCGCTTTAACTACACCACAGCCCGTGATGTGTCAGATTTAAGTATCAGAAAAGTAACAATCACTAACCAAACGGTGTGGTCTTTAGAACAAGATTTCACATCACACTTAACAGGAATTTACGAGCTTCTAAATATCTCAAATTACGTCGATGAAGGGATCACCCGCCAAGACGAAATTGATAATGGTTATTCGCGTGAAGACTTAGTGATTTCAACGACAGGCCCTACGATTGATCTTGATTACCGCGATAATATTTTAAATCCGACCGATGGGCACTGGACGCGCTTAACTTTAGAATATTCAGCCGATGCGATCGGAAATCACAACGTTGATGATTTCTACCGCGCCACTGGGCAATTCACTTTGTATTCACCGATCTGGGAAGAACAAGGTTTAGTGTGGGTTAACTCGTATCGTGCGGGATATGTTAAAACTCTAGGCAACTATGAATTTGGTGTTCCATTTGATAAAAAAGGTTTCATTTTAGGAGGACGCTCGACAATTCGTGGTTTTGAATCGAGCGAGTTTTTCCCAACAACGAACAAACAGCTTCCAGCGAGCTATAAATTAGACAATTATTCAGTTTTCCAATTGATCAAATCTGAGTTCCGATTTCCACTTTTTGGCTCTGAAAATCTAATGGGAGCTGTATTTTACGATGGCGGCGAAGTGATCGTGGATCATATTTCATTCGATGACCGCTACCGCGATGCTGCAGGAGTAGGCTTACGCTACAATACTCCGGTCGGTCCGCTTAATTTAGAATATGCCCGAAAGCTCGACAGAAAGAGCTACGAGTCAGAAGGGGCTTTTCATTTGTCAGTAGGCGTCTTCTAAGTTACGTTTTCAGGGTTGTTTAACAATGAAAAGTAACAGGAGACAACCCCTATGCGTCAACACACTGTACGTGTTTACCCGTCTAAAGAAAAAATCGAACGCCGCGACCAACTGGCTTGGAAAATGGCGGAAATCTGCACTGATAACGCTCCCATCAAAGAAGATGTTGTCGACATGGTTATTAATCGTATTATCGACAACGCTTCAGTTGCGATCGCTTCTGCTAACCGTCACCCGGTAGCTTCAGCTCGTGCAATGGCTTTAGCTCACCCACGCGCTGGTGGTGCTACTGTATTCGGTATGCCGAATGACCAAAAATTTTCTTGTGAATGGGCTGCCTGGGCTAACGGAACTGCGGTTCGTGAATTAGATTACCATGATACTTTCTTAGCGGCTGATTACTCTCACCCTGGTGATAACATTCCACCAATCTTAGCGGTAGCTCAACAAACTGGTAAAAACGGTAAAGAGTTATTAAAAGCGATCGTTGCTGGTTACGAATTACACGTAGACTTAGTAAAAGGTATTTGTTTACACAAACATAAAAAAGATCATATTGCTCACTTATGCCCGGCTTCTGCTGGTGGTATCGGTACACTTCTTGGTCTTCCGACAGAAACTGTGTTCCAGGCTATCCAACAAGCGGTTCACGTTTCTTTCAACACTCGTCAATCTCGTAAAGGCGAAATCTCTTCTTGGAAAGCTTATGCTCCTGCTCACGCTGGTAAATTAGCTATCGAAGCCGTTGACCGTTGTATGAGAGGCGAAGGCGCTCCATCTCCGATTTACGAAGGGGAAGATTCAGTTATCGCTTACATGTTAGATGGTAAAGACGGTAAATACGTTGTTCCACTTCCAGAAGTTGGCGAAGAAAAACGCGCGATCTTAGAAACATACACTAAAGAGCACTCGGCTGAATACCAATCACAAGCTCTAATCGATTTAGCAGCTCGTATGAAATCAAAAGTTTCTAACTTTGATGATGTTAAATCTATCGTGATCCACACATCTCACCACACTCACTACGTGATCGGCACTGGCGCCAACGATCCACAAAAAATGGATCCTAAAGCTTCTCGTGAAACTCTAGATCACTCGATCATGTACATCTTCGCTGTAGCTTTACAAGATGGTACTTGGCACCATGTTGACTCTTACACTCCAGAGCGTGCTCAGCGTGCTGACACTGTTCGTTTATGGCACAAAATTTCTACGTTAGAAGATCCTAAATGGACTGCTGCTTACCACGACACTGACCCGAACAAAAAAATGTTCGGTGGTAAAGTAGAAATCACAATGAACGATGGTACAAAAATCGTTGATGAATTAGGTGTTGCAAATGCCCACCCAGCGGGTGCTAAACCATTCAAACGTGCGGACTACATCCGTAAGTTTGATACATTAACTTCTGATATCATCACTAAAGAAGAACGTAACCGTTTCATCTCTTTATGTGAGCGCTTACCAGAGTTAACGGCGGCTGAAGTTCAACAGTTAAACGTACAAATTCCAATCGACAAAATGATCAACAACAAACGCGACCAAAAAGGTATTTTCTAAGGATTAAGTTATGATGTTTCCTACTCTTACAGCGGCAGAAAAAAGAAAAAATTTTCGTGAACAATTAAAATCTGGGAAGTTATTGCAATTTCCCGGGTCGTTTTCTCCGCTGGTGAGTATGATGATCGAACAAAAGGGTTTTGACGGTGTTTACATCTCAGGATCTGTTTTATCAAATGACTTAGGTTACCCAGACATCGGGCTTACAACTTTAACTGAAGTTGCAGCTCGTGGTCGTCAAATCGCCCGCACAACTAAGTTACCGGCTATCATTGATGCTGATACAGGTTGGGGCGAACCAATGAATGTGACTCGCACGATTCAAGAATTTATTGAAATGGGTCTTGCGGGTTGCCATCTTGAAGATCAAGAAAACCCAAAACGCTGTGGCCACTTAGACAACAAATCTGTTGTTGAGGCTCCGCAAATGATTAAAAAAATCAAAGCTGCCGTTAACGGTAAAAAATTAGACCCGAATTTTTTAATTATCGCACGTACTGATTCACGCGCTTCAGAAGGTTTAGATAAAGCTATCGACCGTGCTAAAGCTTACGTTGATGCCGGTGCTGAGATGATTTTTCCAGAAGCTATGCAGAACGAAAAAGAATTCGAAGCGATGAGAAAAGCGATCAGCGTTCCGCTATTAGCGAACATGACTGAATTCGGTAAAGGTAAATTATATACTAAAACTGAATTAGAAAACTTAGGTTACAACTTAGTGATCTACCCGGTGACGACTTTACGTTTAGCTATGGGTAACACTGAAAAAGGCTTAGATATTATTAAATCTACAGGCTCTCAAGAACAAGCCGTACCTTTAATGCAAACTCGTCAGCAATTGTATGATCTTACAAACTACGAAGCATACAACTCGTTTGACCAATCTATTTTTAATTTTAAATTAAATAACAACCAATAATAAAAAGAATAAGAAGAGAAAGAGGAAATCATGGCTGAATATATTAATCCCGATTACGTAGCTGAACCAGAAAAAATGAACGTTAAAAAAGGTCTTGAAGGCGTTGTCATGGATACTTCTTCAGTATCAAAGGTCAATGCAGAAACGAACTCTTTAGTTTACCGTGGTTACCCAGTACAAGATTTAGCTGAAAACTGCTCTTTCGAAGAAGTAGCTTACTTAATGTATAACGGCGAACTTCCGAACAAAGCTCAATTAGCTGAGTTCTCTGCAAAAGAAAAATCTTTACGTGATATCTCTAAAGACAATTTAAACGTAATCAAAGCTTTACCTAAAAAATGTCACCCGATGGATTCTATCCGCACTGGTGTTTCATTCTTAGGTTGCGAAGACGAAAGAATCTGGGATGCTACTCCAGCAGTTAACATGGATAAAGCGATCCGTTTATTAGCTAAAATCCCAACAATGGTTGCAGCTGATTACCGTTTCAAAAAAGGTTTAGACTTTATTGCTCCAAACCCTTCTTTATCAATCGCTGAAAACTTCTTCCACATGTGCTTTGGTAAAGTACCAGATGCAAAAGTGGTTAAAGCTTTCGACGTATCTTTAATTTTATACGCTGAGCATTCATTCAATGCTTCAACATTTACATCACGTGTTGTTACATCAACTCAATCTGACATTTACTCGGCTACTACTGCAGGTATCGGTGCTTTAAAAGGACCTTTACACGGTGGTGCAAATGAAATGGTTATGCACATGATGATCGAAATCGCTGATCCAGCAAAAGCTGAACAGTGGATGTTAGATGCTTTAGCTAACAAACGTAAAGTTATGGGCTTTGGTCACCGCGTTTATAAATCTGGTGATTCACGCGTTCCAACAATGAAAAAATACGCGCAAGTTATGGCTGACGTAACTGGCGAACAAAAATGGATGCAAATGTATGCGTCTTTAGAAAAAGTAATGGTAGAGAAAAAGAAAATCTACCCTAACTTAGACTTCCCGGCTGGTCCTGCTTACTACATGATGGGTTTTGAAATCGATTTCTTTACTCCGATCTTCGTCATGGCTCGTACAACTGGTTGGTCAGCTCACATCATGGAACAAACGGCTAATAACCGTATCATCCGTCCATTATCTGAGTACATCGGTGCTCCTCAACGTAGTGTAAAGCCAATCTCTGAGAGATAATTTATAATTGGTAGGCCGTTACTTTTTGAAACACGGCATGTCGAAATAAAAAAAGCCAAGGTTTATGACCTTGGCTTTTTTGCATTTTAGCACCTTAAAATAATAGTGATCTTTCGTTTACAGGGCTGCTGCTGAAATGTGGCTACGGATAGATTGAGGTTTAGATTTACTTTTCGCTTTAACTTTTACAGTCGCTACTTTCTGTGTTTCGATAACTTCGGCCGTGTGTACTGTAGAACAACCTAATAAGATAACAAGAGTGATAAATAAAACTGTAAAAATGTTTTTTAAGCCGTTTTTGTTCATACTAACTTTTCCTTTTTTCGAGATCTTTTGCGTGAGGAAAAGTTAACTGGTCGTATCAAAGTAAGCCAATTTTGCTAGTCCAATTTGTTCACTTTTGTGTACATTGCATATAAACATTCATATTTTAAAATATAATAATTTCAATATGTTATATATTTTAAGTGTACACTTTTTATAGTTATTTATATGGTATTTTTTATATTTGAGTACACATCACCCGATATGTGGTAATCTAATAGAGACGAAAAAAACACCCACCTTTAAAAGGCTTTGCAGTGACAACAAACGATACAACTAACATTTTCGAATATACTGATTACCGAAAATTTCTGGCGGATTACTACACGCAGAAAAAAGCCAATAACCCCGGGTACAGCCACAGGGTTTTCGCCCGTCAGGCAGGTTTAAGCTCTCCATCACATCTTTTAATGATTATCAAAGGCGAAAGAAATTTATCGATTAAAACTATTGCCAAGTTCGCCGAAGGCTTAAAGCTGTCAGTCAAAGAGAAAAAATATTTTGAATGGCTAGTGCTGTACACCCAGGCCGACGAACTGCCACAAAAAGCAAAGTATTTCGGCGAAATTATTTCGATGAAAGCGGCCACTTCAGGATTATACAAATTAGAAAAAGATAAATTTGATTTTTTATCGCAATGGTACTGCGTTGCGATCTACGTCATGATCGACTTAAAAGATTTTAAAGCTGATCCCGAATGGATAAGCCGCAGACTTGGCGACAAAATAACAGCCTCGCAAGTCAAAGAGACTATAGATAAACTATTAAAATTAAATATGATCGAATCAGATCCAGCCAAGGGATTAAAACAAGTGTCTGGCGCAGTAACTGTGGCCGACGACACCAGATCCATGGCTGTCTTTGAATACCATCAATCTATGATTCGATTAGCCTTTGAGGCCTTAAAAAAAAGCCCCCAGACAGAACGCGAAATGAATGGCGCCACGATCACCATACCCAAGGACAGGCTTCCAGAAATAAAAGAAAAAATTCGCGCTTTCAGAAAAGAAATTAATCAACTTTGCAGTTCTTATACAGACGCCGAAGAAGTTTACCAATTAAATGTACAGCTATTTTCGCTGACGACATCGAAGCCGAAATAATAATTAAGGAATAATTTCGATCTTACCCGACTCACAATCCACTTTAGTTTTCTTCACGCCAAAAGCGTAAACATAAACTTTTCCGGCGCGTGGGATTTCGCCTTTGATCATCGAAATAGAGTCTTGCGCTAACATCTTTAACCAAGAATCTGAAGTTGATTTAACCGTAGTCTCCAAAGCAGAGATGGCGCGAGCATTACCGATATGGCCTAATGCCATCGCCGCACTCCACTTTGATTGATTACCTACGGCTTCACTAGACAAAGCCTGAGATAACGAAGCCACAGCCGCATCACCCATGCCGATTAACTTGTTCGTTAAAATCACAACTTTACAAGCGTCTAATTCACTTTCTACTTTAGCCAACTCAGAATTGACGTTCATCTCAAGATCGTTGGCATTTACTACACACGTACTACTGACTAAGAGAAAAGCTACTAAAATATTTTTCACAATTATTCTCCCGCTGGACCTGCAGTTAAAGATACTAACGGGATACCCATCATTAATTTGTACATGTCTAAATCAACACCGTAATTATCTTTAACTAAAGTTAATTGACCGACGTCATTGATGTGAGCCGTATCGTATAAAAAGTAAACCGGAACCGAACGACCTAAATCAAGATTTGGATCTGGACGATCTGCGATCGGCATACGATTAAGGGTTCTGTCATGTAACGACTGAATTGTGTAAGGCATATTAGTCACAGGATCAATCGTCGCACCAGAATACTCGTCAGTTAATGGATCATGTGTAGCACCAAGTAACATGATCGCTAATTCCCATGGTTTTTCCATACGCACACAACCAGAACTTAATAAACGGTCGCGGTTGGCGAATAACTCTCTTTGATTTGTATCATGCATATAGATGCTGTTTGTTCCATTTAACGGGAACTTAATCCAACCTAAAGCATTTTGTTCACCACCTGGGCGTTGAACGATACGTAAAGCGCGCGTAACTTTATCCGGTCTTTGACCTGGAACTAATTCAAATCTCGCTTTTTCATCTTGGAAAAGCTTCATAAATGCCGGCCAGTTTTCCTGAGTTGCTGTGATTGTATTATCTAGTGGATTTGTAAAACGTCTCATTACATCCATAAATGGATATTCCTGACCTGTCATCGCCATGTGGCGAGCATTGTAGTCAGCGATAATCTTCATGTTTTCAACGATGAATGTGTAACGTTTTTCATTCACATCATTAAGACCGTTCCAGCTAGAAAACATTTTTGTCTTATCTTTAAAATACGGAGTCGGAGCCACTGTCCAAGTTGGATTTAAAATCATCGTTGTGATTTTGCTTGTTAAAATCGGTGTTGGACGTTCTTTAGCGCCATTGATTGTTTTAAACGTTAAAGCAATCTGATTATTTTTATAATAGAAAAAACGTTGCGCTGCTAAATTTACATGAACATACTCAGAAGTTAAATTGTCCGGTAACCAACGCGAACGATCTAAATTAAGTTTTAAACGCGTGATAATTTGCTCGATAGGCGTCGTTAATAAACCATAACTATCTTTACCAATCACACCGTCACGACCTAAAAGGTTGTTCTCTTGTAACTCTTCAATCGCAATTTGTAATTCATCAGTATAATTCGGATCATTGATAAATCTGTTGTAGTCATTGATCTCTTGAGCTTCTGCAGTAAAAGTAGAAGCCGGATCAATCTGTACTTTCTTCTTATAACCGAATAAAGCTAAACGTTTACGCGCAAACTTAATTGAAATTTCGTCTTTTGAACCACGTTTAATAACTGTTTTATTCACTGGCACATCTGCGTCTGAAATCTCACCTTTTTTATAGGCTGTCGTAACTCTACGGTATAGTTCTAGAAGTCTTGTGTAACTTGCATTTTTGGGGCGAAATGTTGCGAATAACTGTTCACCCGTGATCTCGCCTTTTTCAAAACGGAATAACTCTTTCTGAATTAAAGCCGGTAAACCTTTTGCCGAACCTTTAATTTTATCAAGGCTCACTAAAGTTTTATCGCCTAACTTTTCAGGCTGAATATAGCCGCGATTTAAAGCGATCATCATTTTGTAAACTACGTTGTAAGCTGTTTTACGTAATTCATTTTTATTACCGGTTTGAGCCTGGTAATTTAAAGTCGCCGCAACTTGGTCATCAACAAACCAATCACGTTGCATACCTTCAGCATCAGCTAAAATAAGAAGCTCGTTAATTTTATTTAAATATTCATTTTGAATTAAAGCCCCTTGCGAACGTAAAACTAAAGTTTCACTTGCTAGCGGAGTTGCAATTGCAGATACAGGAGCCGCGACAACATTCACCGGAGCAGCTGCAACAGCTGGATTAACTTGCGAAAATGCCGGAGCCGCAAACACCATTCCTAAGATAAAAGGGGCAAATTTATTTAATTTCATACAAGCGTCCTTCTTTACAGATTCTCAGTTGAAATAGAAAAAGATGTTTTCATCTCACGGGCTTTAATCGCACGTTCTACGATGATCTCGTTGGCACGTGAACGAGGGGCATAAACCGACAGCGTACCGTTTGCGGTTTGTAAAACAATTGAAGAACCTTCTTCATCTTGATTAACTTCAATAACTTGGCCGCGAAATGTTTTAGAGTAAGTCGCCGTAGCTTCGATGTTAAAAGCCAGGATTGCTAATAATAATGTTAAAGCTGCTCGAACACGTTTAAACTTCATAAAACACCTCTTCCAAGGTGTCTCATAGCGATTACAGTTCCAGCCTATAAACGAATAGGTTGATTTTAACGGTTAAAAACTATTCAAAGGATTTACACTGCGACAGCAAAGGTCACTCAAAAATTCAGGAATGTTTACTAGTTTTACAGCTCTAATGAGCTACATAGAACAGCTCTTAAGGACCATATTTTCAAGCCAAATATGGCTAGATAGCGGCGACGATTTTAAAGCCTTGTCAGTCTCACCTAATAAAACTAACGATTCTTCTAATTTTCTAACCGGCCACCCTTTAGCTTGCGCGCAGTACTCTTCAATGAAATACGGAGAAACGTTCGCAAGATTCGCAAGCTTTGTTCCACCGATACCCTGATCCATCCCCGTTCTTACAGTAAGCAAGATACGCATATGGCGAGCAAGTAAATTTACGATACCGATTTCGTTTTGGCCTTGGTCTAAAAGACTTACGATTTGCTCTAAGGCACGAACACGATCTTTTTGGCCTACGGCTTTAGTAAAATCAAAAACACTTTCTTCGCGGCTGTTAGAAACAACGGCGTTCACGTGTTCAACATCAACGTTAGTTGCGCCATCTAAGTAAACTTTGATTTTTTCTAACTGCGCATAGATTTCAGATAAATTATTACCCACTAAACGGTGCAGTCTGTGAACTGCACCCTGAGTCAGTTTTAATTCATACTGAGAAGCATAGTAATTAATCCAACGAGGGATCTCATTATCGTAAGGTTTTTTAAATTCTAAAGCAGCTGCCGTATCAATAAGATTTTTAAAATGCTTTTTACGTTTATCAATTTTATCAGCGAATAAAACAAACACCGTTGAATCAACAGGATTTTTAAAAAGTGATTCTAGTTCATTCCACTCAGACTCTTTTAACTCGTGCGAGTTTTTTAAAATCACCACACGGCGCTGAGCAAACACAGGTAAAGTTTCAACTGTATCTTTGATACTTTGAACGTCAGCATCGCTGGCATAGAATAATGAATAGTTAAAATCAAAAGAGTTTTCGTCTAACAAACCGTATTTAAAGCGGTTTACACATTGATCGATCAGAAATGGCTCATCACCAAAGATAAAATAAACAGGAGAAACATTTCCTGATTCTAAATCTTTATAAAATTTATTCTGATCAATTATCGCCATTAAAACCTAAAAATTATCTACCAGGCGGTCGAATGCGAGCTGCATCATCTCTTCTGATAAAGTCTCAAGAGTCTGCCTACGCGCTGATAGATTGTAAAGGTTATTTGCCGAGTTGATGACTGGTAAGGTCAGTTGTGGCGGTGTATAGTTTCTACTCTGCTTAAATTGGCTGCTCCATAAAACTTCTGAAGAGTTTTTGCGCTGTAATTTTAAGTCGACGGTAACAGTAATTTTCGTCGTCGTAGATAAAATCGTATTTTTAGGCAAAAACTTAGTGTCTTTGGCTTCAATCGCCCCTTCTTCAGAAACGATTTCAACCGTTGATACAGTACCGTATAAAACAGCATCAGAAAGGTCTTCTTTATCGACTATGCGCATGGCTTTTGAATTTAAGAACTCACGTTTTAAAGAATTCGTAAAATAAGCCTCTAAACCTGGCTCGGTAGAGACGTTTTTAAACAAAGGCGTATAAATTACGCGCACATTCTGCGGTAGAGTGTCTACTTTACTGCTAAGTTTGTAAGCGCAAGAGCTTACACAGCTGCTAATTACAAGAATAATGACAGCAGACGTCAGGCTACTAAATCTGCGTAGAAAACAATGACAAAAAGCTTCGACAAAGTGAGTTTTCATTGATGTAATCAAACCGCGGAAAGGCTGAACATGTCAATTGATACATCGAAATCCTTACTTTTAGCACCAGGTCCCGTACAGCTCCATCCCGAAGTGCAAAAAATATTATCGTTACCGATGATCCATCACCGCACACCCGAATTCGACAGCATTTTAAAAACTGTTTTATCTGATTTAAAAACTTTGTTTGTTACAAAAGAAAAAGTTTTTATTTTATCTTCAACAGGTTCTGGCGGAATGGAAGCGTTGTTAATTAACGTGATTCGCCCGAAAGCTAAAGTGCTAGCTATTATCTCTGGAAAATTCGGCGAACGCTGGGCTGAAATGGCCGAAATTTTTGGTGCTGAAGTTCATAAAATAAATGTTCCGTGGGGATCAGCGGCTAATGTTTCTGACGTAGAAAAATTCTTAAAAGAAAATCCTGATACTGAAATCGTGATGAGCCAAGCTTGCGAAACTTCAACAGCCACCGTTCACCCGATTAAAGAGATCGCAGAAGTCGTTGCCAAAACAAAAGCTGTGTTTTTAGTTGATGCGATCACGGCTTTAGGTGCCATGCCACTTCCGATGGATGAATGGCAAATCGATGGATTAGTTGCGGGTTCGCAAAAAGCGATTATGTTACCCACAGGTTTAAGCTTAGTTTCTTTTTCGCAAAAAGCTTGGGCAAAGATTAAAGATAATCCAACACCAAGATATTATTTTGATATTCGTAAAGAGCTTGCAGCGAACGACAAAGGTGAAACTTTCTTTTCATCAAATGTAGCGCTTATCCGCGCTTTAGATTTTGTTTTAAAAGATATTAAATCAACAGGGCTTGAAGGTTTATTTAAAACGATTCAACGTCGTGCTTTTTACACGCGCGCAATGGCTTCAGTTTTAGGTTTAGAAGTTTACTCTAAAAATCCTTCAGACTCCGTCACTGCTCTATTACTTCCGCCTGGATTTGATGGTGCTAAATTGCGTGAACATTTAGAAAAATCATACAACGTGACTGTTATGGGTGGACAAGACCAATTAAAAGGTAAAATTATCCGCTTAGGTCATATGGGGTATATCACAGATCAAGACTTGCACCAGACAACAGAACGACTGGCTGCAGGCTTAAACGATTTTGGTTTTAGCTTAGATTTACAAAAAGTTTCTGACAGCTCCCTTCACTGGTTAAAGGAACACAGGTAAATGAAACCCTATATCGTGATCACAGAAAAGTTTGCACTCGATGCTCAGGTCACGTTGAAAAACTCAGGTCTGGCGGAAGTTATTAAATTAGCTTCGTTAACTGAGTTACCCGATCACTTAGCTAAAGCCACTGGTTTAATTATCAGATCTAAAACTAAAATCACCCGTGAACTTTTAGCACAGGCTCCGTATTTAAAATTAATTATCACATGCACAAGTGGTTTTGATCATATTGATCTTCAAGCCACACAAGAAAAAAACATTCACGTGATGTACACGCCAAATGCTAACGCGCAATCAGCGGCAGAGCTAACTTGGGCGTTAATTTTAAATACTCACCGCCCGGTTTTAGAATCACATAAACAAATGAAAGCCGGTCTTTGGGATCGCGAAAAATTTCAAGGTTTCGAGCTGTACGGTAGAACTTTAGGAATCGTAGGTCTTGGCCGTATCGGACAAAAAGTAGCTAGTTTTGCTAAAGTTTTTGGAATGAATGTTGTGGCTTTTGACCCCTATTGTGAAGACCAAGCTTTTGAAAAATTTAACTTAGAACGTTCTTCTTACGAAGAATTATTAAAACAATCAGACATCATCACGTTTCATGTGCCCTTAACTAAAGAAACAAAAAATATGATGAATAGATCTCATTTCGAATACACTAACAAAGACGTGGTTATTATCAATGCGTCTCGTGGATCAGTGGTTAACGAAGATGATCTTTATGAAGCGTTAGAAGACGGCACTGTTCGTGCTGCGGGTCTTGATGTTTATGCCAAAGAACCCCTTACGCGTGAATCGAAACTGTTAAAATCACAGAAAGTGGTTTTAACCCAGCATATCGGTGCGCTCACTGATGAAGCTTTTTCTAAAGCTTCGATGGAAGCTTGCCAACTTTGTATTGAATTTTTAAAAACTAATAAAACTCAAAATACTCTTCCGTTTGAAAATAGCTGGGGCAGTATGATGTTTAATGACTAAAGGAAAAGTATGTCAGCAGTTGTTGTAATTGGCGCTCAATGGGGCGATGAAGGAAAAGGAAAACTAGTCGACGTATTTGCATCTCATGCAGATACTGTTGTACGCTTTCAAGGTGGATCAAATGCTGGTCATACGCTTGTAGTGAATGGCCAGAAAACAGTTTTACATTTAATTCCATCAGGAATTCTTCATTCAGATAAAACATGCGTGATCGCTTCAGGTGTGGTGATCGACGTTTTAGGTTTAGCTGAAGAAATCAGAAAACTAAAATTAACAGGCCTACCGCTTACCGCTTCGCAATTATTAATCGCTGATAATGCGACAGTTCTACTTCCGTACCATAAAGCTTTAGACCAAGCTCGTGAAAAAGCTTTATCTGAAGGTAAAATCGGAACAACTGGTAAAGGTATTGGTCCTGCGTACGAAGACCGCGCTTCACGCCGTGCTTTGATTATGTCTGACCTATTCGATTCTAAAAACTTATTAGAAAAAATCGAATTTGCGATTAAAGAGAAAAACGTTTTACTTAAAAATCTTTACGATGCTCCTGAATTATCAGCAAAAGAAGTTTTAGAGCAAATTAAGCCAGCGATTGAAGTTTTACGTGAATACCGTTTAACAGACGTGTCTTTATTCGTTTCGCAAAAGCTTAAGAACAATAAAAAATTATTATTCGAAGGTGCGCAAGGTACTTTACTTGATATCAACCACGGCACTTACCCGTTCGTTACAAGCTCTAGCACATTAGCGGGTTCTGGTTCGATTTCTGCTGGTCTTGGCCCTCACCACCTATCTAAAATCGTAGGTGTGTTTAAAGCTTACTGCACACGCGTAGGTTCTGGCCCGTTCCCGTCTGAGTTAAAAGACGAAATCGGCGCACAAATTCAAAAAGAAGGTCACGAATTCGGTTCAACAACAGGGCGTGCCCGTCGTTGCGGTTGGTTAGACCTAGTTGCTCTTAAGTACGCGATCCGTTTAAACGGTATTAATAGCCTTGCTATGATGAAGTTAGATGTTCTTTCATCGCTTGATAAAGTCGGCGTTGTAACGGCCTATAAACTTAATGGTGAGATCATTAACGAGTTCCCGACATCGACTGAATTAGTGGGGCAACTTGAGCCTGTGGTTGAATTTATCCCGGGTTGGAAGGAAGATCTTACAAAAGTTAAGACTCTTGGCGATTTACCAGTCAAAGCGACCGCTTATATCAACTTTGTTCAGAAACAATTGGGCACTCCGATCGACATTATTTCGGTGGGACCTGACCGCGAACAAACTTTATGGGTTAAACCTCTGTATAAAGATTAGAGTTCACTCTTGCAAAAGACTCATTTTTCGCCAAAAAACTGAGTCTTTTGAACAACTTCTGGGCATCAAAATATTTTTAAAAAATCCGTTTGACAGTCCAGACATCTTGATAGAAATTGGCATCTCGATTTAACAATGATCCGCTAGCTCAGCTGGTAGAGCACTTCACTTTTAATGAAGGGGTCGATGGTTCAAATCCATCGCGGATCACCACTTTAAAACGAAACTTTAGAGATTTCGAGCTGAAAGCTCGAATGTATCAGCAACGTTCCCATCGTCTAGTGGCCTAGGACACCTCCCTTTCACGGAGGATACAGGGGTTCAAATCCCCTTGGGAACGCCAAATTTTTCAAGTACTTAGCAATTCCAAAAATTATTTTCTCGAAATTTGATACCATTACTGACATACAGCAAACATTTGCCGTGGTAATCGAATTGGTTTTTCTGCCTCTAGTTTATCGAAAGCCCGCTGCACGTCTTCTACATTATGCTGCAAATACCTTTGGGATGTTCCCAAACTTGAATGGTTTGCAACCTTCTGAATAACAGCACCACTTTGATTCGCATTTGAAAGCCCTGTTAGTAACGTATGCCGAACTATATGCAAACCAACATTGGTCATACCTTGTTCTCTCAACTCAATTACTTTTCGAGTTAAAGTTGAGGGGATAATTGGATTATTGTCTGCATTTAGAAAAACATACGATGAATTACTTTTTATCGTATGTTGGTTTCTAAGCCCAAGCATAAACATTCGAACATCTTTAGTCATAGGCAAATAAGTAGCTTTTACAGATCCGCCACCTTTTTTAGTAAATACAGTGATAATGTTGGAATCGAAATCCACATTTTCCCATTTTAAATTACATAATTCGCCCCGACGCACGCCAGTTTTAGAAATGAAATAAAAAGCATTAGCTGCCCACTGCGGTAGTGAATTGATAATGTTTTCTATCTCATGCAGCTCTAATACTTTGCGAACGACAGGGTCCTCTTTAAGTTTTTTCAGATCAAGTGTTGGATTTTCGTGACAATATTTCCATTCAAAACATTTTCTAAAAAAATGCCTAATCACATTAAATTTGCGATTCACAGAAGAGGCCTTTAGCCCACTATTTAGTAAAGCTAGTTGATATTTTTCTAGCTGTTGCAGCTGAATGTCTTGCACAAAACAACCATCAAAAAACTGACGAAATTTATTTAAAGTTTGCAAATCAACTTCTCTTGTTCGTGGTTCCTTAAGAGGAGTCACTAGCGACAAATATTCCTCAGTAGCTATTGATAAACCCACCGTTTTTGACGGTCGATACCCTATGAGATTATCAATTTTTCGTAGTCGTAATTCTCGCAAAAAAGCATCCGCAGATGCTCTATTGTCAAATTCAGGCCGTTTACGCTTCCCAAAGATTTTGTAATCGACGACCCATTTACCTCGAAACTTTGTTACACAAGCCATAGTTATTCCTTTCTATTGCTTGCGTTTATTTAATTTATCCAATGCTTCCTTGCTATTCGCCCAAATCATAAAATCTATATAAGGAAATCGCAGATACTTTCCAAATTTTTTATTTGGGATTTCGTTCAATCGAGCCTTTTCATAAACCCACGATATTGGAACTTGCAAATAATCTACAACTTCTTCAGGTCTTAGCATTCTATTTCTTAGTAATTCGTTTTTAGCCAGTCTCATCTTCTCAGTTGTCAAAGAACTATCTGTAGTCATATTTAAACCGTTATTGTTTGTCATGGTGTTTGCCTTTTTTGCTAAAAATTGAATCAACTAAACTGTGCCACTGATCGTCACTGGCATTATAAGCGCACGTCGCCAAGGCCATTTTGTCGTTAAGTCGCCTCCGGTCTGGTGTCGATATTTGGGCGAGTTGCGAACACAAAGCCTGAATATGACTGTGACTTACTTTTTCATTAACAATCCTCAATGGAAGGATTCCAATAGATAGAAAAAACTCATCCCTAAGAGCATCTTTTTTCTGCTTTACGGGGTGATCGTGCGATGATCCATCAACTTCAAATACCACCCCTTTCTGAAGAAATCCGCGAAGATAGTCTTTTTTGCGCACTCCTAATGACGTTGTAATAAAATCTACACAGTAATTGCCAACCCAAATTTGAGTCGCAATACTGACTTTAGTAACATCTTCGAAGTATTCTTGAAATTTGCATTCTGCTAATGTCCGGCAAGTTTCTTTAACGCGTTCAATGTTAAGCTTCTCATTGATTGAGTTAAACAGCAGGTGAAGCTCAGAATTTCTTTGTATTCGTCTGCTAGAACTAACTATGAGCTCTTGAAATGTTGGCTTTGTAATTTTCTGTTTTGGCATGATTAACTGACATAATCGTTGAATCGCTTGCTTCTTTTTATCATCATATACTTTTAACTCAGAATTCATATCTTCCTAATTTTTGGCATGACTACCCAGTAGCGAAGTTTTATTTCGCTCGAGTAGACTAAAATTGTTATTGATTACGCTTACTTATTTTGATGCTCTTGAAACGAAAGTAAAATTCGTCACAAGAAGAATTTTATTTAAATCGTCAGATTATAATCTGTGTACATGGACAAATTCCTCTCATAAATTTGCCACCCCGATCCTTTCGTGTGCTGCAAGTTATTTCTTGAACATCTCAATTCAATCTACATTTAGCTAAATGCTAACCTGCAGTTGAGGCAACACGGTTTTTTCTTGAAATATCGACAGCAAGATGAAGATATTTGTTTTTGAAAAAATTATGTTATTGATTTTCTTAACAATTTGGCGACGCGTCCATTACAGATGTCATAGAAAAATGAGAGACGAAAAAATATTTTCGATGATTCAGAGTGACAGGAGTTGCAATCAAAATCCTTAAAACCCTTTAGGCAAATCGAAAATTGCCGATTCTGAAAAACTAGCGAATGGATCGTTTAAAATAGCTTGCCGAATTTCTATAGCACTAATCGCTTTTTCAGTAACCGATTGTTCTTCAGCGCGAACATCTTTAATTGCTACGGCAGAAAGCTTTGGATACATAAACTCAGCAAGTTTCATTAAAACTGCAAGTTGTTCTGAATAAGCTCGAATGGCATTAGCTAAATAGGCGGGACCTGGGTCGCTTCTGCGCTTTAGATCACGTGAATCTTCAAAGGCTTTAATATTCACAGCCGCAATATTTTTAAGTTCTTCCATGCAGCGAACGGCTTCTTCAATAGGATTTATTTTTAATCGTTCTAGTTCGTCAGCTGCTAAATAGGATCTTAAATTTTTACGTCCAAGAGGTCGTCCGGTCATTTAATATTCGCAATTCCTTGCCTAAGAGCAAGATTTAGAGTAGCGGGGATCCGCCTACAGCTTTAGTTTACGATAATAAACTTCAAAGAATAAAGATGTTTTTAATTAACTACGATGACTTCTAAGAACCGAGAAGATAACCGCTTGCGTTGGTTCATTTGAGGAGTCAAGCTCATAATAAACTGAATAGCCTATAGGTGTAACTAAGCATCTTACGTTTTTACGATCTGTTGATTTTTTGAATTCTGTACCGATGAAGGGATGGTGTGCGATGTTACTAACGGCTGACTCGATATCAGCCAAATATGTGAGCGCATGAGTCATTGTGTACTCTTGTGAAATACTAAAAGCCCATTCTTCGTGTCTATCTAGAGCCGACTTTTCCCATACCACGTTGATCATTTTCAGTTTCGTCCTCTTCCACTTGTTTTATCTTTTTCATCAGTCTTTGTTCAAGTGTTTTTGCCGAAGGCGAAGAAACTAATTCTGTGTTTTCAGATTTTTCGTAAAGTGCCAAACGTGATACTAAGTCTAAGTAGTGCTCTTGAGTCATTAAAACTTTAATGTCGCCACCACGATGTAGAATTTGAACGACATTCTTGCCGCGCGCTTGATCAAAATAATAAGCCATTTTTTCTCTCAGTTTTGATGCTACAACAGTTGCTTTAAACATATAAAAACCCTCACTAACTGTACATAGTATAGTACATTTAATTGTACAACTCAATATTTTTGTAAGTTATTGAAATAACTGATGTTTATTGTGTTTATATTATTTTTTATTTATCTTTTTGCGGATAACTATATTTGTAAGAGCTGTATCGCATTCGCTGAATGTTCTAAATGCGTGTATATAATATGGTTCTCGGGCTTCCACATAAAACACATTGGACTGGTCGATTCTTTTGATTTTAACCGTCGAAGAAAAAATGACATCAGTTAAGTTTTTTCTACAAGACTCATTTTGAAGAATTGTACCATCCGATGATTCAGCAAATGCATAAACGTACTCTATTCGCATTATGGCCTGTTCGCCTTTTTGCAAAGCTTCGGAACTAAAATTCACGACTCCAACGATAAAGAAACCTAAAGCGATGGCAATAATCACAGTTGATATGGTTTTATCAATTTTCGTCAGCAATCGTTTTATCACAAGCGAATTAGTTTCCTATTTTCTTATATTTTATGGCCGAACCACCACATTCAAATAGTAGCCATCTGCTACCTGACTCGTCGTAAACTGTGAAACCACAAACAACATTGGAAGTAGCTGGCAAACAGCCGGGCCAGCCTTTTGAGTTGTAAGTTTTAATGTTTGCTTCGCCGCCAGCCAAACCTCCTGAAAGATATTCTGGTGACAATAGAGTTATTTTATTAACTATGCTTGATGATTCACAATAGCTAGAGGCTACTTCACAAGCAGAGTTTATGGTCATTACGTCATGGTTTCCGTTAATATATCCATCCCAAACACCAGTCGCATACGCATTTTCACATATTGAGCTGGAAGCCTGCCTTGCTGTTGTTGTAGCTGCACTTGATCCGCTTTGACTACAGTTCTGATAACCAAACAACACACACAATAAGAGTCCAGCCCCGATCACATACTTAATTTTAATCGCCATTTTTACTCCTAACACGTTTAATGTTAATTTCGAACGTGCCACTAAAAACATCCTCTTTCAGAATCTTAGTTAATGGCTCCTGATGATCTTCTTCGCCGAACAGTAAATAATGAAGACTAACTTCTAAATATTGAGCAACTTTCAATGTTTGTTCTGGGTTCTTCGGGCTTCTGTTATTGAGCCATTCGGACAAAGTTGAACTCGGTACTGATGTAGCCGTTGAAACTTCTTTAAGAGTCATTCTACGGTCTTTTAAGAGCTTTTTTAATACGGGGCCTATTTGAACTTTCATATTCATTCCCATCGTCAAAGGTGACGTTGTTGTTTAAAGTTTTCCCGCTAGTCGAATTTATAAATGACTAACAAGAGACTTTGAACGACTGAGAAGACGAGGCTGATTTCTGATGTTGATACCATTACTGACAAAACTATCCCATAACACCATGGAACATCGCGCACTACCATGAGCTAACAGATAAAAGCTAAATTATTGATTTGATTGTAAAAATTAAAAAACGCAAGGATTGTTAAGTAGTTATGATTTTTGAATGATTCTCCCTTTCACGGAGGATACAGGGGTTCAAATCCCCTTGGGAACGCCAAATTTTCAAATTAATTAAAACCCGATTAGAAATAATCGGGTTTTTTCGTTTTAGGAACTTATGAAGCTTCAAGAAATAGAATTCAATCTAGATGGTCACGATCACATTGAGTTAAAAAACTTATTAAAAGTCTGCAATCTCTG
>JAMPXC010000069.1 GCA_023701385.1 Pseudobdellovibrio sp.
CCGCATTTTGAACAGATAAAAAGGCTGCCTTTAGTAAATTTAGGATTGTAATTTTTTAACATAAAGATCCTTTAGTGAGTCTTTCAATAGAGTGTATTTGATTTTACCTAAATCCGTCACAGGAATTTCATCAACCTCGATATAGCTATGGATTTTCTCGTACGGACGCACCTGTTCATTAAACTTAGATAAGATTGCTGCGGGGTCATTGCCTTTTAAAATCACCAGAACAAGGCTTGCACCGTCGCGAGCGTCAGGTAAATCGCAGATGGTTGCTTGGTGCGAATGAACTGATCTTTGTAAAACCTGGCGCAGCTCGTTTAACGACACACCTTCGCCTTTAATTTTTACGAAGTCTGATTCACGCTGTAAAAATTTAAACTTGTTTTGCGAAATTTCAACTTGGTCATTAGTTAAAACCCAAGGCGAAAGCTTTTCGCTGATCAGCTCTTGGGTCTGTAAATTTAATTTTAAAATATAACCTGCATTCGAATCAGATTTAATTTTTAAACGGGCATTCTCTGACCCGATTTCAACATCCGGCAAAGCTTCAAAGTATTCATCATGAATATTTTTTTTCACTGCAATCATCGAAGCGGTTTCAGTCATTCCGAACGTTTGTACCAAAGGCCAACCTAAGGCCTCAGCTTGTTCGGCTAGAGCTAAATCTAAGGCCGCCCCACCTACAAAAACAGTTTGTAAGTAAGCTGGCGCATCCCATTTTTTTTGAACGATTTCATAAATCTGGGTTGGTACAAGCGATAAATGCGTCACTTTATTTTCGTGAAGCCACTCTGGAGAAAACTTCTCCCACGAAGTGTAAAAAGTTGTAGCTCCAACTATATTCGCGCGCAGTAAAATGCCTAAGCCACCCACATGAAATAGCGGAAGCACACAGCCCCACACTGAACTTTCATTGCCAGAAAATTCTTTGTTCACACGCTTGGCTGAATTAATTAACGCTTGTTCAGTCAGTGCGATGACCTTCACCGACTCTTGCGAACTTTGTGTTGAGCCACTGCTCGGAATTAATACGTAATTGCGAGGGGCCACTTTTTCAGTGAATTGTTTTTTAATTTGAAAAAGATCTTTTTTTTCGAGCGAGCTTGCGCGGTGATTAGAAAGAATAAAATTGTCGCCATCAAGAGCGGGAATCCAATTCAGTTTACTTAACAAAGCCGTAAAGCCAATACCGTAACCATCAGCTTGATAAGTTAATTGATCACCTTCAACTTTGAAAGCCTGATTAAACTCGCTATCTTCATAGTGTGACAAAGTTAAAAAGCCATGGGTTTTTTTAGGGTACATTTGCGCAAAATGAAGCCCATGCACAAGGCCTACCGGATGTTCCATTGATGAAGTGATCGAGAAATCCTGAACCTGCATTTTATCTTCACGTGATGGTTTCCACACGCGAAAATGCCAGTTTTGCTCTTCAGCTTGCTTCCAGTCTAACATCAGTTTTACTTTGGCTGAAAACTGATTCCATTGATCGCGGTGAAAGAAAAATGGATCTTCGATATATTCAATTTTTTTAAAAACATCTTCACTTAAAAGATGAATAAACTCTGAAAATAAAAATTCACTAATACAGTTATTAAAATCAATACGAATAGTTTTAAAACGTGAGATGTTTTCAACTAAGAACTTCGCAAAATCATAAACGTGTTCGTTGCCTTTGATTTTAACAGCCACTTTCGAAAAATCGAAATCACCTTTTAAATCGCGAAAATCAGAAATCAAAATATTATTTTTAACAGGCTCAGGCGTAACTAAAACTTTTTTATTCTTGCGTGCTTCTAGGTCTAATAACGCTAAATCAAGCGCGCGTTGGTACAACGGCCCTTGCGAAGCTAATTCTTCATCTAAGGTTTGATCACCTAAACTTGGCCAGGGGCAAAGATCTGAAAAACCCTCATTGCCCTCAATATCTTGAATTTTAATTAAGGCACCACGCTGTGATTCACCGGCGGTCACCGCATTAGGTTTTACTCTGCGTTTTAGCGCATAATAATGAACCCAAACTTGCAGCGACTGGCCGTTATACTTCATTAAATCAATGACCCGATTAAAAACCCGATACTAAAAATCATGCCGTAACCAGCCGACTTAGCTAAAAATTTATTATACTCAGCCGAAGGTACTGTATTCAGAATTTTTTTAATTACTGAAAGACCCAGTGGCAAAGACAAAGTTGGTAAAATATAAAGCCAGTATTTTTGTTGGTTTAACCAGTAGTAGCCCATTAAAAAGGGAGCCACGATTAAAAAGATAATCCAAACTTTCGCACCTGTTACACCTAAGCGTACCGCTAAAGTTTTTTTATTCACTTCTTTATCTGTATGGATATCGCGAAGATTATTAATCGCAATTAAGATCGTACTTAGAAAACCAACTTGTAAACCAAGAACAACGGCATCCAATGTGTAAGTGCCTGTTAATAAATAAAACAAGCCACCGACAGCCACTAAACCAAAAAAGATAATAACGAACAAATCACCTAGGCCGTAATAAGCTAAAGGCATCGGACCAGATGTGTATGCATAGCCCATTAACACCGACAGCACACCGATAATCACAATCGGCATTCCACCGTGAATCACTAACGGAATACCTAAGATCATCGCCAGCGCAAAAAATCCTGTCGCCATCCACATCACTTGTTTAAAAGTAAAAATCTTTTGCTGAGTCACGCGCATTGGTCCCACGCGTTTTTCATTATCAGCACCCTTTTTAAAATCCATGGCATCGTTAACGAAATTAGTACCAATTTGAATACAGAAACTTGAAAGTAAAGCGCAGGCAATAATCCACCACTGAACCGGCACATGCAGGCTTTGCACTAAACCAATTGTCGCAATCACCGGCACCACCGCTGCCGATAAGGTTTTCGGGCGAGCCGCTAAAATCCAAGCTTTTAAATTTGATTGCGCCATTTATTTCTCCACTTCTTTACAAGTTGGCGTTGCACCATCTGGGCAGGCCACAAAAGCATTCACTCCAGGAGCTGGCATAATACCAGTTGGAATTGGCTGACCCATTGGGCAAGTACATTCCTGGCAGATCACCTTCTCAGCGGCCGGTGTACAAATTTTGCGCGTATTTGAGCTGTTCTGCTTTACAAAATATCCTAAAGCTAAAACAATCACGATTCCAATAACACCTAGAGCTATTTTCTTAAAATTCATAGGGATAACTTAAAAAAAATGCAGCTTTTTATCAATGAAATAACTTATATTGTTAAGGGTCAAAGCCTGGGGCTTTCGAGGGGTTAAGATGAACTACATTATTCCTGTCATTGCATTTATCGCTGGCGGCGCCGTAATCGGTTTTGCCGTGTATTCAAAGATGCGTGTTCAAGCTGAAATCTGGCGTAATAAGTACGATGTTGAAAAAGCTTTAAGCGAACAGCAAAAAGCTTTATCTGAGCAGCAAAAAATGACAACGCAAGAGTTACAAAACCGCATGACTTTGCAGTTTGAAAACTTAGCACAAAAAATCTTTGACGAAAAATCAGGTAAACTAACAGATCAAAACCACAAACAGTTGGCTACGCTGTTAGATCCTTTAAAAGAACGTATTAAAGATTTCGAGAAAAAAGTCGAAGACACTTATTCACAAGAAAGATCTGAACGCGGTCATTTACGCGGCGAGATCAGCAAACTGATCGAATTAAACACTTCAATGTCTAAAGAAGCGCAGAATCTAGTGACAGCTTTAAAAGGCGAAAACAAAACTCAAGGCAACTGGGGTGAATTAATTTTAGAAAATATCTTAGAGCGTTCGGGGCTAAGAAAAGGTGAAGAGTATATCGTGCAAGAAACTGTACGCGGCTCTGAAGGCGAAATCTTACGTCCTGATGTGATCGTTAAACTTCCAGACGGAAAACATCTAATCATCGACTCGAAAGTGACTTTATCAGCTTATGAAGGTTATAGCTCAGCCACTGACGAAACTCTTCGTCAAAAGCATGCTGACCTTCACATCGAATCATTAAAACGCCATATCGCAGGACTTTCTGAAAAGAAATACCACTTAGCGAATGAAATTGTATCTCCAGATTTCGTGATGTTATTTATGCCACTTGAACCAGCTTTCGCTTTAGCATTTAAATTAAAACCTGAATTATTCGAGCAAGCTTGGACAAAAAACGTAGCTATCGTGAGTCCAACGACTTTACTAGCTACATTACGAACAGTGGCTGCTTTATGGAAACAAGATAAACAGCAAAGAAACGCACTTGATATCGCTAAACGCGGCGGTGAGCTGTATGATAAATTTGCGGGTATCGTAAAAGATTTAGAAACATTAGGTGAACGTTTAAATTCAACTCAAAAAGTTCACGCTGATATTATGGGAAAAGTATTTACTGGCCGCGGAAATTTAATCTCGCAAGTTGAAAAACTAAAAGAGCTTGGCGCAAAAGCCGATAAATCTTTACCGGCTCCGCTCGAGTAATTACGCTGCAATTGATTGAATAATCGCTGAAATAGTTGAAAGCTCTGGATTAAATTCTTTTGGCATTCCAGATAAACGTATAAACTCTAATCCCGTTACGCCACCTTAGCTCAATCAAACCCTCGAAACGCTTGTGATCGCCATAATGGCCAATCGACATCTGTCGTTTTTACAACGTTATATTTCAAACTAACCTACTTTGCAGTGTGCATTATAATGCACTGTTAAATCGAATATATAGTTATTCGCAACCTGGCTGGGAAACCTGACCTGAAAACGTCTGACAGATTTTTCCCAGTTGAGCACCTGCGCCAGCACTTGGTCTTTTAGGACATTCGTAACGTTTCACGTTGTATGATCTGAATGATGGCATTTGTGGATACCCGCTACTTACGTTGGCCTTACTTAACTCGGGTGCAATACTTCCACCGTCGCTTAAAGTTTCCTGTGGGTAATGACGAAAATTTGAAATGTCTTTAATTTTTAATTTTAAATCACCATTGTGGCCCGCCACAAATCCGTTTGTTCCTAAAGAGCAAATCGCATGTTCCATGAGTGCTCCTGTTCCCGCATTTGCGTACTGATCATAATACCCCATCAGCGCGTCGCCACCGGCTTCTGAATTCATAGTGAATGTTAATTCACCTTCTGCATAGTCAGCTTCGATACTGATTAAACCTCCACTGCGGCCGTCATTTCCATGTGCAGCTTTAGCTCCTGGAACAAATCCTTGAATTATTGATTTATTTAAGACAATTAATTTTTTCGTTTGAATTTCTAAATTAAAATTTCCAGTTGTCACAACTGAGTTATTAAGAAACACGCGTTCATTTGGAATTTTCATATGATTAGTTAATGTAAACTGATTCGGAAATACATAATCCTTAGGAACGTCTAATTCACGCGTTTCAGAAGTAATGATATGATACTGCTGATCTAAAATTTCAACCAAGACAGCGACCTTGCGTCCACCTTGCAAATTAGCCACAGCTTCAGTTTGTCTTTCAGAGGTGTTCACAGCAAACATCACTTGACCATCAACACTGATGCGTACGCGGTCACGTGTTTCGGGCCAAGAAAAAACTACGTTATACACATTCGGTTGTGCTTGGCCTTCAAATTCTACGAAGACATCTTCTACGCGTAATTCGCGATTTGTTACCTGCTTAGGTTGCGCGTTTGCTGGCTTTGTCTTTACGGCTTTAACGGCGGCGGCTTCTGATTTTTTTTGAACTTTACAGCCGGTCATTGCAATAACTACGGCAAGAACTTTGAAAAAAGTTTTATGTTTCATTGATTTTTCCCCTTTGCTTTGTTTTGTTGAAGGAACCTTCAAGCAAAGCAAAGGAAATGACTGAACTATCAAGAGATTACTTAGATTCTAAATCCGTCGTTCGGAGAGCGCCGGATCTGACCACTTGGCCGTTTTGCAGCTCGATGATTTGGTCGTAATCTTTAAGTGTTGAAAGCCTGTGGGCAATCGTAACTAGCGTAATGCCATCTAAAGATGTGCGAATCACTTTTTGAATAAGCGCATCGGTTTCTAAATCGACGCTGGCAGTGGCTTCGTCTAAGAAGATGATCTTCACTTTCATTAAAAGAGCGCGCGCTAAACAGATTAACTGGCGCTGGCCTTGCGATAAGTTCGATCCACTTTCGGTCACATGATAACTTAATTGACCCGGTAAACCTTGAACAAAGTTTTTTAAGCCTACTTTTTCTAACACTAACCACACTTCAGCATCCGTTTTTTGCGAATAGCGGTCGATGTTGCCACGCAGACTTCCCATAAATAATGAGGGGTCTTGTGGAATCACCGCTAAGTTTTGGCGAAGCAATTCTAACGGCACGGTCTTAATTGAAAGACCGTCGATTAAGATATCACCTTTGTAAAAATTCACAAAACGGTAGACCGCTTGGAATAATGTAGATTTACCAGAACCTGTGCGCCCCACAACTCCGACACGAACACCTGAGGCAATAGCAAACGATACACCTTTTAAAACATCTGGTAAATGATCAGCGTATCTTACAAAAACATCTTTAAATTCTAATTTGCCTGAAGCCGGCCAATGTGGATGAGCTTTAGTAAACTCAGGCACATTCACGTCATCTTGTTCAGCTGGTAAGTTTGTATAAAACTCTAACCGTTCAACCGATGTCATTCGCGATTCCAGATCAGAAAAAATTCTAACTCCCCAGTTAAGATGGCGCCAAAACTCTAAAGCATACAAGGTTACAAGGCCCGCAAGACCTGCTGTTAACCAACCCTTAGAGCTTGCGTAGATCACGGCAATCGCTGTGGTCATTGAAATCGTAGCACCAATCAATGGTAAACGCGACGAGAACCAGCGGTTCACCATGTAGTGCGTGTAAAACATCTCAGTTGAGTAATTTAGTTTTTGTAAAAACTCTTTCATAAACCACTGTTGTGATTTGAAAGAACGAATCACTGTTAAACCTTGAAGCGTTTCTTTAAAGTGCGCATAACGTGGTGAGCGTGCTGTTGAATCTAAACGTTTTACTTCACGGGCTACACGGCGGTAACGGTTTTGAATCGAGTAATAGACAAAAAATACCGGCGTTAACACCACAAGACTTACCGGAAGCGCCACTACAATTAAGAAGAACGCTGAAAGTACGTTAAATAACGAGTGAATTGCGTTATCGAAAGTCCATTGCAGATGAATATCAACCGATTCAATATCACGTGAGAATCTCTGTAAAATGCGACCAATTGGCGTACTGTCAAAAAATCTAATCTGGCTACGTAACACCGACTTAAGCATTTTATCATGCATCAAGCGACCAGCATTTACCCCACGGTAGGTCCATTGGTAGTTATTCATAAATGTGAGTAACATCGTGAATAAGCCAAATGCCCCGTAACCTAAAACTAAAATCATCGCATCGACTTTACCGCTCATTTGTGTAAGCCATGCTCTTTGCATCATCGGTGCAGTCACGTGAACGATCGCACCAATGAATAATAAAGCAATAAATAGATTCCTTTTCGGGCTATCGCCACCTAAAGCTTTAATATAGCTCCAGTAAAGGCCTGCACGCACTGATCCTACTTCGCGGTCTTCATCGACCGTCACACGACCGTCGCTGTCAGATTTCGGTTCGCCACCCGATGACACCTGACCTGATTTTTGAATTTCCAGCTCGTGTTTTTGGTTTTGCTGTTCGATCTCTAAGTAGTTTTTAAATGCAGCTGATTTTTCGTAAAGCTCTGCATAACTACCAATTTGGTATTTACCATCAATTAAAAATAAAATTTTATCAAAACGGCTTAAATGCGAAATACGGTGGGTCGCCATAATGCGCGTTTTATCTTTCCATTCGCCGAAGATTAATTGATCACACAATAATTTTTCAGTGTGAGGATCAACAGCCGATAAGGGATCATCTAATAAAATCACATCAGGTTTGGCAATCACCGCACGCGCTAAACTGACACGTTGTTTCTGCCCACCTGACAAATTCACGCCTTTTTCACCGATTTCAGTTTCAGTGCCTTTAGGTAATAAACTAATATCAGCACGTAAACATGAAAGATGAATGGCACGGTCTAATAACGTTTGATCTTGTTCTTCACCAAAGAATAAGTTTTCTTTTAACGTTGAGTTTACGATATACGCTTCTTGCGGGATATAAGCTTTACGGTGCTTATCAGCTAAATGTAAAATTCCTTTTGTGGGTGCAATTTCATTTAAGAAAAGTTGTAATAACGTCGATTTACCTGAACCTACAGCACCAATAATCGCTAATGATTCACCTTGTTTGAGTGAAAACGATAAATCTTTAAATAAAGGCACTTTATCGTCATAACCAAAATGTAAATCCTTAACCACGATATGTTCACCGGCTAATTCATCAGAAGCCGGCGGTGGAGAAAAAGTATCTACTGTTTCAGATTTTAAAAATTCAGTGATACGGCGACCGCTCACGAACACGTTCATAAAACGGCTGATAAAGCGTGATAAACCACCGAAGTGATCTTCCATTAACGAGAAAATAGAAATACACGTTAAAACTAAAGCTAAATCAATTTTTTCACCACGGTAATAGTGAATCGTTAACGCGACAAAAAGAACCACTGTAGAAATTGAAGCGTATAACAAGCCCCAAAGAATTTCAGATTTTGCTAACTTAAAGCGTGCTGAAATTTCTTTATTACGAACATCGCCCACTTCTTGCTGAACGCTTTTCTCCCATGAAAAATATTTCACCACACGGATAGAATTTAGAATCTGAGTCATTAGCGTCATGCGATTATCTCGCTGAGCCATCATCTCTTCTTCCATGTGCACGAATTTTTTAGCTAGACGCTGTGTTAGCGGCACAAGAATCGCCATCACCACAACTGCGCCAATCGCTGACCAGCCAATATAATAAAATAATAAAGCCGAACAACCGACTAATAATAAAACCGCATTTGATAAGTCGATGGTCACAATGGCCGCATCACCTAAAGAGTCTGTATCAGAGCTCATAAAGTTTACGATATCGCCCACTTGGTATTTTTGTTTTCCGCGTGAAGAAAGTTTTAGCGCATGCGTGAAGATTTTTTTATTCACGATATTTGTAGTGACCTGAAAGAAATTGAGCGTGTGAAAGAAATAATGCTGAATCGCAATCCCGTTACCAGCACCACATAAACCAAAACCCACTGCGTAGGCTAATAACACCCACATATGTTCTATTGACCAGTTATTTTGTTCTAAGCCAGAAATAAATTGGTGAATTAAAATCGGTGTCGCAAAAGAAAATAAACTGGCAATCACCTGAAAGAAGGCCGAATTCATCAAAATCGACTTATTGACACGGAATAAACTTTTATAAAGAGATTTATTTGAAGACCAATCTACATTGGGATTGTCGATTTCAGGATTATAGGCACTTAAAAGCTCGGGAAGCTCCAGCTTATCCTTAGCATCTACAAGACGTTTAGCCCCAAGGTCGATTAACCCAGAGGCTTGAGAAAAGATCAATTTTTTAAGTGGCATCTGACGAGAATGTCAGCTTTTATAAAGATTGGTCAATCTCTGACTTATTGTTTAGTTTCACTGCGCAAGAAAGCCCTTGTGATAAGGCTTTGATCGACACATTTGGGTTTTGAACCACACGGCTTTGTAATTTAACAAAGATCGGTTCACGGATCGCTAAGTTGTTATCTTGTAAAACACACTGACGAGCAATACGCGCTTCCGGGTTGATAACAATCGGAGCCTTCACGTTAGCCGTCATTTGTGTTGGATCATCTGGAATTGTGATGATGTTCATGAATGTAGGCTTTTGCTCAGCTTTAATTTTTAAAAGCTCTAATTCATTCTTAGTAAGATTAACTGAGTAGTATTGACCGAAGATTTCTGGCTCTAATACAGGAAATGCGATTGAGGGTAATTCGCAAGATTGTAACCAAGCAAAGATATCATCATTTGGATCATCAAGAAGTACGAAGTTACGTAGATCTTGAAAACCAAGAAGACCTTCTGGAAAAGTGATAATGTCATCTTGTTGTAAATTTACCTGACCGAAACGAGTCGTATTAATAATCACGACATCCCCCCATGCTTAATTTTTAAGACACTCGATCATCCTTAACCGGTTAATCAAAATAGTCGCCTTAAATACCGGGAGCATCAATTTTTTTATGCGTTTAACGCTATAAGTTATTAAATTTCCTTAAAAATCTAGAAATCGATAAATGTGATCTAAAAACAAACAGAAAGCTACTTCAGAAACACTGAGGACGACCGAGAGGTCGGCCCTTTAGAAAAAGGGTCAGCCAGAGGCTGATCAAAACAAGAAGGTCAGCCCAGGAAGGGCTAAAACACTATTCAGGCTTTAACAATTTAGAAATGTTTTTAACCTTATCAGACGAGACCTGAACGCTCTGCTGGTTTTGATCTTGGATAGCTAAATAAACTTCCTCACGATGGATTTTAGTGTCCTTCGGAGCTTCGATACCTAAACGAACTTGTTTACCTTTGATTTGAACTACGCGAATCTTGATATGGTCATCAATCGCAATGCTTTCGCCTAACTTCCTTGTAAGTACTAGCATAAAAAAGAACTCCCTGTTCCCTGTGAATCACCCATCTGGGTAAAACCTCATTCTGATATAACCTTCTCGGCTTATATCTATCTAAACATAACTCAGCGGAAGTCTAGTTAATGTGTCTATCTTAAGAAGTCAAGTAGGCTTTGGCTCATGAACTTCTGTGAAGTTGCCAATGTCGCCTCTAGAGTTTGGTTGGATTTATTGATTTCTGTCATGACCTGAAATACATCTGCATCTTCGATTTGCGAATTGTAAGCCTTATTGTCTACAAGGCCGCGCTGGATGCCTTCACCAGTAGCAACTAACTGATTGATACGCCCACCCACCTCGGCACGAGCCAAGTTAATTTGGGTTAAAGCTTGGTCTAATGACTCTAACGATTCTTGAACGCCGACCTTGTCATCCGTACGTAGTGCGGCTTCTAGGCCCATCACCGTTTGGAAAATATTAACGCCACGGGCATCCGTTACCGGGTCACGTTCATTAATTCTTTGCACAGAACCCACATTCGCTGGGCCACGTGTTTCAATGTGACTGTCTTGAAGTTCGTCTCTTTGAAACTCAGCTTCGATTTGATCGATTTTATATTTTTGTAAATCTTCAACCGTCTTAGGAATGTTCGCTTCACGCGGAACCGTTCCACCGTACGATAAATCCTGACCTAAGAACACTTGTGAACCCACTAAGTTCATCGGCATGAACTGGCCATCGATCGTTTGAATCTGAACCTGACCATCATCGCCTGAGTACACACCCTCTTTAGTAAATGGCGGTTGTGTCGTTTTATGACCGGCAAAGATATAACGGTCACCGAAGCGACGGTTACTCATTTCAACGATTGAACCATAAAGCTGTTCAACCTCAGAGGCCATCATTTCGCGCGGAACACCTTTATTAGTGTCATTCGCCGCTTGTAACGCTAACTCTTTGGCACGCACAAGCACGTCATTCATTTGCGCAAGAACAGACTCTGTCGTTTCTAAAACTGATTTACCTAAGAAAATATTTTTTTCGAACTGGTTCATGTTAGACGCATCAGTTCGGTTTTGCATAACACGAGACACACCGCCCGGGTCATCGGATGGTTTTGTCACGCGTTTCATTGATGAAGCTTGGTTTTGCAAATTAGAAAGCTCTGATCTGTTTTTATTCAGACTATTCAGAACTTGATGTTGCTTCATTTTATCCGAGACTCTCATCGCCTATTACCTATAATCTTTTCAGATTCAAGATTGTATCAAACATTTCA
>JAMPXC010000023.1 GCA_023701385.1 Pseudobdellovibrio sp.
CGTGATTGAATTCAATCACAACAATAATTTTAACCAAGAGGAGGTGTTTTATGTCTAAAGAAAATGAAGTTACTGAAAATCAAACTAAGCGATCAAGTGTTCCTGAAAATATAGTTAAAATTACCATTACAAAGGAAGCCGGAGAAATCCTTGCAGGTTTTGTTGACCGTGCAAATGAAGGTTTCGCGGCTGGTAAAATCACACGCCAAGATTTTGCTAGCTTTCTCATCGAGAAAGCAAAAGCATGGCTTACTGAAAAAGACTATACGCAGCTGCGACATGCGCATTATGATGACGCGTCAATGTTTGAAGCTATGTACAGACGAATGCGCGAAACAGGCGAAATTCCTGACTTTATGCGAGAGGCTATGCGTAAGCAGTTCCAAGGAATTGATGATACAGTCAAGAAGTCCAAGAAAGCATTGACTAGAGAGGGTATCAATGATGGACTCAAAGAAAATGAGGATATCGCATGAAAGGTCAAGAGTTTAAAAATATAAGAACTAGGCTTGGCCTGACTCAAGAAGAGCTTGCAAATGTTTTAGGTTTGTCGGGAAAAAAAGCTGTAGGCAACATAGAAACAGAATTTAGACAACCAAGTGTGCTAATCATAGTTGTAATGCGCTTTTTGGATGGTTTAGAAATTACTAAAGCAAGAACAATTATGCGACGATTTTCAGAACTCGCTGAAGCGGCTCGTAGGAAAAAGGGCGGTACAAAATGAGTAGTTATAAAACTAAGAAAAATCAATCTGCACTCGATTTCAGTTCATTAGATGTTCATTTTGTTGCGCTTGAAAACGAATCTGCTAGTTCTGCACTTGCAGCGCAAGAGCTAGAGAACTTTGCTGCTCGGCTGTACTACTTAGGGCATCGTCTTGGTCGTCCAAATAGTAAAATTATCAACGGAGATTTGCATGAGTAATTTCAAAATAGCAGCGTATCTAAGGGTTTCAACAGAGGAGCAAGCCGCTTTGGTCGATGGCTCTTTGGACAATCAAAAATATAGGCTAAGTGCATTCGTTGATCTTAAGAATGTTCAAGAGAAAAAATGGGGTAACATTGTCGATTTTTACATTGATGACGGTTATTCAGCCAAAGATACGCGCCGTCCGGCTTTTCAACGTATGATGGGAGATATTCGCAAAGGAAAAGTTAATTTGATTCTGGTGGCTGACTTATCGCGCTTATCGAGAAGTATTTCTGACTTTTGTGTAATTCTAGATATGCTTAAAGAGTATGAGTCATCGTTTTTATCTATTAAAGAACAGTTTGATTCAAGTACCCCTTCTGGAAAAATGATGCTCTATAATATGATCAATTTAGCTCAGTTTGAACGGGAGCAGACAGCTGAGCGTGTTGCATTAGGATGTCATGCGCGAGCAATGCGTGGCTTACTCAACGGTGGTTATCCTATTCTTGGCTATGACAAGTCGCCAGATAAAAAAAGCACTTACATAGTTAATGAACTTGAGGCAGCTCAGGTACGAGCTATTTTTGACGAATTTCTTAAAATTGGAACTATCGGGCGCACGACTACAAGATTAAATGAATTAGGTATTAAGCCCAAAGTACATCAAAAAAAACGTCAAAGACTTATGGACAAGGGAATATGGGGACATGATGCATTGGGAACTCTTCTTAAAAATTATGCTTACATTGGTATGCGAGAAATAAACAAACGCAATGCAAATGTAGTCGATAAGAATTTAAAAGCGCACGAAAAGCATCAGATAGTTAAGGGTACATGGCCTGCTATTGTTGATGAAATGGTATTTCAGTCCGCTCAGGTACTTATTAAAGAAAACCAGCTCAAGGAAAGACGAAGATTAGATGGTGCAGAAAGACGAGTCTTTATCGCATCAGGTTTAGTTTTTTGTCAGGAATGCGGTCGTGCGATGGTAGGGCAATCGTCACACGGCGAAGTGTCAGTTCATAGATACTACCAGCACGCCAGATCAAAAGGTGATGTCATTAAGTGTTCTGTAAATCGTGTAAAGGCAGAGGTTATCGAAGAAACCCTATCGAACAATATATACAAGATGCTGAATGATGGTGGGTATCTGGATAATCTAACAAAAGGAATTGCAGCGATTGAAAAAGGTAAAAATAGCGCAAGTATTCTTTCCAAGAAAAATCTTGAAAAGGAACTTCAAGAAGTTGAAGCGGCCATGAATAATGCTTTTAGTTTTCAGGCAAATGCTGACTCAACTCCGGAAGCGTTTAAATTTTTTACTGAAAAAATTGAAACCCTTGGGCTGCGTAAAAAGAAAATTTTAGAAGGTATTGATAGTTTGAAAGAACACGATTCTGTCGTGTCGTTTGAAGAAGTGAAAAAAAATTTAGATGAAAGAGTAAACGTAATTGCAAAGGGTTGGGCTAAAATGCCAAGTATTCAAAAAAGAAATGCACTTAAGCGCCTAATCCACAAAGTTGAAATCAATAAACAAGGAATTGGAATTTATTACTATTTCAATTCCTTAAAGGATGAAAGGACTTTAGGAACCCTATTAGTGGAAAAAAGTAGGGCTGCTAAAATCATTTCAATTGATAAAAATGGAAATCAGGTTAATGGAGAATTTAAGGGGTCTAAACAGTCGGTTGGGTTTTGCGCAATGACGAAAATGGTGATTCCGGTACGATTCGAACGTACGACCCTCTCCTTAGAAGGGAGATGCTCTATCCAGCTGAGCTACGGAACCGCCGGTCAATGAAGTAAGAAGCTAACAAATTTGGGGCAGAATGTTAAGCTCTTTTAAATGCCTTAATGCAAATTATTTCACCACTTCTAGTGGTTTACCTAAATTTAAAGCGCAAAACGACTGCGTTTGGTGCGCTAAAAAGGGCTGGCTACTGTCAGTCATCGGGTTGCCGGTCAAATCAGTAAAGCGGCTAAGGCTTGGGCCACTAAACTGTAAACTTTTACGGATATCAAGTTGCATGCTCCAGTTCTCAAGCACGAGGGCGGTAAAAGGGTCTTTTAAGCGAATAGTGAATAGGTAATTCGATTTATCCAGTTTTTTAACTTCGCTATAAAAGAAAAGTTCATAAACATTTGGGGCCATCGGTGAAAGATCCACCGTGGATTTAAGAGTTGTCACGTCTTCATCGCGCGAAGGTGTTGCTGAAACCGCCGTATCGTAGCGAAAGTTTAAGTTTGATGCGCTATCAAAAGGCACAGCCATACGGCTAACAGTCAGCTGGCACTCAGCCGATTTCACCGAAGCCTGTAATTTAAAATCTAAAACATCTTTCAGTTCTTTTTCGTTGAGCAGAAATTCTTCACCTAAAAAAAATTGGTAAGAACCTGAATTATTTTGGCGAATGCTCGTGGTTGCGCAACTTAAAGTTTTGTAACCTTCGCCGGTTTTCTGGAACAGCAACACGCCTTTTTCTCCGAGAGGAATATTTTCGCCATTGCAGTTTAAACCATCTTGGCCTTGCACATCTAAGTAAACGTTTTCGATATAACCTTTAAAAACTTTCTCGACACGTACGCGGGCTTTGCCTTCAGCAAGTGTGATCGTTTCAACTTTGGCGATAATCACATCTTTTGCTTGCGCTGCCTGCTGGGCATTTGCAAAATCAGCGCAGCTGCAGGCGAAGATTTTTTCACAAAAAAACAGAGATAAAAACAGAGTCGTAAAACCAAGTCGGAAAACCATACTTGTGCTCCTTTTTTGGGGTTGCGACAACCTAGCAGATATTATTCTGATGCAAACATTTAATGCCTCTTGTTAGCGGTTTACATTCATGACTGGGCTAATCATCATTTAAGAAATGCGTTTTTTACTTGTATCAGTTTTTCTGCTTTTGTCTGGCATCCAAGCTCACGCTTACCCTGATTTTATTGGGTACGGTTACCGCAGTTGCCTTGTTTGTCATGAATCGGGTGGCGGCGGTGGAGCCTTAACTGATTACGGCCGCGGTGTTTTCGCTTCTGAAATCGCAGCTAATCCACTTCGTAAATGGCTTAACGATGAAGAAGCCGCCCAAGTTTCAAATTTTTTAGGCCCGGTTGAGTTTCCATTCTGGCTCCGTATGGGGTTTAAATATCGTGCTTTAACGGTTGAACGTTCACCGGGAACAAAACCTAAACGCCAGTATCACTACAACATGCAAAATGATTTAAACTTTAATCTTTTTGCCAATGAAGCGCATACTCTAGGTTTAATCACTACTGTGGGTTATGTTGAAAATCCGGTCGCTCTTTATCCGAATAAAACGATGAAAGAAGATTCGTATTTATTTTACCGCGAATATTATCTTAAAGCGAATGTCGCGAAAGAGTTTTGGCTTTACGCTGGTATGATGGATAAAGTTTTCGGGATCAAAACGGCGAATCATACAGCCGTGAATCGTGCTCCGTTGTCGTTGGGGCAAAATGACCAAGTTCATGCGGGTTTAGTGCAATGGGCTCGTAAAGACGAAGATATTTTTCTTCAATACTGGTTAGGTAACTTACATCTTCCCAAAGAAGAGCGCCGCCGCGGTGGCAGTATCATGCTCGATAAAAAATGGGGCAGCATGCACTCTTGGGGTTTTAGTTATCTCAATGAATCTAAAGAAGGTTTAAAACAGAACATTTATTCTCTTCATAACAAAATGGGCTTTCGTGATGGTAACTCATTACTTATGGAAGGTGGTTACCGCGTTGAAACCACGGAGCAAGATGGAACTTCGATTAACAGCAACAGTTATTATATTTTCACGCAAAACAATTTAAATTTAGCGCGTGGAGTATTTTTTGTTTCAGGTTTAGAGTTGTCAAAAAATACAACGGTTTCATCAAACCCAGAAAATTTACGCTGGGATTTAGGTTTTCTTATTTTCCCAATTCAGAAAGTTGAAGTACGCTTTTCTGGAGTAAATCAAAAAACAATCGGCGCCGAGGACGCAACTAAAGATCAATGGTCACTGCAATCACAAATACATTTATCTTTATAGTTACCACACTAAGCCTTAGTTTTGCATTTGCCGCTGAAGAAACTGTGCAAATTAAAAAACAAGAGCGTGAAGAGCTTTTGGAAATGGCTAAAGAGGTTCCTGCGCAAGCTATGCCGCCGGCAGCACCTCCAGCTGCGGGAAAACAAGTTCGCCGTGTTGTTCGCCGTAAAAAAATCGTGCAAGAACCTGAGACAGAATTGTCATCAAAAATCGGAATGAGTTTAGGAGCCGCTGTTTGGGGTGAACAAATTTTACTTCAGTCGGGTGATGGCCGTACTGAGAATATTATCGTTGAATACACTGGCCTTGCGTTGGGGATAGACTACACGCTAAAGGCCGAGTCCGTAGGATGGAATAGTGCTGTGAAAGGATTGTTTCTTACCGGTAATGCTCAGGCCGAAGGTCAATCGATCTCATACCAAAATAAAGTCGATGCGATTGCTCCGGTTTTTGTGAGCACAGGTTTGCGTTTTTATCCGCATGAAAAAGTGAACGTAACATTGAATGTGGGCGCTACATTTTATCAATTAAAGCTGGCAGCACCGACCTCAGTCGTTACGAATTATGATTTTAAATACGCGGATAGTATGCAACCGATCGCCCAATTACAGCTAGGCTGGATGGTTGCAGAAAACTGGATGTTTCAACAAGAGCTGTTCGTTAGTGAGAAAAACGAAGCGTCTGTTGGTTGGATTGTCTCACTCGGATACGTTTTCTAAACTAGTCTATACTTTTCAATAAAGACCCTCTTAAACTTAGAGCTGGGGGAACGATAACTATGCGTTGTAAACAGACAATGTTTATTTCTTTATTGGCTATTGTTGTAACGTTCGCACAATCCACTCAAGCAGCGAGTAAGTTAACTGACGTTGAAGTATTCAATCGTTGTTACTTTAAGTTGTTTAAAATGGTTGTGCCTAGAACAGCAAGTTTAGGTAAATCCTTAACCGATGCAATCTACGCAAAAAAGCTTTCAGGCCCCGCGGCCTGTGCGGTATTGCTTGATCAGTCTGAATTCTTGGATAACGGTAAGAAGCGTGCAGCTAAATACACGACTTATCCGGCTTTAACAGAGCAAGAGAATAAAAAGTTAATTGCTAACTTTCATAATTTTCACAACACATGGTTTCAGAAAAAAGCGTTTCTTTTCTCATCACTGGGAATCGATATTTCAACTTATGCGATTAAAGATAACGACGAAGCTTCGTTGTATTTTACACGCGCTTTATTTGGAAGCAGCGTTCCTGTTTCAACGGTGTTCACAGCTACAAAAACATTACGTGGCTTAAGAGAAGCTCCAGACAAAGCCGCAACGTCTCGTTGGAAATCAAAACCAATGAATGTCGTTAATGAAGCTGATTTCGGCAATGCAAACGGTTTTGTGATGTCGTTTGGCCCAACAGCATCGTTATCTTCAATTATGGTAAAAGATGAAGATCTAGTGCCATTCGGTAAATTATATGGTGTTGAAGAAGCTAAGCCATTGATCGTTCCTACAGTGATCATTAATGGTCAGGCGAACGTATCAGCAACTATCCGTAGCCAAATTTCAATGGCAGTTTCAGCTAAAAGTAAAGATGTGAACTTATTCGAACACTTAGGTGGCGGTATTTTAGGTTCTCAAACTTTTTACATGAAAAACACGAACTTAACTATTGGCCAAATTGCTCCGGGTGCCAACAACGATAAAGATGATGTGGTTGCACGTCGTCTTTCAAGCCGTGTGTTTGAAGATTTATTATGCCATCAAATGCCAACATTAACTGAAGCTGACGTGGTGAATGATGTAATTCCTAATTCTCCACATGGTTTTAGAATCAATGCTTCATGTATGGCGTGCCATACATCATTGGATCCGATGGCTTATTCATTAAGAAATTATGCGCCGTACAGAACGGCAGTAAATCATGACAACACTAACTTAACGCCAGAACAACGTGCGAAGGGAACTCCGGTTCTTGGTATTACACGTCTTCCGGCCGTTGCAGGTTCAGGTCACTTTGCTTTACAAAAGCCAATGGGTGCATTGAACTATCGTGATCATACGAATAAATTATTTAAAATTCCGGTTGAAGGTTCGAGCCAGTTAGGTCTTGAGTTGTCAAAAAGCGACGACTTCTACCGTTGTGTAGCTAAACGTTATTACAACTTCTTTACGGGTTATGATGTGAACTTAGCTGAGCGTAATGTTCCTGAAGCGAGCAATACGAAAGAAGCTAAATTTCACCGCGCAAAAGTTTATGCTCTTGCGGCAAGTCTTAAAAAATCTCAAAACATGAATCAAATGATTAAAGAAATCTTCAGCACAGAGGCCTTTGTTTATCGCCAATATTCTCCGCCGTGATAACGGTGTGACCGCTGGGGAGCGGTTAGAGAATAAGGGGTTGGCGATTAAATAAATAACAGGGGGAAATAAATGGGGAACGGACAAAGTCGCAGAAAGTTTTTAGAAAACGCTACAAAAAGTTTAGGCTTGGTGGGTATTTCACCAATGATGTCTAACTTCATTGTACAAACACTTTCTTCGCAAGTTTTTGCAGCGGGTACTGCAAATACAAGTGGATCAGATAAGATCTATATTTTCTTTGCTTTACCAGGTGGGCCTCCACGTTGGTTTTTCGATTTACCATTAACCCCTAATGGTAATACTACAAAATACACTGATGCTTTCTCACACGCCGGTGTAGCCACACATGTTGGTATGGCCGGAGCGGGTGATCCACAGGCGACTTATAAACCGTGGCGTGATCCAAAAAGTGGATATTGGTTACCTCCCGTGTGGGGTTCAAATCCTTCGGGCGGAAGTTTTACAAATTGTTTAGCGAATGCCGCTTTTATTCGTGGTGTGGATTTTGAAATTAACAATCACGATTTAGGTCGTTTACGTAATCAATCACCGATCATTGGTGGTTATTCGATTGCGGGCTTATTAGCAGAAAAAACTTTTAATGCATTTCCAGCCGCGTCTTCAGGAAGTATTACGAGTGCTTTTAAGGCAACTAAGCCGATGTCACCGGTGGGTCTTAACTATACGGTGAACACAACAACAAACCCGATTGCTGCGACGATGCGCTATTTCTCGGGTAAAGCTCCGGTAGAAAACTTAGCGGTAGGCCAGGCATTATCAGAGTTTGATAAGTACGCTGATAAAAATAACTTTATCCAAAAAAGTTTAACTGAATCAAAAGAAAGATCTGATGCCTTAGTTCAACAAGGTGTTGCGACTTTTACAAATAAATGGCAACCGACTTATGATAAGTATTTATTGAAAGTCAGAGAAGCGATGTCGTTAAATAACACATCAGCTTTTATGGACACTAAGCCAATTACGCCACCGCCGATGAAAAACGGTAACCCAGATATGCGTACCCGTCGTGCTGACGGTACATTTATGGGTGATCTTTCTGACTACCGTAATATGGTCAATGATCAAACAACAGTTTCAAACTTAGCAGCTACTTTTGCGACAGTAGAAATTTTAATTACGATGGGCTTAACTCAAGTTGTGACAGCTGACTTAGGCGGTATTGCGAACTTAATTATGAATAATGCCGGTGGTAAGTTCGCTATTTCTAATGACCAACATTTTATTGGTACTTTAGTTTCTACAATTGCCACAACGTTCATGTACCGTGCGATGATTAATTGCACCGAAGAGTTAGTGCAAACGTTAAAAGAAAAAGGTCTGTTTGATAAAACGATCATCCAATTCGGTGCTGAATTTAACCGTACTGCAAAAGCCGACGGTTCTGGTTCAGACCACGGTTTCAAAGGTTGTTCAGTTCTTTTAATTTCAGGAATGATCAAAAAAACACTTGTTCTTGGAAACGTAAAAGAAGATGCAACTTCAACTTACAAAGGCCACTGGGGTATGGCAGCACCTCACCCCATTGCAGGTAACGATTATCCATTACGTTTAAATGACGTATGTAAAACGATCTGCGGTATGTTAGGTCTTAAAAACGTTTCAAATAATGGCGAATACATTTTACAAAACAACGGTTCTCAGTGGGAAGCTTTTACAGGCACTAAAGGAGAGGCGAAAAATGTTTAAGTCAATGTATGCTCGAATTTCATTAGTGATCGTCTCTTTATTTGTGATGGTTCACTTCCAAAACTGTGCGCCACAAAAAGAAGATTCAGTTTTCGATTCAATGAACAATGCGGGAACTATTGAGCAGATTCACAAAGATAATGATCATGGTAAAGAAATACCGACAGAAGAAAAAACGGCGATGGAGATTTCAAAATCTTTACTAGACCGTTCGATGATTTATTCATTATTCATTGATATCTTTGGTCCGGATGCAGCCGTGGTTGCAGCGTTAAATCAATTACGTGCTGAGCGTGCGGTATTTGGTGGCCCTTGCTCAATTTATGAAAATTTTAAATCGGCCCGTAACGGATTTAAAATGGATTCAGAAGCTGAAAGTTGCGCTAACTCTGAAACAGCGAACAACTTAGCAGCTCCGGTAAATCCAGTAGCAAACGTATTACAACAAGCTTTAGTGAATGATGTTTGCCAACAGATGATTGGTAACGCAAAAACTTATGCTTACGCGATTGCACAGATTAAAGAAAGCCCAAGAGTAGCGATTCCGGCAAATAGTTCAGCTAATGTGTTAAAATTATTCCGCTTATTTTACCGCGGAAAGCCAGATCCAGACTCGTCGCTTGTAAACAGCTTACAAGTTTTAGTGGGTGAACCCGCTAGTCATGATGGTTGGAAGATGGCGATTTCAACGACCTGTGTATCAAGCCACTGGCAGGCCCTATGATGAAACTTTGGGGGGCCTTAGTTTTCTTTATAGGTTCAATGGCTGCGGCACAAGAAGTTGTGCCGCTGTTTCGCAATGATAGCCTTACGACATTTGTAACAATGCCGTTTCGTTTACAGGATGGCAGTGGCCAGGCTATTTCTATTGTGAGCATTGATATCACAAGCTCTAAAGAAAATTGCCAAGGTATGATTGATCCCAAGATCAGTTCTAATTTTCTGGTCAAATGTACAAAAGAAGGTGCTTTATCTGTTGATGTTTACTTCAAAGACTCAAGTGGATCGATGATGCGTATCGTTTATGACGACATCACCGTCACTAAAATTTCTGACTCGGCGACAGTGCTACAACCTGTTACCGAAGATCCTGATAAATACAAAGCCGGACGTGATTTATTTGCGACGTACTGTATGAAGTGCCATCAGGCCGCACACGATAAAGCTAACAAATCATCAACACAGATTAAAAGTGCGATTACCAATATCGGTAGCATGAAATCAATTAAGCTGACTGATGCACAAATCAAATCGATCAGCGAATATCTAAATAACTTAGATTAAGAAAGGGGGATATATGATTAAATTTAAAAATAGCACAAAAAGAATTGTCCCTCTGTTAGGTTTGATGGGTTTATTTTTATTTCAATTTCAAAATTGTGCGAAAAAAGAATTCGTCTTTGAAGATTCTCTGGTCACAGATACTATGGATTATTTCGAATATCGCTATGAAAAGGCGACGCCGATTTATTTCGAAGTTCAGGTTTTACCATCAACGTCAGATGCGACATATCAGTCTTATGATATCTTAGGTTTTGCAACACCATCTGACGGTTCAGAAGTCGCTATCGATTGGAAAATCAACCTTTACGATACCAGTGGTGTTGCCATCGGTGTTCAAAAAACAGGGCAGCTGGCTGCCGGCGACACGCGCATCAGTGAAACTTACACAACTTATAAAACAAAAAAAATAGGATCAGCAGTGATTCAAGTGAAGAAAGCAACAGAGGTAAACTATTATGAATACAAAAAAATATACAACTACTAAACTAAGCCTATTAACTACAGCCGTTGTACTTGCCTTTACAATGAAAGCACACGCAGGCCAGGTTGAGGCTTCGGTCGTTGTAAATCCTGTAGGTGATTTCACTGCAGAATTTAAAGACATTGATGGTTTTGCTTATGTTGATGGTGACGGTTTTAAAGCCGATGCTTTTGTTATTCCATGGTCAAAAGTTGATACCGGCATGAGCGTTCGTAACAAACACACCAAAGAGTATTTTCACGCTGATAAATACCCAAATATCGAAGTTATGCAAGCTATCGGTAAAGGTGGCAAAGGTGTTGCCAAAATTAAAATGAATGGCGAAGAGCAAATCGTTAAGGGAACATACACTAAAGATGGTAATAACATCGTGGCCGAATTTCCTGTGACTTTAAGTAAGTTCAAAGTAACGAACATTAATTTTAAAGGCGCTGGTGTACAGGACGAAGTCAAAGTTAAAGTCACCGTACCTATCAAAGCTAAAAAGTAATCCCATTTTGAGACAGTGTCGGGCCGATGGTGTAAAATGGCCTGACACATGTATGCTTAACGCTTACACCCGTATCAAGTCGCCACAATCAGGTATCAATAAACAAATCTAAGACGGCACAAGTTTCGCTTTATATCTTCTCTGGGTGGGGGAAATGATATGAAGCACATTTTATTTCTGAGTTTGATTCTTGCGGCGCTTGTCGCCAATGCTCAAGAGTTCCAAGTTAATGTTGTTGAAACAGATCCTAATCTAGAAATTAAAATCCAGAGCGCTGAAACAGAAGCGCAAGCGGTTGAAGATTGCGTGGGTTGTAATGATAACCCTTCATTAGCCCCTCAACCGGTGGCTACGATCGCTGAAACCGGTGCTCACTTAGATAAAGTCAGCTCTGAAGAAGGCTGGATGAACGCGTGTAGCGAATTCGTACAAGATGGTGAGATCGGCCAGTACGGCGACATGATCCGTAGTGAAGTGATGAAGCCAAACCAGTATATGAATATAAAAAAAGGCGATGCTGATTTAGCAGGTCTTTGTCCGAATTATCCGATGATGGATGATAGCAGTAAGGCCAATGTTTTTTTATTAATTTTAACCTCAATGGCGTTTGAAGAAAGCTCGTGTAATAACGATAAATCAACGCGCGGCCCGAATGGAACGGCCAAAGGTTTCTTTCAGTTACATTTAGGTAAAGAAGCTTCATACGGTCCAGAGTGTAATAACTTCGATAGCCGCACAGGAGCAGGCAGTGTTATGTGCTCTTTAAGTGTTATTAATAAACAAATGGGTGATGGCGATTTATTCCGCCAGGATAGTAACTACTGGGATGTATTGCGTCCACAACGTTGGAGCAAGAAAAAGAAAAAATACTTTCCTAACCCGTCTTACGCGCAAATCAGAGTAGCTATTGCTGAGTTTGCACCATGTAATGAAAGACAAAGTTCATCTTTAGCTACAGATGTAAAGACCAATAAACAATTATTCCAAGTGATGGATAAAAAGATTTTTCATAAAGCTGAAGTTGTAGAATTTGATCTGTAAAAATACTTTTGTTGCAAGAAGGCGCACAGTGATGCGCCTGAAAGCACGATACACCAGACCACTAATAACCAAAGCATAAAAATCGGAAACGATGCTAATGAGCCGTAGATTTTATTTTGTCTAAAAACTTTTAACGAAACCCATAAAAACGAACTTTGCACCAGTGAAATTCCAAAGGCTGCAATCGCTGCACAGATTAAACTTGCGCGTTTAGAAACTTTTGTGTCAGGTACAACCGTATATAAAATCCATAAAGCAAAACCGATCACTAAACCAAACAAGAACTGCTGATGAATTGTTTTGCCGAGCTCTTCAATGATTTTAACTGAGCGAAGACCGATAAAGCCAGCAAGGAGTGCGGGTAAACTCACAAGCACTATTGAGTGAAGCCACATACGCTGGATAAACGGTTTACGTGGTTTAATGCGCCACAAGTGATGAAAAGCCGTATCGATATTTCTAAATAATCCAACAGTTGTAAAAATAAGAAAAATAACCCCGGTGTAGCCCAAGGTTTTAGATTGGATTTTTGTGACCGAAGTTTTTAAGTATTGTGTAACGGTATTGCCAGTCGCTTCTTTTAAATACGACATCAATACCCCTTCAACCTGCGGGTAAATTTTTTCTAATTCACCGACAGATTGAAAGACCGCTAAGATAACCACTAAAAACGGAATTACCGCAAAAAGGGTCGAGTATGAAAGACTGGCCGCTGCAAAACGAATTTCAGCAAATTCGTCAGTCAACTTTCTCAAGAAAGTTTTGATATTGCTAAGAATTGATTTTATTCCAGCCAAAAACGTTCCTTCACTTTGTAATCGGCTTTATCTGGTTCGACCGTGGCGACATCACAGTACGGATCATGTTCAAAAAAGAAATAAGTCTGTTTATCTAATGAAGATTTTAAAAGCTGGGCTTTTTCTTCGATAACTACCAGCGGATGTAAATCATAACCCATCACCCAAGCTGATCTCACATGTGTTGAAGTGGCAATCACATCGCCGCAGTAAATAAGCTTTTGTACATCGTCTTCAACGATCACAACTTGTTGGCCTGTGGTATGGCCATTAGAAACCCACACTGAAATATTCGGCAACAGATCTTTTTTAGAACCATCAACTAACGTTAATTTGCCGGCTTCTAAAAGTGGTTCAAAGTTGGGCGCTAAGTAACTGGCTTTTTCACGAACATTAGGATGCCGGGCTGTTTTTAAATTTTCAGCCTGCACATAGTACTTAGCATTTGGAAATGTTGCCTGAACTTTGCCATCAATTTCGCTTGTAGCACCACCAGCATGATCAAAGTGCAGGTGAGTCAGGATCACATCTGTAATATCTGAAAAAGTTAAGCCGTAAGCTTCTAATGATTTTTTAAGGCTAGGGCCTGAAGTGTCCACTCCGTAAAGTTCGGCAAACTTCGCTCCTAATTTATCGCCGTACTTCGCGATAAAATCGCTGCCGTTACCTGTATCAATCAAAACATTACGATCTTTTGATTTTAATAATAAAGCGCGCGCTTCCATTTCAATACGGTTTTGCTCATCAGCAGGATTTGTTTTCTCCCACAGCGCTTTTGGTACAGTTCCAAACATCGCACCACCATCAAGACCAAATAGTCCTGTAGGTAGTGGAATCACTTCGTAGCCGCCAATATTTAAGTGAATTTTTGCGTAATTAGCTTTCATTCTCAGTTCCCTCGTCGGTTGTTAATTCCTGCAGGGTCTTTTCGCTGTTATCCTGTGCTGTTTCATCTGAATCATCCATTAAGTCATCTGGTACAATCGATGGATCAATGGTTTTTACCCAGTTAATATAATTCTGCTGAACGATTTCAATATTTGTCGGTTCTTGCACCGGACCGATATGAACAGTTAGTTTACCAGGTTTAGCGAAGATAGCACCCTTTGGCCAAAGTTTAAGATTACCTTCAATGTATAAAAATAAAATCGGTGTTTTTGTTTTTTCAGCAAAGATACTGATTCCACGTTTAAATTCCTGAAGCTTGCCATCTTTTGAACGTGTGCCTTCAGGAAAGATAATTAGCCACATGCGGTCTAATTCTTTTAATAACGTTAAAATTAAATTTACCGCTTCGCCTTTACGGTCCTTACGATCAATCGGAATAGCTCCCAAACAGTGCGCCGAAAAGAACGTAAATAACGGGTTTCTAAAGAAATAATCTTTAGCTGCCGCCATATATAAATCAAACCAGTGTTTACGCGGAATACTTGCGGCAATTGAAGTCGCATCTAAGTGAGAAGCGTGGTTTGAAATGATAATTAATTTTTTATGTTTAGCGTACAGATCATTAAAATCGCCACCTTTAACAGTTAAGCGAATGTACATGGTGTAAAACCATTTTTTTAAAATTAAAAACCAGATAAAACGAATAATTTTGCTGGATAGATCATAGTGATGGGTAAATAACGGGAGATGTTTTAAATGTCCCGGTAGTTTAGTCCATTGATCATTATCGTAGTTCCATTCGCGCATCGTTCTTTACTCCAAGCTTTTTAGGGCAAACATGACAAAGTAAAAAATTGGCGCCACAAAAATTAAACGGTCCATACGTTGTAAAAAATCACCGCGGCCTAAGACGAACGGTCCTACAGTTTTTACGCCCGCATCTTTACGGAATACGGCCATCACTAAATCACCAACCACGCCGCCGAACGAAGCTACAAGGCCTGAAGCTAACCAGTATTTTTCACCACGGTCTGGAAGTAAGTGGCGCATACCGTAAGCTAATAACACCGTCATAATAATTGAAACAAACGTGCTCATTAAAGTGCGGCGCTGAGAAATCTCGGCAAAAATTTTTGAACCACGGAAATAACCACTGATCGCTAAGTTTGTGTTGTCACAGAACTCAGTCAGGATAACTAGGTACATTAATTGGTAAATACCGTTTTCGTAATTTAAAAGTAAGGCTAAGTGCATGAACGACCAGCCTAAGAAGATAAATCCTAAAAGCGCTAGTGAGATGTACTGAATCATGTTTTTAGTTTCACGTTGAATTAACGGAACTAAACAAAGCATACCCAGCACAACCATCGGCATCGAGTTGTAAGCCACAAGATTATCGTAATACGAACAAGCCGCTAGGCCTAAAATACCCACGTAGGCGATATACACAAACGGGCTTCGGTGAAACATGCCCATAATTTGAAAATAAGATTTAGCGCCAGCGATCGCAAATAGTGTTAAAGCAATAAAAGGAACCGGAAAGGGAAGGCCAAGAAGACCAAACATAATCGGTGCAAAGATCAGCCAGCTTTTAATCGAGGCCCAAGCCACCATCGAGTACTGATTTTTTTTGCGAAGTAAGAAATTAACAATACCGCCTAAAAAGATAACTCCAATAACGATAAGAGCTGTTTGTTGGTAAATAGGGCTTTGCCAGCCTGTAAAGTCTGATTGGATGGGGCTACTCATAAACTATTCCGTAATCTTTGATCTTTTTATACAAGCTTGATTTTGAAATCTGTAAAGACTGGCAAGCTTGGTCAATATTGTTGTTCTGTTTTAATAATAGGGTAATAAACTTTTTCTCTTGAGCGTTGATGAATTCTTCTAAGCTTTGATCAGGCTTGATTGTTTCACCGCTTTCAGGAGTTTCAGTTTTAAAAAGTAAATGATTTACATCTTCTTTGCGTACAACCGGTAGCGGTGATGTTAACACTAACTGCTCACACACACGTTTTAGTTCGCGAATATTTCCTGGCCAATCGTAAGACTGTAAAGCTTCAAACGCTTCGTTATCAAATTGTTTGTTGCGTTTAGCTTTTTCTTTATCAAGAAAGTACTTAGCGACATCAGGAATATCTTCTTTACGATCTTTTAAGCCCGGTAAAGAAATTTTGTGGGCTGAAATTCTAAAATACAAATCTTCACGAAATTTCTTTTCGGTGATCATTTGTTTTAAGGGTTGGTTGCTGGCAGCAATAACGCGTACATCGACATTGAAAGCTTCTTTAGCACCCACTTTTTTAACTTCGCCTGTTTCTAAGAAACGTAAAAGTTTAGCTTGTTGGCTTGACGGTAAGGCTTCGATTTCATCTAAAAATAAATCTCCACCGTTAGCAGCTTCACAAAGACCAACTTTGTTTTGATCAGCGCCTGTGAACGAACCTTTGATGTGTCCGAAAAATTCAGATTCAAATAAGTTTTCAGGAATACCGGCGCAGTTAATCGTTACAAAAGGTTTAGCACCTTCTTGTTGTGCTAAAAGACGGGCTACAACATCTTTGCCGGTTCCTGTGTCGCCTTCGATAAGAACTGAACTGCGTTCACCTTTAAGTGAAGCAATTGTTTTACGAACTTGCTCTATCGCAGGAGAACTTCCAACAAGAGTTGTTTTCTTCTGATTTGCATAATCGACTTGGCGCAATTGCCAGTAAGCTAAGATTTTTTCTAAAATCATTGTTACTTCGGCTGCGATCAAAGGCTTTGCTAAAAAGCGAGAAGCTCCAGATTTAATCGCCATTTCCATGTTCTGGCGGTTTAAGTCTCCCGACATTGAAACGATTTCGGTCTGTGGATTTTTTTTCAAAATCTGTGCGATGACAGAAGGGCCATCAGGTGTTTCGCCCACTTTTGACAGAATATGCATATCCACCATGGCCGCATGATAAAACACATGGTCGGGGATTAATTCTGGTTTCGTAGCGATATAAACTTTAAAGCCTGCAGGCGCCATTAGCTTTACAGAATTAGCAAGCATCGCATCATCATCAACGATTAGTAAATTAAGCAAATCAGTAGACATTGCTTTATTCTATTCTAGAATAAAAGCATGTCAAAAATTAAAATTTTACTTGCTGAATCCATCCACCCCGTTGCTCAAGAAAAGCTGCAAGCTGAAGGATATGTTGTTGACTTAATCAAACATGCTCCCTCAGAAGAAGAGTACTTAAAGCTTCTTCCGCAGTACCAAGTCTTAGGCATTCGTTCTAAGTCTGAATTAACAGCAAAAATTTTAAAACAAAACCCTCATCTTTTAGCCGTAGGGGCTTTTTGTATCGGCACTAATCAGGTTGATTTAACTACGGCGACTGAAGTCGGTATTCCGACATTCAATGCGCCTCACAGTAACACGCGTTCGGTGGCTGAATTAGTTGTTGCCGAAATGATTGCGCTTTCGCGTCAGCTTTGTGATCGCAGCAGTATGGCACATCGTGGTGAGTGGGTGAAATCTGCTGATGGATCACGCGAAGTGCGCGGTAAAACTTTAGGAATTATCGGTTACGGCCATATCGGAAGCCAGTTAAGTATTTTAGCTGAAGCTATGGGTATGAGAGTCGTTTTCTATGACGTGGTTAAAAAACTACCTTTAGGAAATGCCCAGCCAAAAAATAAATTAGATGAACTTTTAGCTGCGGCTGACTTTGTAAGTTTACATGTGCCTGAAACACCAGAAACAAAAAACATGATTTCAAAAGACCAACTTTTTAAAATGAAAAAAGGAAGTTTTTTAATCAATGCTTCACGCGGAACTGTTGTGAATATTGATGATCTGGTTTTGGCGCTTAAAGAAAATCACTTAGGTGGTTGTGCGATCGACGTATTTCCGATTGAGCCAGCTTCAAATAAAGAATCTTTTAAATCTGACTTACAAAATTTAAAAAACGTTATTCTAACTCCGCATATCGGCGGAAGCACTGAAGAAGCACAATATGCCATCGGTCTTGAAGTGGCTGAAAGCTTTCGTAAGTTTTTACAAACAGGAACAACGGCGGGAGCTGTGAATTTTCCGAATGTAGATTTAGTCGCAAAAACAAATGTGACACGCATTATGAACGTGCATAAGAATGAGCCCGGTGTACTTGGTGAGCTGAATGGTTATATCTCTGAAGCTGGCGCCAATATTCAAGCGCAGTATCTTTCAACAGATTCAAAAATCGGCTATCTGGTGGTGGATCTTGAAATGGATAAAGCAAAGCTTTCAGTGTCACAACTGATTGATAAAATCCAAAAATCGACCCGCAATATTAAAACTCATCAAGTTTTCTAAAACTTATTCTGAACCATACAGTTCGGTATGACTTAGATTCGATGTACGGCTGGCCTTCACGGAAAGTTTCACAACGGTAACGCAGTGAGGGCAAGTCACCTGAAAATCCTCGGTTAATACCGCTTTTCTTAATTTGATCTGCTCGTTACAGTGCGGGCATTCAATTTTACCGTGCATAATTTCAAATTTGGCACGTTCAACCTTTATGGCTACATAAACACCGATCAGAAAAAAGAACGGCACGAAGAACACATTGTAGACCGGAATAAAAAAGGTCAAAAAGGCAAGGCCCCAATAAATTCCTAATTTTTTAAGAACATTGGTAACCAGTTCGGCTTTGGAAATGCGATGAGCTCTGATAGCTGTGCTTTTTGTTGGGTCACTGGGAGTGTAAGCTCTAACTAAAATTTGTTCCATATGTTACTCCTCCTGATAATTAATTTTATCACGAGTGGTAACATTGTCAGATTTTATATTTGTGTTGCTGCTCAGGTTTAGCGCTGTGCTCATGAGATACAGCGCTGCTATTCATGTTGACTGAACAACAAGAAATTTAGTCTTAAAGAACTTAGTCGATCACTTTGCCAGGATTGATAATATTATCAGGATCAAACACTTTCTTGATGCCTTTCATGATTTCAATCTCTGCATTTGAACGGGTATAATTTAAAAACGATTTTTTAGAAAGTCCCACACCGTGTTCAGCCGAAATGCTGCCGTGCTGGCTTTTAACAGCCTGGAATACAAGTTCATCAACCTTACGGCACTCTTTAACGAAAACTTCTTTCGTCATGCCTTTAGGGCGCAAGATGTTGATGTGTAAGTTACCATCGCCGATATGACCAAACCACACAACTTCCCAAGTAGGGTAGGCTTTTGTTAAAACCTGATCTAGCTCTTGCATAAAGGCAGGAACTCTTGAAATCGCAACAGCAATGTCATTTTTGTACGGAGAATATTTTGAAAGTGATTCGCTGATATCTTCGCGGTAACGCCAGAAAGTTTGCGCTTGTACTTCTGATTGTGAAATCACGCCATCAATGATCATACCTTGTTCTAAGCACGATTCAAAAACGCTCATTACTTTTTCTTCAGCTTCAGCAGTTGGGCATTCAACTTCGCACACCACGTAAAAGTCAGTGACTGTTTCAAACGGGCGGTGAAGATCTTCAGCAGCGCTTAAAACTTTTTGCAGAGCTTTTTCAGAAAACATTTCGTACGCTTGCATGTGGCAGTGTTTTTTAAATTCAGCGTACACCTTCATCACTGAAGACATTTGATCTAAGGCTAAAACTAAAACTTTTAACTCAGGTGGTTTAGGAGCCAGCTTAATTAAAGCTTCGGTGATAAAACCTAAAATGCCTTCGCTGCCGATAAATAAATGACGTAAATCAAGACCCGTGGCGTTTTTAACAAGGCCGTTATTCAGTTCCAAAATCTCGCCAGTGCCGGTCACAACTTTTAAGCCAACAACCCAGTCACGCGTTAAACCGTAACGAACTACTTTGATGCCACCAGCGTTAGTAGCGATGTTACCACCCATTTGTGATGAACCGCTGGCTGCGAAATCAACAGGGTAAAGTAAACCTTTTTCTGCAGCAAAATTTTGTAACGCTTCAGTGATCATTCCGGGTTGAATGCGAACTGTTGAATCCGTTTCGTTAAATTCTAAAACTTTATTCATGCGATCAAAGCTCACAACTGCTTCGCCATGAGTGGCACAAGCAGCACCTGATAAACCAGTGCGCCCGCCAGAAGGAACTAAAGCGATTTTATGTTTGCGAGCCCAGTGAACGATTTCAACCACATCAGTTGTCGATTCAGGAAATAAAATAACTGAAGCTTTGATATCGTAGTACGTCGTCCAATCTTTTCCGTAAAACCCGAGAGAATCGTTGTCCGTTTTGATTTGTTGCGGAGCTAGTGGAAGAGATTCTAAATTTTCGATAACATGTTGGCAGGCTTGAGTGTCCATCGTTTAATTGCTCGCTTTCAGCGTAGACTTAAACTATCGCAAAGTTCTGATTCGAAAGAAAGAATATATTGGGCAAAGCCCCCATCCGGCTGTGGCAAGGCCATATAAACCTAGACCATAAAACCACAGCGGCCCACCTGCAACAGCGTAGGATAAAACGAAGACAGATAATAAAAAGCGAAAGGCTCTATCCCATAGAGCTACATTACAAAGCATCGGCTGCGCCTCAGTTGCACAACATAGTCTAATTAATTTTTAAGCAAATCTTGTAATTCGCCGGCTTGGTACATTTCCATCATAATGTCAGAACCGCCGATTAATTTTTTGTTGATGTAAAGTTGTGGAATCGTCGGCCAGTTGCCGTACTCTTTGATGCCTTGACGGATTTCTTCGTCTTCAAGCACGTTCACATCTTTAAATTGAACACCGATATCTTGTAAAATCGCTGTCGCGCGAGCCGAGAAACCGCACATTGGAAATTGTTGTGTGCCTTTCATGAATAAAACGATTTTGTTTTCGTTTAATAAACTATCAATTTTAGTTTTAACGTCAGACATTGTAGTCCTCCTGTGTATTTGTATTTAATTAATTATTTCGTTGAAGTCTTAATTGAAAGAGCATGCACTTCGCCAGTTTTTAATTCTGGGCCAAAAGCTTTCATCACATGCTGGTGTTGTTCGATACGGGTTAAACCTTTAAAAGCTGTGCTTCTAACGGCCACTTCCCAGTGATCTGATGTGCCCGTAAGGTCAAAAACCTGAATCTCAGAATTTGGGTCAGCATCGGGATAGTGTTCTTGCAATCTTTGTTTCATCTGATCTATTGTCATAGGTATGAGTGATAACAAAATTCCGACTTCGAATCAAGACACGAAGCCATGGCAAATCGCTGGCAAACTGCTGATCTTCACTATATCGCTTTTAGCTCTGTATTTAGGAATCAGAATCCTGTTTTTAGGATGGAATTTTGTACATTTTCGTGAGTTTTCTGCTGCGGAAATAGCCGTTTGTTTTCTCCAAGGCTTAAGATTCGATGCAGCTGTGGTTGTGCCTATCGTGTTTATCACACTTTTGGTCTTATTAATTCCTGTCAGGCTGATTCGCTTTTTAGCGCTGAATGCGATCACTTTGGGACATGCGGCTTTAATTTTTGGTAATTTTATCGATGTCGAACTTGTGAATTTTATGGGGCGCAGGTTTACGAAATCGAGTCTGTATTTAGCCACCGAAGGGCAGAATACAAATATGCTCCAGTACGGTTTTTTAGCCACGATCACGTTCATTGGCTTAGCTGCATTTTTAGTAATTTGTTATAAAAACTATTTCAAAATTCATCCGCTGTTATCTGCGTGTTCAGTCAAAGTGAAAACACTTTTTGTTGTCGCAATGATTCCGCTTGTTGTGATTTTTGGGCGTGGCGGGCTTCAGTATAAACCCATAAGCTTTGTTGATGCGAAGGTTTTACCTCACACATACGCGCATCACTTAGTATTAAACACAAGTTTTACGTTCTTAAAAAGCTTCGGTAAATCTGGTTTTCAGAAAGAAAAATATTTTTCAGATGCAGAAATGCGCAAGTACTTAAATCCAGCGCAAACAACTAAGAAAAACTCAGCACAAGATGCTAAAGGTTATAATTTAGTGGTTTTTATCGTTGAAAGTTTATCGAAAGAATATCTTTCGCCAACGCGTACGCCGTATCTTACTGAATTGATCAAAAAGAGTGTGTACTTTGATAAATCCTATGCGAACGGGCGCAGATCAATCGAGGGAATTGCATCGATTCTGGCGGGTATTCCAGCCTTAATGGAAGAGCCATTTTTAAATTCAGAATTTGCGACCAATGAGTTTATGGGACTCGGGCAGTTATTTAAAAAGCAAAAATACCAAACAAGCTTTTTTCATGGCGCGACGAATGGAACTATGCGCTTTGATGTCTTTACAAAAGCCAGTGGTTTTGATCAGTATTTTGGTAAAAATGAATATCCTGATAAAGATCAGGATGATGGTTTTTGGGGGATTTACGACGAGCCGTTTTTACAATTTGCCTGCGAAAAAATGACGGAATTTAAACCCCCATTTGCTTCAGTGGTGTTTACGTTATCTTCGCACCAGCCGTTTAAAACACCTGAATCATTTGATAAAACCTATCATGGCAAAGCCGGTGAACTTCCCATCTTAAAAACAATTAGCTACGTCGATTTATCTTTAAAAAACTTTATGGCTTGCGCGCAAAAACAAGCTTGGTTTGATAAAACGATTTTTCTTTTTGTGGCTGATCACACAGGCCCAGCGATTGATGAAACGAATTCTGATTTCGAGCAAAAATTTGCAATTCCCATTTTGTTTTACGCCAAAAAACCAGAAATTTTACAAGGGCTAAATCCGAATCAATATGCCCAGCAAATTGATTTATTTCCGACGTTAAACGATTTGTTTCGCTTAGGTTACCTGAACACCAACCACCTGGCGCGAACGCTGTATAATCAAGGCCCTAAGACGATAGCGCTGTATTCTGATCAGACCTACCAGCTTGTGGGTGATACTGAAAAAACTGAGAATCATTTAAAAGCGATTAAACAGTATTTCAGCGAAGGGCTCTATGATAATCGCTTGTATTTTCCGCAGTAAAACATTACAAAAACTCTATGTCTGATTACGGCGATTATTTCACTCCGGCCTCGGAGTCGCACCAAAAAATCGAAAAAGCGAAAGCGCGTGAAATGCGTAAATCCAGCTGGTGGAAACAACAGTTGGGTAAAGGTATTTGTTATCACTGCGAACAGAAATTTAAAGCCGAAGATCTAACGATGGATCACTTAATTCCCATCGCCCGTGGTGGGAAAACTGATAAGAAAAACTGCGTAGTCAGTTGCAAAGAGTGCAACACGAAAAAAGGCTATAAAACCAGAGCAGAAATAGCGATGGAAGAGTTAGCTTCTAAAAACACAAACGTTGAAGATTCAACCGACGATCAAAACGAAGAATAAAACTCTGGTTTCAAAAATGCAAAAAGCGAGATTGCTTACGCCATCTCGCTTGTAGTGACACTGGATTCACCTCTCAGAAAGGAGAATCCGGATGCCGAATTTCATACAACTAATGAAGTATCGTCAGAAATGGGTGACTGTTAAACAGATTCTAAGTCTAGTTTTTAGAATACTTGCGATTCTAGAAAAGCTTTTGAGTTTGTTTAAAATTTTTCCATTCTAGAGGAGTTATTTAGATCACCTAGTGTACAATCTAAGTAATCCGAGGGTGAAATCTAAGTCATTAAATCGAATGGCGATAAGCGCTTATTTGAACTATCTAAACGCGCGGTGAAGTTTTGTTTTTGTCGTGCAAGATTTCGTTCCATCGGGATGATCGACACAGGTTTTTTCTTCCTGATAGTCGGCAGATTGGCTTTGATAATGGCCATTAGAAAGATCATTTAAATCACCGCTCACACCACGGCCTGGCCCCAAACCCTTGCTGGATGGGGGATTTGTGGTATGAAAAAGAACAACTAAGACTAAAGAGAATGCAAAAATTGCAACAATCGGAATGATATGCGCTTTAAAATTCACTTCTTTAGGTTTTAGTAAATCAGAATATTTCGCATCCAAAGCCATTACTTCACGTGAGTTGTCTGGCTGGCTCAAAGGTAGATTTTGTTTTTGCGCAGGAGGATTATAGCTTGGACGCGTCGGAAATTGTTGAGCTTTTTGGGGTCCTGCGACCAACTGATTTTTTGTTTTTGAATCGACCTTCGACATGGCTCCTTTATCGGTAGAGGCGAGTACAGTCTTGAATGTCTCATTTTGATGCATTTTGTGTGACCCTGATATGCATTACGTTTATCAGTCTATAAAACAATTCATTTGAAATTACCTAGGGCATTCACTAGATTACTTTGATGCAAAACACACATCCAATGCAAAACGAACATCCGGTTATTATTCAAGGTGGAATGGGCATTGCGGTTTCTGATTGGAAACTTGCAAAGTCAGTTTCGCAAACGGGTCAATTAGGCGTAGTTTCTGGAACAGCGATCAATTCAGTTCTTGTTAGACGTCTTCAAGATGGCGATGCTGAAGGTAACACTCGTCGTGCTTTAAAAGCTTTTCCTTCGCAAGACATTGCGAACAAAATTTTAGAAACCTATTTTATCGAAGGTGGAAAACCCGCAGATAAACCCTATAAACGTGCACCGATGTATTCGATCAACTCTCCGAAAGCATTATTGCAGTTAACTGTTGCTGCGTGCTTTGTTGAAGTTTGGTTAGCGCGTGAAGGCCACAACGGAAAAGTGGGATTAAATCTTTTAGAAAAAATCCAGTTACCGAATTTAGCTTGTCTTTATGGCGCTTTATTAGCTGATGTTGATTATGTGATTATGGGAGCAGGAATTCCACGTGAAATTCCAGGGGCTTTAGATCTCTTAAGCCAAAACCAAACAGCTACACTAAAAATTCCTGTGATGGGAATGGAAGGTGATGCTGTGATGTCGTTTAACCCACAAGAAGTTATGGAAAATACACCGCTTGTGCCGTTAAAACGCCCCTACTTTTTTCCAATCGTTTCATCAGCAGTTCTTGCAAATAACTTAAAAAAGAAATCTACAGGCCGTGTAGATGGTTTTATCGTTGAAGGCCCTTTAGCAGGTGGCCACAACGCTCCTCCACGCGGACCAATGAAATTAAACGACCGTGGTGAACCAATCTATGGTGAGCGCGATGCGGTTGATCTAGCCGATATGAAAGCATTAGAGCTTCCATTCTGGATGGCTGGCTACTACGCGACACCTGAAAAATTAAAAGAAGTTCAAGCGCAAGGCGCCCAAGGCGTTCAAGTTGGAACTTTATTCGCATTCTCTGATGAGTCAGGTGTTAAGCTTGAACATCGTGAAAAAGCGATTGCAGACATTATCTCTAAACCAGCTCCTGAAGGTGGCTGGATTTTCACTGATCCAAGATCATCTCCGACAAACTTTCCGTTTAAAGCGGCTCGATTGCCAGGAACAGTTTCAGAAGAAGCTTTATATCTTCAACGCCAACGTATCTGTGACTTAGGTTATTTACGTCATGCTTACAAAAAAGATGACGGAACAATCGGTCAGCGTTGCCCAGCAGAGCCAGTAAAAGACTATGTTAAAAAAGGTGGTCTTGAAGAGGACACTGTCGGAAGAAAATGTTTATGTAATGCTTTAATGGCTGACGTGGGCATGGGGCAAATCCAAGCTAACGGACAAGCTGAATTACCGCTTTTAACGGCTGGCGATGATTTAAATAACATCGTTCGCATGATTAAACCGGGCCAAAAATCTTATTCCGCGAAAGATGTGATTCAATATCTTCTCGCTTAAACTGACATCAAATTTAGGGGTTTTCTCGTTTAAAACGGCGGCAAAACCCTATATTGCGCTACGCGCAATATACTTTCTTAGCCCAAAGGCTTGCTTTTTTGTCTTAAAAACCCCTTCAATAATGGGTGATATACGTAGTTTAAGTTATTGAAAGGCCTTATTTTGAGCAAAATTACGAAAAGTAGTACGGCAGAATATTTCGCAAAAAACCTTCAACAAGTAGGGTTTTCTTCGCCTTTAAAAGCGGTTTTAACGACCCTTAAAGAAGCGGTTGATAACTCATTAGATGCTTGTGAAGGCGCTAAAATCCTTCCTGAATTAGAAATTGAAGTTAAAAAAGTAGGTGTTGGATCTACAAAAAACACGGATTTAATCAAGATTGTTGTTGAAGATAACGGTCCTGGTATCGACGGCGATGATTTAGCTAAGGTATTCGGTGAATATTTAGCCTCATCTAAGTTCGGTCGCGGACAATGTTCTCGTGGTCAACAAGGTATCGGTATTTCTGCGGCCACGACATGGGCGCAAATGACCAATGCTAAAGGTGTTCAGGTTATTTCTAAGACTAAAAATATGCGTAAAGCTGTGAGTGCACAGGTTGACGTAGATATTAAAACAAACACAGGTATTTTACGTAATAAAGAGACGTTAGATTGGAAAAAAACTAACGGAACTCGCGTAGAATTTTTGATGGATGGCCGTATTCAGTTAAATGGTGACGGTGGTCTTCAAACTTATATTGAAGGTACTGTTCTAGTTAATCCGCATTTAACTGTAACTTACAAATTAGGTGATCAAGAAAAAGCGACGATCGAGCGCGTTTCAAATGAAAGCCCTGCCATTCCAGAGGCGACATTACCGCATCCGCACACGTTTAAATTAGGTGAGTTTATCACTCACTCGCATTTATACGGAAAAATCAGCCTTTCTAAGTTCTTAAAAACAGGTTTTTCTCGTATTTCTGATCAATCGATCAAAGATTTCGTGAAAAACGGCATGCCAAAAGCGTTAGTTGAAAAACAATTAACAGCGATGAACGAAGAAGATTTTAAAAAGGTTTTCACAGCGGTTCAAGCCACTGAATTAATGGCTCCGTCGACAAAATCAGTTCTTACTGTAGGTGAAGACGCACTTTCTAAATCAATTAATCGCTTAGGCGAAGTGGATTTTTTCTCAGTAATGACAAGAAAACCTACGATTTGTGACTTTAAACCGGTGGTTGTCGAAGTCGCTTTAGCGCGCTTTATTAATCGTGGATCTGAAGGTGAGCCTGTTCAGTTATTACGTTTTGCTAACCGTGTTCCGTTACAATTTGATAAATCAGGTTGTGCGATCACTTGGGCGATTGAATCAGTGAACTGGAAATCTTACGGTTTATCTCAACCGAAAGATTCATTGCCGCAAGGTCCTTACGTATTCGCCGTTTCAATCGTGTCTCCGTTTATTAAATTTAAGAATGCGTCGAAAGAAACAATCGATGCTTCTGATGAATTAGTTGAAGAAATTCGCCGTGCATTGATGCAAGCGGGTCAAAAACTTTCACGTCATATCAAACATGAAATGAAAGAGGCTGATTTAGAAAGAAAATTAGCTCACATCGAGCAGTTCGGTCCGATCTTAGTTGAAAAACTAGTTTCAATTTCTGGAGCCAACGCTTCAAGAAAGAAAAAGGCCGAAGAAGGATTACGTAAAATTTTAGGACGTGATTCTGATGATGCAGCAAGTGCGCTTGAAGAAGCACAAAATAAATTAGCAGCTCAAAAACAAAGAGAAGCTAAAAAACTGGGAACGGCTGATGAAGCTGATAAAGGTTCAGGTCTATAAAGATGGCTTTACTAAAAGTACGTGAATTAAAATTAGATATTCCTAAAGAAGCTAAAGTTTTAGCTGAAAGAATGCTTTCTGATTTAGAAAAATCAAAAAGACCTTACTTAGAAGCGGTAAAAACTTCTTTAGATAACTCAAATTACAATGCAAAAGTGGGCTATTTAACTCCCGGAGATAAGGTTGTTCGTACAGAACTAAACGTATCTTCGGTGCAAAAATTAGCGCGCGTAGTTTTCATGCTTGAATTATTACTTCGCAATTTAGATATCGGCGCAGTCAATACGAAGCGTGAATTGTACTACATGTGTAAAGGTGTGATTAAAGGTGATTCTAGATACAAACCTTTAGATTTCGAAGATCAGGATGAATCTGATTCGATCATCGATTTTATCGGTGATATGTTAGAAGTTTACCGTGAAGAATTAAACTGCTTTGCCAATGACCGTGGCGGGCAAACTTACTCACAACAATTAGTTGTGACTGAGACACTTCCTGACGGGGATAAAGCCGTAGTTGATTTATCAACTTTAGGTACGACTCCATTCCAACCAAAAAATAAACCGCAGTCTTTAAAACTTAAAGCTAAAAAGAAAATTGATTTCTGCTTAGTTGTTGAGTCAGAAGGTACGGCAAATACCTTACAAACAATGGGTTTCACAAAACGTAACAACTGTATCTTGATGGGTGCCCAAGGGGTGCCATCAAATGGTGTGCGTGGTTGGTGTAAACTTATCGAAGCGCAATTAGATGTTCCGATGTACTTCTTCGGAGATCTGGATGCGTACACGATGCAAAATATCTTCCGTACATTAAAAGCCGGTTCAGCTGCGTCGCTTATCAGAAATGGTGACTTCTCAGCACCGAACGTAAGATTTTTAGGCGTGTTACCAGGCGACGTGAAAAAATACGATCTTCCTCACTACAAAGTGAAAGAATCTGATCCAGCTGAAGCTCGCGCTCTTAAAAAAGCGAAAGATGCTTTAGAAAACGATCCGTTCTTCCGCGATAAAAAGAATAAAGATTTATCTGATATTTTAAAATGGTTAATCAAAGAAAAAGTACGTTGCGAGCAACAATCTTATTTCTCAGTAGATCCAAAAGATCCAATCAAAACTGAAAAAATCATCTTAGAAAAAATCAAACGCGGCGATTACGTGTAATCCGCAGAAACCAAAAGCCAGGTTAACCCTGGCTTTTTTATTTGGTACGCCCTACCTTTTTGAAACGCACTGCGTTTCAAAAAGGTAGGGCGTACCTATTTAAACGAAGCGCCGATCAGGTGACCGTCGACAACTCTGTGACCGCGGTCTGGAGCGAATGTTGCTTTCGAATTTTTATCATAGCTAATAGTTACTAACTTATCTTTTAACGGATCGTAGTTAAGTTTACGATTAACCGGTACATAACAGCTCATTTTAAAATCTTCGTCCATTTTAAAATGTTCGATCATTTTATTACGACGCTCTAAAAGTTTTGCTTGGGCAAGAACTGTTTCTGCTGAACTTAACCCAGAAGAAATTAAGGCACTCTTAATTTGGTCAGGAGTGAACTGGCAAAGTTTGCGCAACATCCATTGGGCATCAGTAATTTTAATTCTAGAAAAAGCTTTCGCGTATTCTAGGTTACCAATGCCTGATAATGAAATTCTTTGTTGTTCTTTTTCTTGTGGCCAACGGTCATCGTTTTGGTTCATATCTTCGTAAACAGAAGACACTTCCCATTCCATGCCTTCGATTGTTGAGCCTGAACGTTTAGTTCCGGCTGCGTCACCTAAACCAGAACCAGCATCACCGAAAGTTAGGCGTAATTGTTTTTTGCCTTTGCTGTCAGGAATCGCCATTAAACGTAAGTTGTCTTTACGAATATCGAAGTTACCAGTCCAAGCTGCTAAAACCATTAAACCGCGCACTTCTTTAAAATCACGGTAGTTGAAGTCATCTGGAATCCAAGGGCCAAGCTCTTCACCAACAACTGGATCATCTTTTAAAGTTAAAGTTGAAGGTTTAAAAATAACTTGGGCAATTTGTGATTCAAAGTTTGCATCGATCATACCGTCAGTGATGTTTTCAACGTCAACTAAAGGTTTGTTCACAAGAAGGGATTGAGCTGTTCTAGCATCAACCAGAGATCCGTCTTTCATTTTAAAGCTGTTGATGAAATCAAACGGGTTGATAAATTCTTTGCTTGTTCTTTTGTAAACCGGAATCGCTACAAAAGTGACTTTAAAGTTCATCACTTGGCGTTCGTTGAACTCGGTTAATAATCTGCGATCGTAATCAACAGATAAAGACTCATAATAATTAATATGTGGAGTAATGTAACCTAAGGCACGGTAAACGCGAGAGTTAAAAGGGCCCGAGTATTCTTCGTTACCGAATTTCATTTTGTAGCCGTAGTCGCCGCATTTGATATGAAAGCCTGCGTGAACACCGAAGCCACGTTTAGCTTTGTCGTATTGGCAGCTGCCTTTGATTTCTTTAAAACGGTAGTCGTTTAAGAAATCAACTTTAGAAACATCTTTTTCTTGCACAAGCTCTTCACGTAAGAACTTTAAGTCAGGATCTTGTCCTTTATAATTTTCTGAAACACTTGGTGCTGATAAGAAGCGGGCTAAGTGAACCGGAAACGCAAAAAATTCATATTTGCCTTTAACGGGCTCCATGTACATTAAATTGATGGCGCGAGTTACCTGAGCTACTTGATAAGTAGCTTCATCTTTACTGATTTCGCCACGTCTTACACGGTTATACAATTCCAGCATGTACTGAGCCGCATCTTTTAAATTACCTTCAGTTAATTTGAATTTACTGAACGGCGCTTTAACATCGAGGGCTACAACCTGTTGTTCGATATCTGGCGTTTTACCATCTTTACGGTTTTTAAATTCAACCAAGAACTGCTGAAGATCGCGCTCTAAGTTTGTGAGATCTTCATTTTTTTTAAGGTCGTATTTTCTTAAGCGAACTTCAGCTTGATTGAGCGAGCTCACATCAAAAAAGTAGGCTTCGCCTAATTTAGCGCGCCCGTAAGTAGAGCTCGGTTCACGTCCTACTACCGGTTTGGCGGTACAAGCCGCTATTAAAGCGAAAATAGCCAATAAACATACAGACATCGTAGTTTTCATATATTGCTTCATATAGGCCTAAATCGGCTTATTACGGTTGTGTCTTAACTTAACAACATGAAGTTTAGCTTTAGGGCTAGCTTTCTGATCACAAATATGACATGTAATCGTTCCATAAAAGTGAACCACTTTAGGGGTTTTTAGGCTTTTGGCCAAAAAGGCTCTGAAAAATTGGTCCTGATCTTGTATATACAGTCCTGATTATTCATTTGGGGGAAAAATGAAACTGGTTACCACCGTATCTTTAACGTCTCTGCTTATTTTGTCAGCTTGCACACCAAGCCAAAACAACAACTCAAAGATGATTCCGCTGTTACAAGACACGCAAAACATCATTAGTACGCGCGCTCAGAACCAAACGCACGTTATGGCTTTAGTTAAGCTACAAACTCCATCTTTACTTGAAACTTCAAGCAAAGAAGAAGGCGTAACGATCGTTGATAACGAACAAGCCGCTCAAATCACAAGTGAACAAACTAAAGCTATCGCTGATATGAAAGCGTTAGATACTGAAGTTCAGGTTCTTTATAAATACCGTTACGTATTAAATGCGGTTGCAGTTCTTGCTCCTATCAAAGTTTTAGAAAAACTTAAAGCTATAGGAACAATCGCTTCTTGGGAGGGTATCGGCACGTTTGCTCGTCCGATCACATTCCAAACTGATGCTTTAACTGCGGCGACTAAAACTTTAACTGAAAGAAATTCGTCTAAGTTTATTGGCGCTGAAAAATTAAATGAAGCCGGTCTTACGGGTAAAGGTATTCGTGTAGGTGTTATCGATACGGGTATCGACTACACGCACTCAATGTTTAAAGGTGTAGGAACTGCTGAAGCCTACAAGGCGATTGATCCAGCTAAAGAAGCCTTAGGATTTCCAAGTGAGAAAATCCGTGGTGGGGTTGACTTAGTAGGTACTGAGTACGATTCAGCTTCTCCAGATTTCTTTCACCGCGTACCAAAGCCAGATTTAAATCCACTTGATGAAGGTGGTCACGGTACGCACGTAGCAGGTACTATTGCTGGTATCGGTGATAATGTAACTTCATATAATGGTATGGCTCCAGATGCAGACCTTTATGCAATCAAAGTTTTCGGTGCTGATGGTTCAACATCTGACATGGTTGTTATCGCTGGTCTTGAGTATTCTGCCGATCCAAATGGTGATGGCGATTTACGTGATCAATTAGATATCGTGAATCTTTCATTAGGTTCTGGTTACGGTAATCCTAAAATTCTTTACGCTGAAGCTGTTAAAAACTTAGCTAAAGGCGGAACAGTATCAGTTATCTCTGCAGGTAACTCTGGTGCTAAAGATTATATCGTGGGGGCTCCGGGCACTTCGACTGAAGCTTTATCGGTAGCAGCGTCTATTGATAACGGTGATCACAACTGGCACTTCACAGCGTCTGTAGTTAAAGCAGGGGATGAAGAAATCTCTGTTGAAACTATGGAAGCTGCAACAACGCAAAAAGTTTCTGAGGGCGATGTTTCGGGTGCGTTAGTTCACATCGGAAATGCAGCGGCTGAATTAACTGAAGAACAAAAAGCGGCCGTTAAAGGTCACGTGGCTTTAATCGACCGTGGTGCTGTGACATTTAATGATAAAGTTAAACGTGCTGCTGAAGCTGGCGCGATCGGTGTTGTCGTTGCTAACAACCAGGAAGGTGCAGCTTTCACAATGGGAACAACTGATAAATTTGATATTCCAGCGATTATGATCACTAAAGACGTGGGTGTGAAACTTAAAGCAGCTCTTGCAGCTGGCCAAGGTGCTTCAATCCAATTTAAGACAGACAAAACAATCGAAAAACCAGAGCTTATCGATACATTAACTGGTTTTAGCTCTAAAGGTCCTCGTTCAATCGATGGTTTCTTAAAACCAGAAATCTCTGCTCCAGGTTCGGATATTATTTCTGCAGCTATGGGTAAAGGTTCTGAAGTTGTGAAATTATCTGGTACATCAATGGCTGCTCCTCATATGGCCGGTGTATTAGCGTTAGTTAAACAGTCTTTTAAAAACCGTGAAATCGAAGTTTCGGCTTTAGATTTAAAACACGTAGCTATGGGAACTTCTAAAACAATCGGAGACCTTGCTGGTCGTTACCCAGTATCTCGCCAAGGTTCTGGTCGTGTGCAAGCTGATGTAGCAGCGTTATCTGATCTAATCGCTGAAGAGCCATCTGTCTCTTTCGGAGAAATCAATATAGAGGCGAAGAAAGTTGTTAAATCAACTCTTCACTTAAAAAATGTTGGCGCAGAAGATAAAACGGTGAGTATTGAATTCGTGGGTAACGAGTTCGTGCAATTAAACAACGCTCAATTAGTGACTTTAAAAGCTGGTGAATCAACGGCTGTGAAATTAACTTTCACACTTGATGCAACAAAAATGAAAGATGCCTACGTTCGTGAAATGGACGGTTGGGTATTAGTTAAAGCTAACGGTGCAGAATTGTACCGCGTTCCGGTTTTAGCTGTAGCTCACAAATTATCTGCTATTACTTCAAAAGGTTTATCTGTTTTATCTTCAGCAAATGATGCTGAAGGTTCGGCGGTTGAATTATCTCTTAAAAATGAATCAGCAAATGCCGGTGAAGTCTTGTTATTCAACTTATTAGCTAAAGATGAAAGAAAACCATTAGCAAATTCATTCATGAATGCTGATTGTGATTTACAAACTGTAGGTTACAGAATCGTTTCTAAAGAAACCGATGCCGGTGTTGAACAATTCGTAGAATTCGGTGTTAAGGTTTACAAACCAATGACAACTTGGAATTCATGTGACGTTTCTATCTTAGTTGATTCTGATAAAGATGGCGTTGTTGAACAAGAAATCCTTGGTGCAAACACGAAATCAATCCCAGGTGAAACAGCTGAGATCTTTGCTTCGACTTTAATTGATGCAACTAAAGCACGTGAAATCAGAAAAGCTTTTGAAGCTAAGATCGAAGCTGTGAAAAACGATGCAGCGGCTTTGCAAGCTTTAAAAGACCAAGAGAAATACACTGAAGCTTTAATCGATCAAAATGATTTAACTGTTTACAACAACTCAACTGTAGTTGTGATGCAAGCTCGTATCAGTCAGTTAAAGTTAGACAGCAAAAACCAATTAAACTTCAAAGTTGTAGTTACTCACAACGAACAAGCTTCGGTTCAAATGGATGACCATTTATCAAACGAAAAATCATTCTCTGTATCTATGGAAACTTCTGACCAAGCGTTCTTAGGTTTAGGCGAAGCGCAAGTGGTTAACGCTGGTGCAAGCTCAACTGTTGAGTTAACTAAAGGCCGTGGCCAACAATCACTTCTCGTGTTATTACCACAAAATAAAGTATCTTTCTCAGATGCTTTAAATGATCTGCAAGCTTTAATTCTTAAACCAGAATTCAAAGCTCCGTAATAGGTAGGCCGTCCCTTTTTCGGGAGCGCCGTGGTAAAATAAAAAAGCCAGGTTTATGACCTGGCTTTTTTTATGCTTTTAATCCCTGAATCGAACGTCGGCATAATGCAGCGTTGTCGTCAAATCCCGCGAGATGCCACTACTGGGAACATAAGTGGCTATGACTGTAATGCAAATCAAACAAACAACAGTAAGATGCAAATGCAGAAATTTGGTAATGCAAAGAAAGTTGAAATGAAGAATATTTCATCGGATATGCAAATTACCAATAAACTAAACTCTGCAACTCAACAAAAATCAGCTACGACAGCAGAAATTAAAAATCTCAACGAGATTATTTCCAAAAGCAATTTATCTTCGCAATCTGATCTTGCAACGCTTTTAAGCCAACTTACACTTAAGCCTGTTAAAGATCAAAAATCAGGAAAATCACTTTTTCAAGTAACGAAAATTGAAGCTGGATCTATATGGGAAAAGTCAGGACTAAAAGTTGGTGATCTAGTTACGCAACAATAGCTTTGAAAGCAGCATAGATTTCACCATCATGCTGCCTTCAGTTGTGAAAAGGCGGCCTTCGATTGAAAGAGCAGAAATTAGTTATTTGCTTGTAAGCAAACTTTTTCTGCGCCGATAAACTCAGAAGAAGCAGCTGCCATAGCGATAACTTGTCCGTGCTTGTTGTAAACTGTGTAAGTCACAGAACCGTCGTTGTGTTTTTGGATTGTACCAACAGCTGATTTAGAAAATTTAATGTGGCAGGCTTTTTGTGTCATCGCTTTTGCCCAGCCGCTTTCAGTTGGAAAAGTTGGAACATCAACAAAAGCCATTGCTGGTGTAGTTGCAAGTAAAGCTAGGGAAAGAATAATTGTTTTCATTAGAAACTCCTTTTTGTTTTGAGGAGCTTATCTAGCGAAAAATTTTAAATACTGTCAACGGGGTGACGTAAGATCTCACTCGCAGTTTGTGGAGCGCTTTTTCAGTTCATTAAATATTTTAACAACAGTTTAACAAAAATATTTTTAATTATTTTTCGTCACTAATAAAATTTTCTTACGATGAGCGGGATCTAGTTCTTCTATTGAGTAGCGAAGCATTGTACGCGGCATTTTTTTACCAAAGCGTTCAATAAATTTTAACAAGCGGTTTTTATCTTTTTTGCCGGCTTCACGTAGTAACCATCCTGAAGCTTTGTGCATCAGATCTTCTTTTTCATTTAAGAATTTTTCAGCAAATTGAAAAGTAAGATCAAGATCGTGCTCGCGATGCGTTTATCCCAATTGGCTTTTGAATTTGAAAGTTTGATTAACAGCTGTGGTCTTTAATCAAATTACAGTAGTGGCCTAAGATTTTGCAACAAGACATGTCTACTAAATCCCAGTTGTTCGCAAATTTTCTATACTTTAAATAGAAATTAACAAGTACTTTACGAGATTTGAGGTCTTTAGTTTTACGGTATTTTTCAGTCAAGATATGCAAAGCCAAGGCGCGATCTTCATGAATAGGGCTATGTAATAAGATAGATAAATCTTTATCGCTGATAGCTAAAAACTTTAAAGCGACATGGCGGTTTGTGGGAACGCTGACTCCGATAAACTTGGGCTGGGATTAATTTTTTCATCTAAAAGATATTCTGGCTTAATTCAGTTAATTGTTTAGTAAATTCTTGAATCGGGTCTTGGGTAGCAATACTTTTTCTTGAGATTAATTTAATTTCACGCGAGATTGCCGGTGAAAACGCGGTGAAGCCTTTTTTCGGAATATTTAAGTGCTGGGCTAAGCCTAGCGGAATAATGCCGTTACCGAACCCTTCTTTCACCATTTGTGAAATGGCCGCAAAAGATTCGACATAGACAAAATCAGCTGATTTAACTTTGGAATTTTTTAAAAGACGGTCTTCCATATTTCTCCAGGTGCCAGAGTTTTTTTCGATCGTGATGACTTTACTCGTTTCACCAGCGGCGTCTTCATCAAATTTGTTATACACAAAAACTAAAGGCTCTTCGGTGATGCGGGTTGAAAATAAATTTCCCGAACTCGCTGAAGAAAGAGAGATACATAATCCTAAATCGTAACGGCCAAGTTTTACGTTTTCTTCGACAAGCGTGGATCTATGAACGTGCAGATCGAATTCAATATTTTTTATTTTACGGCTAGCTTGCTTAATTAACTTTGGCCCCCAGGTGGCAGCGATCGAATCGGCGAGGGCGATTGAATAGCGCGTGATCCCATTTTCTGGTTTGAACTGTTTTAAACTTTTAAGTTCGGTGACCAGTGGCCGTGCGCGTAGAAGAAAGTCTTGTGCCTGTTGGGTCAATTTGACTCGGCGGCCATCGGGTTCGATCAGCTTAAAATTGACCTCGTTTTGCAGAGCTTGTAGGCGTTTTGTGACTGCAGATTGAGTTAAGCGTAATTGAGCAGCAGCTTCGCTGATCGTTCCGGTTCTTTCCAGGGCAATAAGGGCTTCGATACCTTCTAGCATATGGTCTGTCCATTCGGGCTTAGGCCCATGTATTCCTATTACTACTACATTATATTCCTATTATTCAATTTTTTCAAGGTAGGAATTGGCCGAGAATGAAAACGTACTGAGAACGCCTCTCAAAACATACAAGGAGATGGTCGTGCTGAAAGCACGCCATAAAAACACATGGCTAAAATCGAAACATCACCAGAAATGGTTAAAAAAGTTTACGAAACAACGCGCGCAAAATCTGAAGTTATCAGAAAACGTTTAAACCGTTCATTAACTTTAGCTGAAAAAATCATTTACGGTCACTTAGATGATCCGCAAAACCAAGAAATCAACCGTGGTTCTTCTTTCTTACTTTTAAGACCAGACCGCGTAGCGATGCAAGATGCGACAGCGCAAATGGCAATCCTTCAATTCATGTTAGCTGGTAAAGATGAAGCGGCTGTGCCTTCAACAGTTCACTGCGATCACTTAATCCAAGCTTATCACGGTAAAGAAGCTGATATGGCCGCTTCAAACGTAACGAACAAAGAAGTTTTTGAATTCTTAGCCACAGCAGCTTCTCGTTACAATATCGGTTTTTGGAAACCAGGCGCTGGTATCATTCACCAAGTCATTTTAGAAAACTACGCTTTCCCAGGTGGTTTAATGATCGGTACAGATTCTCACACGCCAAATGCGGGTGGCTTAGGTATGTGTGCTGTGGGTGTCGGTGGATCTGATGCTTCAGACGTCATGGTTGGTTTACCTTGGGAAGTTAAAAATCCTAAATTAATCGGAGTTCACTTAAAAGGTAAAATGAACGGTTGGACTTCTGCAAAAGACGTGATCTTAAAACTTTGCGGAATGTTAACTGTAAAAGGTGGAACAGATAAAATCGTTGAGTACTTCGGTGAAGGCGCTGACGCGATTTCTTGTACTGGTAAAGCAACAATCACAAACATGGGTGCTGAGTTAGGTGCGACTTGTTCTGTATTTCCATACGATGCAAAAATGTCTGGTTACTTAAAAGCCACAGGACGCGCAGAATTAGCGGCGATTGCTGACCAAAATAAAGATATTTTACGTGCTGATGACGATGTTATCGCCAATCCTAAAAAATACTTCGATGAAGTTTACGAAATTGATTTATCTTCTTTAGAGCCGCACCTTGTTGGTCCTCATACTCCAGATTTAGCTCGTCCGATTTCTAAAATCGCTGAAGAAGCTAAAGCTAACGGTTGGACATTAAAATTATCTTCGGCGCTTATCGGTTCTTGCACGAACTCTTCTTACGAAGATATCGGCCGCTCTGCGATGTTAGCTGAACAAGCTATGAAAATCGGTGTTAAGATGGCTCAGCCATTCTTAGTAAGTCCTGGTTCAACACAAATCCAAAACACAATCACTCGCGATGGCCAAATGAAAACATTTGAAGCTGTTGGTGCGACAGTGTTAGCCAATGCGTGCGGTCCTTGTATCGGTCAATGGAAACGCGACGATGTTAAAGCGGGTGAGAAAAATACAATTATCACTTCATTTAACCGTAACTTCCGCGGCCGTAATGATGCCAACATGGAAACATTAGCATTCATCGGTTCACCTGAAATCGTTATGGCATTAGGGCTTGCGGGTCGTTTAGATTTCAATCCATTAACTGACGAATTAGTTGGTCCAAATGGTAAAGTGAAATTAACTCCTCCTTCAGCTCCGGAATTACCTGAAAAAGGTTTCGTACCTGATACAGTGGGTTACCAAAAACCTGAAGGGGCTACGGCGAAAGTAACAATCGCTGATAACTCACCACGTTTACAATTCTTGCAACCATTCACAAAATGGGACGGTAAAGACTTCGTTGATCAATTATTATTAGCTAAAGCTAAAGGTAAATGTACAACAGATCATATTTCTCCGGGTGGTAAATGGTTAAATTTCCGTGGTCACTTAGATAAAATCTCTGACAACATGTTATTAGGTGCAGATAATGCCTTCTTACCGGGTGTTATCGGTAAAGGTAATAACCAGTTAGATGGTTCACAAAAAGAATTCGCAGCCGTGGCTCGTGATTACCAAGCTCATAACAAAGGTTGGATGATCATCGGTGATGAAAACTACGGTGAAGGTTCTTCTCGTGAGCACGCAGCGATGTCTCCACGTTACTTAGGTTGTACGGCAGTTATCACTAAATCTTTTGCTCGTATCCATGAAACAAACCTTAAAAAACAAGGTGTGTTAGCAGCGACTTTCGTAAATCCAGCGGACTACGATAAAATTCAAGAAAAAGATTTATTAACAATCCGTGGCTTAAACGATTTAGCTCCAGGTAAAGACTTAGTTCTTGAAGCTAAACACGCTGACGGTTCAGTTGATAAAATTGCTATCAAGCACACTTACAACGCTGAGCAGTTAAAATGGTTTAAAGCAGGTTCTGCCTTGAATCTAATCCGTTCTGGCGGCAAAGTTTAATAAGAGCTTTCTTAAATATTAAACTCGTAAAGGGCTCTCTAACCGAGAGCCCTTTTTTTATGGGCTGAAGCCTATTGCTTACAAGGATGTATGTCAAAGTTAAACGTGCAGTTAAATTCTCAACTTATTCAGCGCTTTCACGACATCATTAAACGATCTTCTGAAGTTATTTTAGATAAAGAAAATCAAATAACAAACACTGTTGTGTGCATGATCGCACGCGGGCATCTGCTGATTGAAGATGAACCAGGTGTTGGTAAAACGACGTTAGCGCAAACTATTGCTAAGCTTACTGGTTTACAACAAAGTCGTATTCAATTTACCAATGATTTATTGCCAGCTGACATTATCGGTCACATGGTTTTTAACCAAGATAAGCACGAGTTTTATTTTAAAGAAGGTCCGCTGTTTTCTGAATTAGTGTTAGCTGATGAATTAAACCGGGCTAATCCAAAAACACAAAGTGCCTTACTGCAAGCGATGGAAGAAAGCTCAGTCACTGTAGATCGTAAGACTTACAGTTTAGCTGAGAATTTTTTTTTAATCGCGACACAAAATCCAAAAATGCAAATCGGCACTTACGCTTTACCTGAAAGTCAGGTCGATCGTTTTTTAATGTCGATTCATTTAGATTACATTTCAAAAGATTCAGAAGTAAAACTTCTTTTAGGCGATAATCCGCGTAAGCTAATTGATGGCCTAAAGCCGATTATCGGTAAAAATGATTTACTAGAAGCTTACAAAGAATCACAAAGTGTTCACTTAGATTCAAAGCTTGCTGAATTTATTGCTGACCTCCTTCAAGTGACGCGTACGCATCAAGATCAATTTCAAACTTTATCAACGCGTGCAGGCTTAGCCTTAGTACAAACAAGTAAAGCGCGCGCATTTATTAACGGGCACGATTATGTAGCGCCCGATGATTTATTATTATCACTGAAACCGGTGTTAGCGCATCGTTTGGCCGACCAACAAGGATTACCTTTTGGAGAACAAAAAGTTGAAGAACTTTTACAACTGGTTCAAATCCCTCAGTAAGATTCCGGTTCGGGTGAATACACCTAGACCGTATATAATCCCAACGGGGTTAGGGTTTAGCTTTGGAGTTCTGGTTTTTGTTTTAGTCATTGTCAGTGTGAACAATCGCAATAACTTAATTTTTCTTTTTGCTTTCTTTTTATTTTCAGTTGGCCTTGTGACGATGTTAATGAGTCACCGAAATTTTGAAAAAATAAAAATGAGCTTTTTTCAGGCGTCTATTCTTTTTAAAAATGAAGCGGGTGTTCTCAGTTACAAAATCGAAAACCCGGGCTCTAAAGACAGCTTTATGATTCAGGTTCACGATAAAACGGTTGGGCACCTTAAGCCGTTAGAAAAACGTGATGTGCAGGTGAGTTTTTTGCCCACACACTATGGCATCCAACAAGTTCCGATGCAGCGTTTGGAAAGCCGCTTTCCACTGCAGTTTTTGCGTGTCTGGAGGTTTTTACAACCCGAAGTGAAGATCACTGTGTTTCCTGAAAAAATTAACTATTTCGGAGTAGCACTTCAGCAACCGGAAAGTGAAGCTGGAGAAAAAAGATCGCAGATTAATGAGGCTTTAGAAAAAGAAATTTCCCACTTTGATCGTTTTAAGCCAGCCGATCCTCCACAACATATCAATTGGAAGATGTTAGCTAAAACCAGTGATCTTTATGTGACTAAATTTGAACCTCAGGCCGATGAACAGCAGCATATCGTACTTCGCTGGAAAGACACTGAGCCGTTAGTTGATATTGAAAAAAGAAAATCACAATTTGCTTTTTGGATAGATCATTTTTACAAACTCAAAAAATCTTTTATCGTTGAATTTAATGAACAGCAGATTGCGGTAGCTTCTCGCGATCAGAAGAATATGGTTAAGGCCTTGAGGCTTCTACTATGAAAAAATATATTTTGCCGTTAGTGTTATTTTTTCAGATGGCGCTCTTATTCACTGAAGTTCCGACCTGGGTGATTGTGACAAGCTTAGTTTTTTTGTTTTTAAGCGTAATTCCCCGGATTAAGTCATTAAGTCGTTTAAAACTGATGACCGGACTTGCTTCAGTAGTCGTGGTTCTTGTAGCGGTTCGCCAGTTTAATTTTATATTATCCAATGAATTGATCGCAAGTTTACTGATTATTCTAACGAGCATTCGTTTAATCGAGCATCGTTTAGATGGTAAAGAACAGCCTTATTTTTTATTTTTATTAGGCTTATTCTTAGCTGTCGTTAAATTCGTATTCCAAATTGATTTTATCTTCGGGCTATACGCATTTTTAGCGGTGGTGTTTTATTTGTACCAATTCTTTCCTGAAAGCTTTCAAAAAAATTACAAAAAAGAAAGCTTTAAAATTTTGTGCGCCATTGTAGGTTACTCTCTGCCAGTGACGGTGTTATTGTTCTTGGTTTTTCCACAGTTTAAATTCGAGGGAAATCGCCAGCGTAATTACGGTTTATTTTCAACTATTGGAACTAGCGGATTTTCGGCAGAACTGCGCCCGGGTTCTATTTCTGAATTAGTGAATAATGAAAACATTGCTTTTAGGGCTGAATTTGAAGATTTTCTTCCAACACAAGATAAGCTGTATTGGCGCGGTCAGGTGCTTGATCGGGTGCAGGGTTTAATGTGGCGTAGATCTAACCCTTTAAATCAGTCAGTTGAATTGCACGAAGACGATATAGCCATTTATCAGCCTAACTACAAAATTGTTCTAGAGCCTCATTATAAAGAGCAGCTTTTTACTTTGTACGGAACATCATCAGTTAAATCTCCAGAGAGAATGTTGCGTTCAGAAAAAAATGACACGTACTCATTGCCTTCGGTTTTGTCTGATCGTTTAGTTTATAATGGCTACGTTCAAATCAATCGCCCTGAGTTTTTAAATGGTGATGATAAAGAAGAATTCCTACATTTGAATCGCCGTGTTCCTAGAGTGGAAGCAGCATTAAAAGCACTACTTCCTGCAAACACGAAAGCGACGCCAGATGAAAAAGCAAAAGCAATAGCGAAATATTTTACTGACAATCGTTTTGAATACCGCTTGTCAGGACAAGAACTCGCGGTGAACTCACTAGAAGATTTTCTTTTTAAAACAAAAGTAGGCTTCTGTGAGCACTATGCTTCTGCGGCAGCTCTGTTATTACGTTATATGAATGTGCCGTCACGGGTCGTAGTTGGATATCAGGGTGGAGAACTCAATAGCACCGGCAGATTTTGGACCGTGAAACAACAGGATGCGCATGCCTGGGTTGAGTATTTAAACGAAAAAAATCAATGGAAGTTATTCGATCCTGTGAGTGCCATTGCGCCAGATCGTATTGCGGTTGGAGCCACGCTATTTAGTAATCCAACGGGTGGACAGCTGTTAAAACGTTTAAGTAAGCAGTTTCAATTCTTTGATCAGCTTTCAAATTTTTTAGAAATCTTTAACTATCGTTGGACGCTATTCTTTGTTGAGTATTCAAGTTCTAATTTAAAGAACGAGATTTTAAAATTCTACGACGCTAATGAAGATGTGCAGTTAGTGACCCGTTTAATTTTTATGTTGGTGTGTATTTATATTATCTATGCACTTTCGTTTAAATACATTTTTCGCGAGAGATCTTTAAAAGATCGTTATTTTATCGAACTGAATCGTTTCTTTGCAAAAAAAATACCGCAAGAAAAAAACGAAACCTTTGCTGATTGGCAAAAGCGTCTGCAAAACAAATATCCTGAAGCTAAAGAAGCTATCAAACGTATTTTTGAAATCTATCTACGAAACAGATACGGCGCCGAAGCTAATGCCAGTGAATTTAAACTGTTTAAATCATTACTCAAAGATAAGAACTTTAGGCTGTAGTTTCAGTAATATGCTCCACCACCCAGTCAGGAAATTGGAAACTGATATCGTGACCAGCCTCTGGGTGAATGATGTGGGGGCAGTGCCATTTTTTTTCGATATCTTTTGAACACTGAGCACTCACAAACTTATCTTTACCGCCGCTCATAAGAACGACTTCGGTGGGTGGATTTTTCGGAAAAGCGTAAGTTGAAGCGGCGATTAATTGGCGTAAGACATTTTTTGAATGAGCCGAGTGTGTTCGACTAAAACTAAGCATTGAATCAAAAGACTTTTTATAATCTTTAAAAATCTGATCTTTTTTGAGCGTTGTTGTTGTTTCTAATGAGGCGATCTCACGTTCTTCTGGTGTGTGTATAAAACGCATACGTACACCTAACATCATCGCATCAACGCTTAAACGTTTAAACACATTAGAAAAGTTAGCTGCACTGGTATTTGAAATATAAATCTTTTTAAAAAAGTCAGGGCGTTGTTTGGCCCATTCAACCATGGCCATTGAGCCCAGCGATAATGAGTAGCCATAAGTGGGAAGGCTAGAGTCAAAGTTTTGCTCTTTTAACTGTTCATCAAATGAAGCAATAAAATCAGAAACTTTTAAGGGCGTTGGAACTTCGTTTAAATAACCATTGCCAGGAATATCCACACAGTAAACTTTATCGTTTGGAAAAGCTTTTACTAGTTTTTCAGGAAAATTGGCCCAGTGACCGGCACCGCGGGCTAAGCCGCGAATTAAGATCCAATTTCTTTTAACTACAGAGTTTTGTGATGTGGGTACCATTTTTCTAAGCCTTTGTTGTAATGCTCAAGCAAGTTAGTATTTTTAAATTGTTCTGTTTGGCTGTACAGCAAAAAGCGAATTAAAAAATCAATTAAGAGCTGGTGGCGGCGTAAAGTGCGTTTAATACGGTGTTTTTTGATCGGATTAAACAAACCATCTAACTTAAAGATCTGAAGCGGGTTCTTTTTAACCCAGATCCAAGATCCTAGTTCTAAAGTGAGTGGCACATAGTTTAGGTTTTGGATTCTTTCATGGGCGATGTAATCCCACAGATCGCCATGGGTGCAGTAAACTTTAGATTGCGGCTCTATTTTGTAAATATGAAAAGGGTAGAGCTTTTCAAAAAGTTCCATCATCACATTAATAAAATCTAACTTAGGGTAGGGCTTTTTACTAAAAGCCCACGGAAACCAGATTTGATCTTTAAAGCCAAAGCCTGAGTGAATATCTAATGACAGTGTAAAGCTTGAATTTTTAATTTCTTCCGTGACCGCATCCACAAGAAACTGCGCTTCTTTTTGCATAGGTTCATTCGCTTTACCACGGTACCAAGGAATCAGATTTGATAAGCGGTGGCCGCCAGCTAAAGTAGGAACTTTTTCTTGTGCTTCAATAGGAGCGTTTCGCATGAGATCCACGCCTTGGCCGTTTGAGCGTGTGCGTTCTTGAATACCTACAGGGTTAACAAAAGGAAAAAACACCAAACGAACATGTTCTAATTTGTTTTGAAAAACAGGGTCCCACATTGAAAGTTCAAAATATTTTTCAATGAGCGATACACAAAGCTGGCTTCCGATTTTTTCTAAACCGTGAACGCCGCCCGTGATAATCAGAGTCACTTTTTCTTCACTGGATTTTTTTGAATTTTCATTTTCACAAACGATTTTCCATAGAGGGTATGAAGTGCCACGGTAAACGACTTCGTCTGAAGAGATAAAGCTCCAGAGAGGATTTTTAGTCACGCGTTGGCGCTTTAACACCTGTTCAAATTGAAAATATTCATGAAAGTTAGGCTGATTGAGCATCAGCCTTAAGAGTAAAGTTAAATAGCTACTTTTTCCAGACGTTTTTCATAACGCTGTGCTAGGTTTTCGACTTTCAAACAAGTTAAGAAATCCATACAGTGCATATCGGCATCATAAGCCGGTTCACCAAGAATTTCTGCGCCCACTTTTAAATAAGTTTTTAATAGCGAAGGAATTAGACCTTCAGCTTCTTTCATTTGTTCTTCTGAAAGCTTTTCAGGCATAGAGCTAAAGTACTCGTCAAAGAATGGAACTTTAAAGCTTAAGTGCGGCTTGATTTTGTATTTGCAGTTTAAGCTACCAGTTTGTTCAAAGTACTTCGTCACAAGGGCTGCTTGTTTTGGTGTGATGTTTTTAATGCTTGAGCAACCAAACAGTAAACTTGCTTTCACATGGCGCATGTAAAAGTAAATACCTTTCCATAATAAAGAAATGACAACACCTGTGCGGTGTTGGGTATCAATACAAGCGCGGCCTAGTTCAACGAAGTTTGAATACGGCAAAGCAAAAGACTTTAAATCAAATTCAGATTGTGAGTAAAAATCCTGAAGGCTTGAAGAGTTATTCATGCGGTAAGTTCCAACCACCGCGTCAGTTTTTTTATCGACGATAATTAAATGATCACAAACTGAATCGTAAACATCGATATCTAGTTTATGCACATCTTTTTTATCGTTGTTGTAAAACACATCATAACGAAGTTTGAACGCCGATTTTAACTCTTGCGTAGTTGTCGCAGTTTTTAGTAAGTAGTTTCCTTGATCCATTTGAAATTCAACACGCGGTTCATAAGCCACCATGTCTAAATGTCTAAATTTAAGCTCTTGCTGAATCTGCTGGATAAACTGAAGCATATGGCGATTTCCCCTCTGTAATTTGTTGAATAAACTGTAATGCGATCTCGTAAGTTTCATTAAGCTCTAATGCGGATTTGGCTAAGCGGGGATTAATCTCCACGATATCAAGGTTTTTTAGTTTTCCGCTTAAGGCAATGAGCCTGGCTAATGCATAAACTTCTGAAAGTTCTAGGCCGTTGTTTACCGGAACACCGGTACAAAGAGCGTAGTTGGTATCTAAACAATCAATATCAAAACTGACGTGCACGTATTCAAACTGGCTTATTTTTTTCGTGAGCTGATTTAAACAAAAAGTTAAACCCTGAGTACGAATATCATGAACTGTGAAATGTATGATGTTTTTCGATTCTAAATACTCGCGTTCAAAATGATCTAAATCGCGAACCCCGAAGTAGACGATATTTTCGCACGGGAGATGGTTTTTCATCCAGTGAAGTGAGGTAGGTCTTTTTTCTGGCTTTTGCATCAAGTAATAAGCCGGCATGCCGTGAAGGTTTCCCGACAAGCTTTCTTCGGCTGAGTTTAAATCGGCGTGAGCATCGACCCAGATCACTAGGGTGTTTGGATTTTTACGAAGGCTAGCTTCGACGGTGGCCATCGAAAGGCTGTGGTCACCGCCGAAGTTCACGTTGATTCTATTTTTACTTAAGCCGCGGAAAGAGAGGTCGGCTAAGTGTTGGTAGATCGAAAAAGAAAAGGCGTTTAAATCCTGTTCACTATAGAACTTTGAAAGTTTGTCGCTTAAATGTTGTTCAGTCTTGCCAATAAGATCAAAAGCTATCGTGGGTTTAAATGGGGATTTTTGTCTGCGATGCAAGTGGGTAAGAAACGAGTCGGAAGACTCTGTTAAGCCAGATTTAGTTTGGCCAATCTCAATATCTGCTTGTACAAAAGACAGAAGTGTTTGCTGCATACGCTTATTGTTGTGCGAGAATGTAAAATTTGTCCTGTCAGGGTTTGATTGGGTAACATTTGGCGTCTTAACAAAGTCCTAACAATACTTTCTGGTTGGGAATTACTAAAATCGGTCTCACAATAAATAACTAACACCCTTTAGGAGTTATAATATGAAACTTTTAGGCTTAATCGCAGCGTTTGCTTTCGCATCGACTGTATCTGCAGCAGAACCAAAACTTATCAAAATCGATGGATCATCAACTGTATATCCAATCACTGAAGCGATGGCTGAAGAGTTTCAAGCAGCTCAAAAAGGTGCTGTAAAAATCACGGCGGCTTTCTCTGGTACTGGTGGCGGTTTTAAAAAATTCTGCCGTAACGAAATCGAAGTTACTGGTGCTTCTCGCCCAATTTCGCAATCTGAAGTTGAAAATTGCCGTAAAGCGAATATTAAATTTTTTGAATTACCAGTAGCATTTGATGCCACTGTAGTTGTCGTTCACCCATCAAATCCATTAACTCAAATCACTGTTGATGAACTTAAAAAAATGTGGGTTCCAGAAGCGCAAGGTAAAGTTAAAACATGGGCTGATGTGAATGCAGCTTGGCCAAAAACAGCTCTTAAACTTTATGGTGCAGGTGCTGACTCTGGAACTTTCGATTACTTCACTGAAGCCATCGTTGGTAAAGCGAAATCATCGCGCGGTGATTATACAGCTTCAGAAGACGACAACATCTTGGTTAAAGGTGTAGCTGGCGATAAAGGCGCTTTAGGTTTTATTCCATTAGCTTACTACTTAGAGAATGCTAAAAAAATTAAAGCACTCGCTATCGTAAACAAAGCGGGTAAAGCCGTTCTTCCAACAAAAGAAACTGTTGAGAACGCTTCTTACAATCCATTATCTCGTCCATTATTTATTTACGTAAATTCTGAAGCGGCAAAACGCCCTGAAGTGAAAGATTTCGTAACGATGTACTTAAAAGAAGCATCTGCGATCGTTCCACAAGTTAAGTATGTTCCACTTCCTAAAAAAGCATACGACACTGCAACTGAGCACTTTAACAAAGGTAAATTAGGTACTGTGTTTAACGGTCACGCTGGTATCGGCATGACAATCGATGAGCTTCTTAAAAAAGAATCTTCATTATAGTAGTAAAAACAATACAACATAATACTTGTTAAGCCCGCGTAAAAGCGGGCTTTTTTCGTTTTTGGGGTCGTTATAATTGGCCCTGGTTTTGTATATGTCTTTGTATAGGTTAAAAGGCCGTTAAATGGGGGACAAAATGAAACTACTTCTTACGACGACAGCTCTAGTGTTTAGCACCGTAACAGCGCAAGCGACGATCTTTGGAGCTCTTCAAATCGCAGGACCCGGCTGCACGAACAAAACCAGTGAATTAAAAGTTATCTCAGAAGCTGAATCGTTATACGCCCTTCCCTTAAATCTTTACGTTAAAAAAGAACAAGGTGTTAGCCTTGATCGTAAAGCCTGCACCGCGAGTCTTTCAGTCACTTTAGCGACGGGTGAAAAGCTTGTTATCGAAAACACTTCGCAAAAAGTAAATACGCGCGTTCATCCAGGTGGAACAGCAAAAACTCAATTAGAAGTTTTCTTGAGTGGTGGCAAAGGTGAAGTTTTAAAAGCAGAATCTGTAGCTACTGATAAATACCTAGTTTCTCGCCATGAATTATCACAAGGCGGAGTGGTCACAGAATCATCATGCGGTGGAGAAGTGATCGTGCGTGCAAACGCTTCAGCCGTAGCCATGGGGCAAGCTAAAGTAAGCATTTATCACGAAGATCTGAAATTAAATCTAAAAATAGTTAAATGTTCGCAGTAATTATTGGACTTTGAACGCGAATAACATTCCTGAATCGTCATTAAAACCGCACGTAAGATTTACGTAAGCAGTTGCGCCACCAAGAGAAAACTTAACAGTTTCTATCGTGGCGTAAGGGCAGGTTGACGTATCTAAAGTAAATTCACGAACAAGGGCATGCGTTGTTGTATTAAAAATTTTAAGTTTATTGCTGGCGTTAGTTGTCAGGAAAAGGCTACTAACGTGATTAAAATCGGCTCCCTTAGGGTAAGCGCCCACATTATAAGTGCCATTGGTTGTTGCTAAAGAACTTGGATTGTAATCGAATAAGGCATAGCCACTGGTATTGCCGGCGCCGGCTGAAAGTGCAAACTTTTGCTGATCGGGCGAAAGAGCTATGTAGTTTGCGTTGCTGCCATTATCAAAGATGTATTCAACCTGTGTGATCGTTGTTGCGCTTGTATCAAAGCTATAGCGGTAAAGTGATGCGGGAGAAAGTCCCGGAGACGCCATTATAAGCTCTTTGCGGCTATAATTGTACACCATCATTTTAGGGTAGCTGCCTGAAAAGGTATGAACTTTAGTCAGAGAGTTTAAATTAATAAGATCGATATTTCCTGTGTACGAAGAGCTAAGGTTAGCAAATAAATACCCGAATTCACCGCGTACTAACCAAGAAGCCGGAGCGCTGGTTGTGATGTAATCAACGGTATTTGTTTGTCCCGTAACGTCAATGCGTGCGATTTTGCTGGCTCCGACAAGAGCTACGTAAACGTATTTCTTGTATTCATCAATAACCATGTGAGAAGGAGTAGCTGTTAATTGCCATACCTTCTTTACTTGTTGGGTGCCGATATTTACCAAGCCAAGCGTATTGTCGGAATGATCTTGAAGAAGAATATCGCCATCGCAAAGAGCGATCATTTCTTTGCCAGGTGGTATATAAAATGCGGCGTCCGGTAATGTATCCGCATTTCCATCGCAAAGACTGTCATCAGGCCCCGGAATTATCACCTCAGAACTAGCACCTGGTGTTTCTTCCTTTTTTTCAAGACATGACGATAGTGTAAATAAAAAAACTACGCTGACTGTAAATACGATGAGGTATTTCATATTTATAAATATCGGAGTATTTACGTAAAAAGTTTATAAATATTATTATATTTATTTATATAATGTTTATTTCCCATAGTGAGATAGTTATTTTGAGACAGTCCGTTATTTAGCTTCTGTCAGCGGTTTTACATTGCCGCAATTGTTTGAAATAAATTTACCTTTAAATTCCATGCGGCTTTTGCCTTTAGCTGTTTGAAACTCGTTCCAGCCTGTATAAGCTGAATCGCTCGTTCGGTGGTATTCAGCAGAGCCAGAACCTTTATCGCATTGAACATTAAAACGAACACCATCGGTTAAATCTTTTTTATCTGTGATTTTACATTTACTTTTCGGATCATGAACTAAAGCTTCATCAGACATGGATTTTTCAGTGTGACAAACCTTCATACCCTTATCGCCAAAGCCCATGCCTTTTGAGCCCATCATTTTCTCCATTTGGGCGCGCTGTTCGGGCGTCATCTTTTTCATCATCTCTTGCATTTGCCCTTGAGAATCGTGAGTTTTTCCGTTTACCGATGTCGTTGTTTCTACTTCCCAAAGACCTGGTTTTAATTTGAAAGCGGCTTGTGATTGAAGTGCGAAAGTAGCGATGGCTAGGGTGATAAGATATTTCATAAAAACTCCTGACTGGTGGTGAGGCGTTTTGGGTCACTCCTCTGGTTAAGAGAAGTGAAAATTCAATTTAAAGGCCAGATGTACACCGTCTGCATCGAATTCTTTTCTAAGACCTCGTAGATCTCTAAAACTGAACCTTTGCGCGATAAATTCTGTTCTTTAATAAATTCATCAGCCTTAGGGTAAACTTTTAAAGGCCCAATGCCGGGAGCGCCTGTGAATAATGCCACGGCAGCTTTTGTTTCTGGGTAAATTTCGGTTTTAAAACCTTCGGGTAATTTATCTTTTAAACCAGTGAAAACTTTATCTTCGTTTTCATCTTTGGGATCAATTAAACATCCACCTTTAGCGCGAAGACGCCCTTCTTCAACGGTGGCTGGATTATCTAAGTATTCACCAAAACTTAAACGGCATTTTAAACCATTTTCTCTGGCCCATTTTTCAACTTCTTCAATTGTAGAAACGATTTTGTGATAAGGGCCAGTGTAGTCTTTAAAAACTAAAGTATAGGGACCACGTTGGTCTTGCACGACTGTTACAGATTTAAATGCGCCTGTGTATTGCATTAAGTATAAAAAGAAAATCACTAAACCGATTGTTACGGCAAATAAGGTGTGTTTAACCATTGTAAATTAGACTTTCCATTTAATTGAACAGCCCATAGAAGGCGTTTGTTTTTGTAACGGACGGTGATTTTTTAAATCAAGAGCGGCTTGATATAACTCACGTTGAGTCACTTTATCAGCTTCTTTCCAGTTATCGTCTAAACGGCCACGGTATTGAAGTTGAAGTTTTCCGTCGAACATAAAGTAATCAGGTGTGCAAACCGCACCGAATTTTTTAGCCACGTCTTGTGATTCGTCATGAAGGTAGAAAAAGCTGTATTCTTTTTCAAAAAATCTTTTGCGTAAATTTTCAAAACTGTCTTCGGTGTATTTCGTATCTGTATTTGAGCAGATTGCAACAACATTGATATTTTCAGCTTTTAAATCTTTGCCTAACTGAATTAGACGATCTTCAATCGCTTTAACGTACGGGCAGTGATTGCAGATAAACATCACCACTAAAGGGTTACCGTTAGTGAAATCTTTTAAAGAGTAAGTTTTTCCATCCATGCCAGGTAAAGTGAAGTCAGGGCAGGGTTGGCCAAACTCTGGGTTTTCAGGAGTGTAGGTTAACGCCATAAATCTTCCTTTAATGTTTTAAAATCAGAATATTTACTTGCTAATTTCGGGTGCATGTTAAAAATAGCTAACATTGAAGCTTGTAAAGTTTCATCAGGTTCAAGATTAGCTTCTGGAATCAACGCGCAGATCTCAAATAACAGACGATCTAAAAATTTAATCCAGTCAGATCCCATCACGCCTGGAAATTTTCCTTTGCTCATTTCAGCAAAGAGATCTGTGGCCATCGGAAGTTTCGGGTGAGCAAAAACATTTAACCCGAGGCCCACGATAATTCTGTGTTGGTTTCCTTGAGTGACGGTTTCAACTAAAAGACCAGCGATTTTTTTATCATCGATATACAAATCATTCGGTGCTTTTAAGTTCCAGTTTAAAAACGGCCATGTTGCACGAGCCGCATTAAATAATCCAAGGCCGATTAAAGAAGTAATGTACGGGCTTGGAGTCACAGGTGACTGAAACGACCAGCTTGAAAGTAAACTAGAGCCTGCAGCAGGAGCTATCCATGTGTTGTTGCCACGGCCACGGCCTTGAGTCTGCTCGTCAGTAACATACAACTGAATTGCATCTAAACCATTGAACGCATCGTCTTTCGCCAGATCGTTCGTGCTTGTTGTTGATTTATGATAGTCGCAAGAAATGTTATGCATTTCTGCCCACGACGCCGTAATAACGCCGATTTTAATATCGTCAGTCGGAGATTCTTTCATATTAGTTACCCCAGTCAAATAACAGACTGACATCAGCACAAGGGGCCGAGTGGGTCAAGGCGCCTACCGAAATGAAGTCGATACCAATAGCCGCTACGCTGCCAACACGTTCTAAATTCATATTGCCGCTGGCTTCCGTTTTAACGAAGTCCGGCACAAGTTGGCGTGCTTCTTTAAGTGTTTCATTATTCATGTTGTCTAAAAGAATACGGTCTACGCGTAAACCCACAGCTTCTTTCACTTGTTCAATCGTTGAAGCTTCAACCTCAATCGGAAGATTTGTGTGTTGACGCGTGCGAGTCACTGCTTCAGTGATGCCACCCATAAGAGTGATGTGATTATCTTTAATTAAAATCGCGTCAGATAAATTGAAACGGTGATTCATTCCACCACCATGAACAACAGCGCGTTTTTCTAACTCACGAAATAAGGGAGTTGTTTTACGTGTATCTAAAATTTTACAGCGCGTGCCTTCAACTGCTTTAACGTATTTACGAGTTAAAGTGGCAATGCCTGAAAGTAAACCTAAAAAGTTTAAAGCTACGCGCTCGGCTTTTAAGATCTGGATAAGATCGCCTTCGATCGAACAAATAGTTTGGTCTTTGTAAACCAAATCGCCTTCTTCAAAAAGCCACTTGATTTTTACATTAGGTTCTAAAAGTAAAAGTGTTTGTTCGAAAGCTGTTGATCCTGAAAGCACAAGGTCTTGCTTGGCTTTTAAAATCGCTTCACCTATTTTTGGTTTTACAGCTAAAGATTCAGTCGTGACATCGCCAAAAGGCATGTCTTCTTTCAGGGCCGCTTTAATGAGATCATGGATTGTCATAGGTCTATTTCTGTAACTTAGTTACACTGACTTTTCAATGTCGGTTAGGAGTTTTTTTAATTCTTCCCTGACAATTTTCTCGGTGATTTCTGGAATAATCTGCCAACAGATTTTTTCAGCCATCAAGCGCACTTCTTCGCGCATGAGTTGTTC
>JAMPXC010000070.1 GCA_023701385.1 Pseudobdellovibrio sp.
AGCTAATTCAGAAGTTGTTGCAGCGATATCAGCATCACGTAGACGAGAGTTCGCAGCAGACATAGATTCAACCATTGTACCGATAACGTCAGTTGTTGAAGTTAAACGATTTTGTAAAGCACCTAAGTTGGCGCGTGAACCGTTGACTTGTAACTGAGCTGTATCTAAAGCCGATAAACCGTCACGAGCACCAGACTTATTTGTAAAATCTAATGAAGCGATTCCTAAAGCATCTGTAGTTACGTTAGTCGTAGAAGCATCGTAACCGATCCAGTCAGTTGAAGGATTAGCAGATGTACCTACGTGGATGTCATAAATACCACCAGTTCCGTCTAATAATTTACGAGAACCGAAAGCTGTAGATTCAGCTACACGTTGTACTTCAGATTTAAGAGCATCAACCTCTTTTTGGATAAAACCACGTTCTTGGTCACCAATAGTATCAGAAGAAGCTTGGATACCTAATTCACGAATACGAGTTAACACGTTAGAAATTTCACCCATTGACTGCTCAGCAGTTTGGATCATCGAGATACCGTCATTAGCATTTCTAGATGCTTGACCGTATGAACGGATAGTTGATTTTAAGTTCTCAGAAATCGCTAAACCTGCAGCGTCATCGCCCGCTTTAGTGATACGTGAACCAGTTGATAATTGAGCCATTGATTTGCCAGCTTCACGAGTGTTACCGCTCATTACTCTCTGTGCATTAATCGCTGCTACGTTTGTTGAAATTCTTAATCCCATGTTAGACCTCTTTTTTGTTTTAAAACCGGACCACACTATGTAGTCCGGTTTTTTGTACGTTTTGGTGACCTGCACCCGTCTTAACAGCCCTTCGTCAATCCTTAAAGTCAGTCACTACTTTAAGAATCTCCAGACTATCCAGTCGAGTCTCGATCGCTTGCTTGATATACCTTTCGGCGAGTCTGTGATGCTCTTTAGTCGCGTCCTGTAAATCTAGACCTTCGACGGAAGTAAACTAGACTAAAGATTTGAAAAATAGACCGAAAACCAGCGATTTTCACAACCAAGATCCAGTAAAAAACTGGTCCGCACATGGTCTCAGCTAGTCTGTGCCAGACCAATAAATGACAGACTTCTATCTATTTAGACTTACGAGCTATCTAGTCCGTAGCTGTAAGTCTGAAGACTATTCGTCGAGTATAAAATTTAAATAAATTTTATTTAATTTCAGAGGAGAAAACACTTTTAAAATTATGGGAGCATATATCAGATAAACAAATCAAAAGCCCTGTGTTTTTAAACGCTTTAACACGTAAGAACTTGGCTGTAATTTCGCATTGATATTCGCAGTGGCAGTTAGGCGCCTTCAGAGTTAAAATAGAGGGCTTTTACCGTAAAGGAATGTAGTTCTATTAAACAGAAGGACCATTTTTTGTCGCTTACGCTTTAAAGGAGCCCCCATGAAGCAGTTATTAATGATGTTAACAGTTTTATCAGGATTAACCGCTACCCACGCTCAACAAGTACAAGCCGATCCGGGCCGCACATTAACTTCACCTTCAGAAACTTTACAAGAAAACGACTGCGTTTTTAAAAACAAAGGCATCGCTGCTTTACAAGACTATCAATACATCGTTGATAAATGTGACCGCAGATATTCTCCATCATTAATGATCATGTCTGATCACTTACCGCAAGGCGCTTGCGTATATAATTTAGTGCAAAAGATGACGGGTTACACGATTGCTCGCATAGTGAGTTCATGTCCTGTTATTGAAAACAACCAAGAAATTCAAGGCATCGTTCCAGATGCGCCCTTAGAAGAGCACATGCCACCAATACCAGGTGATGAAGTAGCTGCGCCTGCAAAAAAACAAGGTGTAAAAGTAAAAGCTAAACAACAAGAAGAAGCAGCCCCTACAGCACCAAAAAACAAAGACGAAGTAAAACCCAAAACCGCCGACCAAATCGAAAAAGGCAACGACGGCTACTATATTAATCCAGACGAAATTGAGTTTTAATCATCACTCTGATCACGCAAACGGCCCCTCCGATTAAATTCTCAGGGGCACCGCCCGTATCTGGATAGGTGCAATGAGGCCATACCGTGATTTACGAGGCTGATAAGGAATTATTCCCAACGCTTCGAGAGTATTTTGTTCGATATATCTCCTAACAGTGCGAAATTCCTTACCCCACCCTGAAAGCAATCTTGAATATATAAGAGCACTCCAAAACTTTCTCTGGTTTTTAGGATGCTTACAGGTATTCTTCTTAATCACACCGAGGGCACCGCCCCGAAGCTTAGGTTTCTCGTTAAAACGTAATGGATGTAGCTCGAGAATTTGCTGAGCGATATGGCCGGCAACTACACGAAAAAAGTTTTGAATTTCAAAACGCGTTTTTCCACGCACTAATAAATGAATATGGTTCCCACAAATAGCCTTTTCATAAACCGAAATCCTAAAACGATGAGATGCTTTTTTTACCACAGTATTGATTATCTTTCGATGCTGCAGCAGGCACCGCCCCGAATAAGCAAACTCCGAACGCAAAGTTACATGCATCGGCTTTTTTATATTGAGAGGACGGCGACTACGGCGTTTACCTATAGATAAGTCTCCGCCATGCGCTTTTCTGATTCTACTTTTTATAAAGGTCAATTGATTCATACCATGCTAGAAACGCAAATTTCGGGGCGGTGCCAGGGAGCGAGTTAGAATAGTCAGGAAATCGGAGTTCGAATCGAGATTAAAAAGCGGAACGTGGGCGGTGCCCCCGCATGCAGGTGAAACAGATTGTGCCGAAATAAAAAAAAGCTCTGACGAACAACCGTCAGAGCCCGGGTTTAAGAAGCTATCAATAGGGCGATAACTCCAAAACGTTTTAAAATCTTTAAATTTTAACTTATAAGATCAGTTTGAAAAATCGAGCTAATCTTAAAACTTAAAACCCTAAGGTTTAAGTTCGCGAGGCATGCCGTTAAGCATGCCCCACTCATTTTAAAACACGATTAACCGATAAGTTTCATCGCTTGGTATGGCTGTTGGTTCGCTTGTGATAACACGCTGATCGAAGCTTGTTGTAACATCGAAGCTGAAGCTAAGTCGGCCGATTCCTTTGCCACGTCCGCATCCATTAAACGTGAACGAGCTGCTTGTAAATTTTCTTGTTTAACATCAAGACCGTTAACTGTAGATTCTAAGCGTGATTGAACTGCACCGAAACCAGAACGCATTCTTGATACTGTCTCTAATGCACCATCTAATGTTCCTAACATATCCCGTGCACCATCTTTAGTAGAGATATCAACACTCGATAGGCCAAGACCGTCGGTTGTTGCATTCGCTTCAGACACGAATGTGATTACGTTTTCTTTTGCCGCATCAGATCCCACATGGAAATCATATGATGGATTTGAACCATCTAGCAAAAATTTATCACCGAATTTTGTTGTTTTAGAGATACGCTCGATCTCATCAGTGATTGAAGCCGCTTCTTGTTGCAAGTAGTAACGTTCATCTTCACCTACTGTATCAGACGCCGCTTGTACACCTAACTCACGTAAACGCGCAATTAAGTTAGCTTGCTCAGAAAGACCGCCTTCTGCTACTTGAATCGTCGAAATCGCGTTGAATGCATTCGAGCGAGCTTGCACAGTACCGCGGATTTCCATTCTCATGCTTTCAGCAATCGCTAAGCCCGCTGAATCATCCGCTGACTTAGTAATACGATTACCAGTTGCTAATGAAGCCGATGCTTTTTCCAAACGTTTTGTTTGTTGCGACATCGCACGTTGCGCTGAAATTGATGCCATGTTTGTTGAAATTCTTAAACCCATTGTTATCCCCCTATTTTCCCTAAAATAGTTATTTGTTATTTTTTTGGTTAAACCCCAAAAATTTAAAAAACTTATTTAAATGTATTTTTTAGGATGATGAACCCATGAAGGGCCTATGGTGACTGCCAAGGTTTTCCTTCATGAGTTCTCTAGAGGATTTTTAAAGACCGGTAAGTTTGACTATCGAACTGGTCTCTCGCTTGCGCTTCTTCTAGATCACCTAACGTACAACAACTATTTCGGACCATGGTCTAGCTGACTTTAGCCCTTGGTCTAGTTTTTGTTTGACGCAATACGTTAAGTAAGCGAGATAACTAGTTAATAATTTTAAACTTTTTTTTGAGAACCCCCGGCTTTGGTCTAGTTTCACCCAGACCAAAGCCAGATCTTTAGAAGAGGCCTCTGCCCAAGGCAGAGCAAAAATGATTAGCCGATTAAGCGCAAAGCAATACCAGCTTGTTCGTTTGCCGTATTTAAAAGTGCACTTTGATATTGTTGAAGAACCTGATTTTTTCTTAAGTTTGAAACTTCTTTTGCAAGATCTGTATCTGCGAGTTTAGAATTCGCACCAGACACACTTTCAATCGAAGCGGCCAAGAAATTAGAAGTCGATTCTAAGCGTGATTGTAAAGCGCCGTACTTAGATCTTTGCATTGAAATACGGTTCAATCCTTCATCTAAAGCCTCAAGCGCATCTCGCGCATCAGACTTCTCAGTCACAGTCGCACCGCTGATACCTAATCCCGTTAAAGTCGTGTCTGTGTCTGCATTGAAAGTAATTCTTGAATTTACATCGCCATTCGTACCGACCTGAATATCAATATCCTGTGATGTTCCGTCGAGTAATTTTCTCGAGCCAAAAGCACTCGTCATCGCAATACGGTCAACCTCTTGTTGTAATTTTTCAAATTCGGTTTGCATAAACGATCGTTCAGTATCTGAATAAGTATCACTGGCGGCTTGCACAGCTAACTCGCGCATACGAACAATTAAATTTGTTTGCTCGGCCATACCACCTTCAGCTACGGCGGCAAAACTTCCCGCCTGCTCAGCATTTCTGCGGGCCACATCCATACCAGCAATATCACTTTTTAAATCTTCTGATATGGCTTTATCAGCAGGGTCGGTACTGATCTGAGAAAAGCGGTTTCCTGAAGATAGACTCTTCATAGAATTTTCAAGCTCCCTTTCAGTTTTGGCCATGGCGGTTTGTACGCCAAAAGCGGCCACGTTCGTGTTTATCCGAAGCGACATACGTGTTCCTTTATAATGTGGAACTGACCTAGCCAACCCGGCAAGCCTTTAGTCCAGTTCGATAGTCACACGTATTATCGACATGCTGCGTTAAAACTTTAATATTTATACGATTTTTCAGATTTTAGATAAGCAAATGTATCAGCCTAAGACGCTTAAGTGAATTAAATAGGTTTAAAATACTTAAATTAACAGAGGCAGCCTAGGCTGCATTTTGATCGCCACTACCACTTGATGGCTTGGCTTTTTTTACCGCTTCGATTTCGACCAACTCAGGATCTTGGCTATTTTGTTTTTTTGCTTCTTTGCCGGCTTTTATTTTTTCTTGGTCGCGATTCACAAGGGCACGCAAACCTTCAAAACCATCAACCACAATCAAATTTGGTAACAGTAATTTCAGCTCTTTGTTTTCTTGTTCAATATTATAAAGTTCAACCTTTGTTTTTAACTCATCTGTTGTTTCAACAAGTTCTTTCACAATATACATGTTGCCTTTGTCGTACTTCCAAAGCTGCGACCAGCGATCCAACTCACCTCTGTGATCATTGTATTTGTTTGAATTATCACTTGCATTTGCGACGGCTTGATCAACACTGACAGCCAGAACATCTTCGCGCGCTTTCGCCGCATGCGCGTGCTGAGTCGTATACAGAGCTGGATTGTCTTTTACCGTCTGCATATCAATAGCTTCAGAAATTGATGTTAAAATATTTAAAACATCGTCGTAATCAGAACTGCGATTAAAATTAAAAGTTGTAAGTAATTCTAGCTTAGACGTGATCAACGCTAAAAATTCTTTGTTGTCTTTGTACTGATCTTGCATTTGCGAACCTTTACGTTTTAGCTTTGCTTTTAAAAGCATACGTAAAACCGCTGTGCGCGCTTCAAGACGATTGATCTCTTCTTTTTTTCGGCGATAGTAATACAATACAAAAAGATATTTGCCCACCCACGTAAGAAGGGCTAATCCGAGAATTGATAAAAAGATTTGCGACATGGCATCTAAATGCACATTACTTTTTTCGGAATTTCACTCTGTAAAATTAAGTTTAAGACCGCAACTAAGAAGTCTAGTCTAGGGCTTATTTAAGAAGTGGAAACGCACGACGCTCGCGCACCGATTGGGCTTCTGATCCTGAGACAATAAAGTAATCGAAATTCGATTCACCACCCAGACCAAGGTTTGAAAAAGGGTTGCTTGCGTTAAGACTAACGTCGCCCGTGAAAAAATCAAAACGACCGCGGCCATCAATACCACCACCGGTATCACGTACTACAAAATAACCATCATGTACCGAACCATCAGGAATTGCCGTTCCGCGAACCGATGGAATATAAACCACCGTTCCCAAAGGATAGATATCCGTATCTGCGGCCACTGAATAAAACGGATCTAAACACATCGCTTTGAAATTTTGTTTTTTATCACTTGAATCGCCTAATCCGTGCTTACACACAGATCTATCCACAAGCATAAACTGCACAACACCATTTACTTTTTTGTGATAGTTAATCATGGTTTTCTGGCCATCGACTTGAATATAACAACTGCCTTGAAGAGCGCAGCCTTTAAAAGCCTTGCGACAAACCGGAACTTTTACGAAATTATCTTTGCTTTTACGCAAGCTGATCTCTGTCTTATCAGAACATTGTGAAACGTTGAGCGAAGAATAGTCGGCAATATGGTAAATCGTTGGCGTAATGTATTTTGCCTTTTCAGCTTCGCTTAAAACTTTTTTTGGCACACGCGCATAGCGTTTTGGTTTTGACGAATCACTCCCCCCACCACAACCAAGCAGCAGGAAAATGTTCATAAAAATAAGGGCTAAAGAAAGCTTTTTCACAACGGCTTTCTTATAGCAGATTTCCCTCTGAAATGCTCAGTTAACGCACGGTCTTTTTACTAGTTACCAGATTGTCAAAATATTGGTCAGCCCAAATGAAATTTAAGCCTTCTTAATCTGCCCGTGGGCTAATTGCACCAACTGAGGCCCGAAGAACTGGGCATCTTTGGGATCATGGCTAATTAATAGCGCTGTGGTTTTAGCCGCTTCTAAAGCCGATTTAACGACGTAGCGGGCCTCTTCTTTATTATGCTCATCTAATGATGAAAAGGGTTCATCTAATAAAAGCATGCGCGGTTTTGCCATCAGTGCACGCAACAAAGAAACACGTTGTTTTTCGCCGCCCGAAAGCACGTGCGCTTTGGTGTTCCAGCAAGATTCTAACTGCAGAATCGTTTTATATTTTGTGAGCTGATTTAAAGCTTCGCTGTTCGTATTTTTTCTGGCCCTCATTACGACTTCAACATTTTCACGCGCCGTTAAGTGCGGAAACAACTCATGGCTTTGAAAAACCACTCCCAGCTGCCTATCTTCGATAGGTAATTTTGCTAAATCAATACCGCCGATTTCAAAAGTCCAATCGGTGTGCGGAATAAACCCCGTGATTAAATTAAATAGCGTTGTTTTACCTGAACCTGATGGCCCCATCAGCACTGTGACTGTGTTTTCTTTAATTTCAAGATCAGAAATAACTAAACTGAAACCATCGATTTTATAATTAAGATTTTTTATGTACGCCAAGCAGTGCTCCTGAAATAAAAGTTGCCACGATCCAAACCGCTAATATCACAAGGCTTATAACAAACGCCCCTTCAGTTCGGTAACTTGATAAATACGTCGCCATTTCCGTGCCTAAAGTTTTAATTTCAGCGCCAGAAGCTTTCACTAAACCAAATTCTGAAATACAAAAGATAAATAATAGCGAAACTGCAAAATGCAGACGTTTTTTTATTTGCGGAAAATAAATCGTAAATAAAAATTTTGAAAAACTTAAACCAAACGATCTGGCTACCCTGATCTGCTGTTCAAAGAGTTGTATCTGATTTTCAAAATTAGCTTTTACAAAAGACACAAAACCCACCACCGAAAAAACTAAGGCGACTTTCCAAAAATCAAAAACGGTGTGATTGGCCGGTAGCAGTAAATAAAAAGCAAAACCGACCAGCACGGATGAAGGATTTAAAAAAAAATTTAAAAAGCGCAGATTTTTTAAATGATAGCGCAAATAAAGAACCGCACAGAATAAAACGAAAAATAAAATTAAACAGCAAAAGAAAAATACAAAAGACTGCCAAAGAGCTTGATAAAAACCATCGTTAAAAATTTCACCGAAGTAATAAATATGGGTCGTGTTTAAAGCTAATTTAATGTAACCCCAGAAATACACACCTAAATATAAACCAAGACCTAAAAGCCCAAACTTAGATGCAACCAATCTGTTTTGATAAAATTCAGCAGCCACAATATCTTTACGTGCGCGTAAACATAAGGCCATGATCGCTACTAATGAAAGTTGCAAGACTGATAGTCCTACGGCCAGCGACCAATTTTGTTCGATAAAAATTTTTTCAAAAATAAGAACTTCAAAGTTGGTGCCTTTTCCACCGCCAACTAAAAGTGGAATCGTAAATGAGGTCAGCGCATTCACAAAGATCGTTGCAAAAATAAAAACCGTTGAACGCCCCACAATCGGAATAAGAACCTGAGTGTGAAATTTAAATTTTGATAAACCGTAGACTTGGGCCACAAAGCCAAGGCGGCCTAATTGCGCCATCACTTCTTCGCTTAAGATCGATGCGGCAAAACCAATATAGATCAGCGATAAAATAAAAATAACACCAAGGGTACCTAACGGAAACGACGACACCAGTGACATCCCGATCATCACTGAAAATAATGATGGTAAAAAAACTGGAATAACTGCCAATAGTTTTAAACCACGCTGCCAAACACCATCGGTTCCAGCAATACCTAAAGCCCCGAAATAACCACACAGAACGGCAATACAAGCTGTTACAAAACTTTGTAAGAAAGAATTCTTTAACGCCCAAAGAATTTCTTGAGCGTTGTAATTAAGATCAATTTTGAAAAAATATAATAGAACGAATAACGGAAATAGAAAGAATAAAGCTAATAATAACTTTACAGCTTTAGCCTTCATTTTTTCTTAGCTCGGACCAAGTGCCTAACCATTTTTGCAGCTGCTCCTTCATGTCGATTTTAAAAGGAAGAAGCTTAAAGTTTTTTACACCGTCAAACGCCGTGCCTTCTTGCACAGATTTAACCATCGGAAACATGTAGTTCTTTTCCATAATGATTTTTTGTGCTTCTGGGGTTTGTAAAAACTGAACAAAACGAACACCCGCATCACAGTTGATACAAGAATCAGGAACGCCAGCAAATTCGACTTGAATTGGATGACCTTCTTTAAATTCAATCGCTGTAAAGTGAGAATCTTTCTCTTCAACCAAGTGATAAACTGGTGATGTCGCATAAGATAACACGATATCTGCTTGTTTATTCTTAAATAAACCGTAGGCACCTGACCAGCTTGGCGAAAAGCTGTGAGCTTGCGCCATCAATTGTTTTATAAAACTATCAGCTTCGGCTTCAGGTTTTACTTTGTAAATCCAAGCCAAGAAATTTAATCCTGGAGACGACGTGCGCGGATCTTCCAAAGCGATACGGCCTTTTAATTCCGGCTTTAATAAGTCATCTAACTTTTCAATCGTTACTTTTAAATCATCACGAGCCACAAAAGCAATCGGAGCCCAGTCGTAAGCTTTGAACTGCTCCATTTTTTCCAGTTCTTTTAAATTTTCGGGAAGATTAAAAGATGTTTTTGATTCAATGGTTTTCCAAGTTAACTTATCCGCCGAACGGGCGATATCGTATTGGTCTAAACTTAAGATCACATCACCCACCGCTTGGTTGCCTTCAAAAGAAATCTTTTGAAATACTAAAGCTGGATCAGACATTTCTAAGTAAGTGATTTTAATGCCTGTTTGTTTTTCAAAAATTTCTTTAAGTTTTGGGCCTGGACCCCAAGAACCGATAAAAGAACCAGAACCATACACTTTTAAACTTGTGTAATCCGCACTGGTTTGAGCATCGTCACGATAAAAATAAAATACAGTTAGACATGAAAAGATCACTGCAACAAAAGCTAAAAAATGCTTCATTAAGAATTACCACCAAATTCCGCGATAACGTTTATAAAAATAATAATCTAACCCTAAACAACGACCGGCACCCACCCAAGCTAACAACACATGGCAGGCGATCATTAATTTAAAGAAAAATTCCTGGCTAGAACTTGCTACAGCTAAGTAGTTCAGACAAAGCAACAATCCTAAGATAGATGCTGGGCGAACCACGTATCCTATCAAGTATGAAAAACCAATGATGACTTGTATTCCTACAAGAACAAAAGCGTAAAATGGCCAATGGCTCATCAAGTGCTCTGTTAAAAAGAAACGATACCAAAACGGCATTTGTGTTTTATTTAAAGCTTCTACTAAAAGATCACTCACCATCGAATTACCGATCACGTGAATTTTCCAATCTTTAACGGCTTGCTGAATATAAAAATAGCCTAAAAAAATTCTTAGAAAAGAAATCGGAAGCAAATGCCCCACGTATTTTAAACTTTCAAAATAAGCTTGTAGCATGTCTGCTATCTTAGACCTTTACGTGGGCAGCGGGTAGCTAAAAAACAATTCTCACAGTCCGGAGATCTAGCTTTGCAGATAGCTCGACCATGCGAAATTAAATAATGTGAAAGCATAATCCATTCAGACTGGTCGAACATAGTATTTAGTTTTTGTTCGATCTTAACCGCGTCTTGAATTTTAACCCAGCCAAAACGATTCGCTAAACGAGTCACATGCGTGTCGACAACCACACCGGTTGCAATACCAAAAGCGTTTCCTAAAACAACGTTAGCTGTTTTTCGGCCGATGCCGGGTAAAGCCACTAACTCCTCCAGTGTTTGCGGTACTTGGTTGTTGTATTTGTCTTTTAAAATCTGACAGTTGGCTTTGATGTTTTTAGCTTTATTTTTATAAAACCCTGTTGAACGAATGGCTGTTTCGATAACTTCAACATCTTCATCTGCTAAATCACTTGGTTTTTTATAAGTTTTAAAAAGATCTTTGGTAACGATATTCACACGCTCATCCGTGCATTGCGCGGATAAGATCGTGGCTACCATTAACTGAAAAGGATTATTAAAATTAAGTGCGCAGTGAGCGTCGGGATAATTTTTTTTAAGAAGGTTCAAACACCAACTAACGTCGAGCGAACCGGACTTTGGTTGAGTGATTTTTTTAGCCAAGCTAATTAGCCTTGATCGCCGAAATCGCCGATGGCTTCAACTGGACAACCTTCCATCGCTTCTTTACAAGCGGCTTCCTCTTCTTGAGTTTCAGGTTGTTTAGTAACAAACGCGTGACCGTCTTCTTCGTGCATACCGAAATTTTTAGGAGCTGTTAGAACACAAGCATCACAAGCAATGCAGGATTGGTCGACAAACATTTTGCCAGCTTTGTTTTCTTTCCATTTTTGACCTAGATCAGCCATAAGTTACTCCTATCGCCGCAATGTAGTTAATATCTGGGCTTAAGTCAAATTCATAGAACTGGCCCATCACAGTCCCCGGTTTCACAGCTATAATAATCCTATCATAAGGAGTTTTTTATTATGTTAAAGCCCAGAT
>JAMPXC010000071.1 GCA_023701385.1 Pseudobdellovibrio sp.
CCGTGCTGAGTCGAATGCATGTCCATCATAAATTGGATCAAGGCACGCTCCATCTGAGCGGCTGCACCTTTTAAGAAAGTAAAACGCGCGCCAGTTACTTTAGCTGCACGTTCAAAATCTAAAATATTTAATTTTTCACCAAGTTCGATATGTTCTTTTGCTTTGAAAGAAAATTTCTTTGGCTCGCCAACAGTTTTAACCACTTTGTTATCGTGTTCAGATTTACCAACCGGAACAGAAGAGTGTGGTTTATTCGGAATCGTTAATAATAAATTATAAACCTGAGCATCAGTATCGGCGGCCTGAGTTTCTAATTCTTTTACACGAGCTTTTAATTGGTCTACTTGTGAAAGAATGTGCGAAGCATCTTTACCTTCACGTTTTAATTGGCCCACTTCAGCGCTTAATTTATTTTGACGGGCTTTTTCAGTTTCAGCTGTGTTGATCATTTCTTTGCGCGTGATGTTCGCTTTCATAATCTGTTCAAGAATTTCTGTGGAAGCTCCGCGATTGATGAGACCTTGTTTATAGTCATCAAAGTAAGACATTCCATTTTCAGCTTTTTTCTCTAATAGCTTAATATCAATCACAAAAAATCCTTGGTTTTAAGAAATGCTCTTTACGGGCTATTTGCCCGGAGCGATCAGAATATACATGCGAAGCACAGTGCCAAGCAACACACAGATAAGATCAAAGATCAAAATCTGCATCATGCCGAAGCGGCTAAGGGCTTTATAAATGGCTGTGGTAAAGACAATCGTTAAAAAGAGCAGCATAAAAGTGCCCGATTGGGTTAGCTCCTGAATAATTAACGATAAAACTAAACCGATAAAGAAACCGGACACTAGGCGTAACATCGCATGGGTAAAGCTTTGAGAAGCGTTTTTAGCTCCTACTTGCAGATCATTTGAAAAGCCTTTGAATTTATCTCCCAGAGTCATGGCCTATTTTCCCCCTAATGAAGCTATTTTATCTTCAATTTGTTTTCTGTCCAGCGCATTTGGCGAAAGTTCGATGTAAAGTTGGAATAATTCTTTGGCCTGCTTACGGTCGCCTTGGGCTTCCATAATAAAGCCTTTTTCGCGGTACAGGGGAGCAAAACCGCTTTCTTTGGTGCGGGCAATCTCAAGCATGTCTAAAGCGATGTCCATAGCGTCACTTTTACGGTAACAAGCCGCCGCTTTTACATAAAGATCAGCCGAAGTTGGCCGAAGTTTAATACCTTGCGAATATTCAGCCGCACATTCTTTGAACTGTTCTTTAGCGTTGTAAACCGTGGCCGCCAGTAGATAAGGATCAGCAATACCAGGATTTTTTGATTTTTCTTCTTTAATCATCTCAAGAGCTTTATCAAATTCACCCAATTCAAAATGACAGCGCGCTAAGAAATACGAAATACGCGGGTAACTTGGGTTAATTCTTTTAACCATTTCAAATTTTTTGTAAGCACTTTGAATAACCGCATTGGCATCTTTGCTGCCCGGGTTTTCTAATTCAAGCTGGGCTGTTGAAAATAAGGGTTCAACATCCGACGGATCAAGAACAGCAGCATCCATAAAATACTTTTGCGCTGTTTTAATTTCATTCATGTACTGATTAGATCTAGCCAAACCCATTAAAGCCTTTTTGTTTTTAGGATCAGCCTCAACGATTTGCGCATAGATTTCAGAAGCTGAACGGTATTTTTCCTGAAGCTCATAGAAGTCAGCTAAACCTAAACGGTAATCAATCGTGTACGGGAAAGTTTCGATTAATTTTTTAAAATTATTTTCAGCAGCGATATTACCTTGTTTGGCGTAAAGATATTTTGAATAGGTAATTTGAGCTTCAGGTTTGCCAGGCTCTAAATCTACTGCTTTACTTGAATATTTTTGCGCATCTTCTAAGTATTTAGCTTTACGGTTTTCTTCTTCTTTTGTGCGCGAAGGAGAATTTAAAAATAAACTGATATTCGCATTGGCAATTAAACTTAAAAGCTCAACATCAGCATCATACATTTTGACGGCTTTTTCGCCGTAAGTAATAGCTGTCGTCATGCTGTTTTTACGATACTCAACAAGTGCTTGAGTTTTTACGATATCAAAATTTTGCCCACCAGCTTTAAGACCATCTAATAAAGCTTTACTGGCTTCACCGAAAGCATATTTCTGTGAAAGGTAATCAGCTTTTTGTGCGTACGCTTGCGAAAGCTTTGAATCAGCTCTGATTGCACGATCAACCCACATTAAGGCTTCGCGCGTTTGATTAATCGCCCATAAACTTTTCGCGGCTTTAAGGGCTGGTTCGGCATTTGTTTTATCAAATTCAAAAGCGGCTTTGTACTGAGCTTGCGCGGCTAAGTGGTCACCAGATCTGGCGAATTGGTCTCCTAAGAAAACTAATTCGGCCGATTGGTTGTTTCCACGATCTTCACCACCTAATGACATCACAAGTTCTTTAATCGCTCTATGACTTGGACTGATCGTTAATGCGAACTGCCCAACATCTAAAGCTTTTGAAGTGTCTTTTCTAGAAATTAATAATTGAATGTATTCTTGAAGCGCATCCATGTGAAAACTCTTCGGAAGTTTTCCGTCAATCGCGTAAGCACGGCCAAAAAAGTTAAGTGCTTTTTCTGCGCTTGAACTTTTAAGTTCGATTAATCCCATGCCATAGAGAGCGCCTTTATGTTCTGGGTAATCGCGAAGAATATTTGTGCAAGTGTCTTTAGCTTCGTTAATTTTACCTTGTTTGTAGTACGAGCGCGCTAAAGCAAACTGCGCCCACGCCCAACCGGGAAACGATTTAACAGCTTCGACGTAATATGCTTCCGCGCTGATGTGGTTTCCCATATCTTCAAGGATTTGGCCCTTCATCAAATACAAGAATGGAAATAAAATAAATCTTTCACCCGATTGTTGATCAAGTGTTCTTTCAATTAAACCACGGGCATCGCGCGGTTGGCCTTTGGCTAATAAGTAAACCGATTGGCAGGCATCTGAATAACTTGAAATCGGATTTACCGTACGGGCCATTTGAGTCACGACCGTGATCGCTTTTAAGTCGTTTGAATTTTGTTTCGTGTACGGCCAAAGCTGTTCATACACCACACAAAGTAAACCTAAAGTTTCTAAATCGTTCGGAGAATTTTCAGAAGCTTGGGCTAAAAACTTTTGTGAATCACGTGTATTTTCCAATGTTCCAGTTTTAATAAGCTGGATCGCTTTAGCTTTAAGAGATTTAATTTCAGCACTCGTTAAAGTTTTTTCTGCTCCACGGGTCGGCGCAATTAAAACCCAGCCACTATTGGTTTTAGCCCCTGGTTTTAAAATCCAGTAAAGGCCTGCAGCTATCAGTACAATTAAAATTATAAACGGAAAGAATTTTTTAGATTCTTTAGCCTGAATACTTTTTAACTGCTGCATCTCAATCGTAAGCTGTTGGTCACGAGCCACTAGCAGCGCATTATTATCAGGCGGAGTAATTGATGAAACACCAGGAGTACGGGCCACAGCGCGATCAGGAACAACCGGCACTGGTTTTTTCATTTCCTCTTCGACAAGCTGTTTAATTTCGTCTTTGAATTCAGGAATTTCTTCAACACCAGGCGGAGCTTCAACAACTTCTTCAGTCGGTGTAGATTGGATCTGCGTTTCGGCATCCATCTTCGCGGCTTTTTTTTCATCGCGTTCAGTTGGATTTTCTAAAGATTCTAAAAGCGCTTCATAAAATTCATGTACTTTAGCGAGTGGGCGCCACTCGGCGCTTGGGTGCTGAGCCACTTCTTCTTGGCCCGTTAAAATACCTTCAACGATCATCTTACTGATAGATTCACTTGGAAACGGCCCCTTGATTTGGCCATTCTCCATTTTGACTCTCCACTGATCGTTAAAATTTACTCTTTTTCCCACCTATCTATTATGAAATGGATTCGAAATTCTGACATGTAAATCATAAAAAATCGGACCCAACTTATGACCAAAGTCCATCATTGGAACCAGGTAGCAGTTCCAAGTTGGAACCGCTTGATTTCACTAGGGATTTCTAAAGAAATTAAACAGCCCTAGGACTGTCTCAAGTTGGCACATCAGTTGCTTTAACAACTTCACATGAAATGGGTTGCAGTTGCATACATCATCGCAGTTTTGGTGATCTCAGCGAAAGCTAAGGCCATCAGCGACGAGCAAACAGTAAACACAACTTCATTTTCAGATTCGACTACGGTTTTTGATTACCAAGCGAAGATCTCTGAATAGCAGTATTCAGGATCCCCTCCCAGGATAGGCCTCAGAGCTTTGTTTGGTAAATATAGATTCTTAAGTTCAAAATCATCACTGGCAACGGTGACCGATTTTTAAAAGGCAAGTTTGTGGCCCCTCCTCGAACTTGCCTTAATTTTTTCCTCCCAAATAAATTTTAGACTGCGTCTCTTCGTCGGGCGGCTACAATAGTAGGGTCTACTCCTCGTTCCTTGCTCAAATTCATTTGGTGAAAAAATCCTCTCTTCGATTCGTATTCATTTTGTCTTTGAAATAAAAAGGGAACTGCTTTTGGCAATTCCCTTTTTGGTTTTTAAATTTTTAAATTCTCTTATTGAACGCGTTTGATTTTTGCGCCTAATGAAGAAAGTTTTCCTTCTAGATTTTCGTAACCGCGATCTAAGTGATAGATACGGCCAACTAAAGTTTCACCTTTAGCGACTAAACCGGCTAACACTAAACTTGCTGAGGCACGTAAGTCTGTAGCCATAACAGGTGCGCCAGATAATCCACCTGGTTTGCCGCGTACAACGGCTACTTGAGTTTTTGGCGTGATGTCGGCACCTAAGCGCATTAATTCATTCACGTGCATGAAACGATTTTCAAAAACTGTTTCAGTGATCACACTTGTTCCGTGCGCCACAGTCATTAAAGCCATGAACTGCGCTTGCAGATCTGTGGCAAATAACGGGTGTGGAGCTGTTGTGATATCTACGGCTTCCCATTTATCTTGTGGTAATACGCGCACAGAATCTTTTGTTGTTTCGATTTTGAAACCTGATTCACGCATTTTGTTGATCAAAGCTTCTAAATCTTGTGGATTACATTTTTGTACTAACACATCACCTTTAGTGATAGCGCCTGCGATCATTAACGTGCCGGCTTCAATACGATCAGGCATAATACTGTGACGAGCAGGAGTTAATTTTTCAACACCTTCGATTCTCATTACACTTGTTCCGTGTCCTGTGATTTTTGCGCCCATTTTATTTAAGTAAATCGCAAGATCAACGATCTCAGGTTCTTTAGCTGCGTTTTCAATGATTGTTGTGCCTTCTGCAAGAGTGGCTGCCATCATTAAATTTTCTGTTCCGCCTACAGTTGTTTTTTCAAACAACACAGTAGCACCTTTTAATTTTTTACATTTTGCTAAAACGTAACCATCTTTAAGTTCGATTTCTGCGCCTAAAGCTTTCATGGCATCTAAGTGAAGATCAATCGGACGAGTACCAATCGCACAACCACCAGGTAAAGATACAACTGCTTCGCCGTATTTAGCTAAGATCGGGCCTAAGCAAAGAATGCTGGCGCGCATTTTTCTAACTAAGTCGTAGTGAGCTTCAAAAGTTTTTAATTTAGTTACGTGAACACGGAATGTGTGGCCATCACGTTTTGATTCACAACCTAAACTTTGTAAAAGTTCAGCTGTTGATTCGATATCTTTTAAAAGTGGTACGTTATCGAAAGTGTGTTCGCCTTCAGCTAATAAAGTAGAAAAAAGAATTGGAAGAGCCGCATTTTTTGCTCCGCTGACTTCAACCGAGCCGTTTAAAGAAGCGCCACTTGTAACAAGCATTTTATCCATAAATATCCCATCTCAAAAAAGGATATTATGCTCTTGCTTTGATGATTCGATCAAGTCCTGACAAGTCTTTTAAAACAGCGACATCTTTTAGACCCGGAAGATCCGAGAAGTGCTTTTGCATTGCAGGGCCTTGTGTGTAACCCATTTCAAAAAGCATTAAGCCTTGTTCATTCAGGCTTTTAGCAAATTTGGCTGACCATGTTTTAAGAGCGTGCAGACCTTGATCCTCTGAAAACAAGGCCAGGCTTGGTTCATACTTGCGAACATTCGCCTCAACCTGAGTGTCGTTCACATCGATATAAGGCGGGTTAGAAACGATATAATCAAATTTTCCAAGCTCTTCAGTATTTAAGCCTGCAACATCGGCGTTAATGGCCTCAGTTCGCTCAGAAAGTTCTAAAGCTTCGATATTGTGTTTTAAAGCTGCAAAGGCCTCTGGTGATTTCTCAACAGTAATGAGTTTTCCTAAGGGAATATGTTTTAAAATAGATAAACCGATGCAACCTGTGCCAGCGCCTAAATCTAAAATGCGAATTTGATCACGAGGATGTTTTTTAAAATCAGCTAAAACTTCGTCGACGATCATTTCTGTTTCAGGACGGGGAATTAAAACTCCAGACGTCACTTTAAAAGTATGACCGTAGAAACCTTTTTCTTCGATAATATAAGCTACGGGTTCGCCAGCTGTTCTACGTTTTACGTATTCGCGGCAAAGATTTACTTCGGCTTCTGTTAACGGAGAATCAAATTTTACATAAAGCTGAATACGCGGCATTTTTAAAGCGTGCGCAATCAATAGCTCTGCATCTAAACGTGGAGTATCGAAATTTTTGTCTTTAAAGAACTGAATTGTTTTTTGAAGCACATCATTCAGTTTCATAGTCGAACTCCGTTCGCGATTAGACAATCATCCTAGTAAGCGTTAGACGCTTGCTTTTTTAAAGCTTCCGCTTGGAAGTAAGCATTTAACGGATCAATTAATAATTCAAACTTACCACCCATTACTTGATCTAATTGGTGAATTGTTAAACCAATGCGGTGATCTGTAATACGAGTTTGTGGAAAATTGTAAGTACGAATACGTTCTGAACGGTCGCCAGTCCCGATTTGATCTAAACGGGCGTCAGAGGCTTCTTTTAAACGTTTGTCGTCTTCGATTTGCTGTAATTTCGCAGCTAAAATTTGAAGGGCTCGTTCTCTATTGCTTAGCTGAGACTTACCCTCTTGGCACTTAACTTCGATTCCAGTTGGGATATGAACAATACGAACAGCCGATTCTGTTCTATTCACGGATTGTCCGCCGGCTCCTTGCGAACGCATTGTTTCAATATGAAGATCACTTTGAGCAATTTTAATATCTTTAACTTCAACTTCAGGAATAACCGCAACTGTTACAGTTGAAGTATGAATACGACCAGCAGCTTCAGTTTTAGGTACACGCTGTACACGGTGAACGCCAGATTCGTGCTTCATTTTTGAAAAAACTGAATCGCCAGAGATTGAAACGATAACTTCTTTAGCGCCGCCAACGTTACCTGCGGAGTAAGAAACCATTTCAGCTTTCCAGCCCATAGTTCCGGCGTAGTGCGCGTAACCGCGGAATAATTCATCGGCAAATAACGAAGCTTCATCGCCACCGGCGCCGGCGCGAATTTCTAGAAGAATATTTTTGTCGTCATTTGGATCTTTTGGAAGAAGAGCAATTTTTAATTTTTCTTCAAGCTCAGGAATTGCTGCTTCAAGTTCTTTAACTTCTTCGCGGATCATTTCGCGCATTTCAGGATCTTGTTCAGCAGTTAATAATTCTTTGCTATCTTTTAGATTTGCGGTTTTCTTTTTGTAGTCGCGAAATAAGATAACGATTTTTTCAAGTTCAGCGAACTCTTTCATTAGCGCGCGATATTTTGTCTGGTCAGACGCAATATCAGGACGCTGAAGTGACATATTCACTTCTTCATATCGTGATTCTACTGAGTCTAATTTTGCAAACATGGTTCTAAGCTCCGCGTGATGACTGATTGAGTTCGTTTCGATCGAATTGCTGAAAAACAAAAAGCGGCTGTGTTAAGCCGCTTTTCTAAATAAATAACCTTGCGAGAATCTATTTGCCTGTAGCTGATTTCGAACCGAATTTCTTTTTGAAACGGTCGATACGGCCTTCAGTATCAAGAATACGCTGTTTACCAGTGTAGAACGGGTGAGATGCAGAAGAGATCTCAACTTTGATAAGTGGGTATTCTTTGCCGTCAGTCCATTTAACAGTTTCTTTTGAATCTAAAGTTGTTGTTCCTAAAAATTGAAAGTCACAAGAGATGTCTTTGAACACAACAGTTTTAACTTTTGGATGTAATCCTTCTTTCATATTATCCTCTGCTTTAATAGTAAATTCGAGAACCTAGGTGATAGCATAAAAATTGGCCCAGGCTCAAGCGGAAATCCGCGTTATTTTGCCTATTTACAGTGGTTCTGGCGTCCCAGAACTGGTGGTTTTGCCTTTGCGGCGAGGTCGGTGACATCACCAGACATAGTGACTATATAGTCATAACATACTGATTTTATTAAATAATTAAAAAACTTAATAAAATTTATAGCAAAACCTTAGGCTTCCGGGGTGATAAACCGAAAAGAAGGTCTAGCAGACTTAAGTATAGGTTTGCGAAGGGAAAAGAGCTGTATGAAATTTCTAATGTTAGTTGGGTTTTTTCTTATGGGATCAACAGTAATGGCTGCGGATTACGAGTCTATTCGCTGCCAAATTCACGATGATAGCGCGATGGAAAAGGTCTTTGGTAAGTTTAAAAAAATGCAAAAAGAGTGCTGTTTAAAGCGTCTTGAAACACACGAAGCATGTGAAAGCCGTGAAGACTATCAAAAATGTGCCCGTGGCGGAAAAGGAGCATTGTACGCTGTTGATAGTGGTGAAGAATGTTCACCGGGTTGCAAACTTTTTCGTGAAGACTGCGACGACTTCATTAGCACTAAAGATGTAAATAATAATCTATAGTCGCGCTGAACAGCGCGACTCGATCTACTCTACGCCGTCAAAATTAGAAACAAGTAACGAATCCAGATATAAACAACCATCTGGGTTCGATGCAACTTTTAATAAAGCCACTAAATCAGAACCTTTATTGATTTCAATGAATGTTGTCATTGAATCTGTTTTTTGTTCATTGCTCAAACTTACTTTTGAAGATTGGTTCAACGCTTTAACTAAGCTGTTGGTGATTTCTTTTAAATTTTCAGGGCAAGAAACATCTGAATCACGTAACCCTAATTCAGGAACATGGTTGCTCCAAAGCATTTGTTTTAAGAAACCTAAATCTTTACTTTGTAATTGCTGAACAACTTTTTCTAAATCAGCTGATTTAGTACAAGTAAATGTAGCATCAGCCGAGTAAGCATCAAGATATGCACTTAATGTTGATTTAGAGTCACAAGTGATTGGGCCCATATTGACTTCCCAAGCTGGAAAATCTGATTCTGCTTTTTTTAACAACGCCACGGCTTTAGGAACTTTATCGGTACCTAATTTTTTGTAACAAGCGGCTACGTTGAAAACGATATCGCTGTACTGCCCGTCACTATCTAAAGATTTCGGAGCTTCAAGCGCAAAGCTGTAACCTGCGCAGTTACCGACTTTAGCTAAAAACTCTGTCTCTTTTTCTTCGCAAGATTCAAGCTTGTCGATTTTATCAACTGAAGCTTGGCACTCGATCTGAAGTGACGTTGAAATTTCAGCCGGAGCCTGGAAAGCATCTTGTCCAATAGCTGAATCTGTTCCAGGCAGTTGGATTTTACTTCCCAGTAAAAACTTATAAAGAATTACGAAGACCAGCAAACCACCGATAAAAAGTGTCAGTGGTAATACTAATTTTTTGATCAGCGGGCGATTATCGCCAGATTGATTATTTTTATCCATTCATGCTCTTTAAAAAATCAGCGTTAGTTTTTGATTTTTCGATTTTATCCATTAAGAATTCCATCGCATCAACCACATTCATCGGCGCTAAAACTTTACGTAAAATCCAAAGACGGGATAAATCACCTTTTTCAATTAATAAGTCTTCTTTACGAGTTCCAGATTTGTTAATGTCCATACAAGGGAAAATACGTTTTTCCATTAACTTACGGTCTAATTGGATCTCTGAATTACCAGTACCTTTGAATTCTTCGAAGATAACCTCATCCATACGAGAACCAGTATCGATTAACGCTGTAGCGATAATTGTAAGTGAACCGCCTTCTTCGATATTACGGGCCGCACCGAAGAAACGTTTTGGTTTGTGTAACGCATTTGAATCCACACCGCCCGATAAGATTTTTCCAGATGGTGGAACAACCGTATTGTAAGCACGAGCTAAACGAGTGATAGAATCTAATAAGATAACTACGTCGTGTTTGTGCTCAACTAAACGTTTGGCTTTTTCTAAAACCATTTCAGCGATCTGCACGTGACGAGTTGGTGGTTCATCGAATGTTGATGAAACAACTTCGCCTTTTACCGTACGTTGCATATCAGTCACCTCTTCTGGACGCTCATCGATTAATAAAACGATAAGTTTCACTTCAGGGTGATTTGTGGTGATCGCATTGGCGATATTTTGTAATAAAACTGTTTTACCTGTTTTAGGCGGGGCAACGATAAGAGCACGTTGGCCTTTACCAAGTGGTGACATCATATCAACGATACGAGTTGTCATCTCCATGGGTTTATTTTCTAACTTAAGCTGTTTGTTAGGATACAACGGCGTTAAGTTGTCGAATAAAATTTTATCTTTAGAAGCTTCTGGTGCTTCGTAGTTTAATGAATCAACTTTAATTAGGGCGAAATATCTTTCACCTTCTTTAGGAACACGAACTGTTCCTGTTACGAAGTCACCCGTTCTTAAACCGAACTTACGCATTTGTGAAGGTGATACGTAAATATCATCTGGTCCTGGTAAGTAGTTGTAATCCGGAGAACGTAAGAAACCGTAACCGTCTGGTAAGATTTCTAATACGCCTGAACCGAAAATATCGCCAAGTTTAGCAGCGCGTTTTAAAATTTCGAACACCATATCTTGGCGGCGCATACCTGCTGCGTTTTCGATTTTTAATTTTGTCGCTAGATCAGTTAATACCTGGATGTTTTTAGATTTAAGATCTTTAGAGTTTAACCAGCTTTTTTCTTCGTCAGTTAAATTGATGTCGGCCAAGTCGATTTCTTCTACTGGAGGCCCTTGGTGCTGTGGAGGTTGATTGTGGCCTTGTTGATCATCGCGGTCACGGTAGTCACGGCGTTGATTTTGGTTGTAACGACCGCCACCTTGTTGTTGGTGTCTTCCGCCGCCTTGGTTTCTATCTTGATTTCTATTTTGATTGTTGTCGAATTTTCTAAATTCGCGGCGGTGCTGTTGTTGACCCTGTTGTTGCTGCTGTTGTTGTGAACCTGAATTTTCGCTAGGAGCAGAAGCTGTTTGGTTTTCTTGAGGAGTTGCTGCCGCTGCTGGAGCTTGAGTGATTTGTTCAGTGCTTTTTGCTTCTACGGCTGGTGCCGGTGTTTCGCTAGCGGCTGGAGCTGAAGTTTCTTCTGATGTTGTAGTTTCAGTGGCTGCTTCGGTATTTGTTTTTCTAAACTTTTTCTTGGTCGGTTCTATGACAACTTCTTTTTTAGCCAATTGGAGCTCCTGGAATGTGATTTATTTTTAAATAGGATTTAGTAGAAAATATAAGAGAATATTTTTAAAATATCGCTGTGGGCCTAATTAAAGTCAATCAATTTGAAACATGGA
>JAMPXC010000072.1 GCA_023701385.1 Pseudobdellovibrio sp.
ATTTGACGGATTTCAACTTTACCGTTGATCGCTACCGGACGCTCTTGGATTTTATGTAAACCTAAGATCGCTGATTGCGGAGCATTTAAAATCGGAGTTGATAATAATGAACCGAATACGCCGCCGTTAGTGATCGAGAAAGTTCCACCATTTAAATCATCAATCGAGATTTTACCATCACGGCCTTTAGCTGCTAAGTCACGGATAGCTAACTCAACGCTAGCTACCGAAAGATTGTCAGCATCTTTAATGTTCGGAACCATTAAACCGCGCTCAGTAGAAACTGCGATACCGATGTTATAGTAGTTATGGTATTCGATTTCATCACCAACGATCCAGGCATTTACTGCAGGAATTGTTTTTAAAGCTTCGATAGCGGCTTTAACGAAGAAGCCATTGAAACCTAAGTTAACACCGTATTTTTCTTTAAACTTATCTTTGTATTTGTTTCTAATCTCGATCACGTTTGTCATGTCGATTTCGTTGAATGTCGTTAAGATCGCAGCGTTGTGTTGAGCAGCCACTAACTTCTCAGCAATCTTTTTACGGATTGAAGTCATTTTCACACGTTGGATATCACCTTGTTTAGATGGGCCACGTGGAACCGGAGTAACTGTTGGAGCTGCTGGCGCTTTTGCTGCTGGAGCAGAAGGAGTCGGTGCCGATGCAGGAGCATTTAAAACATCACTTTTAGTTAAACGACCACCAAGGCCAGTGCCTTGTACGTTTGATACATCTAAACCACGTTCATTAACTACACGTTGAACCGCTGGAGATTGGTGAGCTTGTAATTCTGGGTGAGTCGGTTTGCCGCCACCGCTTGTTGTTGCTCCGCCTGCGGCAGAAGATGCGCCTGCTGCCGGTTGAGTTGGAGCAGCTGCTTTTGCAGGAGCTGCGGCACCAGCCGAAGCTGGAGCTTTAGCATCAGTATCAATCGAACCAACCGTGGCTCCGATTTTTACTGTATCGCCAGCTTGAGCGTTGATTGTAAGAACACCGTCCTTTTCAGCGATCACTTCAACAGATGCTTTGTCTGTTTCAAGTAACATGATCACTTCATTCATTTTTACGAATTCGCCAGATTTTTTTGTCCAACTACCGATAACGGCTTCTGTAATCGATTCGCCAACTGCAGGTACTTTAACATCTAATTTCATTTTGAACCTCTAATACTTTCTAACTTAAACTTTAAATACTTTTTCAATGATTTCAGTTTGTTCAACTTTGTGACGGTACACAGAGCCCGTCGCCGGAGATGCGCGGTCAGGGCGACCTACGTAGCCAAACTGAGCTTTCGAACCCATCTCTGTAAGAAGAGATGCAAACTTGAAATACACATAACTGAACGCACCCATGTTTTGTGGTTCTTCTTGAGCCCATAAAACTTTTTTCGCATTCGGGTATGACTTCATGATTTCTTTTACTTTCCAGTGAGGGAAAGGAGAAATTTGTTCTAAACGAACTAGTGCTGTTTTCGTGTCGTTTAATTTTTCACGTTGCTCTAGTAATTCGTAATATAACTTACCAGATACAAACACCACTTTTTCAACTTTAGAATTATCTGTTAACAACGTATCAGCGATCACTTCTTGGAATGAACCATTCGCCATCTCAGAGATCATGCTTGTTGCGCGTGGGTGGCGAAGTAATGATTTCGGAGACATCACTACAAGTGGTTTTCTGAAATCACGTTTCATCTGACGACGTAACGCATGGAAAATTTGTGCTGGCGTTGTTAAATTCACAACAGACCAGTTGTTTTGTGCAGACAGTTGAAGGAAGCGCTCTAAGCGCGCTGAGCTGTGTTCAGGGCCTTGGCCTTCGTAACCGTGAGGTAATAATAAAACTAAGCCTGACATTTGTTGCCACTTAGATTCACCAGCTGCTAAGAATTGATCGATAATGATTTGCGCACCGTTGGCAAAATCTCCGAACTGAGCTTCCCAGATCGTTAAGAAGCTTGGATCAGTGATTGAATTACCGTATTCAAAACCCATAACTGCGTACTCAGATAAAATAGAATCGTAAACGCAGAAATTTGTTTTTTCAGAATTTAATTGTTTTAACGGAAAGTACGACTCATTTGTTTTTGTATCGTAGAAACCAGCATGACGGTGAGTGAATGTACCACGCACGCAATCTTGGCCTGTTAAGCGAACTGATGTGCCTTCGTTAATTAATGAACCGTAAGCAAGTAATTCGCCCATACCCCAGTCGCAAGCTTCTTTGCCCGCGGCCTGCTGTTTGCGAGTTTCAATTAACTTAACTAATTTAGGGTGAATATTAAATCCAGCCGGAACATTGGCGATTTGTTCGCCCACTTTTTGTAAAGTAGCGGCATCAACAGATGTTTTAACTGATTTTTCCATATCTTCAGTTAAACCTTTTTTAAGACCGGCCCAAGCGCCTTCGAATTTGAAAGTTTTAACTTTCGGAGCTTGTGCTTTAGTTGTGTCGTAAACTTTTTGTAGATCGTTCATACGATCTGTTAAAAGAGTGTCGGTAAAATTTTGATCAGCCACATTACCTGCCACTAATTGTTTGGCGTAGATCTCGCGTAATGTCGGGTGCTTTTTAATGATATCGTACATTAACGGTTGAGTGTAAGCAGGTTCATCACCTTCATTGTGACCAAAGCGACGGTAACAAGTTAATGTGATCACGATATCGCGGCCCCATTCTTGACGGTAGCGAACAGCGATATCCATTGCGCGAACACAAGATTCGGCATCATCACCATTACAGTGAATCACTGGAATCGCAAGCGCCTTAGCAACATCAGAAGAATAGTGCGCTGAACGAGAGTTTTCAGGATTTGTTGTAAAACCAACTTGGTTATCGATGATTAAGTGAATTGAGCCACCCACTGCGTAACCACGAACATGCGCCATTTGCAATGATTCCATCACAACACCTTGACCAGCAAACGCCGCATCACCGTGAATAATTAATGGAAGAACTTTTTTACGCTCTTTCGTGTCGTTTAATTTTCTTTGAGCAGCACGAGCCATACCAAGAACCACCGGACCAACAGCTTCTAAGTGAGAAGGGTTGAACGCTAATGAACATTCAACTTTACCTGTCGGTGTAGTTTTAGCTGTTGAGTAACCTAAGTGGTACTTAACGTCGCCATCATAATCATCTAAAGGTTTTTCTAATTCAGTAGGGCCGTTGAAATCAGCGAACATAGTGCCAACATCTTTACCCATGAAGTTTGCTAAAACGTTTACGCGACCACGGTGGGCCATACCCACCACGACTTCTTGTGCGCCAAGAGAAGACGCGAGAGTCACCATGTGATCCATCATAGGTAAAGTGGCATCAGCCCCTTCAACCGAGAAACGTTTTGTTCCCACGTATCTTGTGTGAATGAATTTTTCTAAAGATTCAGCACGTGTTATTGATTTTAAAATTTCTTTTTTGTTGTCAGCCGTTAATTTGAACGCCGGAGAGTTTTGTTCGAACTCTTTGATGAACCAGTTACGGATCTCAGGTAACGCCTCAGCAAACTGAGCTGTAATCTTACCGCAGTAAGAAGCGCGTAGGTGGGCGATGATTTCTTTTAATGTTGAATTTGGTTTGCCAACAACTGAACCGATTTGAAAAACTTGGTCTAAGTCTTTGTCAGTTAAATTAAATTTATTCAATTTTAATTGATCGTTGTGAGCTGGAGTATTGGTTAACGGATCTATGTCTGCTTCGTAGTGACCGTAAGTGCGGTAAGCATTAATTAAATTATAAACATCCAATTCTTTTTCAGAAACGCCGAATGCGCCATCTTTCATGAATTCAACGCCTTCAAAGAAACGTTTCCATTCAAGATCTACTGAATCCGGAGATTTTTTAAATTGGTTGTAGAGTGATTCGATGTATTCAAGGTTCAAATGATTCATGACCTAAAGCCTCTCTTAACTTGCATGATTTCATCATGACTTAAACTTGTTGCATGATTTTTGTTTTTTTCGCTCTTGATTGTGTCACAAAGATCGTACAAACTTAAGCGTATTTTTCAGATATTTGAGAGAGGAAATGAGCTTATGAGCAAGACCCACAAATTAGTCATCGTTCGTCATGGTGAATCCCAATGGAATCAAGAAAATCGCTTTACTGGTTGGAAAGACGTCGACCTGTCTGAAAAAGGACGCACAGAAGCGCAAAAAGCTGGCAAATCTTTACTAGAGCAGAAATTCGAGTTCGATTTAGCTTATACGAGCTCTTTGACACGAGCTATCAAAACGCTGAACATCATTCTCTCTGAAATGAACTTGAACTGGTTACCAGTGACTAAAGACTGGCGCCTAAACGAACGTCACTATGGTGATCTTCAAGGTTTAAATAAAGCCGAAACGGCAGCCAAACACGGTGAAGAGCAGGTAAAAATCTGGAGAAGAAGCTACGATACGCCTCCTCCGATGATGTCGAAAGATAATCCTGAACATCCGATGCACGATAAACGCTACAAATATGTAAACCCAGAATTACTTCCTTCGGGTGAATCACTGAAAGACACTGTGGCCAGATTTTTACCTTTATGGAACGATAAAATTTCTAAAGACGTTTTAGCCGGAAAAAAAGTTTTAATCGCCGCTCACGGAAACTCATTACGTGCTTTAATCCAGCATTTAGAAAAAATGACGCCAGAACAAATCATGGAAGTGAATATGCCAACGGGAATTCCGATGATGTACGAACTTGATGAAAACTTAAATGTGGTTTCAAAAAAATTCATTGGTGATGCTGATGAAGTCGCAAAAGCCATGGAAGCTGTCGCAAATCAAGGAAAGAAAAAGTAATTTATGAAAAATATTGCCGCACTTGTTTTAATTTTATTAACGGCTGCCCAGTCTCAAGCGCAGCTTAAGAAAGTTTACCAAAGAGCAAAACAAGCGGCAACAGGTTCGGCAACATTAGCTCAGTTACATTATTTTCCTGAACAATGGGACGTGGATCTTACATTGGGTTATCGTTACACAGTGATTGATCTAAAGGGTAATGTCGCGGGCACTACTGTTCTTGAGGCTAATCAAAACCAACAATTATTAAAATCATCTTTAACTCTAGGAATTTTAGATAATGTTTATGCGCAAGTAAATTGGAATTACTTAGCGGCAATGGATGTCACTTACACCAAGCCGGCAGCGACACCAAGTAATAAATCAACAGGCCCTGAAGATCCAACTATCGCAGTCGTTACTCGTTTAATGGATGGTGACAGCATAAAGTTAGATGCAAAATTAGCATTTCAACCAAGCATGGGAGATCATCAAGAACCTGACGCAAATAACGATGGCGACGCTAAATCAGGTGGTCATTCGGTTACATTAGGTGGTCGATTCATCGCCTTGATTACCCAGAGTTCGCAACTTTCTGCAACCGTTGATTATAAAATGATGGGTGTGCAAAATTCTGTAGATCAGCAAACAAAAATCGTTTCTGAGGATGATAAACACAATCAAATGATGATCGAGTTAGCCACTTTAACAGAGTTGACTTCAGAATTGTATTTTGGTGTTTTGCTTGAAATTGTGAACGCTGACAGTTACAAATCCACAAACTTATTATCGAACGCGACGACGGATTATGGATCGGTTTCAGGAAAAACTTTAAATTTAGTTGGTAAATATCAATTTACTCAAGATAGTCTTGTTGAAGTTCAAGCGGGGTATCTTATTGATTATTCGCAAACCATTGGCACTGTCGATTCTTCGGCAACAGGTTATAGCTTAAACGCCAACTACACGGTTCACTTCTAAATTATATTAAAAATACTGGTCTTTTTGTTGCTCCTAAAAATGGAGTCATCACAAAGCGAAGGATAATTCAGGTCTAAAGCAATTAAACATTGTTTGGGTCTGGATCGGTCTGGCTTCGAGGTGACCATTTTAAGACACTGTCAATGTTGTTGACGGAGGACGTATGCTGAAAAAGATCGGACTATCTCTATTGGTTGTGCCTTTAATGGCAGGGCAGTTAGCTTATGCGGTTGATGGCGTTCCTACGCTGGGTGGGTTACCTACAGCAGAATCAGCAGTTAACTTTGATGATAAAGTTGAAGCGAAAACTTCAATCGGCCAACAAATGGTTTTGTTTGAAATGCCGCCTGAGTATGAGTGTCCGTTATTTTCAAATTCTCCGTACACTGAAATTTTAACGTCGTTAGATCGCATGCAAGAAAACTTAAACTCTACGTTTCCGCAATGTGATATGAAGGCGCAGAACGAGCGCGTGGCCCAAAAAGCCGTGGTATTAAGAAATTCAGTTTTTGAAGCTAAAAAATTACAAGAATCAGGGCAAACTTTTAAATTAGAATTAACGGCACAAACGATGGTTGATGCCGCTCAAAAAATTCAAGAAACTTTAGCGATTGCAGCGCAATCACAAACTAAAGTTTGCTATCGTTCAAACCAACAATTTAGAAACGTGGTTTTTTCAATCAATGAAACATTCCAAGGGATTGCCCCGGTGGTTCTTGATATGATTGCGAAAAATCCAGCTTTAGGTGCTAAGCTTGGTCCGGCTGTTAAAATCTTAGCGGGGGCAGATGCGCTTTCAAAAGGTTTAAGTTTAGTTGAGCAAATCGCTCAAGATTCGATTATGTTTGATATGACTGATCAGAATAACCGCGTAAACACATTAAAAAATGTTTGTCAGTATATGAAGTTATACCGCCGTCTTGAGTACATGCGTTCACTTAAGCTGGGGCAAATTCAATCAGTGTATACGGCTTACCAAAGTAAAATCCGTGATTTAAATCAGAACATCAATGACTACCGCAGAAAAAATAGTATGCCGATGTCAGTAGCGCAAGCAGCACCTCGTATTACGCCGGATGCAGCGGCTATTGCTGAAATGAATGAAGCTGATCCAAATTACGAATTATTCACAAGCTTACGTACGCTTTTACCAGACGAGCTTAATAAATTACAAAAAGCTCAATACGATTTAGAATTAGCAGCTAAAGATTTGCAACGCCCTGAAGTGGCGCAATGTCAGATTGTTCAATCGACAAAAAAATCAATCACGTTTGCAAAGACTTTAGGAAAGTTAACAGAATTTTCAGAAGCTTGGGCTGATGGTATGGGTGGATCACCTGAATCCGCAGCGGCGATAGAAGTTTTAAAAAATCAGCTGGGTGCTTATGACGAATATTTCGTTGCTGCTACACAAGAAAAAAACCTGACTGAATGTGTGAAGCTTGGCCAGGACTGGATCAAAATTTCTTTAGAATTATTAAGTCAAGGTCAGAAGATGGTTCATATGTTCGGGCAGGAGCAAGCTGAACTTCAAACTGATGCTGATCAAATTAAAGAAAAACGTTTATCTAAAAAAGAACGTGAAAAACAAAACGTTCAAAATAACTTCTCTAGTTTAAAGTCAATGATGCAGTACGCAGCTTTTGAATCAAGCGAGATCGAAAAGCGTGCGAAAGACATGCACCGTTATTTCTTCCGTGGACCGTACTACAATGAAGTTAAATCAGCGTGTTCTGATGATCCAAACTGTGGCTGGTGGAAAAAAACAGTAGGCGGTATTAAAGCGGCTTACCAATGGCAGCGTAACGATGGTCCTATTTACGAATTACTTCGTAATAACGACCTGCACTTTAATAATGCGTTTACACAAATGCAACAGGCGCGTGCCAAGCTTGCACAATTTGAATGGCAATTTGCTCAGGCTGAATTCAAAGGTAAAACAGGTATGGGCACTTATGAGAAAATGGCAGCCCGTGCAAAAGTGCTAGGTCAGCAGCTTCCGCACTTAACTTTACGTTGGATTAAAAAAGGATCGCCGACGCATCAAAATCTGTGCATGAATGCCCGTCAAATCTTAGACAAATATTTAGTGGCTTCAACGCATATGATGTCTAGCCAAGCGCTGTGCAATATGGTTTACCCAGCGTTAAAAGAAAACAACGTGGCAGCCTCGTTACGTAACTACTGTATTCCGCGCGCAGGCCGCACTGAGGCAGCAGATAAACCTTCAAAATTACAGCAGTTAATCTACTCTTTAGTGGGCGAGGGCGAAGGTAAGAAGAAATGGATCCACTATTTCGGCATGACTGAGCCGCAATTAATTGACGTCAGTAACGAAAACTCACCAAAAGCTTTAGTTGATAAATTAATTGAAAAATACGAAGCTTTACAGTGTGAACAAAAATCTGGTTTTTAATTTTAGTTTAGTGAATGAAAATTTCGATGGTCATACTCCAAAAATGGCGATGATCATCGAAAATGGTTTAATTTCTTGGATCGGTCCGCAAAGTAAAATCCCGAAAAAAGCAAAATTCAACAAAGAAATCGATCTTAAAAAGAAAAAGATCATGCCGGCATTTATTGAATGTCACACGCACACAGTGTTTGCCGGGTCTCGCGCTGATGAATTTGAGTTACGCAATACGGGCACAAGCTATTTAGATATCGCTAAAAAAGGTGGAGGTATTCTTTCAACAATGAAGAAGACTCGCGCGGCTTCGGCAAAAGAATTGTTAACGATGACGCAAGAGCGCGTGAATAACTTTCTTAAGCAAGGTGTAGCTACTGTTGAAATTAAATCGGGTTATGCTTTAGATCTTAAAAATGAAATCAAAACTCTTGAAGTCATTAATAAAATTAAAGGGGCTCGTGTTGTTTCTACGTTCTTAGGAGCGCACGCGAAGCCTCCTGAGTATGATTCCTACGGAAAGTATTTAGAATTCTTAGCTGAAAAAGTTTTGCCGGTTGTGAAAAAGAAAAAGCTTTCAAACCGTGTTGATATTTTCATTGAAAAAAACTTTTTTGAAGTTCCAGAATCACGCACATATTTATCAGCGGCTAAACGTTTAGGTTTTGAAGTAACGATTCACGCGAACCAACTTTCATTATCAGGCGGAGCAGAACTTGCCTTAGAGCTTGGAGCGCAGTCAGCAGATCATGTTATTAATCTAACAGATGAAACGATTCAGTATTTCGGTCGTAACAAAACAGTGGCGGTCTTATTACCAGCGGCTGACTTATATATGAAGTGCGCGTATCCACCTGCGCGCCAATTAATAGATAGCGGTGCGACTGTTGCACTTGCGACCGACTACAATCCGGGAACTTGTCCGACTCAAGATTTGTCATTAGTAGGACTACTTGCGCGTTTAGAAATGAAGATGACGTTGCCTGAAGTTTTTAAGGCGTACACGATCAACGCGGCGAAAGCGTTAGGAATTGATCAAGAAGAAGGGTCGTTAGCAGTCGGAAAAAAAGCTAATTTTATTAGCACCGATGCCGAGCTCGCTGACTTTTTCTATTCAGCTGGAGCTATGCCAGAGCATGAACTTTTCATTCGAGGAAGCCGAACTTTAGTCGGGTGAAACAGCTCTATATTGCGCCTAGCGTCTTAAAATTTAAGATTCTTAAATTTTAGTTGTATCTAGAGTTTAGTCTTTCTAGGCTCACGTATATGGCAGCAAGTTATTCTTCTTTTTTAACGACGCAATATTATAGTCCAGTATTTAATACCGCTCTATTTGACGGACCTTTCCGAATTTATTTTTCGCAAAGTTACGAATCAGTGGCGTTAAAAATCTATCACTTGCTACAAACTCAAGATTTGGGAATTTGGACTGAATACAAAAAGTGGTCTGAAAAAACTAAAAAACATGCTTTCATTTTAATTTACCCTTCAGACCAAGATTTAGCGATTGCTTTTGATGGAGACAAAGTGTCTTCATTAATGAGCCGCTTATGGGAAGAAGGCCTAATCTTAGGGTTTGCCAACCCTCATGTCGATGAGTCATTTGCAGGGATTTATCAAAATATCCTGACTCAACTTAAGAATTTTATCGGCACAGAAAAAACTAACCTGAATTTAGAATTTTGACTCGGGCTCCTGCCCTCGCCCCTACGAGGCGTAGCCTCTTCGGGTTACACGCAAAAATAGCATCTTGCTGTTTTTGTAACTAGCGAATTATCCTAAAATTTATTATAATTTAGTTATGAATAAGCGCGGACAAGTTGTTGTCGAGTATTTATTAATCATGGTTTTGATGGTGGCTATTGCTGCGGGTTTAACTAAGAAGTTGGTGGGCCGCGGTGAAGACGATTCATCACAAGGTATGATTATTCAAAGCTGGAGCCGCATGATTAAGGTAATCGGCAATGATCTTCCAGACTGTGCCACACAGCAAAACTTCAATACGCCAAATTGTCCGAATTAATCGATATATCTAGATAAAGCCAAAGCCGCGTTTTTTAACTTCGCTATTAATTTTTTTCTGTAAGTTTTCTTGAATCTCAAAAGCTAAATCGTGGCAAAGTTCAGAATCGCTCATTTTTTCAGGGCCGAAGGGTAACGTTACTGGTTTTTCAAAAATGATTTTCCATTTCGCAGGAAGCGGAATCACATTTAACGGAAGTGGTAAGACTAAACCGCGTAAGAATTTAGAAAATTTTAATTGGCGCAAATTAATATTCGTCTCTTCAGCACCTAAGATAACTGTCGGAACAATTGTGGCGTCGGTGGCTAAAGCCATGCGGATAAATCCACGCTTAAATTCTTGTAGCTGATAGCGTTTTGAAGTGGGTTTGAAATTTCCGTGTTCGCCTTCTGGAAAAATCACGATCATTTGTTTTTTCTTTAAGTAATTCACGCCATTTTCAAAAGTGGCTTCAAAAAAACCAAGTTTTTGTGCGGGCAGGGCTGTGGTTTCAGTTAAAAACCAAAGATGATGCGTTAGTACACGCGGCACCCGCTGAGTTTTTTCCTGAATAATGTAGGCTAAAACCATGGCATCCATAGCGGTAAAACCCGAATGGTTCGGCGCAATAATGATCGGACCAGTTGTCGGGATATTTTCAACCCCTTCAACTTCGACGCGAAAATATTTCTTAAGAATTTCCATAAATAATCTTGGAAAAACTTTATACAGCAAATCATCGGCACCGAGTGATTTGACGTTGAATACTTTTTCGTTGGGTTTTTTAAAAAAATTGATCATGATATTTCTATGAAAAAATATATCATGGCCATCGATCAAGGAACAACCGGTTCAACAGTCATCTTAGTGGATCAAGGCGGAGGTCTGGTCGCATC
>JAMPXC010000024.1 GCA_023701385.1 Pseudobdellovibrio sp.
GAAGCATTAGCTACTTTAGTAGTTAATAAATTACGCGGCACTTTACACGTTTGTGCTGTTAAAGCTCCAGGATTCGGCGATCGCCGTAAAGCTATGTTAGAAGACATCGCTATCTTAACAAACGCACAAGTTATCTCTGAAGACTTAGGGATGAAGCTTGAGCAAGCTAATGCGACTCATTTAGGTATCGCAAAACGCGTTGTTGTAGATAAAGACAACACAACAATCATCGATGGTAACGGTAAAAAAGCTGACATCACGGCTCGTGTTAATCAAATCAAAGCCCAAGTTGAAGAAACAACTTCTGACTACGATAAAGAAAAACTTAAAGAGCGCTTAGCTAAATTAGCTGGCGGTGTTGCTGTTATCCACGTTGGTGGCGGTTCTGAAGTTGAAATGAAAGAGAAAAAAGCCCGTGTTGAAGATGCATTAAATGCAACTCGCGCGGCTGTTGAAGAAGGTATCGTAGCTGGTGGTGGTACTGCTTTACTACGCGCTTCTCAACAAATCTCTAAAGGCAAATTTAACGACGAAGAAAAATTCGGCGCAAACATCATCAAACGTGCTTGTGAAGAGCCTATCCGTCAAATCGCTGCAAATGCGGGTCTTGATGGCGCTATCGTTGTTAACAACATCTTACAAGATAAGTCTGCTAGCTTCGGTTACAACGCTTACTCTGATGAATACACTGATTTATTAAAAGACGGTGTTATGGATCCAGTAAAAGTTGTTCGTTGCGCATTAACAAATGCAGCATCAGTTTCATCGTTAATGTTAACGACTGAAACAATGATCGCTGAAGCTCCGAAAAAAGAAGCTCCAGCTATGCCAGGTGGCGATCACCACGGTATGGGTGGCATGGGCGGCATGATGTAGTCCTTAGGATTGCATCATCCACACAACGCTTTATAAAATTAAAAATTTTAAACCCAAGGTCTCAAAGCCTTGGGTTTTTTTATGTGCTACATCTGAAGCACAATACGTCATTGCGATTTCATCACTACCCTGCTGTGGAAAAGTGAGTGCAAAATAAGTTTAGGAGGAAATTTATGAAACACCTATATCTAGTGGCCACACTTTTATTTTCTTTGGCGTCTTTGGCTAAAGTATCTGTGGAAAAAGTTGAGTATAAAGATGGAGATACAACTCTTGAAGGGTTGTTAGTTGTAGATTCTGCAAAACTTAAAAACAATAAAGGCCCAGGTGTTGTGGTGTTTCACGACTGGAAAGGTGTTGGCCCTTATGTGCAAATGCGCGCTGAACAATTAGCTGAAATGGGTTACGTGGCTTTTGTGGCCGATGTTTATGGTAAAGGTGTTCGCCCGAAAGATAACAAAGAAGCTGGTGCTCAAGCTGGTAAATACAAAGGTGATCGTAAATTAATGCGTTCACGTGTGAAAGCTGCTTACGATGAATTAGCTAAATCCAAATATGTGGTCAGTGAAAAAATCTCTGCAACAGGTTACTGCTTCGGCGGAACAGCGGCACTTGAAGGCGCTCGTATGGGTTTACCACTTAAAGGTGTGGTTAGCTTTCATGGTGGCTTAAGCTCGCCAACTCCAGAAGATGCTAAAAATATTAAAGCTAAATTGTTAGTTCTTCACGGCGCGATTGATCCGAATGTTCCGCCAGATGAAGTGGCGGCCTTTCAAAAAGAAATGAATGAGGCCAAAGTTGACTACCAACTAACTGAATATGCGAATGCGGTTCATTCATTTACGCATAAAGAAGCAGGTAATGATATTTCTAAAGGCGCTGCTTACAATGAACTAGCCGACAAACGTTCTTTTGTAGCAGCTAAAAACTTTTTAGAAGAAGTCTCAAAGTAAATAAAGCGCAATACTGAAATATTGAAAAATACTTCCACCCATCACGAATAAATGCCAGATGCCGTGGAAGTGTTTGAATTTTTCATCTAAGACAAAAAAGAAAACGCCCACGGTATAAAAGATACCGCCGACTGCTAAAAGTACAACTCCAGGAAATGTCAGGGCTAACATTAAATCTTTAATGGCAAAAACAATCAGCCATCCCATAAATAGATAAATCAACAATGAAGGAATGCGGGTGATTTTCGCTAGCGTAAATTCACAGGCAATACCGATAGCCGCTAAACTCCAGATAATTCCAAAGATCCACCACCCGACATTTCCTTTGAGTGTAACTAAAGTAAATGGGGTGTAAGAACCTGCGATAAATAAGTAGATGGAGATATGGTCAAGCTTTTGTAAGATGGCTTTGGGTCTTGCGCCTGGAATGCTGTGATATAAAGTCGAAATACCGTATAACAGAATTAACATGGCCCCATAAATACTGGTGCCAATGATCTTAAAAATATCACCTTGAACTGAAGCTAAAGTAATTAAAACCGCAGCCCCGGCGACCGCGAATAACAAACCAACAAGATGAGAAATACTGTTAAAGCGTTCGCCGTGATAGATAAAAACCTCGATGATTAATTAGTTGTGCGGTGCTTGCGCGTACATGCGATCTTCAAACGCTGTAAGTGCTGCTTTTGCTCCTTCGCCCATGGCAATTACGATCTGCTTAAATGGTGTGGTTGTGACATCACCGGCAGCGTAAATGTTTTTAGCCGAAGTACGCCCTTTGTTATCTACTACAATTTCACCGAACTTGTTAGTCTCAACCACATCTTTAGCAAACTGGCTATTTGGCAATAGCCCGATTTGCACGAATACGCCTTCTAACGTTTCTGTTTCAGTCGTGTTCGTGTTGCGGTCTAAGTATTCTAAGGCAGTTACTTGCTGGCCATTACCCACAACCTGCGTGGTTTTAGCCGACGTAATAATTTTAGCGTTCGGAAGTGATTTTAGTTTTTCGACTAACACCGCATCAGCTTTTAGTGTGTCATTATATTCAAACAACACCACTTCACTCACGATGCCGGCTAAGTCAATGGCCGCTTCAACGCCAGAATTACCACCACCGATCACGGCGATTTTTTTACCTTTATAAAAAGGTCCATCACAGTGCGGGCAGAATGCAACACCACGGCCTAAATATTCTTTTTCACCAGGAATATTTAATTCACGCCATTTAGCACCCGTTGTAATAATGATCGAACCAGCTTTTAAAAATTCACCACTTTCAAGATGAATGATATTTTCATCTTTATCGATTCTTGAAACTCTACGGTGTTCCAATAATTTTACCGGATAACTTAAAACGTGCTGGTTTAATTGCGCCGCTAATTGTGGGCCTTCTGTATAAACCACAGAGATTAAGTTTTCGATGCCTTTGGTATCTTGAACTTGCCCGCCGAAGCGCTCCGCGATTAAGGCCGTTTTTAAACCCTTACGAACACTATAAATCGCAGCGGAAGCTCCTGCAGGACCACCACCAATAACGACGACATCGTAATCACCAAGATTGGCATCAGCACCCGATAGCTTAGCTTTAGAATCATCGATACCAAAATGTTCTTCGATAGTTTTCATGATTTCAGCAAAGTTGGCACGACCTGAATGAATCATTTTTCCGTCGACCACAACACTAGGTACACCTTGAACACCTAAAGCTGCAATTTCTTCTTGTGCGTAAGCGCCATCAATTGTTTCGTGATGAAAGTTATCATGGTTAAGCGCCATTAAATTTAAAGCTTGCACCACCACCGGGCAATTTTCACAGTCCAGCGACATATAAGTTTTTACGCGAATGGGTCCACGCAAAGATTTAATGCGTTGTAAAATCATCGCATCGGGAAGTTTTCCTTTTCCGTCGGCGTTTAAAATTCCTAAAATTAAAGATGTAAATTCGTGTCCACCAGGGATTCCTGTAAAAAATACGCCAGTGGATTTTCCGTTTTTATGAATCGTAAAACGTGGAGGCGCATTAACCGCAGCAGATGCGGGATCATACTTCGCAGAAATTTTTGGGCTTGTTTCAGCCACTCCAGTTAACATTTCAACAAGTTCATTTTGGTTTGCATGTGTGCTTGGTTGATAAACCAGATCAATTTGATTTTCTAAATTTGCAAATACATTTTTAAGCTGTTCTTTTAAATCGGCATCTAACACGAGAGACCTCCTTTAGATCGAGAACCAGAAGAGAATGAGAGAGAAAATGGGGCTTAAACTATAGCCTAAGCCCCGTAAGAGGAATAAGTGGCAGTTAAATCTTATATCTAGATTTTACCAACTAGGTCTAAACCTGGTTTTAAAGTTTTTGCGCCTGGAGTCCATTTAGCAGGGCAAACTTCGTTCGGGTGAGCAGCTACGAATTGAGCTGCTTGAACTTTACGAAGTAATTCATCAGCGTTACGGCCGATACCGTTGTCGTTCACTTCTGCTAATTTGATTTGGCCTTCTGGATTTACTAAGAAAGTACCACGGTAAGCCATACCAGCTTCTTCAATGTAAACACCGAATGCGCGAGATAAGTGACCAGTTGGATCTGCTAACATTGGGTATTTGATTTTTTTGATAGTCTCAGAAGTGTCGTGCCAAGCTTTGTGTGTGAAGTGAGTGTCTGTAGAAACACCGTAAACTTCAACGCCAAGTTTTTGGAATTCAGCGTATTTATCAGCCATGTCGCCTAATTCTGTAGGGCAAACAAATGTAAAGTCTGCTGGGTAGAAAAAGAACACCGACCATTTACCGTTAAGATCTGTGCTAGATACAGTTTTGAAGCTGTTGTTATGATAAGCCTGAACTTTGAAGTCAGTTACTTTTGTATTAATTAATGTTGCTGCCACATGGGCCTCCCTTGTGTGTGTTGTTATGGTTAACTTAAAAACCAGATAAATAATATTAAGTTAATACTGCCAGTACAAATCTGTAAAATCTATGACAAAAGAAATAAAATAGATATAATCTATAACGCCTAAGATAGGCCTTATTGCTTTCTGGACTTTTGGGGCAAATTTGTCGAACTGCTGCACATTATTTTAAAACTTCTTCTTAATTTAAGAATTTTTAGGTAAGAATTTTTATTCGGCCCAGAAACTCATTAAGATGAATAACAGTTCAATGCTTTTTATTTATGAAAACAATACGGAGGTTTTCAGCTATGTTACGTTTTCTATATGTTGTAATGTCTTTAGCAGTTACGCTACTTTGCCTTCCTAAGGCTTTAGCACAAAATGCAGTCGGTTTGACTTTAGGCGGCCCTACATATATTCACTTTACCCATGGGCTTGGTGGTCCATCGGCCGTTGAAGCCGGGGTTTCGTTTTCTTATAATCATGCAACTCATATATATGGTGATTATTTGATTGAAACACACGCTCCTTTAAGAAGCCCGAACTTTGGCGATGTGGGTTTATTTTATGGTGTAGGTGGAATTATTGTAATTACTAATGATGATCATTATCGCCATGATGATGGTTATTATGGTGATGAAGATGGCGAAGTTGGATTTGGCGTGCGTGTGCCAGTGGGTTTAGATTGGCGTCCTGCAGAAACACGAGGCTTTAGTTTTCATATTCAAATCGTTCCGATTATCGCAGTCGTTCCAGAAACAGAGCTGGAATTTAACGCAGGGATTGGATTTAAATACCATTTCTAAAGGCCAGGCCGGTTTGACAGGATTTTCTGAAGTTGCTGAGATAGATGCATGCACACTTCAGTTAAGAGCATTTTTTTAGTTAACCTATTTTCGACTTCGCTTTTTGCAGCTGATTTGCAAAAGGCGATTCAAGATGCGATAGCCGCAAATAAAGAATGTAAAAAATTAGGTGATTTCTATTGGAAAATTGGCGACGGCAAAAGAAAAGTCATTTCGGGCGCTGAAAATCGCATCGGCCTCAAAATGGTTGTTTGGAGTTTGTGTATTTTGGCCGAATTAAAAATGCGAAAACTTTTTGGTCAGGGAAGCAATGCGGCCCTAACTTCTGAACATAAAGAAAAGTTTTACTATAATGGCGCGCACGCCCAGGCTTTGGCGGATAAAAATAATACCGCCTTAGCGCAAGCCATGAAAAGTTCTCTCAAATTAGATAACCTATCTCGTAAGTAAGCTTAGGCTGCGTTATTTTTCTCTTGGAAAAACCAAAGTAAACGTTGTACCGACGTTTATAGTCGATTTAACTTGAATCTGTCCGCCATGCATTTGCATGATGCCGTAACTAATCGCTAAGCCAAGGCCAGATCCCTGTCCCATTTTTTTTGTTGAAAAGAACGGTTCAAAAATCTTTTCTAGATTTTCTGGTTTAATGCCACTGCCGTTATCTTCAATAGCTAAAAAAACTGAACTGTCTTGAACTTTTGCCGATAATTCAATTTCTTTATTTGATGAATTTATTTCTGTTAAAGCATGCGTAGCGTTTTGCACTAAATTGTAAATCACTTGATAAATCTGTTCTCGATCAATTGAAACCTTAGCATCAGCAGAACTTGTATCAACGACAGTTGAAAACTGAATGCCATTTTGCTGACAAAGCGGAGTTAGTTTTTCTTTTAAACTTGAAATGTAGTCTTCAATTCGTACGCTTTCGGTTTGAATTTCTTTTTGTCTGGCAAAAGTAAGCAAATCATTAATGATTCGAGTGGCTCGACGAGTATCATCTAAAATCATCGTGTTATAATTTTTAATCTTTTCTAGTTTCTCTGGGCCAGCAGAAGGTGGTTCGACTTTTTGAGCAGCATTGATCTGCATTTCTAAAAGTTGCGCATAACTTAGAATAGAAGCTAGTGGATTTTTTACTTCATGAGCCACGCCAGCACCAATACGCCCAACGGCAGCTAAACTTTCCGTGCGTACGATTTTTTGATTGGCTAAGGTTAGATCCCGCTCACGTCGTTGTAGATTTTCAATCATGGCATTAAAAGCTGAAGTTAATTTAGTTATTTCAAAAGTATTGGCTTTTAGAAAAATCGCTTTCCAATCGCCTAAACCGACCTTAGCCGCTTGCTCAGTTAATGTTTCAATGGGAGCTGCTAATGATCTGGCCAACCAAAGTGCGGCGCCAAAGGCTGCAAGAATAAGAATGAACAACACAGAAATCGTTGAATTTAATAACGGAGTAGCAATTGTTAGCCAGCTTACTTTATCTTCGACCATTAACACCGAGGCATTAGCGATCATTTCTGAGCGGGTAAAAAACGCTGAGCGAGTTTTACCATTAGCCCAAGGCACATCTGTTCCAACAATGGTGGCGCCGGTGCCCACTAGATTTAGGTTTGGAAAAAAAACAGCTGCGCTTCCGTGTAAAACATTTGAAAACAAAACCTCATTATTACTGTTTATGATATATGAGTCTTTACCGCGACTGTATTCTGTGAGTGCTAAAAATTCTTTGGTATTGAAAACTAAACCAACTAGGTGTCCGCCCGGCGCACGATACCAAGCTAAAGCTTCTTTTGAGATTTGAAATTTATTGGCAGCCACATCAAGTTTACTTTTAAACTGTAAATCTTTAATTAAATTTTCAGTTCTTGCGGCCAGATCGTCAGAGGAATTAATTTGTATCGCTAAATTATCATGTGCGGTGTTTGTTAAAACAAGAGCGTCAACGTAAGGGGCCGATGACTTAATACTAGAAATCAAAGATTCAAGTTGTGGTTTAGAAAACTTAGTTTTACTAGGTGCTGTCGAATATTGATTCAGTAAAATAGTTAATGAGCGTAACCGTTGATCGACTTCAGAACGTAGTTGCGGCACAAGGAGCGAGTTTAATTCATTCACGTAACTACTTTTTTCGGCAATGGCTTTTTGCAGAACGAATCCACTTCCCGCCAGCACGGCCACTACGGCAAATGAAGAAAACACAAACATAAGCTTTGATCTAATCGTCATCATTTGGCTTGGTATCTCACGCTTCTTTTTACAAATTTAACAGAGGCATCACTGCGCACGAGTTGAAAAACAATAAGATTTGTTCCCGGCTGCAGACTGATCTTTTTTGAAAATTCTGAAGCATCAGAAACTTCAGGAAGCTGTCCGTTGATAAGTAACTTGGCGCCAGCACCTGTCAAGCGACCGCGTACTTCAATTTCTGAATCTTGCACAAGCGCGTTGTCAGCCGGAAAATCAATAACTAACTCAGCTTGAGCTATGGCTGCCACCTTTGTTTGTGCCACGACTAACTCATTTACTTTGTCGGCATTAACTTGAACACCTGAAGTCAGCTCCGTGCTTGGTTTAATAGAAACATCAGAATTTTCAGTGGCTGACAAACGAGTATATTCATTATCTTTTTTATAAATCACTTCGGCTGTGCCATTTTTAACTTTGATATTTACAGCACGATCATTTTTTACAATAACTTTGGCTTCAGCGGTTTTAGCAGCATTGGTTTGGCCTTTTTTAGCTTTGATTTGCACAAGCCCCGCATCAGTAAAAACCCATAATTCTGTTTTAGTTCGTCCGGTAAGCTGACCCGCTTTAATAATTACGCGGTCTTCAGTTTTCTTTTTCTTTCCCGGGTCCTCATCAAAAATGATAAGTGTGTTTTCTCGAACATCTAAAGTTGAGCCACTTTGGTAAATCACTTCAGCAGTAGCCGAATTTTTAGTCTGCAAAGCATCGTATTTCATAAACGACAATTCGTCTTCGGCCTGGTTCCATATATTTTGATTTCTTTGACGATATTCAACCTGATTGGTTTGTTTTAAAAGTTTAGCCAGCCAATCTTTTTCTACTGCAGTTGCAGATTTTGGCGTAACTGTCTGTGCGGCTTCAGAAACTGCACTTGTCGCACTTACCGTAGCACTTGCAGCCACAGGCGGTGTTTCAACTTTAGCCGGCTGTTCTTTTTGACATCCGCCAAAAATTAAAAACAATTGAATCAATAAGATACTCTGTAAAACATTTTTCATACGACGTGATCATCTTAGCATTTTCAGCATCCATCATTTAGTCCAGTTAGGCTAAAAACTAGCTTATCGTCGTGGCCTAATACATAAGGCAAGACTTGATCAAATGGTGTCAGTGACCGAAACGTAACCTATGAGAATTCTTATAGTAGATGACGAAGTAGGGTTAAGAAACAGTTTAAAAGAACTGTTGCAGGAATCCTATGATGTTGAAACAGCTGAAGATGGCGAACGGGCTTTAAAACTTATCCAGGAAAAATCTTTCGAAATCGTATTAAGCGATTTAAAAATGCCAAAACTTGATGGCCTTGGACTGTTAGCAAAAATTCGTGAACTTTCACCGCTCACTTCTTTTATTTTAATGACCGCACAAGGAAGTATCGAGGGAGCTGTTGCCGCTATTCATGCCGGTGCTGACGACTACTTATCTAAACCTATTGAATTTGCAGAGGTTTTTCACCGCATTAATCGAATTATCGAATTACGCGCGTGGAACGCGAAAAAGATTTTAAGTTCTTCAGAAAAAAGTAAAACCAAACTTGTTGGTGAATCGCAATTTTTAGCCGAGACAAAAAAATTTATTGAAAAAGTAGCTCCGGTGAATTCTCCGGTATTGTTACTTGGCCCAAGCGGTACAGGTAAAGAAGTTGTGGCAAAAGCTATTCATGAGGCCAATCAAGACAACAATAGTCCCTTTGTGGCCGTTAACTGCGCAAGCTTAAGTGAAAACTTACTTGAATCAGAATTATTTGGTCATGAAAAAGGTGCTTTTACCGGTGCCGTGGCCTCAAAACCAGGTAAGTTTGAATTAGCCGCTGGTGGTACAATTTTTTTAGATGAAATTGGCGAACTACAACTAAATTTACAAGCCAAACTTCTACGCGTTCTTCAAGAAAAAGAATTCTGCCGTGTTGGTGGAACTCGCGTTATTAAAAGCCAGGCGCGCGTGGTAGCCGCTACTCACAGAAATTTAAAAGAATTAGTTGATAAAGGTTTGTTTCGTGAAGATCTTTATTTTCGATTAAATGTTTTACAATACCAAATGACGCCGCTTTGTGACCGTAAAGAGGATATTCCTTTATTAATCAATCACTTCTGGAACTACATCTGCGAAGATTTAGGCGTGAAATCATCGTTATCACCGAATGCGAAAACTGTTTTAGAGCAGTATCACTATCCAGGAAACATTCGTGAATTAAAAAATATTCTTGAGCGTTTAATTGTATTGACACCACAAAATGGTCGAGTTGAATTGGCTCAATTGCCTGCTGAAATTGCAAACCGTCCGGCGGTTTTAACTGATACACCGCAGGTAACACCAGTCCCAAATACGACAGCAAATGAGTTTCAACCACCCGCTTGGAAGCCCGGTATGGCCGTCGAAGATTATTTAGATCTTATCGAGGGCGAAGTTTTACAACGTGCTTTTGAAATTGTGGGAGAAAATCAAGTACAGGCAGCAGAACTTCTTGGATTAAACCGTGGCACACTTCAGTACAAAATCAAAAAGCATAATCTTACAAAAAAGAAATCTGCTTAAGACGCTGATCTTTTTTACAAGCCTATTTTGTGCGACATTCGCGCAAGCCAAATATATTGATTTAACCGATGCGGCTGAAAAAAAGAAAACGGTTATTTCCGGTGTTTTAAATCCGCCATCAATTAGTGTGAACGGCTCTGAAATTCCCCAAAAAAATGCTAACTACACGGCTCTTCTTATTAACAATAACGAAGTTAAAACAACTGATGTGAGTGGGTTACAAACTTTCTACGAAGTTGTCGAAGGTGATCAAGTTTCACTTAGGTGGAAAACAAAAAAGAATGAATTTGTAAACGTTTTAGACTTTTCTTATCCAGCCGTTACCAAAATGGAATTACAGCACACTGAATTTGTGATGCAGTTTAATGATAAAACTAAAAAAGCCAAATATGATGGCGAAGATGTAGATGTTAAAGATCCCGTTATTAAAGTTCCAACAACTTTAAACTGGATCGAAACACCACACACACTTGAGCTTTTCTCAGAAAAAAATATCGGTCGTATTTACAATTTAGATTTTAGCAAATACAAAGAAGACTTGCTGACCATGACCAGCTGGTCGATTTCTAGGAGTGACCCACCTCTTCAAGGTAATAAACGACCGGCGTTGTTGGGTGTGAGCGCACGCATACTGAATCAGAAAAGCTTTAGTCATGAAATTTTCGCAGGCATTGCCAAAACCAATTACACAGTTGGCGAAGGTAACCCGTGGGCTGATCAAATCATGCAACAGGCCGCTGAATTTAAATATAAATTCGGCTACAACCCGTTTCAAACCAACTCGGGTGATTTTAACTACCGCCGGGTAACTCTGGGTTTTCACGCATCACTTATTAATTATAAGCGTACTTCAAATTATATGACGATGTGGATGGATGGTTATAACGACACAAAAGTAGATACTTGGTTTCATCAAGGCGGATACTTTGTTAGGTGGGAACCTTTGCAGTATAAAAATTTTGGTCTTTTTCTTTCGCTGGATCATCGAGTGTACCGTTCACAAAGAACAATTCAATCTGATTCAACAATTCCGACGTTGGGTTTATCTTACTACTTTGACCCTGCGATACTAAAACGTATCACTTCGAGACAGCCTTTAGAATTTTAAGCAGCGTTTTACTGCTGAAAATCTTGCAGCGCTGAATTTTTAGCACCCGAATATTCAATTTTCCCCAATGATTTCAACGCTTATGGGTTGGTCATCAAATAGCAATATCTCTATTTGTTCGCGTTTATCCAAACACTAACAAAAGGAGATGTTATGAATAAAACAATTTTAAAATCGATCGCATGTGGTGCCTTAGTTTTTTCAACTGTAGGCTGTAAAGAAGAACAAGTTGAAGTTACGCCAATCGCTCAGCCTTCGGGCCGTTCAGCTTTAATCGCTGCTTTAGAAACTCAAGCAACAGGTTTAGTTGATAGCTTCAATAATGTTTTAGTTGATAGCCAATTTTTAAAAAATCTGAATTTAGAAAATCCTCCCGAAAAAATTTCGATGGAAACTGAAAACGATGTTAAAAAAGCCATCGACTACTTATTATCTAACGAATTAAGCGACAACGGTGCAACGGTGTATTCACCTGACACACGTATTTGCAGCGAGATTTTAGCAAAAAATCATCCAGAAACTTGCCAGGATGTTTTTTCGAAAATTAAGTTAGCGCAAGTAGAGCAAGATGCTTCATCTGGATACGTTGAAATTTACTTGGCCAACATTAAAGCTTTTGGTTTTGTTTACACGCCAGAGTTAATTTCAGCTCAAGTTGATTTATCGGCACTATTGGCTGCTTTAGCAAAAGCTGACGAAATTATCGTGGCTCACCAAGAAGAATCAATGGAATTACCATCATCGGCATCAGGTAATGTTTCAGTAACAGTTGCGCAAAAACTTGGCGCTACAGTTGTTGATTTAACAGTGAACCAAAAAATTCATATTCAAGGTGTAAACCACGAAATGCAAAGCTATGATATTGCAATTGAAGCTGGTCAAAATGCAGCCACTGTTTCAGCTTTTCCAGCTATGGGCGTAGCTTCATTACAAGTTAATATTCCTGCAGTAGCAGCGACGTTTCCTGTACATGATCATGACAACATCAACCACGCTGTAGAATTATCTTTTCCAGGTGGCAGTGGTTTAGCAACTTTAAATAATGCGATGTCGATGATTGAATTTTCAGGTGTTAAGCTAAAATCATCAACTGTAAGTGCTAAAGCTGATGGTCAAGCGATGGCTCAGTTAACTGTAAACGGTCAAGTTGATGCACAAGTTACTTCGTACCAAGGTGGTCATGTAGGATTAAAATTTTTATCAGCTATCGATGGTCAGTTAACAGCGGTATCTAATCCACTGTTCTCTGAACAAGGTACGATCACAGCTTCAATCACTCAGGGTACGGAAGCTTACTTCGCGAAAGATGCTGATCAAGCAAAAATCTTAGCTGGTAACTTTCAATATGTAGGTACACAAGACTTCTTATCAAACATCAATGCTACGGCTGGTATGTGTATCCAAGGCGATGAAAACCAAGATCTTATCTTACAAACGGTAGTGTGCCAGTAATTAGCAAAAGCGATCCCCCCAACCCCCAGCTCCGGTTTAATGACCGGAGCTTTTTGTTTGAAAAAATCATCGGAGGATAAAATGAGAACACTAATGACGATAAATATTTTTCTAAATGTACTTTTTATGAATATTCCAGCTCACGCCAAAGATTTTAATTTAAAATGGTCTGAAGTTAGATTCTTTTTAAGCGAAACAACATTTGCCAACAAAGATGAAAATTTGGGTGCGCTGATGCAAGCTGATCAGATCGAAGAGCTAAATAAAGTGACTGGGTTTGGTCTAGAGGCAAATGCCGCACTTTCTTCATGGTTTAAAGCCGGAACAAAAATTAAAGGTGTGTTTAATGCGGCCAACAAAAAAGAAGCTCCTTTTCCTGCGACTGAATATTTAGCCGTGCAACAATACTCAGCGGGATTAACGGGTCGATTAATGTTGGCGAATAAAAAGAATTTTAACTTAGATCTTTTTGGTGAACTTGGATTATCAAATAACACTGTTGAATTACAGACAACAGGCGGCAAAGCCAAGTGGGATAAAAATTCACACTTCTATCAACGTGCAGGTGCTTCAGTGGCCGCAGGTGGAGAATCGTTTAAGGTGTTTGTTGAAGGCGGATATGAAAACTTCAAATTAGATAACCTGAAATATGAAGGAACAATCGGTCAAAACATTAACGAGATTGATCTAAGTGGGTCATACGTGAGTGTAGGTTTAATTATCAGCGGGCTTCCAAGTTGGATTAAGCCTGGTGGTTTATCAACCGGTGGAAACTAAAAACCTGAGGCAAACAACCCCATTATAAACGTTGGTCGTCATCTTGCTTTTAAAATAAAAAACATTAAACAGCGAGGAGACAACATGAAAAGAGTATTTATCATATTTGCAATGGGCGGTTTGTTATCGGGTGAAACTATGGCGATGGGTTCAAAAAATGACAAAGCCGCAAGAAGCACCACAGAATACGACACCGCTATGGGAAGAAAAAAAACTGAAGGCGAAAAAAGTCATCCAGCTACAGAATCAGATGATACAGACCTAAAAACCTCATCAGAAGCGATCGTTGAAGACTCAAATAAAAAACCGACGACACCAAATGCAACTTCTGAAGGTGTTGCCGAAAGAAAAGGTCAAGCAGATCCATCGGGCCCACACAGTTACATTGGAACACGAGCGCGTGGGAAAGCATTGCAGACAGATAAATTCCCCCCGCCCGCCTGAGCACGCTACCGATACAGTAACGACTCAACCAAAAACGAAGTATTAAAAAAGCAAAAAAAAACCCTCGGATTTCTCCAAGGGTTTACATGTTCGAACCTAAATAAATGGCTCAGATGGCAGGACTCGAACCTGCGACCAAGCGATTAACAGTCGCTTGCTCTACCAACTGAGCTACATCTGAACAGTGCTCACCAAACTAACTAATCTAGTGGGCTTCGTCAAGAAGCTCTCGACTCAATTTTTTCGATTTAAATGGTAGGCCCGCAGCTCTAAAAACCTGAAGCCCCTTATCCCATTCTAATTTGACGATTGTTGCCTGAGAATCCATCGCCATGGCCAGATCGCGCCAGTTTGCGTTGTTCATTTCTGCCTCTGATAAGGGCTCTAGATCAACTTTGCAGAACTTTTTGCGAAGAGCATGGTCAGTCCATTTTTTATATTTAGCTTTAAGCTCAGAATCTTGCCATTTCACTGTGCCTTTTGTCTCTGAACACCACTGAAACGAAGCCACTTGCTTGGTGATTTCGGCCATATCCGGCTGATGAGAAGAATTTTTGCTTAAATAGCCTTTAAAAATAAAAATGCTTACAAGACCGACAACTAAGATGCTGATTTTAAAAATGAGTTTTTTATCCACTCTTTAAGTCTAGGTAAAAAGCCTGTATTTAGGAAGAAATTTAAAGTGATTATTTATAAGGCAAATGTTGGAGGAAAAAATGGTGCGGACGGGAGGATTCGAACCTCCGACCACTTGATTCGTAGTCAAGTACTCTATCCAGCTGAGCTACGACCGCACTGTCGTAATATAAGCAAATTTAATTGTGAAATACGGTTCTACCGATTAATTAGTCCAAAATCAAGTGTAAGTATCGGTCATTCCTTGATTTGGTAAAAACGCTATGGCATTTTCTAGATCTATATTATTTCAGCATTAAAAACTTGCGCGCGGAGTGGTGGGTGAGTGGCTGAAACCAAGTCTTTGCTAAAGACTCGTACTTGCAAAACAGGTACCGTGGGTTCAAATCCCACCCACTCCGCCATTTTCCAGACATTTAAGCCGAGACCTCCAATGCAACCTCAACTTATCCTTCTTAACGGAACTTCCAGGTAAATCCAGCATCATTCAATGTCTTCAAGAAAAACTATCACAACCCTATTTAGACATGGGCTTAGATAAGTTTCTTTATATGCTTCCCGATCAATACATGAAGCAACCTTTATGGAAAGACGTGTGGGATCACACAAGCGCAGGTGAATTAGGAAATCGTTTAATGAGTGGTATGCACCATTCAATGTTTTCGATGATCAATCGTGGAAATTTAGTTGTAGCTGATCACGTGCTCATTGAAAAAAATTGGGTTTCTGAATTGGCTGATCTTTTTCATAATCAACACGCCTATTTTATTGGTATTCACTGCCCGTTAGAAATTCTTGAGCAACGAGAGATTGATCGTAAAGACAGAACTCTTGGATCAGCGAAAGCACAATATTCAATAGTGCATCAGTGGACTCATTACGATTTAACAATTGATTCTTCTTTATCTTCGCCGGAGCAATCGGCGGATAAAATTATTGAGTTTATAGCGAGTGGTAAATCTCCGGTGGGTTTTGTAAAAACACGCGAGCAGTTACGTAAACACTAAATCTCTTCTAAAATTTTGTAAACAAATCACATTCCATTTCTCTTCTTACAAAACTCCGTTTGTTTTGAATTCCTGCATTAGGCCTATCGTCTAATTATTCTAAACAAGATCCGCAATTTAGTGGAATTGCGCTTTTGCAAAATACAACAATCAAAACGCAACAAACATCTTAGATTTTCAGCATCGTACTCGAACAACAAAAACACTAAAGACAACGGAGGTCTTAAACATGAGGCTATTGATTGCCCTTCTCACTGTATTTTCTGTCAACATCGCTTTAGCTCAAACTGCTCCCGTACGTGGACTTCGTTTTGATCCAGGCTACGTTTACGATGATCCACAGTTAGCAGGTAAAACTGTTCATCAAATCGCTGCCACAGCCGCCCAGAACGTTAAAAATGCGGGTTTTAATACGATCTTTTTATTTGCGTATTCGCCGTATTACGGTGCCTTTTACAATACGACTTACAACATGACAAATGTTGAAGGTTCAATGGGTAAAGGTAATTTTACGACAGCTTTAATTAATGAAGCGCATGCGCGCGGAATTAAAGTTATTGCGGATTTACCCATGAATAACTTTTATAAAGTGTGGTCAGCAAAACCAACCTGGCGCATGAAAAAGAAAAATGGCTATGACTACCGCCCATATAGCGATTTGTATCTACTTTCAATTTTTCATCCCGAGTTTAGAGCTTGGTACACAGGGTTTGTTAATGACTTCTTAGCGAAACATCCGAATATTGATGGTATCGAAGCGTTTGAACCACAATTAGATTTTAATTGGAACAATGCTGCCGATTACAACCCTGAAGCCAATAAAAAATTCTATGCTAAGTATCCGACTGGAACTTTAGGTTCTGCTAATTGGGAATCCGTGCAAACAGCTGAGGTTATTTCTCACTTAGGAAATTTCTTTGGACTTGCAAAAGCTAAAGGTAAAGAAGCGCACGTTGTGCAAACTTGGACGGCACAGTCTAATGGAGCATTGTTGTCAGCAGCCAGCTTGTCTAAAGCCATTGCATTTAACTTTTTAGGCTTTAATGCGTTACCGTTGAACCAACGCCCAACGTATATTCAAGGCGAATTTATGTGGGCTCAGTGGGCGTCTGAATATGGTGGAACTGTGTTTAATCCAGACTGGATTAAATCAGCTGCAACATCGTTCTTATCGCAAATGAACACATTAGCTCAACCTGCGATCGTGCATACAGAGCTTTCTGAATTTAGCGGAAGTTACGGAACTGTTAGACCAACGAGTACACAGTTTTTACAAGAGTTAAAAACTTTACGTTCGATGAATGTGAACTTTGACGTGTATGATTACGCTCAGGTGAGTGAAATGAACTTGTGGTCAGGAATCGCCCAAGCGCTTAAATAAGCTAGATTTGAAATAAACGTAAAAAATAAAAAAGCCGGGTTTATTGCCCGGCTTTTTTATTTTTAGAAATTAGTCGAACATTACTTTTTCAGCTTTTTCGCTTGTCGTAACCGAAGTTTTTAATTTCAGATCACAGAAATCGCTACCGCAGGCCTGTCTTTCTTTTAAAATCTACGGCGATATTGGTATTTCGTATGATTTATCTCAAGTCGGTGACTTACATGCGAAGAAATTTTTTGTCTACGATTACAGTATTGTGATTCCGGGGCGTTGGAAAATTAAAGCCAACAAACTTTCACAAGATTTGATGGAAAAGCTTGCCGAACTTCCTTACGTTTCTCACAGACCGCAGTCAGAAAATTATAAAGCGTTATTAGATAAGTATCAGGTTAAGAAAAAGCCTTATTACAAAAAAGTTTTTGCCGAATGGAATATGTTATCGCAATTAGTAAATGCTGGCGAAGGTTGGTCGATCGTTCCAAGTTATTATACGCGGGAGTTAAAAAATGCCGATGTGATTCAGATCCCGACGAGTCTAATTCCTGAGGTTCAGTTTTATATGCTTTACCGCAAAGAATCTCTGACTCGCCCGGGTTTTAAAACTATTTTAGAACAAATGCGAAAAGCTGCAGATCTCTAAAATTATTTTTAATATTACGGAGCCCAGGCGCGATACCATAAAGCGCCGTCGGTTCCGCGAACGAAAACCATTATTCGTGCATTACTTGCATAGGTTGTAGCACCTGGTCCCGAAGTCAGAACTCCGCCGAGGTCGACCCAGTTACCCCAAACGCCGTTGATCCATGTTTTTTGGAGTAAAGTTCTATTTGGTCCGCGTGCGAAAAGTTCCAGATTACCTTGGTAGCGGCTCACGATATCCGGTGCGGATGAGACCGGGCCTCCGGTAAGAAGTACAAACGGATTCCAAATTAAACCGCCTTGTACAGCATGATATAAATATCCATTCGTTGCTTGCACGACTAAGTCTAATCTTGAAGGAGACTGATAAGTCACAGCCGGATCAGACATCACACTGCTACTGATTAATTTCCATGTTGAATAACAAGAGCCCTGTGGACAGATCGACCAATAAATTCCGTTGGTCGCGCGTCCAAAAAGTTGTGGCATAAGATCGTAGTCTGGAAGCGAAGGAGTTGAAAGCCCCGAGCCCGTCGTAAAACGTCCTGTCGAAGTGCCGGTGAGTGGCTGTCTTGTCCAGGGTGTGAAATTATTTAATCCACCATAGTATGAAATGTAAAGTTGGCCATCATAGCCAACAGCATAAGCCGCAAAGTACCCTTCACCGCGATAAACACGACAAGCTATTGAAGGCGAACCGCTGAATTGACGTGTGCCGGGAATACGCTTCCACGCATCCCAAATTCCGGTGCTTAACGTTCTTTTGCGATACCACATCGCATAGTCAGTTCCTTTAGCGATGACATAAGTTTGTCCCGCCCCGGTACAAGCTGCGGGGTCACCAATAATTCCACCGCCCAGCGACACCCATGGCGTCCAAGCCGCAAAAGTTGGAGCTGCGAATAATGTTATTGAAATTAAAAAAGAAAAAAGACGAAACATGTAAACCTCCTGTTGTAGATCTGATGGCGTAATGCCTCAGAAATTTATGGAGCAATTCAAATGCCTCGTCTTTTGTTAAAACGATTTGTTGTGAAGAAAATTATTTTTTATGAAATAAAGGTTTAATTTTTGAAGCGTAAGGCTCAGCAAAAAATGATAAGTACACCGTTAATAAGCCGATAATTACAGCTAGCGGTAAACCACTTGGTTGTAAAAACGCATGCACTAAAAAAATGTTAAGCACAACTGGTGCTAAAACTACTAAAGCCAGCGGAACAAAAAAACCAGTCAATAACATTAAACCACAAACGATCTCAGTCAGTTTTAAAAACGGGAAAAAGTATTTGCTCGCCATTAAACCCGTCATAAATGTGACAAGGTCGGCCGGTAAATCTGGTGGTGGTGGAATAAGGTTAAATAATCCGGCAACGCCAGATAAGAACATGACTAAGCCTAATAAAATACGCGCGATCAATGGTAGTTTTGTTTTCATAGTTGAAATCTCCTCTAATTCGAATAAGAAGTAGGTTTAGTCAGCGAAGAATTACTTTTTTTCACCTGAGGCCCTGCAATTTGTTCAGCCACACTATCGGCCCAATGATTGGCTAAACTTCCGCCGTAATGAAGCTTGTCTGAACGGTTCGGCAAAATGGATTTACCCTGATAAGTAATCTTTCGGCTATCAACAAAAGTGCAACGACTGCCTACCGTATCACGTAAATTATCGATATAAGCTTTGATCTTGGCTTGGCCACATCTTTGCCCGATCGGTCCAGTTGTGGGTTGTTCGGTAGGACCAACCCAGACACACTTTGAATTCGGACGAATTTGCGCAAGTAATTCTTTGGCCGCAGCCATTTGCTCTTCTTTGTCTTTAATAAGACAACCACCGTGCACATCATTTGTTCCCAGCGCTATAACCACCATCGGCGGGGCAGAGCCTTGAAACAACTGTGACGGAGTCGGAAAATTAGCTGCCGGAGCTTTGCTATTTACTAAGCCATCGCCATCACAGTAATAACCGATTTTTAATTTTCTTAATGAAGAATTTTCTTTTTTATTCCAGTGTTGTGCAGCTGCGCCAATGACACCGTAACGTTTTATGTTTTCGGTGCCATAAATTTTTGACAGATTTTCAGAAAGGTGTTTTCCAAAATCACCCACGGTGTGTGAATCGCCTAAGTAAATCACACGATCAGCGGCTGATGAATTCTGACAAGCCAACGTGTGGCTTGCAGATAATAAAATTAAACTAAGAATAACGCCCGCTAGTTTCACAATTATAAATCAGTTAACTCAACTTGTAGATCAATAGCTGGGTGATCTGAGCCTTTATCAACCCAGTCATGTACTAAACGCGCGCGCCTAATAGACATACCACGTGTAAAAGCGTCATCTAATTGTTTTTTCTTTAAAGGATTTTCCCAAGGAACTTGTTTAAGACCTGCAGTACCTAAAATTCGTTTTGTTAAAGCCACACGTGAAGGATTTTTTGTATTAAAGTCACCGGCAAATACCACAGGGCCATTGTGCGCTTTAATTTCTGGAAGAATCATATTTAATTGGCGCTCTAAAGCCTCGTCACCATCCCAGTTAATACCGTGAATGCTGATCGCTAATAATTTTTTAGAACTTCCAGGAATTGCGTAGTACGCAAGAACTGTTGCTTTCGGACTTTTTACGAATGGTTCGATATCTTTTGTGCGATAGTAGTGAACGTTCGACGGACGAGCCGCTGAACCAAGCACTGTTCCAGCTGCGATATCGTTTTTCATGTTAAATGAAGCTGCTAAATGCCACTCCCAACCAGTGATCGCTTTGAAACTATCAGAAACCGGAGAACCCGTTGTCGCTTCTGATAACATGATAAGATCGCGACCTTTTGCCATAGCAGTAAAAGCTTTTCTGTATTCTGATTTTCTACCTTTGTAGATATTCCAAGAAAGAATGCTAAGCTTTGTTGAGTTCAAAGTCGGAAGCGAAGCTTGTCCCATTGAGTGCATCACATGATTATCATCTGGAATGTTATCGCATAAAAACGAACATGAACCATAACCAGAGCTATCAACTCGTGATTTCGAGTGAGCTACGAATGAAAAAGTTAATAAAGAAACTAATAATAATTTGTGCATAAATCCACCTAGTTGTTGTGCTAGGTGGCTTATCGTCGAGTTTTGAAAACCCCTTTAAAGGTCAAGAAAGCGTAGAAAAGTTTTGCAGGACTGGACTAGTCTTTGGGACAGCTTCGTGTCCCAACTTGTCCTTGTTAAATTTCAGATGGGGGCTTTTTTGGTGAATAGTCCCAGTTAAAAACAAACTTCCCCATTGCCACTGCTGTCATGATAATTGCTCAAATCGCTTGAATCATGAAATGTGTGTGGATAATTTTTTTGAGTCTGTTGGTTGCTCCAGCTTTTGCGGAAACTCCGTTAGGTATTCCGGCTTATCGCAATCAATACGAAATTAATTCTGAAACCGTCTATTTTTCTGATACCGAACTAGTGCAAAGTGATTTGCGCTTACTGATCGGTCGAAGATTCGATGCTTTTGGTGATCGCGATCTGCGTTTAGCGGCCGGCGGATATGGTCTTTATCAAGACGCAAAAAATTTTGATTACTCCACAAGACATGGCGGTATAGCTCAAGCCAAATTAAATCTTTGGCGCAACTGGCTTTTTTTAGTTTATGAGTATCATTACTTTATTCTGCGTAATAAATCTGATTACGAAGACGAAAATCGCTATGGTCTTTATGGTGGATACTACTATCAATTTAACGAACGAACTGTTTTAGATATTTACGCTGAAACTTTTCATATTCCAGATGTTTCCAGAAATCATCCGTTAAGTACAGGAAGAGCCAGCATTTACTGGGATACAAAGGCTTTAGATTTTCATATTTTAGATTTATTAGCCGAAGTTTATGCCAAAGATTCTCCGGCCAATTGGGGCGGCTCGCGCACGGATCTGCGTGTCGGCGTGAAGTATCAGCCATGGGATTTTATCTCGGCCAAATTCTTTATACCTGTTGCTTCCAGCGAAGACGATGCCGCTGGCGAATGGCAGGGGCAAATTAATATTTACAAGGTCGGAGATTTCTAAAATGGAAACATTATGGATGATTATTTCCTACTTCACAGTTTTAGCCGTTTTATTTTTTTGTTTCGACGATCTTTTTATCGATTTTATCGCTTTAGTCTTTAATTTAAAGCCGAAAGATATTTCTTTGGATCAATTGGCTCAAATGCACAATATGCCGCAAAAGCGCATTGCGATTATGATTGCGAACTGGCATGAGGCCGACATTATCGAACGTATGATTCATGGAAATATGGGTCGTGTAGATTATTTAAATTATGATTTTTTCTTAGGTGTGTATCCCAACGATGTTGAAACAGTTTTAGCGGCACAACGTTTAGAAGCTGTTTATACCCGCGTGCACGTGGTGATTAATTCGAAAGAAGGCCCGACATCCAAAGGGCAAATGTTAAATCAAATCGCCCAGCATATTTCTGCCACTGAAATTTGGCAGAAGAAAATCTACGACATCTACATGTTGCATGATTCAGAAGATATTATTCATCCGCTTTCGCTAAAGCTTATTAATTACGAAATGGAGACTGTCGATTTTTTACAAACACCGGTATTTAGCCTTCCGACAAAGTGGACTGATTTAACTCGCGCTATTTACATTGATGAGTTTACCGAAAGCCACACTAAAGACATGTTAGTGCGCAGTCATTTAAAAGGTGGAGTGCCTTCAGCTGGTGTAGGCACAGCCATGTCACATTTATTTGTGTCTGAAATTAAACAATTACAAAATGGTGAACTTTTAAAAGAAGACACACTAACCGAAGATTACCATTTAGGTTTGATGGCTACGCGCTTAGGTTATGAAAGCAAATTTGTTTGTAGTTACGTGCAAAAGAAAAACCGTGTTGATTATATTGCCACCCGCGAATATTTTCCGGCTTTAACATCCACTTCAATTCGGCAAAAAACCCGTTGGACGTTGGGAATAAGCTTTCAGGGTTATGATAATTTAAAATGGTCTGACACCTTGGCAGAAAATTATTTTTTATGGCGTGATCGTCGCAGTTTTTTAAACTCGATCGTTTTAATTGCATCGTATGCCCTAACTCTATCTTATATTTCGTATTATATGCTTTTTGGTGCATGGCCGCGCCTATTAACTCAAGACCACGCGCTAAAAGGTTTGCTTGAGTTAAGTTTTTATTTAATGACGATTCGCTTGATTCAACGTTTTCGCTTAGTTTCGGAACTGAACGGATTCAAATTAGTGCTATTAGTTCCTGTGCGCTGGTTACTTGCAAATTATATTAACACTTTAGCATCAATTAAAGCTTTTAAAACCTATCGCGAATCGGTGAAAACCGGCAAGCGTCCACAATGGGTAAAAACCACACACGAATTACCCACAATGTTCGGTGTAACAACGGTAGAAATCAAACAAACGGAGAACAAACCTTATGAAAACAGCATTAGCTAAGATAACAAAAAAAATAATAATTGCATTATTGTTTCCTGCAATCACCCAGGCAGCAGAATGTGTGCAGGTGTTTTATGACCGCGGTCCAAGTGATTATTGGATCGGCCATGCTAATGCGGTCTTTATGCAAAATCTTTTAGGGCATTTTCCGCACCTACAACAAATTGTAGAGCCTATTGAGAATTATAAAAAAGGTGATTTAAATCGCTGTAAGGCCAGTGTTTATATTGGAACACACTTTCAGGCCGCAATCCCCGAAGATTTCCACACTGATTATATGGAGACGACAAAAAACGTAGCCTGGCTTGGTTATGGTATTTGGAGAAAACCCGAGCTATTACAAAAAGTGTTTAATTGTCGCTATGATAAATTAACAACTCTAGATACAACTCGCTTAGACCAATCGGCAAAACCCACTTATTTTAAATGGATTGATTATAAAGGCGAACGATTTAAAAAATTTGGTGAATGGAGTGTAACAACACCGCGTTTTTTTCATGCGCCTTTTGAAATGAGTGCCGTATCACCACTAGATCTAGTGAACTCACAAACACAAATCTTAGCTGTGGCTGAACACAACGGCACGGGCGAAAGACTTCCTTATATTTTGCGCAATCAAAATCATTTTTATGTGGCCGATTCAGTGTTTAGTTATATGCACGAAGCTGATCGCTACTTAATTTTTTCTGATTTAATTTTCGACATCTTAAATGAACAACCACGTCATAAGAAAAAATACGCAGTGATGCGTATTGAAGACGTGCATCCGATGATTAAAAACCAAACTTTAGAAGTGATTTCATCAACACTCAAAAAACTTCAGGTGCCGATTAATATTTCAATTATACCGTTCTATTACGATTCATTAAAATACGACGACCGTCCTGCTAAAGAAAGCTTTATGCCGGCTTCACAACGCCCAAACTTTGTAGCATGGATTAAAGATCTGCAAGCTCATGATGCCACTTTTATTTGGCATGGTGTAACTCATCAATACAGTAAAATTAAAAATCCTCATACGGGAGCTTCTGGTGATGACTTTGAATTTTGGAATGCACGCACAAATAGGGCTATTGGCGAAGACAGTGCTAAATATGTTATTGATCGTATGTTTATCGGCGCCAAAGAATTAAGTAAAGTCAGTATCCATCCGTATATTTGGATTACGCCACATTACCAGGCTTCAGCTTTAGATAACATTGTATTCTCGCATGTAGTTCCTTGGTCGATGGGACGTATGATTTATCAAAACGTTCATTTGAAAAGCGCTTTACCATCGCATTCGAAAAGCACATGGTACACCGATGCCGATTTAGCCAAACAAAAAGCGCGTCTGGCTAAGTTAAGCGCAATTTCTTTAGAAACAACGTCTCCGTGGAGTGGCCAATTATTTCCGTATGAAATTTACGGCGATGTTTACGGCCAACGTGTGCTTCCTGAAAATTTAGGTAACGTGCAGCCAAAAAAAAATGATCAAGTTGTGTACCCACGCACAGCCGATGAAATTATTGCTGATGCGAAAAGAAATTTAGTGCTTCGTGATGTTTGGGCTTCGTACTTCTATCACCCTTTCTTATTTGAAGTTCCTGAAACTCTTCGCCCAGAACATTTGCCAGCGGGAACAGCGATTAGAACACAAGCCGATTTTGACGGTGATACGCGCGAGATGGAGCGAGTTGTCGTTGAGCTTAAAAAAATGGGTTACGAATTTATTAATATCGAAGATTTCGCGAGACAAAATGTCGACGTGTTAAGACCCGAGCCCAAAGTAAATTGGGGCAATATGAATCAATAACAAAAATTAAACCTACAAAGACTTAAGGCACAGTCTTTGTAGAATCTGTAAAACTTATACTGGTTTAACCCCACTGTTAACATTTGTTAAAGAAAGAAGGATTCGCATGCGTTTAAAGAATAAACTCAGCCTGTTATTGATATCTGCACTTTGTACGATGTCATTGCACCTTGCCCACGCGCAAGAAACTCCACCGGATGTGGATACACCCGTTGATACCCCAGACGACACAACCACTGTTGATAAAGATAAAGTAAAAAAGAAATTAAGAGCCGACTTCTTTCTTGATTTTGATTGGGGTGAAGAAGTTATTAACTTAACGCCACATCCAAAAAATTCAGAATTTTTTGAATCAGCTTCTGACACTTTAGTTATGGGCGATTATTCAAAAGGCTTTCGCGTTGTTAAATACTCTGAAGTTTCAGCCGGTTTAGGTGGAAAATTAACTTGGAACTGGCCCAATAAAACAGGCTTAGCCGGTAAGTTTTGGCTTTATGTAGGTCTTATGCCGATGGCCGGAAAAACAGCGGTAACAAACCAATTTCAACCATCGTTTGAAAAAGCTATGAATGCAAAATCCCGCAAAATTCCGATGGAAGCCAGCGATCTCAACGCCTGGGCTGTGGAAGATTCTGTGAACTATTCAACTACAGGGGGGTTGATTTTCTCTGTGGGCGTTGGTGTTCCGGGAGTTAATGTGGGCACTGACTTTATCGTACAAGGTACTTTCTCAACATACGTTGAAAAAACAAGCGCTGATGAAGTTTATGTGATGATTTCAAATACCGATGCAAAAAGTTTAGTTATGCAAGTTGACGCTACTGTGGCCCAAGTTGGTGTAACTAAATATAAAGAAATCGAACAAGGTATGTCTTACATGATCAAATTTAAAGATCCTGTAGGTCAAAAAGCGTATCACGATTTAATTCGTGGTAACGTGGCCGCGATTCAAATGTTGTTAGCAGATCCAAACCAAACAGCCATTCAAAAATGGGAAAAACTAAACCGCATGCAATTGAGAAAATTAGCTCACTTTAATTTCGGTATTCCATTTATCATGACATGGGGCTGGACTGCAGGAAAAATTTACGAATTCAGTGATACACGCGCTTATTATGACAACACACGCGCCGAAGTGGATTACGGTGTGTATGTTAAAGAAAAACGTAAGAAAATTTTCGGAAGTATGGCTGTTAAAACGGAATCTTTTTATGGTTCAGTTTACAGACTCTATAGCTACGATAATGACTTAATTACGAAATATATTTTTGGCCAGTACATCTTTAATGCCGATGATAATAAAACAAAAACTAAAGATATGAATAAAACAATCAATAATCTGATTGAAAAAACAGGTTTAAGCCAACAGTTAGCTTTAAATATTGCGAAATACAAAAAACTTAAATTTTCGCGCATTAATTTAGAAGTTAACTTTGATGAAGATCAAACATTACGATTTATGGAAGCCGCAGCCCGCATGACGCCAGAAATGATCGCGGCCCGTGCCAACCAAATCGCGAATAACTTTATCATGAGCGAATCAACATCTTTAGCGCTATGTACTCCTGAAGAAACAGAAGTACCAATGTCAACGGATGCTTGCTTAGCTAAATACATGGCAGAAAATACAGAAGTTTCTAGCTCACTAGTTAAAGCCGCAAGAGTGATGAAAACTCACTTTCAAGCCGGACGCGATAAAGAATTTTCAATGGCTTATGCCGAATTCGGTCGTGCGATGTTAAAAAACGCAACGATGTTCCAAGCTATTTTAGGAATGGCCGGATCAGGAGCTGAAATCGTTTATAACGTACAAAATACGTATTTTCAAAATTACCGCGTGATTTATGTAACAACCGATCAACCGGGTGTTTATATCCGTAAAGTGAAAGGCCAAAAAGATACATTTATTTTCGCAGATAAATATTTAAATGATGCGGTCAATGTAGCTTCAGGATTTTAATTAAAATTTTAAAGTAAGAAAGCCAGCCAGCAGGGATACGAAGTTTGCTGGCTTTTTTATTTTTACTGGGCGGTATAATTTTTTCCTGAAATTAAGCCACGCACATTGCTTGTCGTATTGCTAAAAGTGATTGGAACCGTATCTTTTTCATCGGGAGTTAAAACCATAAAATGTAAATGCGCGCCTGAACTGCAACCCGAGTTTCCACTTAAAGCGATAGAATCACCTTGGTTTACCGTGGCCCCTAAATTTACCAGCACACCGTTGCGGGTTAAATGTAAATATTTGGCTAACGTTCCATCGTTGTGACGGATGCTTAAATAATTTAATTCATCACAGCCACCGCCATCGTCATATTGCTCTTCAAATTTTTCAATCACGCCACCACGAGCCGCCACAATTGATGAGCCGATATCCATACGAATATCGTAAGAATATCTATGCGCCCCTAAGTGACTGGCTGGGCCACAGTTACCTTGGCTGACTTCATGGCTAATGCCGACGGGCCATGGAAGTTTATAACTTGAAGTATCCCACGCAGGATAACCATCACAAATTCCAGCGTGACTTAGTTCGGGCACACCTTGGCCACAACCGGTAGAAAAAAATAAAAGAATCAGAGGCAATACTTTTTTCATAAAACTTTTGTTCCTTTAAAAACTATAGCCAATGTAAGGTGACCAAAAAATTCCAGGACCAGAAATAATCATCGGAAAATTAATAAATAAATTATTTGAAACATGGTAACCAGTTCCAGCTAACGCTCCAACATTTGTGCCATAGATAGCAGACATTGAACCGCCGACACCGCCTTCAAAAAACCAAGTGCCTGATGTGCGCCAGCCATAACCGACCAGAAGATCGCCTGCGATCGGACTAATTCCACGCGCATTAAGATTGGCAAAGACACCTTTATTCTGAGCGTAGAAGTTGACTTTGGCGCGTGCTGAAATCCCATTGGTATTGGCTTCTTCCACATCATCGTAAGATGTTGTTTGCGCGCCAGCAAAACCTTCAAGTTCCCAAGCTGAAGCCACAGCCCCATGAAAAAAGAAAATAAAAACACAGATTAAATTTTTCATTAAAACCCCCACCGTAAACTCAGCAGTGGCAGTAAGGTTATGATCGTGCGTTTTTCCATTCCAGAATTAATTCTTTTTCCAGATAGGCCTAAGCTTAATCCAAAAACACTATTTAAATGAGTTCCGTAAAGAATTTGTGCGGCGAAGCCTTTGCCTTCAAGATCTGTTTGATACTGGGTGAATTTTCTAACAAAAGTGCCACCTTGGATTTCAAAAAACTGCTGCTGGCCATAACGAAAAGCACCGCCGAACGTTTGATCGGTGACATTATCACTAATCACTTCGTGGCCTACATATACTCCGCCCCAAAAATCACCAGTACCAAAAAGCAAAGTGTTGTGTGAGGTGAAAACGACATCGGCACGATTAATAAAAGCGAGCGAGGGAAGAAAGCTGCTTTTAATTTCAAAAGCGGCGCCACTAGATAGAGGAAGAGTAAAAATCAGAACTGTTAGAAATTTAAAAAAGACTGACATTTATTATCCCACTTTGTTTTTTTTGAGCTAACTCAAGTAAACAAAGTGGGATTGTATTGTCAACATTAACCCTTAGCGTGATCAGCTAAGATAACTTCTTTCGCTTTCTCAGAAACGATTAGCGTTGGAAGCATAATGAATAAACCTGGAATATCCGGATAAACCGAAGCATCGACCACGCGTAGGTTTTTTACACCGTGAACGCGAAACTTGCTATCAACCACTGCTGATGGATCGGTTGATAGACCCATTTTGCTTGTGCACGAAGCATGGTGACCCCAAGCCTCTTTCATAATCCATGAAGATAAATCTTCTGATTTAGTCACATCATCACCTGGATAAACTTCGCGTTTGAAATATTTGCTGCCGATACTTTTGTTAATACGGCGAGCTACATTTAAACCCTGGTAAACCGCATTTAAATCTTCTGATAAGCCATTTTTCTCATCTTGAAAGTAAGCAAAATTAATTTTTGGTGTATCGCGCGGATCAGTTGATTTTAATTTTACAGAGCCCGCGTGATTTTTAGTGTGACCTTTTAAAATGGCCCAAGTGAAATAACTTGGGTCGTTTGGATTTTTTGGAACTGCATCGGCTGAGTAACCTGGGTAATAACCGGTAAATCTGCCTGGAACACCAAAAATACAAAGATCAGGTGTTTTTTGCGAATCAGTTGATTTACGAATGAGTGATAGAGCAACACCGTTTGTACTGTAAATATGACCGTCTGGATTTTTCACATAATCTTGCCAGCAAGGGTCTTTCGCAAAATCATTATTTTTAGCAAACGTACAATTTTCAATTAAAGAAAGGGGTTTATTTAACTCACTTACAACTGTGACTTCATAACGATCTTGTAAATTTAAACCAACGCCCGGAAGATTTTTAACAACTGGAATACCGTGTTTATTTAATTCCTGCTCGTTACCTATTCCAGAAAGCATCAATAATTGCGGCGTATTAAAAGCTCCGCCTGAAAGAATGATTTCACGTTTTGCTAACGCTCTTTTTGGTGTCGCCATCCATGTCGGGGCTTTAGATTTATTCATCACATCGGCACGGTAGGAATGCGCACCTTCAGTAAATTCAATGCCGATAGCTTTTGTTTTATCATTAGGATCAAAAATAACTTTTGTACAAAGAGAATCTGTTTTTACAAATAAATTTTTTGGATATTTTTGGCGCGTTTCTAAAATGTATTCACGCACACCTTGGCGTACACCATTCATCGCATTAAACGGCATATTAAATACACCTGGGTATTTGTTATTCACATAACCAGGATCGTTTGGATTTAATCGTAAACTTGGTGCAACTGTGACAGCTTTTTCGATTTCTTTCCAGTCGCCTTGCCAAAGGTTGTCAAAAAAGTTTTTCGTCGTATCAACGGTATCGACTTTAAGCGCCGCTATGGCCATTTTAGTTAAAAAACGGTCTTTCATTAAGCTCCAAGGGCCTGCTTGAGTGAGGGATAACCAGCCGCCTTTATTCGCCTGCATATTTTGGAAACGCGTGTACATGTCTTTAGCGTTCCAAGTTTGGTCACCAGTTTGTTTTGCAATGTTTGCCCAGTCTTCATTGTCTGGATATAAACTGATTAAAGCATTTACGCGTGTACAGCCACCGATACCGGCCGCACGTGGATAATAAATACTTTGATTTTCTTTTAAGAATTTAGAATTCATTTCTTCAAATCTTTTGTAACCGCTGCTTTGCTGAAAGCGATCGACGAAGTAAGACCAATTTAATAAGGGATCTTCACTAGATTTCGCATGAAACACTGGAGTTGTAGAAAGTTTATTTGTGCTTTCGCCACCAGCTTCAAGAAGTAAGACACGGTAGCCGGCTTTTGCTAAACCACAAGCTAGCGGTCCACCGCCGGCGCCAGAACCTACGATAATAAAATCAAATCTATCGTTTTCATCGATAGTCCAATTATTTTCATTCGATGGAGATCTTGTTAAAGAATCGAATGTTGAGCATCCCGTGAAAGCAGCGGCAGTAGCGGCGGCAGCGGTTGCGGTCTGAACGAACTTTCTGCGATTGATTTTATTGTTTTTCTTCATCTTTTTAGTTTAGTTGGCCAGTGCGGCATTCAAAAGTCCGGTTTAGGCCTAGTCTCGACCAGCGTCCAGCCAGGTAACCTATTTAGGGGGTATTGACCTGCAAAGAAACGATTAAAAGCCATGTAAAAATGGGGCAAAAGTCGCCATTTTTTAAAGTCGATAAACTTATATTTAGCATCCAGCGGCGTAGTTAGTTATATTGCGCCCCATGCGTTTAAGAAATTTGTGGCTGAATCTTTCAGTTCAGAAAAAGCTATTTAGTGTCGTCGGCATTATGGCTGTGCTCGTGGCTCTGGAGCTTTTTACGCTGTACTTCGCAATAAGTACTTTATCGGCCGTGCGCGGTTTTGTAGGTGGCGAAGGTCACTGGTCAAAAGCGCAAAAGGCTGCGGTTGTTGCTTTAAATCAATATCTTTTTACAAAAAATACAGCCGAATATGAAACTTTTAAAAAAGAATTAGAAGTGCCATTAGGTGATAAAGTTGCCCGTCTTGAACTTTTAAAAAAAGATTTTAACAAAGAAGTTGTTCGCCAAGGTATGTTGGGTGGAAAAATCCACGAAAGCGATATTCCTTCGATGATCACACTGGTGCGCCGTTTTAGTGATGTGCCGCTTATGGCAAAAACTCTGCATTTTTGGGCCATGGGCGATGAGTTAATCGAAGAGCTTATACAGTTAGGTGAAAAAATTCATCGTGAGATGCCTCAAGGTATTGATCAGAAACGTTTGAATTATTTTGTGCTTGAAATTAATCGTCTTGATCGCGAACTTACGCATACAGAAACTGAATTTTCATATTCGCTGGGAGCCGCTTCACGCATGATGGAAATGGTTCTGATGGTGACACTGTTATTGCTTGTCATCGTGGTTGAATCAACAGGCTTATATTTCACATATCGCTTTGGCCGTCATTTAACAAACACACTTCGTGAATTAAATAATACTGCGGTCACTGTTGGCGAAGGCGATTACACACAAAAAGTGCAAGTGAAGTCTTCAGATGAATTAGGTCAGCTGGCCGAATCGTTAAATAAAATGGTTGAGCGTCTAGAAAGCCAAACGATCGAACGTCAACACGCTGAACAAGCAAGCCAGGCTAAAAATTTATTCTTAGCAAATATGTCTCATGAAATTCGCACGCCATTAAATGCGATTTTAGGTTTCTCTGAAATTCTACAAGATCAGCATTTAGAAGAACGAGACAAACAACGCTACGCCGCTATTATTCGTCGTACCGGTGAAGGTTTAAATACAATTATTAACGATATTTTAGATATTTCAAAAATCGAAGCTGATCGTATTGAGACGCAAGAAGCGGCGTTTTCATTATCGCAGATGCTTTCAGATTTATACGCTTTACTTAAAATGCGTTGTGATGAAAAAGGTATTCAGCTGATTTTTGAACGCATCGGCCAAGTGTCAGATTACGTTATTACCGATCAAACGCGTTTGCGCCAAATTTTATCTAATATTATTGGTAACTCGATTAAGTTCACTGAAAAAGGTCACGTTATGCTTACTTATGAAGTGCGTGGCTCGATGTTATTTTTTACGGTGAGTGATACAGGCGCGGGTATTTCGCCAGAACAGCGCGCGAATTTATTTAAAGTTTTCTCGCAAGGTGATAGCTCGGTTAGAAAAAAATACGGCGGTACGGGCTTAGGTTTAAGTATTGCACAAAAACTTTCACAACTTCTTGGTGGTGATGCCGGTTTATTAGATAGTGAAGAAGGCATGGGAAGTTTATTTTTCGTTCAGGTAAAGTATAACCCAACAGAAAAACCAGCCACAGAGCCTGTTGTGCAAATTCCACCATTCAACACGCGCGCTATTGCTAATAAAAATATTTTAGTAGTTGAAGATTCTTTAGATAACCAGATGTTAATTGAATTCTATCTGACGAAGCACAAAGCTAATGTGGTGTTTGCTAATAACGGCCAAGAGGGCGTTGATGCGGCTCTTAAAGGAAACTTTGATTTAATTCTAATGGATATTCAAATGCCGGTTCTTGATGGCTATGCGGCGACTGAAGAATTACGCCGTCGTGGTGTTGCGATCCCGATCATCGCCTTAACTGGTTACGCGATGAAAGAAGATCAAGATAAGTGCTTACGCGCAGGGTGTAATGAATTTTTAGCTAAACCTATCCACAAGGATAAGCTGTTATCCACACTGGCTAAGTACTTCCAGCATTCAAAACCGGAGACACGCCCTCTTGATTTTATCTAAAAAATTTCATTGGCCTCAGTCATTTGTTTTAGTAGCGTTAGGCTTATGAAATTAAATATCGTTTTTTCCGTGTTATTTCTGACTCAGTTAGCGTGGTCCAATCCTTCGGTGCTTTGTGAAACAAATGCTGATGAAAAATTCGTTCAATTTTCACAAAGCGTAATACCGCGCCAAGAAAAAACGATCGAAGTTCTGACCTGGAATGTTTATAAATTTAAAAAAGAAAATTCTTTTTCCGATTTAGTTTCATTGGCGAATAAATCAGATATCGCTTTAGTTCAAGAAGCCGTTCATTCGCAAGAGCTGCAAACCAATGCGGCTCAAAATGTTTCTATGGATTGGACATTTTTTAAAAGCTTTTGTCGTGACTACGGCGCAACCGGTGTTCAAACAGGCAGCCGCTTTCCGCAAGTTGAGGTTGAAGCTATTTTAGCTCCAGGTTTAGAGCCGGTGGTAAATACGCCGAAAGTCACAGGGTTTTCCACAGTCGAAATTCACGGAGCGAAAGTTCTTTTAATTAATGTGCACGGCATGAATGCCAACAAAGGTTTAGATTTTGAAAAGCACATGGATCAAATCTACGAAGTAGCTAAAGATTTTCAAGGACCGATTATTTGGGCTGGAGACTTTAATACCTGGAATCCGGTTCGCACTGCGTACCTAAACGCGAAAGCCAAAGCTTTAAATATGACAGTGCTTAAGCCAGAAGTAGATAACAGAAAGCTTAAGCTTGATCATATTATTGTTCGTGGTTTTAAGGCAAAGTCAGTGACGATTTTAGAAAACGTTGTTTCCTCAGATCATTTACCAGTTAGAGCTGAGCTAGAACTGTCTCAATAGAATCGCTGACAATCAGCATATCAAGGTGGGCTTGCGAAATAAGCCCTGCTTTAACACTCACTTTTAAAAATTCTAAATAATGATCATAATAGCCATTGTAATTTAAAATGGCGATAGGCTTATCGTGAAGTTTAATTTGGCGCCAAGTGATGATTTCGTTTAATTCGTCCATTGTTCCAAAACCGCCTGGAAGCGCGATAAAAGCGTCTGACAGCTCCATCATTTTTAATTTTCTTTGGTGCATGTTATCTACCTGATGAAGTTCAGTAATGCCTTCGTGAGCTACCTCAAAATCAAAAATTAATTGAGGGATTACACCTAGTACACGTCCACCTTTAGATAAAGCGCCATCCGCCACCTGACCCATAAGGCCTACATTCGCTCCGCCGTAAACCACCGTGTGGCCAGCTTTAGCGACTTGTTCGCCAACCTTGTAAGCCATAGGCATTAAATCAGGGTAATTTCCAGTACGTGAACCGCAATAAATACAAATCGACTTCATAAGATCTATATTGCAGTTAAAAAGCCTTTAAGACATCTAAAAAAATGGTTCCATGTCCAGGTTCCAAGTTGGGTAAGACCAGATAATTTTGCCAGAGGGGAAATTTGACTCTTGCGATTTATTAAGCAACTCAGATATACCTGCAGGCGTTCGGTTTAAACTTATTAACAAAGGAATTATCATGAAATCATTATTAGCTTTAACGGTATTCGTTCTATCAACTGCCGCTTCTGCAACTACGCAATTACCAAAAGACAGCGTCGCTTTAACAATTTTATCTGAAGGTCAAGTCACTGTTGAAACACACATGCCTAACTGTCCAAAGCCAGCTATGTGCGAACCGGCGACGATTTTAACAATCAAATTCACATTACAAGGCTGTATGGATAAATTAGGTCCAGTAACAATCAAAGAAACTGGTTTTACTGCTGATGGAAAAAAGAAATATGTTGTTACAGCTTACAACATCAATAACGAAGCTTCTAAATACACTAAATGTGTTCGCGCTCCAATCGGCGTAGCGACGCAAGTTATCGGTATGGGCTTCATGTCAAACGACAGCGTAGAAGTTGAATTCACGAACTACACAGTTAGATCTGAAACTTTCTAATAGCGCACGCTAAATCTTCATGCTCTAATTTTAGAGTATGAAGAAATTTTTAGCCTTAATTTGTTTTTTTAGTTATTTAAGTCATTCTCAGGCTGCATCGATTTTTGACAATATTCATGAAATCGACAAAGGCAAAATGATTCGTACGGCGCAGCTGACACCTACTGCGCTTGAGCAATTAATCCGAAAGAAAAATATCAAAACGATTATCAATCTTCGTGGGGCCTCTGAAGGCGAAGCTTGGTTTGACGGCGAAGCCGCCGTAGCCCAAAAATACGGTATCAACTTTGTGAATATTCCGATGGATGCTATGCGCATTCCACTGCGTGAAGATTTATTAAAGCTTTTAGAAGTTTATAAAACAGCACCCCGCCCGATTTTAATTCACTGTTTGCGCGGAGTTGATCGTACTGGTGAAGCGGCCGCTATTTATCAGATGGTTTATCAGAATAAATCAAAGGTTGAAGCGCTTCAGATGTTAAGTGCTAAATTTTTCTATATTGAAGATTTAGTTCCGGCGAAATACTACTTCATTGATCAAGTTTGGCAAAATGAACAATGGGCTTATGATCAGTATAAGCCCTGCGATAATGATTACGAGTTTTTTGATAAGCGTACGCTTTGCCGCTAGATCATCGAATCAGGGGCAACCGACTCATGTGCAGGAATATGAACTTCCATCGACACATGAGTATTTAAAATCTTACCAATCGGGCAATTGTCTTTTGTATGGCTTGCGATCTCGTCGATCTCTTTGGCGGTCGCACCGGGAACCGAAGCAGCCACGCGCAAATGAATCTGCGGAATTTTCCAGCCCGAGGCGGTTTTATCTAAATGAACTTCAGATGTGATTTCTAATTTTTCAGGAATGTAGCCACGTTTTTCTAATTCACCAGATAAGGCCATCGAAAAGCAGCTCGCGTAAGAAGCTCCGATAAGTTCTTCGGGATTTGTTCCATGATCGTCTTCAAAGCGTTTTCCGTAAGTGAATGAAATATCACGCAGCTCTCCGCTTTCGGTTGATAAAAATCCTTTTCCGCGTTTTAAGCCACCATGCCATTGGGCTTGTGCTGTTCTTTTCATATAAAGTCTCCTTTTTTTCAAAATTATTGCCCTCGGGGCCAAGTTTCCGGAATCTCGTCGTGTGCAAAATCCTGCGGGATTGGAATTATCGCATTACTGCGGTCGACAAAAATAAAAGCGTCGTAACGTTGTGATAATGCTGTAGGAACATAATTGCCGCGTTCAAATTCAGGATTGTAAACAACGCCGATCGCGCGATGACCAAACACTTTTGTTAGCGGTGAATTTTCAGAAAAAGGTTCAAGCCACATTAAGAGAGTGTTGCGGTTTAAAGTTTCACAGGCATTGTGAAAAAACTTTTCATAGGTTTTATCTCGCCCAGGTGGAACGCGCATCACTTCAGCTTTACCATCCCAAGCGCGTGAAGCCATAACATCCCCTTCGTAAGTGCTAAAACCGACCAGTGCTAACTGATGACCCCATTGTTCGCGGGCAATGCCGCCTAAGTTAACCAATCCTTCTGAAACCATGTCGGTTGCGCGGTGATCGCCGATATGTGTATTATGAGCCCAAACAATAGCTTTTGAGTGAGGACCATAATAACGAAGTAAGTGATTTAAAGTTTCCATCATATGACGGTCACGCACATTCCACGAATCTTCATCTCCGTGAATCATTGTGCTGTAATAGGCTTCGGCATTTTTAACAATGCGGGCATTTTGTTGGGCATCAAAAAGATTTTCGTATTTTGTTAAATCCTTAAGTCTAATTTTTAAAGTTTCATCTAAAGCCTTTAAAGTCGCTTTTTTACAGCCTTCGGGAATTTGAAATAATGATTTAGCATAACGTTTTTCATTTCTTTGGTAAGGATCAAAACAAGTGTAAAGGTTTCGCGCTTTATCAGCGGCGTCTGGATCAATGGTCATTAATTCTTTAACAACCATATCCATGGAATCAAATAATGAATAAACATCTAAGCCGTGAAAGCCTACTTTTTGTTTTAACGAAGTATTGAGGTTGTGATCTTGTAGCCAATGCCCTAGTTTTATAATTTCAGTGTTGGCCCACATCCAAGTTGGCCAACGATTAAAACTTTTTAAGGTTTTTGAGATTGTTGAATCACCATGCTTGATGAAGTTGTTTAAGACCATACTCGGTGGCCAATCGCCTTCAACCGCAATAAAACTAAACCCGTGCTTTTGAATAAGCTCTTGTGAAATAAGTCTTCGCCATTCATAAAATTCATGAGTGCCATGACTGGATTCGCCCAACATCACAATTTTTTTGTCTTTAATTTTTTCTATAAGCGGCGCTAAATCATCAGGTCGTTCAAGAAAAGATGCGTTTTGTACAATTAGTTCTTCGATGTTGGTCATATGAAGTTCTCACGTTGTTTGTGGTGTTTCTTTTTTAAAATGTCTAAAACTTCCTGATCAGTAACTTGCGAAAAATCTTGATAAAACTGTCCCACGGCCAAAAGCGACGGCGATTGGTGAAAGCACACAATCTCATCAAATTCCGGTGGGTGCGAGTGAGCGGTATTATCTGGAGCAATGGGCACAGCTAAGATAATGCGGTGAGCTCCTTTAGTTCTTACGTATTGAGCCGCAACACGTGCGGTAACACCGGTCGCAAGACCGTCATCAACAAGGAGGACGGTTTTTCCCATTAACGAAGGAAGAGGTTGATCGTTGCGGTATTTTTTTATACGGCGAGAAACTTCAACACTTTCTTTTTCTACGATTTGTTGAATTTGTTGCGGTTGTATATCAGATACATGAACTGCACCCGGATCTGTCCAGTAATAGCCATCTTCGGTGATGGCCCCGATACCGTATTCAGGTTGAAACGGGTGGCCAATTTTTCTAACGACTAAAACATCCATCGGAATATTTAAGACATTGGCGACCTCAATAGCCACGGGCACTCCGCCACGTGGAAGGGCTAAGATCAAACTGTTCTTACGATCCAGTTCGATGGCTTTTTGAAGATGGGTCGCTAATAGGCGCCCTGCTTGTTTACGGTCTTTAAATATTTGTTTCATAGTTGTGGCCCTTAGCCAGCAACAATAAACAGCAAAAAAAAAGCCGAGGTGAAGTGCCCCGGTTTTAAAAGTTTTAATTTTTATTTAAATGTTTAATTAGCGAGGAAATTTAGCTTCCATGTCTTTAATTAAAGCGGCCCAATCTTTTGCACTGCCAGTTAACTCTTGTGTTTCTTTTTCCCAAGCTGGGAATTCAGAAATATCTGTTTTGTAACAAGCAGCTTCTGGTGTTTCAACGTAGAAGCTGTAGTTTGTTGACCAACATGCAGGATCTGCTTTTTTGTTCATAGCTTCCAAGAAGTTATTGATCGTTGTTAATTTTTGTCCGTCTAAATTAGCTTTTAAATACGGAGCGATCATTTCAGGAAAACCATCAATGCGCACGTCACGTTTTAAAATCGTGTCTGAGACTTCTTCTTGGTAATATTCAATTAAACCGAATTTTTTTGAAATGATTGTATATCCCTTAGCTGGATAATCTTTTTTCGGAGAACAGTAGTTCTTAATAACGATTATATCAGGGCTTGTGTAAACACAGCTCTTAATAGTCGCAAAACCATAGGCCATGCCTGTTTCAGTGTATCTGAAATTCGTAGCTTCGATTTCTTTCATTAAGTCTTTCACGGGTGCCGCTGTAAGCGTTCCTGCGTGGGCGTTGATTGATAAAAGGCTAAATACGATAAGGTGGATTAATGTTTTCATACTTTAAGCCTAGAACAGCAGCGTTTTTTGGCAAGACATAACAAAACAAACAAATAAATAACATGTGAAATCACTTACAAGGTCGAGGTTTTTTTCCCCATTGGACGGATTTTAGTTGAGTCTATTTTTTTAGAATTAACGTAAGACCCAAGATGTCGCTGTCAGCATCTACAGTATAGGTTTTCCCGGTTATGGCTGTGTAATTGGGAGTGCTACTCCATTGTTGCCATTTTTGTGCTGCGAACAAACCAAATTGCAAGCCCGATGAATAGTGATAAAGCCCACCTAAATATAACCAACGTTCATTGACTGTGTGTGTGCCGTAATTAAGGCCCAGCACTTGTTCGGCTTGCAGAAAAAAACTGGCCAGAGGTTCTCCATCGCGAAGATAGAAGTAAGTTAAATTAGGGCGTAGACGTAGTGAACGATCAGAATTAAAAAAATTGTATTCGTAGCGCGTTTTGAATTCGAACGTCCAATTTTCAGCGAAGCTCATTTTTGGAGAGACGTCTAATATAGCTAAATCTTCACCACGATCGTTGGTGTTTCGCCACTGCCAAAGAGTTACCGGATCTTTAAACCAATCTTCATCGTGGCGAAAGCCGTACTGGCGCTGATAAAAAAGACCCGCGCGCAGATTATCAAAAAAGCGGTAGTAACTGCCAAGCATGATTGATTTATATTCGCGAGAATCTGATTGGTCAGAGACTTGAGCTTCAGCAAATAAAGTAAAGTTCTTTACGGATTGTAAATAGCGAAGACGTGCTTCGGTTTTGTGAGATGTGTCAATATTATCTGGAGCATTTCCGACAGCAAATGCAGAACTATAACTAACGATAATCGCCAATACTAAAAATAATCTAGTCATAGTCTTCTTTTAAAAGATTTTCGTATTTAATTTGCACGTTATTTTCAACTTCGCCCTGCTCGGGATCAAGATTCCAATTTAATTTTTTAGTCCAAGCGTATTTTTTCGGAGGTGTTACTTCTTTACCAGAAGGAATAACAACGCCCTCGCCTTGTTTTACAAGAACAGGATTTTTGGATTTAGAACTTAAAACTTCAACGGCGCCTTCATTCACACACATCCACACATCAGATTTTTTACCTTCTGTTTGTCCGTAAGAGGTGAAAAATTCTGTACCACGAACCCCAATCACCGCAGACGGGGTGCGAAGTTTAAATTGTTGGTTTGGTTTTTGTTTTGAAACTTTGCTAAACACCGAGCCAGAATTCAGCGTGACCGAATTGTCGTCTTTTTCAGGAATTGATAAATCACTTTTCGGATTCATTTTAAAAACCACGCCATCATCCATACTGATGATGGCCAGGGATTTAGCACTGGTTTTAACAGTGTCACCAGAATTAATGACAGAATCTTTTTTTGCTATCATTGATTTGCCTTTGGATACAATCATGGCTTCGCCACGAACGTATCCAATTTTTCCGGAATAGGCCGAAGTTAACAACGGTATAATGAAAATAAGAATGAATAATCGCATGTATTAATTCTAATATCTAAACTGATGTCTAAAGAAAAGTCCTGAATCGCCAAATTCTGAAGAAGTAAATTCAGATGCAGTCACAATATGGCCTACTTTTCTTAAATTTTTTCCGTCTGGAGAAGCTAAATGTATTTCATACAAAGCAGTTCCTGCAGGAATTTTTAAAAAATCTTCTCTGACATCGTGTTCGCTAGACAAAAATTGATTAGTCATTGTTGGCACAAAGAAAATGCGGCGTGGAACAACTGGGTTGGTCACTTGCTTACCAGCAGTATCGATCAGAGCCATGTCTTCGATTTTAATTTCTTCTGGAAACGGTGACGCTTTTTCAAATAGGTTGTGCATCATTTTCGCGCCAAATGTTTTACCTGGGTCGACAATGTTAGATAAAGTGTTTCTGAAGAAGTTAAAATCTTCACCTTGCCCATCAATACCATATAATGCCGAAATATTTGCGCTATGTGTGCCATCTCTTAAAACTTTAAGGGCTAAACCTGGAGCAACACCTTTTGAACCACCGGGTTTAAATGTTAAAGAAAGTCGTAATAAAGCACATTCAGCACCACTAAATACACCTGAGTAATATTTATCAGTGATCTCTAATTTAACTTTAGCCACAGCTCCGCGACTGTGAATTAATTTTTTCCAGCCTGTTGGTGCAAAATCAGAAACGTTCTGCCCTTTAATTTCCAGTTCTTGTCTGGTCATAGCTAAGAATTGAAAAAAACCAAAATGCCTTAATTCTGGAAGTGGCAATGTTGTTACGCGAGTTTCTTCAATTTTCTGCCATAAAATATTTTGTTTTTCGCAGCCTTTTAACGACTCGTAATTAGCTGGGTAAGAAGCCGGTGTACGTAATGCCGGTGGCTCAACTAATTCATTGATGAAGGCATAAACGCCGACGCAGATTACAAAAAAGCCAACCAGTGAAATTTTTAAAATATTTTTCTTCATATAAATTAACCTAACATTAGATATGAAAAGCTCGTTAGTCTGGACCTGATTCAACTGGTCTTAGGTCGCACGCCTCTACCTCAGTCAGATCGTGTTTAAGAAATAATTTTGAATGACACAACAATCTCGGTAGCATCAAGAAGTATGCCTAATATAAAAGGAGATTTTATGATTCGCCGACGTGTTGTCGTGGGTTTAGTTGTCGCTTCGCAGTTAATGGTTTCGTGTACTACGCAACCGGTGGCCGTTAATACACAAAGTAATGGTGTTGAAAGATTACCAAGTTCTGAATTATCAGAAACTCCGTGGACCACTTGGTCAGAAAAAAACACTGAAGTTGCCGCTTTAAGAGTATTAAGCGATGTTCGTAAAGGTTTATTAGAAAACAATCTTCATGATCCACATTCTAACTATGCGTCTTACCGCAAAGTTGATTGCAACCAAGCGAATACTAAATTTCGTTCGGCTGATGGTACATGTTATGATCCAGGTCGTCCTTTGGCAGGTGCTGCTGGCGTGGCGTTCGGACGTAACGTTGATCCTAAATTCATTGATAAAAATGCGTCGAAAAATTTAATGACGCCAAATCCGAAACAAGTTTCAGATGTTTTCTTCACACGTGAAGAATTTAAACCGGTTCCGTTTTTAAATATGTTAGCAGCTGTATGGATTCAATTTATGAATCACGACTGGTTAACACACGGTAAAAACATGGATGCAAATCCTTACGTTGTAACTGGCAAAGATGGTTCAACTCAATTAGTAGAAAGAACACAAGATAATCTTACTCCAGCTAAACAGTACAAAAATGAATACGGTAAAGTTTCATTAAATGAAGTTACTCACTGGTGGGATGCTTCACAAATTTACGGCAGCAACCAAAAAGCACAATCTGAATTACGTTCGTTCTCGGGCGGTAAAATGAAGCTTGTGACTTCAAATGGTCAAACTTTATTACCTAAAAATGCAGGTTTAGAAATCGGCCGCAATAAGCAAAATCAAGGTTACGAAGTAACAGGCTTTAGAGACAACTGGTGGGTTGGTTTAAGTATGTTACATACACTTTTTGTGAAAGAGCATAATGCGGTTGCAGACATGCTTGCAAAAAAATATGTAACTTATGATAAAACCAGCGATCGCTATATCTGGAATGGCCAAGATAAAAAAGTTTCGATGACAGCCGCGCAAGTTGATGAAGAAATTTTTCAGACAGCGCGTTTAATCAATGCCGCGATTTTAGCAAAAATTCACACAGTTGAATGGACTCCGGCGATTTTACCAAATGGCGCTTTAAAACGTGCGATGCATGTTAACTGGTACGGTGTAGCTAACCCAGCAACTTGGGGTGCAAACAAATTAAAAGATGTTCCTGTTGTCGGAAAACTTCTTACGAAAACAGACCATTCTAAAAATGTAGACGCTGGTTATGTTATCGGCGGTGTTGTTGGTAGCAAACGTAACGATTACGGTGTTCCGTACAGCATCACTGAAGAATTCACTTCAGTTTACCGCTTACACTCATTACTTCCTGAAAAGTTAGTTTTCAAAAACCAATCAAACAGATCTATTATTGAAGAAGTTCCTTTTGCAGAAACTCGTAATGAAAAAGCTTACGGTGTGATGGAAAAATACAGTTCAAAAGATTTATTCTATTCTTTTGGTACACAATTACCGGGTCAGTTGGTGTTAAATAACTTTCCGCAATTCATGCAACAGTTAGAAATTCCAATCATTGGTAAAATGGATTTAGGAATGGTTGATATCATGCGTGACCGTGAACGTGGAGTTCCGCGCTACAACCAATTCCGCCGTGCGATTGGTTTAAAACCAATCAAAGCTTACCGCGATTTCTTCCCGCCGACGAAAACACTTGATGAGCGCCAAAAAGCGGTGATCAAAAAGTTTGAAACAGTTTACGGTTTCGATTCTGTAGGTAACGATAACGTAGAGATGATCGATTTACTTGTGGGTACATTAGCTGAAGAAGTGCGCCCTAAAGATGATGGTTTCTTTCACGTGAATAAATTTTTAGGTAAACCAACAAGATACTTTGGTTTCGGTGAGACAATGTTCCAAATCTTTATCTTAATGGCATCACGTCGTTTAATGGCTGATCCTTACTTTACAGATTACTACAATGCCGATCACTACACTAAAGCTGGTCTTCAGTGGATCGATCAACAAGGTACATTAGCGCAAGTGATTTCGCGCCACATGCCTGAACTAGCACCGCACATGAAAGGCCTAGATACAGCATTTGCTCCTTGGAAATAATAAGTTAGTTAAAGCACAAATAAAAATAGGAGAGCCAAAAGCTCTCCTATTTTTATTTCTTTTTTATTGAGAATTATTTAGCTTTAACGTTTTCTCTTTCGTAGTAGAAACCAACGTCATCAGCTTGGATTGGGTTGATCATCATGAATTCATCGTTAGTTTTCTTTGGTTTTTGATTAACGATATCCATGAACATTGCAATACGGCTTTGAACGCGGTTTAAACCCTTAACGTCTTTAGATTTCGGCGTTAATGTAAAGAACACGCCCGGAATTCTTTCATGTAAATCCCAGTTGCCGTGGATATTTTCTTTTTCGTAGTCAAAGCTAACTACGTTAGCGTTAGAGATTTCCATGTTGTATGTGTTGTTTTTAAAATAATCTAAACCAGAAGTTTTTTGTGTACCTAAGTATTTACCGGCGATGAAGTTTTCCCAAGTTGAACCGGCTGATTTATCAGTAAATTTAATTCTTTCAACTACTTTAGTAGGATCTTGGATATCAGTACGCGAGAAAATCGCGCCTTCTAATGAACCCGGCGTTTTTAAGATAAGAGCTGAAGCACCAGCTTCGTTTTTAATGACGAGATCACCTTGGCTTGTCGCAAATAAAGGAACCATCGCATAGATTAAATCAGATTGTTTAACGATTTTATAAGCGTACATTCTGTTGACCCACTTAGTGATTTTAGAGAAAGCTAATAAATCGTATTCAGCTAAAACGGCATAGTAATCTTCTGAACCCGGTGTTAAATCTTTTTTAACTAATAAAGTCATGTGGTCGTTAGTGATTGATCCTTGGTGTTCATTTTTACCGCTAAAAGATCCTTGCGCTAATTGCGCAAAGCTAGCAGAAGTAAAAGCTGTAAGAGCTGCTGCAACAAGGTATTTGGCCGAATTTTTCATTAGTTTCATGGTTTTCTCCTATTAAATTAAATGAATACAGGGTGTTTTGGAGCAAATAGCCAACCACCTTAAAACGCATAAAATGGCTATACAGGCTTAGAACCGTCCAGGGCTTTATCAGGAGTCGTAAATAGTCACTTTTTTGTAAGACCTACTAGTGTTATCGTTATTTTTATGGATTTAACTTGGTTAGGAACAGCAGGCTTTATTGTTAAGGGCGAGCAAGGAACAATTGCTTTTGATCCATTTTTATCTCGGGGCGAGGGTGAAAAATCACCGTTTACGGTGAATTCTTTTGCGAATGTCGAAGGGGTATTTATCGGCCATGGGCATTTTGATCATACCTACGATGTTCCGCAAATCGCGATGCATTCTGACGCGAAAATTTTTGCTCCGGGGCTTACGGGTTTAATGCTTAAACTGCGTGGACTACCCTCGGAGAAGTTGATTCATGCGTCTCATAACGAAATGCTTTTTAAAAAATTTAACTTGCGTGCGCACCGTAGTTCGCATGTAAAGTTTGATTTACCATTGGTTTATTCAACTTTTAAAAGATGTAAATTAGGTGATTGTTCAAAACTGTGCGGGCTTGGACTTGGTTACCCTAAAGGATTGGTTCAAACTTATTCGTTTGAAATTAAAAATAAAAAAATTCTTTTTATCAGCTCTGCAGGGTGTACAGAAAAAGAGTTGTTACAGTATCGCGATTTAGAAGTGGATTACTTACTGGCTCCATTGCAGGGGCATTCAGATATTCAAGAAATTGTCGCGCGCCAAACAAAGATCATAAACCCTAAGGTTGTTATTCCTCATCATCACGATGATTTTTATCCACCGTTAAGTCAGTCGATCTCGGTTGATATTTTTAGGGAAAAATTAAAACGCCTTGATTACAAAGGCGAAGTTTTGGAAATTCCGCTTTTTCAAAGTTGTGATATTTAGTTTTAAATGATTTTAGAGATTTTTGAGCGGCCTTAAATGGCGGAAAGTGAGGGATTCGAACCCTCGATCCCCGCGAAGGGATGCCAGTTTTCAAGACTGGTGTATTCAACCGCTCTACCAACTTTCCGTCGATTGTTTTATTAAAAATGAGCCTTCGGTTCAATGAGTTTTTCTGCGAATCAGCATTTCAACGCTGCGCACACAAAATCTGAAAAACTCAAGACAGCTGCTCTTTTTGCATAAGAAAATCTCAGGATGAAAATTAATGACTGGGTTTACACTTTCGATGCTGAAATAGAGATGTTTAAAAACTTCTATTTGCCTGTTAGATCGACAGTTTTGCGTCTGAATAATGGCGATAGCATCATGGTTTCGCCAATCGATTTTACCGAGGCAGATTGGGCCCAGATTAAGTCGAATTTGCAAGTGAAGCACATAGTAGCCCCGTGTGATTTGCATCATTTATTCGTGAAGTCTGCGAAGAAACACCTTAAAGACGCCAAGCTTTGGGCCACCAAAGAATTAGCTCATAAACGCAGTGATTTAACCTGGGACTTTGAATTGTTGCCGAAAAATTGGACAATGAGTGATGAGATTGAACTCATTCCCATTCTAGGCGGCTCAACTCACGAAATGATGTTTTATCATAAACAAGCTAAAACCTTGGTAGTTACCGATCTGATCTTTAATCTGCACAACCGCAAAGGTTTTTTAACGTGGGTTATTCAACAGGCGTTTGGAACCTGGAATAAACCGGCGATTAGCCGTTGGTTTAAAAGCACCTTAAAAAATAAAAAAGAATTTAAAATCACGGAAGAGAAAGTTTTATCACTAGATATAGAAACAATCGTGATGGCTCACGGAGATGTTATCTCTGAAAATGCGAAGGGCGTTCTGACAAACGCCCTTCGAGAAAGAAATTTAATTTAAGCGAACGCTAAAAATTATTTAATCTCTGTTTTATTACCCATGTAGCCGCGTAAAGCTTTTGGAATTTCAATTGAACCATCTTCACGTTGATAGTTTTCAAAAATAGAAATTAAGGTTCTACCAACAGCTAAACCAGAACCGTTCAATGTGTGAACGAACTGAGGTTTGCCACCGTCTTTAGGTTTAAAACGAATATTCGCACGACGTGCTTGAAAATCTTCAAAGTTCGAGCAAGAGCTGATTTCACGGTAAGTGTTCTGACCAGGCATCCAAACTTCTAAATCGTAAGTTTTAGCAGATCCAAAACCCATATCACCTGTGCATAACAAAGATTTACGGTAAGAAAGTTCTAACTCCGTTAAAATTTTCTCGGCGTGAGAAGTTAACTGCTCATGAACTTCATAAGATTGAGATGGATGACAGAAAGTCATTAACTCAACTTTATTAAATTGATGTTGGCGGATTAAACCTTTCGTATCTTTTCCGGCAGATCCCGCTTCAGATCTGAAACATGGAGAATAGGCACAGAAAGACTGAGGTAATTGCTCTTCAGTTAGAGTTTCGTTACTATAGTAATTAGTTACCGGAACTTCTGCTGTTGGAATTAAGCAGTAGTCTGTACCTTCTAATTTAAAAACATCTTCTTTAAATTTTGGAAACTGACCAGTGCCCACGAAACTATTAGAGTTCGCCATAAATGGCGGAATCATTTCAGTGTAACCGTGCTGAGTCGAATGCATGTCCATCATAAATTGGATCAAGGCACGCTCCATCTGAGCGGCTGCACCTTTTAAGAAAGTAAAACGCGCACCAGTTACTTTAGCCGCACGTTCAAAATCTAAAATATTTAATTTTTCACCAAGCTCGATATGCTCTTTTGCTTTGAAAGAAAATTTCTTTGGCTCGCCAACCGTTTTAACCACTTTGTTATCGTGTTCAGATTTACCCACCGGAACAGAAGAGTGTGGTTTATTCGGAATCGTTAATAATAAATTATAAACCTGAGCATC
>JAMPXC010000025.1 GCA_023701385.1 Pseudobdellovibrio sp.
CCATAAAGTTGATCCGGCGGAGTTGTTTCACCAACGAATAAAGTTAAGTCACGTAAAGCTTCTTTACGTAAGTTATACTTTTTCTCGTCTTGGGCATCAGGAGGGTTAATTTTTACAACTTTCTCTAGCTGGCCAACGCCTTCGTCAGTTCTTTTTAAGTTGTATAAGCACCACGCAGATTTATATAAACCGTACGGGTAGGCTTTAGATTTCGGGAACTTTTCGATGGCTTTAAATTTTTCTAAAGCTACCGTAAAGTTTTGTTGGAAATAGTATATTTCGCCAACTTCTAATAAAGTATCTGGCACTAATACTGATTTAGGAAATTGGTGGGTTAATTTATTATATAAATCCTTAGCGCGCTCTAACTGTTTAGTTTGCGAGTGGGCCAGGGCATTATTGAAAAACACTTCGTCTAACTGTTTATAGTTAGGAAATTGCTTTTCAATTTTGTTATAGATTTCTATCGCTGCTTTTAACGCTTCGATTGATTTCTGGCTTTGTACGCCTAATCTATTAAGCTTTGTTGAAGCTCCTTCGTTTAAGTCGAAGAAACGGCCAGATTTTGCACGGCGCATGTAAAGCTCAGCTAAACGGAAGTTTAAGTCTGCTTCGTCCGGAGCACCTTTTTTCTTAGAAAGGATTTTTTTTAATGAATCAATGGCTTTGCTTTCAGCTTTAGTAATTAGTACTTCTGATTTGAAAGCTTTTTCAGTGTTAACTTCTTCGTTGTCCGAATTAAGTTTAACTTCAGGCAATAGACCTTTAGCATCTTCTTGGGCCGCTTGGGTGATTTGCGCCGCGAAAAGAAGTGCAATAATAAATGAAAATTTAGTCATCTGACATCATGTTTACTTCATCCTTTGTATGTGAAATTAATTGTGTCGTCATAGTTAGTTGCCCACAGTTGTTACCAGCTTCAAGTTTGGAAAACCCGCCATAGATGCGGTATACATAATTTTACGTAAAGTCGCATAAGGAATGTTTTCATCGGCTTGTAGTAATACTTTTCCTGTTTTTGCCAGTTTTTCGTTGTCTGTATTTAACTTTTTAAGTTCTTCAAAAAGTGGCTTAATGAATTGGTTATCATGCGCATCTAAAGCCGCAGTATCAACCTGGTTATCTTTGATTAAAGCTACAACTTTTTGATCAAATCTGATTTCTTTCGCAGAAACAGAAAGCTTCGCACCATCAACCGGATTTTTCTCAGTTGAAGATTGCGGAAGACGAACTCCATCAACCGGGTCAATTTGTACTTCGCCAGCGGCAAAGCTTTGTAATAAGAACACCAGTAAGATCGTGAACATATCTGTCATAGACGTGATATTCAGACCAAACGATTGATTCTTCTTAATTGGTACGGAAAATCTTTTTCTAGTCATAATTAACCATCCATTGTGTTGCCAAATACGATTTCAGGAAACATATAATCTGTCGTTGTTTCTTTACCTGATTTTTCGTCTTTGACCGGAAATCTAAGATCTTTTTCACGTGCCTTGCGTGCTTCATCCATGACTCTTACAACATCTTTATAGGCCACATCGCCATCTGGCTGGATGTCGATTTTAAAAATAGCCGGATGGCTTTTTTTAAGCGCTACGAATTTGGCGTGTAAAGTCGGGTAGTCGATCTGTTTATCTTGGCCTAATCCCACAACTTCAACATGAGCCTGACCTTTTTCAGTTAATGTGATTTTCACACCATCTGATTTTGTCACAGCTACAGAAATTGAAGCTGCATTTGGATCAGCTTCTTGTTTTTTTACAGCATCTTGAACAACCTGCGGAAGTTCAGTTTCGATAATCATCATTTGCACGAAAGCTGATGACACTAACAGAACCGGTACAAGTTTTACCATCACCGCAAGTAACGGCGCCAAGTCCAATTCGAACTCGGCGTTGCGGTCAATGTGTAGTTTAAAACGTTTACCCATAAGGTATTCTCCTTCAAAAAGCTTCTTAATTAAGAAGCTTTAGAGCTGTGAGATGGAGGTACTTGCGCACCAGCTGGAGCGTTAGCTACATCTGGATATACATGATTTTTAGCAAGGCCTGGAACAGAACTGCTAGTTAGTGTTTCAGTTAATTTCGAGCATTTTTCTTGTAATTGCTCTAGTAACTCATTTTGACGAGAAACTAAGAACGAATAAAGAACCATGGCAGGAATCGCCACCGCAAGACCTAACGCTGTCGTATACATTGATACTGCGATACCGTTTGCTAACATTTGTTGTTTTGTTGCGGGGTCAGCTTGAGCTACCGCTTGGAACGATAAGATAAGACCGTGGATCGTACCTAATAGACCAAGTAACGTAGCCACATTGGCTAACATAGAAAGGTAGTGTAAACGCTTAGTGTAAAGAGGCACACACTCAGACATTGCGATGTCTTGAGCTTGGAAAATCGTTTCATCATCACGATCAGCTTTTTCTAAGATCGTTTTAAAAGCGCGTGATAATGGTTTGTCTTCCATTTGTGCGCAAGTTACGATAGCTTCATCAACTTTTTTTGATAAAACCAGAGTATTGATTTTGCCAGTGAAGGCCTCAACATCCATACCGTAGTGAAAGTAAAGAGCACGTGAACGTTCTACTACTAGAGCACCCACAGCTACACCTGTTCCAAGAATCGTCCAACCGACCACTCCTGAATCCTTAATAAAGTTTAAAATTTCTGTCATAAATCCTCCGTAAATTTTTCTTTCGTTTTAATTTTTTAAATTTAGTGCTTAGGTATAATACCCAAGCGGTTATGCGGACTTTTCCGGTGCTTGTATCCAGGTCTGGATTGTCTGCACTCCCACTGGTTGAATATCGTGAAAACGTACCGCATAATAGAGGCCAGATTTTGAGTTAAGTCGCTGTTTTGAAAAGTTTTTTCTGATTACTTCGCACTCAACATTAAACGGTGTTGAGTCTTTTTCATCAGACTTAATGTGTAGTTTAAGACGGTCACCCACCTGGATTAAAGGCGAGTTTAAAAGACATAAAGCACCAACTTTAGATACTGAGACCATTTGGCCATCAAAGAATCTTTGGTGATTGTGTCCCATAACGGGAACATCAACATCTTTACGTGTATGTTCACGTTTAAGAAAGGCATTAACAACCCCAGCTTCAGCATCGTTTTTTAAGATATTGATAAAACGATCACGGCTGAAATCTTCTAACTGGTGAATTTGAGTCCATGAAGACAAGTGGGGAGCCCACACGTAATTATAATCCATTAACTGGTTAGTCTGAATCATGTTAATGATAGACTTGTATTCGTACGGTCCGTATTTTTGTTCGCCCATTAACACATACCAATTATTTTCGATTTGCGCCATTTTGTTTCTTCCTTATTCTTGTTCTTTAATTTCTATTCGTTAAAAATTATTAAGTTAAATCCGGGTCAAAGTTAATTGAGATCGATGAATTTGCACCTGGTTTATAAGTTAAACCATTGATCGTAATTGTGTTGTCAGCTGAATCATAAGACCAACCATCAGTGCTGTCTTGTGGAACCACTACACCGTCAACAACTACGCGAATAGAAGCGATGATTGGTTTTTTATCAAGCGTGTACACTGGTTTTTGCTCAGTCATGATTTGCGAACTGATATTATCTAATGTTTGATCGAATGGATTACAGATAGAATTTTTTGTACCACCAGTTAAATCAACTAATTGATTGTAACGAGTTGCAATTTTTTGCGCACCAACGTCAGGTCCGCCGGCTAATTGGTCACGGCAAGCTTTGTCTGAAATTGAAATGGCTGATACTGAATAGTCTTGAGAAGCTGCGCCGCCAGTAAAACTATCTAAATAATTTTTATAAGAAACAACAGTATGTAAGTTCGGGTTTGAATAGCTTTCATTCATCGTAAATTCTGACTGTGAGAAATCTTCTTCGTCAGAAACGATCACTACAGCTAAGAAAGCATCCGGTCTGTGGAAGCCCACATTTAAGCTTGATGATAATGCCGCTTTAAAACTTGAAAATGCACGCTCGTCGCCTGAGCCACCGGCACCTACTTTTACATTTAAAGTAAAGTCATTTTTTAAGCGCGATTCTTCTGAAGCTTGGCTTAAATCATAATCCGCGCGGTCGATCACATACACTTTCGGGCTTGTGCCAGATCGAAAACGCGTTTGTTCAACGTTACATAGTGAACAGCCGTTAGAAACAAACTGATCACCGTAGAAAGCATCAGTTGTTGTTACAGCAATACGGAAGTCGTAACCTTTATCAATAAACTTATCGATAAAGGCCGGAAAATTGTTGGCTAAGTTCTGCTGCGATGAGGCCATTGAGCCTGAATTATCCACCACAAATAGCACGTCTAATTTACGTGGCGTGAAAGTTACGTTTTGCTTAAATTGCGAATTGTCAGAAAGAACTGAAAAAGAGCCGCCGCCCTTGTCACAAGCTACAGCACTCATTGCTAAAGTAGCTAACATTAATTTTTTTGCGATCTTTAGTTTCGTTTGGCTTAAGAACATTGTGTTCTCCTTACATCAAAATTATCGTCCGATGATCTGTTTTAGTTAAATCAACGAAATCAGGATAAAAGAGCCGTAAACGAACAGCGAGCGAGCGCGTAAGTAGTGATTTTTTCTCATGAATAAAAATTGCCGAGCTAAAATGAGACACGCTAAATGCTGAAAAACACTGAAAAAAATAATTTTTTTAATCAAAAAAAATTTTTGATGCGTCAAATTCTTCAACAGTATATGAAGGAAACCCCACAAGTTAAAATTTAGTAAAATTCAGAGTTGGTTTTTTCGATAAAACTTTAGACAGAAAAACCAGACTTAAAACGCTAGGTTGTTTCACCGAAAATTACAGAGTGTAAGGACGTGAATATGAAACCACTCATCATGACGCTAATATTATTTTCGCAACTTCATATCTGGGCTCAGGAAAAAATCACGGTTATACTTCCTGAAGCTCTCGAGAAGTACGATATTTTAGAACACCAAACGGTCATTAAAATTTTACCTGGAAAAGAAATGTATTTTCCTTTTGATAAAGCCAAAAAAACGGCTGCCGTCAGTGTTAAAAATTCGATGAAGGTGATGGATGAACAAGTGAAATTCATCTGTGGCGCCAGTGTCAAATACATTGACCCCCAGAAAAAGTTAGGAAACTTCTTTTTTTCAGGTAAATACAATTGGTCTTTAATCGACCGCAAATGGTTCAGCCGCGAAAAAGATGGCTTTGACGAATATTCAGAAAAGTACGCAGGTAAAGATAAAAACGAAGTTGATTCAGAGCTGACCTTGAAGTGTGTGGCGGCCCTTGATCCCTGTAAGAAGTTTGATATTTTAACGGGCGAGTATAGGGCTTGCCGTAATCAGACTAAGAATGCCTATGCTAAAACTTTGCATAAGATGCTTGAAGGTTTAAGCGCTAAGTTTGTGTACTATGAATCAGAAACGCAAATGAAAGAGCGACTTGCAAAACCAGCGGCCGCTGCAGCTAAAAAAAAGTAAAGATAAAAAATCATCTTAAGTTAAAAGCCTTTTTTCGCTTTTTTCCACAGCTCTTCTTTTTGCTCAGGTGCAAGAGCTGTGAATTTTTCCACGCTGTTATCGCAATCAGCTAGCATCGCATTAAATCTTTTTTGAAAACGTAAGTTTGTGCGGCGTAAAGATGATTCGGCATCAATTTTTAAATGTCGTGCTAATTGCGCGGCTGAAAAAAGCACATCGCCCATTTCGTGATCTAATGATCCATTGTCAATTTCAGCGCGATTCATCTCAACTTCAAGCTCGGCGATTTCAGATTTTAATTGTGCTAAAACTTGGCGTGGGTCATTCCAGTCAAATTTTAGTTTTTCGGTTTTGCTTCCGATTTTTTCAGCGGTAGGAAGTGCAGGTAAACCTTTAGGTAAGCTAAATACTGGTTTTACTTTGCCAGCTTTTTCTTTAGCTTTGATTTCGTTCCAGTTTTTAATGACTTCTTCAGAGCCACTCACTTGAACTTCAGAAAACACATGCGGGTGGCGGCGTACTAATTTTTCGCCGATGGTTTTAATCACATCGTTAATATCAAAAGCTTTTCTTTCAGTCGCTAGCTGGGCGTGTAAAACCACTTGAAAAAGCACATCACCTAATTCTTCGCAAAATTCAGCATCATCTTGCTTTTCTAAAGCCTCAACCATCTCGAAAGTTTCTTCGATGGCGTAGGGGGCTAAAGAGAGGTGAGTTTGCTCTTTATCCCACGGGCAGCCATCGGGCCCGCGTAAATCACGCATAAGTTGTAAAAGCGAAGAAAATTCATTGAGGTTTTTTGGAGGAATTGGCATGCTGTATTTGAAAATATGGAAGCTCTGGTTGTCAATCAGTCAAAAAACCTAACACACGCTAAAAAAATCCAAAAACATTTGGATGCGGTGATCCGTGGTTTAAGTAAAACTAAAGTGCGCAATCAAAAGCTTTTAAAATCTAAAGGTATCACTTTGGTGTTTTTAGATTCGGCGCAGATGAAAAAAATCAATAAACAGTTTCGTGGTAAAAATAAGCCAACAGATGTTTTAAGTTTTGCTCCGGTTGAGCCAGAGTCATTAGGTGAGCTGCTTTTTTGTCTTGATGTGCTAAAAAAACAAGCGAAAGAGCAAGGACACTCTTTGGAACACGAATTTTTGTACATGCTTATTCATGGCGTTTTGCATCTATTAGGTTATGACCATGAGCTGTCAGCGCAAGAAGAAAAGCTGATGTTTCGCATTCAAGATCAACTGTTTGAGACGTTGACAGCGTAGAAAATCACTCTAGACTAAGTGGCATGTCTATCGTCACAGAATTATCTGAAGTAAAAAAAGAAATTGCAGAACTTGATCAGTTTTCTGTAGAGCTTCGGGGGTATCTTTGACCTTGATCGCAAGAAAAAACGTCTCGAAGAATTAGCGATGGCGGCAGAAAATCCAGCGATGTGGACAAAACCTGCCGAAATGCAAAAATTAAATAAAGAAAAAACTTTGTTAGAAAAAGCTTTTGCGGAGTGGAATCAATTTTTCAACCGTTTAGAAGACGCTAAGGTTCTTTTAGAAATGGCCGTTGATGGTCATGACGAAAATTCATTTAAAGAAGTTAAATCAGAATTAAACGAAGTGCGTAAAATCGGCGAGCAGCTAGAATTACAAAAAGTTTTAGGTGGCGAGCTTGATGCGAACAGCACTTATCTTTCGATCAACTCTGGAGCCGGTGGAACAGAAAGCTGCGACTGGGCTGAAATGTTACTGCGCATGTACACACGCTACGCGGAACAAAACGGTTACCGCTGTGAAGTTTTAGATATGACCGAAGGTGAAGGCGCAGGGATTAAATCTTGTACGCTACTTATCTCTGGTGAATATGCTTACGGCTATTTAAAAGCTGAATCGGGAGTGCATCGTTTAGTGCGTATTTCTCCGTTTGATTCAAATGCCCGACGTCACACTTCATTTGCTTCAGTGTTTGTCTGGGCTGAGGTTGATGACGACATTCAAATCGAAGTGAAAACTGAAGATATCGAAGTTGAAACGTATCGTTCTTCAGGTGCCGGTGGTCAGCACGTCAATAAAACAGATTCAGCTGTTCGTATTCGTCACAAACCATCAGGTATTGTGGTGGCCTCACAGCAGCAACGTTCACAAGTGCAAAACCGTGAAAAAGCGATGAAAATGCTTAAAGCGGCGTTATACGAAAAAGAAATAGAGAAACGTAACAAAGAAAAAGATGCGATGAATTCCACGAAGAAAGCCAATGAGTGGGGTTCGCAAATCAGATCTTACGTTATGCATCCGTACCAGATGGTGAAAGATCACCGCACGGGGTATAGTACCAACCAAGTTGATAAAGTGATGAACGGTGAATTTTCTGATTTTATTATGGCGTATTTAAAAGCCCAAATTCACGGAACTCTGGGGCAAAATACTGACGGTGATACTGATGTTTAAGGATTTAAAGTTTAAATTCTGGTTGTCGGGACGCTTGTTATTTAACAAACAAATTCTATTTGGCGGTTCAGCGCCATTATCTTTTTTAGGTTTAGTTTTAGGTGTAGCGGCGCTTGTGGCCAGTATGTCAGTGATGCGTGGTTTTGAAAGCTCACTGAAACAAGCCATGATCGATGTCACTAGTGATATTCAAATCATTAAAAAAGGAAAGTTGATTGAAAGCTGGGATGAGTTTTCTGCAGAAATTCAGAAAATTGACCCGAGCATTCAAAAATTAGCTAAGTTTGCTTACACCGAAGCGGTTATTGCCTCTAAGGGAAAAGTTTCAGGAGTATTAATTCAAGGTTTTGATTTTGAACAAGTTGGCGAAATTTTAAACTTAAATTCGCGGGTGCGTGAAGGCAGTTTAAATTCTGCACCAGGAACTGTGGCCATCGGCCAAGGTTTAGCAAAACGTTATAGTTTAAAAGTAGGCGATGAAGTTTATTTAGCGGTCTCTTTAGCTACACCTTTCGAAGATGATAATTTTAAACGCCAAGCTCAGGCTTTTAAAATCGCAGCCATTTTAGATTTTGGTAAAAATGACTGGAATGAAAGATTAGTGTTATCGCATCTTCCGGATTTTCAGGCACTCACACAAATCGGTGACCGTTATACTGGCGCTTTTGTTAAAATAACTGATTCAGAAAAAGCGCCAGAATTATCTCATAAAATAGAAAATGAATTAGGCTCTAGATATGCAGTTTTAAACTGGTATGAAGTGAATAAAAACTTATTCAAAGCGGTAAAATACGAAAGTGTTGTGATCTTCTTTGTGGTGTTTTTAATCGTCGTTGTGGCTGCGTTTAATATTTCGAGCACATTGTATGTGTTAATTCGCCAGCGTTACCAAGATATTGCGATTTTAAAAGCTTTAGGTTCAACGCAAAGAAACATTCAGATCATCTTTGTTTTGCAGGGGTTATTTGTAGCGACCCTTGGGTGCTTGTGCGGTTTTTTTGTGGGCTATTTGCTATCGCAAGGTTTTATGTTTTTACAATCGCAGTACACTCTGATTTCTGGTTCAGTTTACAAAATTGACCGTATTGATATTCGTTTAAGTTGGATTGATTTCTTTTTTATTTTTATCGCCACAACAACAGCGTGCTTGTTAGCCACTTACCCGCCGGCACGTAAAGGTAGCCGACTAACAGTGGTTGAAGGGTTACGGGAGGACTAGATGATTCAAGTTCAAGGTTTAACTAAAAATTACATAACTGGTGCCTCACATGTTTCTGTTCTTCGCGGAGTGGATTTAAATATTCAAGCGGGTGAAGCGGTTTGTTTACTGGGTTCATCAGGTGCGGGAAAATCAACGCTTTTACAAATTTTAGGAACTTTAGATCGTCCCACAGAGGGCCAAGTGCTTTTTGAAGGGGCTTCTTTATTTGAAAAATCAGATGACGAGTTAGCTTTATTTCGCAACGAGACAATGGGTTTTGTGTTCCAGTTTCATCATTTAATTCATGAGCTAAGTGCTTTAGAAAACGTCATGTTGCCGGGTTTATTGGCTAAACAACCGAAAGAAGAGACCAAACAAAAAGCCTTAGAGTGGTTAGAGTTTATGGGGCTTCGCGATCGTGTTGACCATTATCCGAACCAATTAAGCGGTGGAGAGCTGCAAAGAGTGGCTATTGCCAGAGCATTAATTCGCAATCCGCGCATTTTGTTAGCAGATGAGCCTACAGGTAATTTAGATTCAGAAAATTCGGCTAAAATTCAGGGTCTATTCTTTGAGTTGCAAAAAAAGCTCGGATTGACTTTGATTGTCGTAACGCATGATCTGCAATTTGCGCAGGCGTTCTCGAAAATCTACCGCATGAAAGATGGCTATTTGACATCAAACTAAAGTCTAGCTAGCCTTTTCTGGTGTTAAATAACTTATTAAAACAACTGAACTTTTTATTCTTCATCACGACGTTCACCATGGGCATTTTTATGGTTCAGGCCGTCTCGGCGGAGCAGAGCAGATCAATTGCGGCGCAAGCTACAAAAACATCGGCGGCACAACCCAAACAAACGATCGCAGAAATCGAAGTCGTTGGTCTTAAAAAAATCGAAAAAGATGCGGTTTTAGGAAAGATCGTTTCTAAAGTTGGCGCGCAATTCGATCCGCAAAATGTAAAACAAGATATTCAAAATTTATTTGCGATGACTTATTTTATCCAAGTTGAAGTTTTAAAAGAAAACACAGCTAAAGGATTAAAATTAATCTACAAAATTGTCGAAAAACCTGTGGTGGCTGAAATCGTATTTGAAGGCCAATCAGAACTTAAAACTGAAGATCTAGAAACTCAATCAGGCTTAAAAACTTTTGAAGTTGTGAACAACGCTAAAATTCAAACAGCGATTGATAAGTTATTAAAATACTACGAAGAAAAAGGCTATTACCTGGTTAAGATCGAACCAGTGATTGAAGATATTACTGCGGGCGAAACTGTTCGTGTTAAATTTGTGATCACTGAAAACGATAAAGTTAAAGTTAAAAAAATCACTTTCATCGGTAACAAACAGTTAAAAGATAACCAATTAAAAGACCGTTTATTCACAAAAGAAGCGGGCTTTTTCTCGGGCATGTCAAACTCTGGTTCTTTTAAACAAGAAGCTTTTGACCAAGACATTCAGGTTTTAAAATACATCTACTGGAACCAAGGCTTCTTACAAGTTAAGATCGACCGCCCATTAGTGACTGTAACTCCAGATAAAAAATCAATCTACATCACATACCACATCGAAGAGGGTGAACAGTACTATGTCGGTGAAGTTGATTTTTCGGGCGATTTATTATTCCCGAAATCTGAGCTTTATGATGCGGTAAAAATCAAAGATAACGGCATCTTCTCAGTCGAAGTTATGCGTAAAGATATCACTGACCTTCAAGCGAAGTACGGTGACTTAGGTTACGCTTTTGCCAACGTTATTCCTCGTTACAACTTTCGTGATTCAGACAAAAAAGTTGATTTAGTGTTTGAGTTTGAAAAAGGTAACAAAGTTTACTTCGGTGATATCATCGTTTCTGGTAATAGCAAAACACGTGATAAAGTCGTTCGCCGCGAATTAAAAATCGAAGAGGGTGAACTTTACAACGAAACTCGCAAACGTTTATCGCAAGAAAATATCCAGCGTTTGGGTTTCTTTGAAGAAGTGAACTTTAAAACAAGCACGCCTCCAGAAAAACCAGATCAGTTAAATATCGAAATCGTGGTTAAAGAACGTAATACGGGTCAAATTCAGTTAACGGCAGCTTACGGTAACACGCAAGGTTTCAGTCTTGGTGGATCCATTCAGCAAAACAACTTTCGTGGTCTCGGTCAGTCTTTAGAGGCGCGTATCGATGCTTCGAAAAACCGTCAGGATTATAAATTAGGTTTAACTGATCCTTACTTCTTAGACACAAAATGGTCATCAGGCTTTGATTTATTCTATATCGAAAATAAGGCGCGTATTAACTACGACATCCGTAAAACGGGTGGTAATTTACGTTTTGGTCACCCGGTTTACGGGGATTACACACGTGCTTATGTGAGATACCGTTTAGATAAAACGGAGTTATTCGAAAATGAAAACACTGATCCGTTGATCTTTCCTTTAGATACAGCTCGTGGTGTGACTTCAGCTTTGCAAACGACTTTAGAATACGATTCACGTAATGACCGTGGTGAGCCGTCTAAAGGGATCTATACTGATATTAGTTATGAGCGCACAGGTTTTGGTGGCGACTTAAAATACCAAGAAATTTCAACGCGTTTTAAATTTTTCCATAATTTATTCTGGGATGTGGTGTGGAGAAATAATATTTCTTACTCAAATATCCAACCCTTAGAAAAAGGCGGAACAGTACCGTTCTCTGAAACTTACCAATTAGGCGGCCCTTACACACTTCGTGGTTTCGGTTCATCAGGTGTAGGTAAACGTGTGTTTTCACAACTTCGTTATAATGCACTTAACGATGTTAATTCACCATTCTACCGTCCAGGGATTTCAGAAGCTGACCGCCAAAGAGCTGCAAATCTGATCGTCGGTGGTACAAAACAATTATTATTCCAAACTGAGCTTCAATTCCCACTGATTAAAGAAGCGGGCTTAAGCGGTGTGGCGTTCTACGATATCGGTCAGGCCGAAGACGAGATCGTTTCGTCGAAATTTTTAAGTGACGTAGGTATTGGTTTTAGATGGAAGTCACCACTAGGGATTTTACGTTTCGAGTGGGGTTGGCCAGTACAAACGGATGAATTCAATAGCGACTCGGTAAACTTCGAGTTCTCTATCGGACCTCCGTTTTAATAATTTAAATTAATTTACAAACTTTTTATTTTTAAAGGAGATAAAATGAAAAAAAACATGTTCACAACTATGATCGCAGCTTTAGTAATGATGTTTGCAATGTCGGCTCACGCTGAATTCAAAATGGGTTACGTAGACGTACAAGAAGTTATCAAAAATTCTAAAGCCGGTAAAAAAGCTTTCGAAGACTTAAAAAAAGACCAAGAAAAGAAAAACAAAGAATTAGAAAAGAAAAAAGCTGACGTAGAAAAAATGCGTGAAGATATCGAGAAAAAGCGTTCAGTTTTATCTGAAGAAGCTTTCGGTAAAAAAGCTCAAGAGCTTCAAGAAGAAATGATGAAATTCAACCAAGGTGCGCAAAAAGCTCAAGCTGAGTTAGCTAAAAAAGAAAATGATTTAGTGGCTCCTATCGTTGATAAAATCAAAAAAATTATCGAAAAAGTAGCTAAAGACAAAGGTCTTTCTATGGTTATCCAATCTAGCCAAGCAACTCCAATCGTAGTTTACGCAGCTTCTGAAGTTAACGTAACTAACGACGTATTAACTGCTTTTGATAAAGAGAAATAGTTTCTAGACTTAAGGTTATTATGAAAATTCATCCATCGTCGGTCATTTCGGCCGACGTGAAGTTAGAAGAAGATGTAGAGATCGGACCTTACTGTAATATTCAAGGTCACGTAAAAATCGGCAAAGGCACTTTTATCGAAGGTCACTGCACGATCGGATCTCGTTACGGTATCGTTGAAATCGGTAAGAATAACCACATTCTTCCAGGCGCTGTGATCGGTGGACCTCCGCAAGATATCAGTTACAAAAATGAAGCTACAAAATTAATTATCGGTGATAACAACGTTATCCGTGAATTCACAACATTCAACTTAGCAACGTCAAAAGGTGATGGTATTACGCAAATCGGTAATAACTGCTACTTTATGGCGTACTCGCACGTTGGGCACGATTGTAAGATCGGTAACAACGTGATCGTTGCGAATAACTCGCACTTCGGTGGTCACTGCGAAGTTGAAGACAACGTAGTGATTGGTGGGGTTTGTGCCTTTAACCAATTTTCTAAAATCGGACGTTATTCATTTGTGGCAGGTTCTTCAATCGTCAATAAAGACATTCTTCCGTTTTCGCGCGCGCAAGGTAACTATGCCGTTGTTCGTGCGACAAACAAAGTAGGTCTTTTACGTAAAGGTTTTTCAAAAGAAGAAGTAGCGAATGTGCATAAAGCCATTCGCATTATTATTATGGGTTCAGGCACTGTAGATGAAGCGTTAGCTCGCATTGAAAGTGAATGTAAACCTTCAGAAAATATCGCGACTTTAGTGCATTTCGTAAAATCATCTAAACGTGGTATCGCCATTCATCGTCAGAACGCTTCTGGCGGCGGGATCGAAGAGTAATTATGTCAAGCAAGCCTACAGGCGCAGCCCCTAACAAGCTTCGTGGTGCAGTTATTGGTGTTGGTTATTTAGGTAACTTTCACGCACAAAAAGTAAAAGGTTCTGAGAACGCAACATTAGTTGGTGTTTTTGACCAGTATGCGCCTCAGGCTGAAAAAATCGGCGGTGAGTTAGGTGTTAAAGCTTTCAAATCGTTAGAAGAAATTCCATCACAAGTGGATTTCGTAACGATTGCAGCGGCCACTCAAGCTCACTACGATTTAGCGGCGTTCTTTTTAAAAAATAATATTCCAACTTTAGTTGAAAAACCAATTGCGGCAACAGCTGCCCAAGGTTACGAACTTTCAGCACTCGCTCGTAAAAACAATGTGATTTTTTCGGTAGGGCACATTGAGCGTTTTAATCCGTCTTATAAAATCGTTAAAGATTCAGCCACGAAGACAAAATACTTTGAAATCAACCGTTTAGCTCCGTTTCGTGCCCGTGGTGCTGACGTGAGTGTACTTCACGATCTAATGATTCACGATTTAGATTTAGTGCAGTTCTTATTTAATTCTGACATTGAAAAGTTTATGGTTTATGGCCACAAATTTATTAAAGATACCATTGATGATGTGTCTGTGCGTTTACAGTTAAAATCTGGCGTGCAAATCACAATCAACAATTCGCGTTTAAACCCAACGATTGTTCGTAATTACCGTGCGGTTCAACAAGACCGTACAATTTATGTAAATACAGCAACGCTTGAAGGTGAAATCTTAACTGGCGAAGCAAACGATCCATTCTATAAGACAGAAAAGTTCAACATAGAAAAAGTGGATGCTTTAAATCTTGAGATTAATCATTTTATCCGTGCGGTTAAAAAAGAAGTTTCTGTGGCGATCACAGGTGATGAGGCCAGTCTTGCTTTAGCCAATATCGAAAAGATCTTAGCGGAGATCAAATAGTGACGACGCCGAAGCCACAGATCATGATGGTGGCCGCCGAAGCTTCAAGTGCAACGTATGCACTTAAGCTTATGAAGTACTGGAAAGAAAATAATATCGACGTAGAAATCTCTGGTGTGGGTTCACAAGCCATGGAAGATTTCGGCATGCGCCGTTTAGGTAAATCTGAAGAAATGGCCGTTGTGGGTATTGCGGAAGTGATTGCTCACTACAAAGATCTAAAAGCTGTTTTTGAAAAATTAGTCGAAGAAGCCATTCGCATTAAACCTAAGTTTTTACTTTTAATGGATTACCCGGATTTCAATTTAAAGTTAGCTAAAACTTTAAAAGCAAAACTCGGCGAACACGGGATTAAGGTATTTTATTATATCTCACCGCAAGTATGGGCCTGGAGAAAAGGTCGTATTTTTGATATTAAAAAATACTGCGATAAAGTATTTTTATTATTTCCGTTTGAAAAAGACTTCTATGAACAGCATCAAGTGCCGTATGAATTTGTTGGACATCCGCTGTTAGAAGATCTTGATCCTAAGTTATTAGACCCGCAGCAAATTGAACTGGCGCGCGGAAAATACGGTATTACTCCGAATGAACGAGTCTTAGCTTTAATGCCGGGTTCACGTAAAGGTGAAATCGAGCTTAACTTCGGTGTGCAGCTTGAAGTGGCTCGCGCGTTAGCTAAGAAATACGATTTTTTACGTGTTATGATTTTAGTCGCTCCAACACTGACTAAAGAATACATCAATGATTTTGTCGTTGAAAAATTAGACTACAAAATGCCGTACATCTTAGTGCAAGATGACCCAAATAAAATGATTTCGCTGGCGCACTATGTTTTAGCAACCTCAGGCACAGCTACACTTATGGTGGGATTACTGCAAAAACCGATGGTGATCATGTATCGCTTAAAATGGATCACCGGCGTTATCGGAAAACTGCTAGTTCGTGGTATTCGCTTTTTTGGTTTAGTGAATCTGATTATGGATGAAGAAGTAGTGCCAGAGCGTATGCAAAGTGCTGCTGATACTGAGAAACTTATCCCATTACTTGAAAAATATATTAACGATGAAGCATTTACCAAAGCGACCATTGCAAAGCTTGCGCAAGTGCAATTTAAGTTAGGTGATGTTGGAGCTACCCAGCGCGTAGGCCAGGCGTTAGCTAAGTACTTATGAAATACTTAAATCCCTACCGTTTAGCAGTAGATACGAAAAATCTTTTTTACGAAAAAGGTTGGTTAAAGCCACAGGCTTTTAATATTCCGGTAATCTCGGTAGGGAATCTCACAACCGGCGGTACCGGAAAAACTCCGGTCGTCTTAGAGTTAATTGCTTTACTCAAAGATAAATCAATTCTCGTTGTTTCTAAAAGTTATAAAGCTAAACTTCCACAACCAGCAGAAGTGACTGAAGAAAATTTAAAACATACGTTTATGTATGGCGATGAACCGTGTTTAATCAAAAAAATGGCTCCACACGTAAAAGTATGGAGTGGGCCACATAAGACAGACACTGTTGAATTTGCGCTTGAGTATTACCAGTTTAATAAAATTAAAGTGGATGTGGTGATCGTTGATGATGCGTTTTCACATCGCGCTTTAAAACGCGATTTAGATATTGTGTTGATTGATGTTTCGCAACCGATGTCGCATTACCGTTTACTGCCACTCGGGCATTTACGTGAAGATTTAGAAGAGGTTTTTAGATCACAATTAGTGATTTTGACAAAAACTAATAATGCCAACTCTGAAACTTTAAAGTTCTTTCAAGAGTTTTTATCGGCTAAGAAACACCCATTTATCGAATCACAGGCTATTTCAACAGTGAATGCTGAGAGTAAGAAGATTTTCGTGTATTCGGCCATCGGTAACCCGGGTCAGCTAAAGGCTAACTTACAAAAATCAGGTTACATTGTGGTTAATCATTTAGAATTTCCGGATCATCATCCGTTTTCAGAATCAGAGCAAAAAGATATTTTAAAACAATGGCAAAGTAAATATGCCGATAGTATTCTGTGCGCCACGGAAAAAGACCTGGTTAAAGTGACCCATGCTGAATTGCGTGCGCAAACCCGGGCCATCGCCTTAAAACTTCAGTTTTCGACCCAAGATAAGGATATGCTAAATGCGAAAATTAGCCAGATCAGTAAGTAGCATTTATGCCTTTAGCGTGCATTTGTTGCCGGATTGGTTTAATACGCTGTTTGCCAAGTTCTTAGCTTGGTTATGGGTTGATGTTTTAAAACTGCGTACAAAAGTTGTTTATAACAATATCGATATCGCTTTTCCGGGGACGCCGCTTGAAACAAAAAAACTATGGATGAAAAAAAGTATCTACATTCTGGTGAGAAGTATTGTTGATGTGGCTCGCATTCCTTATTTAAAAGACGAGTGGATTAAAAAGAATGTTATTTTTCACGGCGTAGAGAATCTGCCCCAGGATCAGGGTTTTTTTGTCTTAACATTGCACTTAGGCAGTGGTGACTTAGCCGCGGCCATTATCAGTGAAAAACTAGTACCATTAAGTTTGATTTCAAAAAGATTTAGCAGCGAATTTGCTGACGAATTTTGGTTTTCACTGCGTACTCAGTCAAAAACAGAATTTATCGATGCCCATGGTAAGAATAATGCTTTTGAAATTTTAAAAGCCCTTCGTTTAAAACGCGGAGTGGTTTTTGTGCTCGATCAGTTTATGGGTAAGCCTTATGGTATTGAAACCGAGTTCTTTGGTAAGAAAACAGGCACCGCCTATGGTCTAGCTTTGTTTGCACAAAAGACAAAGGCTCCGGTAGTTCCACTTTATACATATTGGGATGACGACAATAAGCTACATATAGGTATTGATCCTGTAGTTAAAATTGACGACGTACAGACAGACGATAAACTAGAAGCTCAACGAATTATTACGAATCGTTTTAACGCAGCCGTGGAAAGTATCATAAAGCGTTGGCCAGCCCAGTGGATGTGGGTGCATAGACGCTGGAAGGATTTCGAATGAGAAAACAAAATATAAGCGCCATCCCAGCGTTGCCGCGTCTTCGACGTGCTTGTAGCACGCCTTCATCCTTGCGCCTTGGTCTGACACTTATCTTTTGTTTTTTATTAGGTGCGTGCTCGAGTAGTTTTCTTAAATACGATAAAGAAGATAAGTTTTTTAAGAACGAAGAATTTGAACGTGAAGTTAAAATTCAGGAAGAAGCTGTTAAAGAAGAGCCTAAGGTTAAAGCTGAAGAAAAAACTTCGACTGCTGCGGTGAGTGCGACAGCTGAGGTTAAAGAAGTTAAAAAAACAGCAGTAGTCAAGGAAGCATCGAAAGCCAAAACTAAAAAAGCCGATACAAAAGCTGCTGTTAAACCAACGAAACGTCAGCCTGAAATAGAAGATAACGATGGCTTTGAAGGCGCCTCACGCCGTCCAATGAGAGATCCGTTTAAAGTCGGTGAAAAAGTTATTCATGAAGTCAGTTATTTTTCAGCCAAAGCTGGAACACTAACAATGCAGGTAAAACCTTTTGCCCAAGTGAATAACCGCAAAAGTTACAATTTTTCTGTCGGCTTAGAATCAAGCCGTATTTTTTCTAGCTTTTATTCAGTCGATGATATGGTCAATACTTTCTTAGATTATGAAACACTGATTCCGCACGTATTAAAACTTAATATCAAAGAGACTGGCAAACTTAAACAAGCCCAATCGTATTTTAATAACGACACCTTAACGGCGAGTTATTGGGAAAAACAATACACTGAAAAAAGCGGTGAAGAAGAAAAGAAATACTCTTGGGATATTTTACCTTTTTCGCAAAATGCTTTCAGCGGTATTTTCTATATGCGCGTTTTCAACTGGAAAGAAGGTAAACAAATTTCTTTCCGTGTGGCTGAAGATAAAAAGAATATCGTTTTTACGGGAACTGCCGTAGGTAAAGAAAAACTAGCAACTGAAGCCGGTGATTTTAACGCGATTAAAATTAAAGCCAGCATCGTATCGCGCGGGGCTTTATCGCAAACCGGTGATATCTTTATCTGGCTTTCTGACGATGACCGTAAATATATTCTAAGAATCGAAGCTAAAATCAAAATCGGCACTTTAGTGTCTGAAGTGATCGAGATCGAACCAGGGTCATAATCATGTCTTATCATGTGGTCGTGCAGACGGCCTTTATCGGTGATGTGTTTTTATCTATTCCTTTTTTAAAAAGGCTTAAAGCGCTGTACCCGAATGATAAAGTGATCTTCGTGGCCAAAAAAGGTGTCGCTGATTATCTGTTAAAATTAAATGTTATAGACGAGCTGATCACCGTAAATAAGGGCGATAAAACCTCTTACAATGATGCCGTTAAAAAAATTAACTCCCATGCGGTTGAAAATGTTTTCTGCTTACATAGATCACTGCGCTCAGCACTTTTTACCTGGAAGATTAAAGCGCAAAAGAAATTTGGTTTTTCTCAAGGTCTTAATTTTTTATTCTTTAGCGAAAGTGTAAAGTATTTAAAAACTTTGCCGGATGCTATTCGCCAGATGGCTTTATTAGCTCCTGTTGATCCAAAGACAGCTGAAAAAATTAATGAACAGGATTGGAGTTATTTAAATTTTTCTGATCAAGAAGGAAAGTTTAAACCTATTCCAGAATTTTTCTCGATGCATGTGCCGACGCATGCGTTTAACACCGATAAAAAAATAGCGCTATTTCCGGGGTCTGTTTGGGAAACTAAAAAGTGGCCGGTGAATTATTACTCGGATCTTACCGAAAAATTATTAAACGAAGGTTATCAGGTTTATTTAATGGGTGGCCCCGACGAAGCACCTTTATGCCAAGAGATTCAAAGTAAAAATCCAAAAGTCGAAATGCTGGCGGGTAAAATGAAGCTGGTTGATTCGATCGATTTTTTAAAATCCTGTGATTTAATTATCGGAAACGATTCATCACCTTCGCATTTAGGCGCGAGTGTAGGCACTCCGGTGATCGCTATTTTTGGCCCGACGACCTTAAACCTAGGTTTCAGACCTTGGGAAGATAAAAGTATCGTTATTGAAAATCGCAATTTAGAGTGCAGACCGTGTGGGCTGCATGGCCATCATAAATGTCCGTTAGGGCATCACAAGTGCATGAAAGAAATTATGCCTGAACATGTGTTTCATTCAGCGAAAAAAGTTTTAAAGGCGCAATCGTGAAAACATTAATCTTTGTAGTTGTTTTAAGCGTAGCCATGAACGCATTTGCGACCAAACCACTGGCGAAAGAAGCCGATATCACGCAATGTAAGGCCGATAGCGACTGTGTGATTGTGCCGTACAGCCACTGCTGTGGGGCAACGAAAAAAGCGATTAATAAAAAGTTTTTAGATCTTTATAAAAAAACGAAGCCTTGGCAAAAATTTGATGATCCAGGAGTTTGTGCCGTGGCCGGACAATGTATGTCTGATGTAAAAGTAAAAGAAGCTAAATGCGAAGCTGGCCAATGCCAGCTCCTTCGCGTATCGAATTGATGAGTTTCTGCGTCTCAGACGCAGGTTAAGAAAAATCTTTAACGTTAATATTGTACTTACGGATTTTACGTAACAACGTATTTTTTGGAATATTCGCTTGAGCCACAGTTTGGTTGATCTTACCTTTGTTCGCTTTAAGCGCACTGATAATAAAATCTTTTTCGGCCTGCTCTTTGAATAATTCGAAATCTAAAGCACCCGCAGCTGGAGCTTCTGTTTTTACTCCGCCGGCTACAGTGGTAGTAACGGCTGGTTTTGCTCCAGCGGCATTGCGGATATTTTCCGGTAAGCTTGCTGTTGTCATCACTTGGCTTGATTCAACGATAAAGGCGCGTTCAATCACGTTTTCTAATTCACGGATATTGCCTGGCCAACGGTAAGTTTTCATTAAATCTAAAACATCTGGTGCGATGCTGTGGATTTGTTTGGCGTGTGATTTAGAGAACTTCTCTAAGAAGTTTAACGCTAATTCTGGAATATCATCAGAACGTTCACGCAATGGCGGTAAGAAGATCGGCATCACGTTTAAACGATAGAATAAATCTTCACGGAATTCTTGGTCTTCCATCATTTTTTCTAAGTTTCTATTAGTGGCTGCAATAATACGTGCATTCGTTTTAACTTCACGGTTAGAACCCACCGGAGTAAATTTCTTTTCTTGAAGAGCGCGAAGTAACTTTACCTGCATTTCAGGTTTTAACTCAGCGATTTCGTCTAAGAATAATGTGCCGTTATTAGCTAACTGGAATTTGCCGATTTTACGTTCGATAGCGCCTGTGAAAGCCCCTTTTTCGTGACCGAATAATTCAGATTCCATTAAGTGTTCAGGAATAGCTCCGCAGTTGATCGCCACAAAAGCACCTGATTTACGAGGGGAGTTGAAGTGAATAGCTTTAGCTACTAATTCTTTACCAGTCCCGTTTTCGCCACGGATAAGTACTGTCGTATCTACTTTGCAAAGTTTGTAGATTAAGTTGAACACTTCTTTCATTTTTGTATTTTGGCCAACAATTTCACTTTCGATATCGTCATCAAAAATCGGGTTAGAAGCTGATAATTCAGTGATCATGTCATGAGCTTCGATACTTTTACGAACAATCGCCGTTAATTTTTCGGGGCTTACTGGTTTTTCAACATAATCGTAAGCACCATCTTTAATTGCTACAACGGCGTCGTTTAAGTTTGAGTGGGCTGTCATGATCACCACGAAAGTGCGTGGATCATGTTCTTTGATTTGGCGTAAAGCTTCAAGGCCATCAACCTCTGGCATTCTTACGTCCATTAAAATTAAATCCCAGAATTCTTTTTTAGCTAAATCAATCGCTTCGCGGCCGTTAGACGCTTCAGTGATATTAAAAGTCACATCAGGAATAGAGTTCTGCAAAATACTCGCAACTGATTTGCGTAGTTCTTGTTCATCATCAACGATAAGTGTGTTCAGTTTCATAACTTGTTCCTTGCCGCGCTTTACCGCGAGCCCTTTATCAATAAAAATTATAGTACCGGATCAATCGGCAGTCGAACATAAAACGTTGTTCCTTTGCCAACTTCTGAATTTAACGTAATATTTCCGCCGTGCAGTTCAATAAAGTATTTAACCAGGTATAAACCTAGGCCGGTTCCTTTGGTTTTTTGATCCTGATTTTTACCACGCACAAACTTTTTCCAGATATGCAATTGGTCTTCGGCAGCGATTCCTTCGCCGGTATCCTGAATTTCAATCAGAATTTCGGTATCGGTTTCTTTCGTGCGGATAAAGACCTGACCGTTTGCTGACGTGTACTTAATCGCATTTTCAACCAGATTTAAAAACACTTCGGTCATAAGGGTTACGTCAAACTCGATCAAAAACATCGGTTCTAATGTCAGATCAATGTTTACATTCTTGGTTTTCGCCACGGGCTTAAGACGCTCAACGACGTTTTCGATCACTTCGTTTAGATCAGCCACTTCTTTTAAAATTTGAAAATCACGTGATTCAACACGAAGGACTTTTAAGATCGACTGAATGTAGCGGTTAAGTTCTTCAGAATAAACTTTTAAATTTCCAAAATCTTCGTGCATGTGATCCGGAATATTTTTTTCAGCATCTAAACGGTCAACGACAGCCTGGATTTTGGCAATCGGTGTTTTTAAATCATGCGAAATAAGACTGATAAAGTTATTTTTTAACTGTTCAAGGTCAGATAGGTAGCGCTGTTCTTGTTGGAGTTCGGCATGGGCCTTTTCAATACGCAGGGCATGATAGCCAATATATAAAACCCAAATTAGAATTAATAATACTAATGGGCTGACTAACGGAATCCAAAGGTTAAAAGTATCAAATACCCAAATTGAAAATGCTGACCAGATTGTGCCGATCCAGAAAAAGATAAATAACGAAACAGCCTGTGGAAAATGAGTGATCACAAGTACGGCGATAATCGTTAACACTAAAAGCATTAGTGAGTTAATCCAGGTGTAACCTTTTTTAATAAAACGTTTTTTTAAGACGTTGTCAGTCACCTGAGCCCAGAACTCATGTTTAGGCATCGCTCCCAGTGGTGTAAGCACCTGTGAGTTAATCGTTCTTTCAGTTCCGATAAAAACTAATTTATCTTTGAAAAAATCTTTTGGCAGATCGCCACGTAAAACTTTTTGTAAGCCCACAGTTTTAAAACGGCGAAGCCCACGGTAGTTGATCACCGAAAGTGAATCTTTACTTTTGCGAGTGCTATCAACCACCGCATGGGAGATATCTTGTAAAAAGCCACGGCTATCTTGAAGCCTGCGTACGATGCCATCTTCATCCCGAAGCACTTCGATATGTGCAATATTTGAACGGTCGGGCAATGTTGCAAACGGAAGCGACATGTTTTCTAAAAGGCTGGTGTTCGTAGCCCAGGTAATTTTCGGATCTTTGAAGACGATAATCTCTTGAGAATTTAAACGCGTCACACCGATGTTTTCGCCAAAGAATAACGTCACACCCACGGCCTGTGGTTTTTGATTTAAAATTTGCGAAAGCATTTGAAACCAAATTTTTTGATCCCAAAAGAAGCTGTCAGTCACATCTTGAGATTCGTTCATGTTGACGATGGAATTGGTCTTAAGGTCAAAGATCTTAACAAAGTCGCTGGGCTTAATTGTGACTAAAACAATCTCTTTGGTTACGGGTTGAGCCCCGCGAATTTTAAACCGACTATCGTACAGGTCGGCTTCATCAAACTTCAAAAGAACGATAGAAAATAACCAGCAAAGCAAAGCTCTGCTCCAAAAGCCTTTCTTGCTATTTGTCCATTTTAACCAATTGAGTATATTGTCTTTCACGCGTTGCAAAACTAGCACGATTTAGATTATATTTAAACCATGAAATGGATTCGTACCGTCGACCAATCACTCCCTCATTTGACCGGCTCGGTTTTGACCGTCGGAAACTTCGATGGTGTGCACTTGGGGCATCAGAAACTCTTAAAAGAGCTCGTTTTTCAGGGTAAAGAGTACAATGTACCCTCTGTGGTTTGTACTTTTAAGCCACACCCCCGTGTTTTGCTAAATCCGGGAACTCCGGTTCATCGACTTTTTGACTACAAAGACCAAGCAGAACGCATGGAGGCCTTAGGGGTCGACTTTCTCATTGAGGAAAAATTTACAAAGGATTTCTCGCTCATGCAGGCAGATGAGTTTCTGGATCTGTATATCAACCGCTATTTTAAGCCTAAACACATTGTCGTAGGCTATGATTTTAACTTCGGAAAAGACCGCTCAGGCGGTATCGATTTCTTACGTGATTACTGTCAGAAAAACAAAATCGGTTTAACGGTTGTCAGCGCTTTAGAAGAAAACGGGCAGGTGGTTTCATCATCGGTGATTCGTAAACTTTTAGAGCACGGAAACTTAGAACAAGCCGAAAAGTTTTTAGGTCGTAAATATTATATTCGTGGACCAGTGCGTGTTGGTTTTAAACGTGGCCGCCAGTTGGGTGTGCCGACAGCGAATGTTAGCCCTGATATTGATTTTATTCCTCGTAAAGGTGTTTATTTTTCAACAGTCTACTGGAACGATAAAGTTTTTAAATCGATCACCAATATCGGTTACAATCCAACTTTTGAAAGCACAAATTCTTATTTAAAAGTTGAAACTCATATTTTTGATTTCAATCAAGAAATTTACGGCGAACAAATTAAAGTTGAGCTTCAGCACTTTCATCGCGACGAAATGAAATTTTCAAGCGTAGATGCCTTGAAACACCAAATTTATAATGACATTGCTGAATCGAGAAAGTTTTTTCAGTTATGAAAATTTACCGTTCGATTGAATTAGGTGCTGCAGAATTGAGTGAAAAACTAAATGCACCGGATATTGAAATTCATTTCGAGCCGATGAGTGATGAAGAGCTTTTTCGCTCTGATTTTGACCTGATTGAACTTTCAGAACAACAGGGGCAATCAATTCTTTCAAAGGCCGCAGTTTTAGACTGGCAAATCCAGTCAACGAAAGCGGTTGATGCTTTTGCTAAAGACCCTAAAGGCTTTAAGCCGATTCAATTAAGTTCGATGGCTTTCGGTAGTTTTTTAGAATCAAAACATATTACTTTGGATATAGCTAAAAACGCGGTTTTAGTGGGCGGTTATTCGTTTTTAATTACCTATGCCGTAGCTTTAGCAAAACTCGGTTTTAATAAAATTTATTTAATTTCTCCAAACAATATTCCCTACCAGGAACAAATCGAAAATGCGCAAAAACATTTGTTTAATGTGCAAGTGCAACAGCTGAGTTTAGACGACATGTCTGATGTGGCTGAGCTTGCAAGTTTACTTGTGATTGACTTTGATTTGAATGAGTTTCCCGAACTGGTGCAGACGCTAACTTACTTTAATTTCTTAGCTGAAAATGCGATCTTTTTTGATTCGCAAAATTACCTGAATGACACTCTGTCAGCTGAAGCCGAGAAAGCCTCGCTAAGAGTGTTGGACTCAGTCGAATTTCATTTACACAAATACCGGTTTTTTCAAAAAAACCACAAATAACCGTTCCTAGGTCTAGTTACAAAAAATGTCACCTTCGATAGACTTATATTATGTCGAAGCTTGGGGAAATTCTAACACGTCAAGGTCTGATCCGTCCGGATCAGTTGCAAGCTGCATTGGCCGAAGCAGCTAAGACAAAAGCTCGACTTGGTTCTGTTATCGTTAACACCGGAATTTTAAAAGATTCACAAATTCTTCGGGCCTTAGAAAAACAATATGGAATTCCCGGTGTAGATTTAAGTCAAATTGAAATTGAATCGTCAGCCTTATCACTTGTGCCACGCGAGTTCTGTGACAAGAACAATGTTATTCCTGTATCCAAGGCGGGAACTACTCTTGTGGTGGCCTTTGCAGACCCTGCAAACATCGAGATTCGTGACCAAATCCGTTTCTTAACAAAGTGTAAAGTTCAACCTGTTCTGGCAACCGATGTTTCGATCGCTGCGGCGATTGAAAAGTTCTACGGAGCTTTTAAACAGAACGAACAGCAGTTCAGCGAAGATGAAACTTTAGGTGGCGATGTTGATGACATCGACATGAAGAGCACTTCGACTGAAGTGAGTGAAGAAGCCGATAGTAAAATCGGTTCAGCGCCTATCGTAAAATTCGTGAATGGTATTTTGATTGAAGCGATGCGAAGACGCGCCTCAGATATTCACTTAGAACCTTACGAGAAAAATTTCCGTGTACGTTTTCGTATCGACGGTTCATTGTTAGAAGTGGCGGCTCCTGCGGCATCTTCAGGGCCGGCGATTGCGGCCCGTATTAAAATTATGTCTAAAATGGATATTGCTGAAAAGCGCCGACCCCAAGACGGCCGTTTAAAAATCAATATCGCCAAAGAAAATAAAGAGATGGATTTTCGTGTGAACACTGTTCCGACCATGTGGGGCGAGAAAGTGGTTATGCGTCTTCTAGATAAATCGAATCTTCAGCTTGATATGACCAAACTTGGTTTTGAAGAAGATGATTTAAAACTATTCAAAAATTGTGTGAACCTTCCACAAGGGATGGTGTTGATCACGGGTCCTACGGGTTCCGGTAAGACCACCACAATTTACTCGGCGTTAGCTGAATTAAATAAAGCCGATGTGAATATTTCCACAGCGGAAGACCCTATCGAGTTCAACCTTGAAGGGATTAATCAGGTTCAGATGAATCCTGATATTGATTTAAATTTCAGTTCCGCACTTCGCGCGTTCTTACGTCAAGATCCAGACATCATCATGGTGGGTGAGATTCGTGACTTAGAAACGGCAGAGATTGCGTTCAAAGCGGCCTCTACAGGTCACTTAGTTTTAAGTACTCTTCATACAAACGATGCCCCTTCGACAGTTGTTCGTTTGACTGAAATGGGTGTGGCCCCGTACTTAATTTCTTCGACAGTGAACTTGATCGTAGCCCAGCGTCTTGTGGGTAAAATTTGTGACCAGTGTAAAGAACCGATTCAAGTTCCTGAAACAACACTGTTAAATTTGGGTGTGAGCAAAGCCGATATTCCAAGATTTCAATTAATGCGCGGGCGTGGTTGTTCGAACTGTAATAACACGGGTATTCGTGGCCGTTTAGCGATTTACGAATTAATGCCGGTCACCGGACAAATCAAAGACGCGATTTTACGAAATGCTTCGGCAGCAGAGCTGCGTAAGTTAACTAAAGAGTTAGGCTTTCGTACGTTACGTCGAAGCGGTTTGTTAAAATTAGCCCGAGGACAAACAACAATTGATGAAGTTTTAAATACATCTGTGAGAGACGACTAGAGGATAAGGCAGCATGATTGAAAAGATTTTAACCAAAGTAAGAGATGCTTCCGCTTTAGAGGTTCAGTTCAGGCTGGGTCATAAGACTATTGCGAAAGTAAAAAGTGAATGGCTGGAAATCGATAAAGAAAGTTTAGGCTTTTCTGAATGGGAAGACCTTAAAGATCTGTGCCTGCAAAACAATGATAAATTAACTTTAGAAACTAAAGGTTTTGTAAGAGGCGTTTACAAATCGTCGGATCAACAGTGGATGTTTTCTTTCACCGAACACAAAGACTGTTTAAAAGCGTATTTTAGTGTTATTCCAAACTTTGAATTAAGCCAGTATATCCAGTCTCCGGTTTTCTGGGATTCTCTAAAAAAAACAAGCGGGTTATTTATTGTAACGGGTCAGCGTGGCCAAGGTAAATCATCGCTTTTAAAAGATATTATTTCTGAAATTAAAAAAGATTCTCCGAAGTTGATTGCCGTTCACGGCAATTTTTCAACGCTTTCAATGTTAAATATTGATTCGTTAATTCACCTTTCTGAAGAAACTCTGACGTGGGAAGCGCATCACCCGATTTACGATGGTATCGATCAGTTCGTCGTTGATTTCAACAGTATCAAGAGTTGGGAAAAATGGATCAAACTTTGTGAAGAAGGCCGTTCAGTTTATTTAACGATCTCTGGTTTATCTGTAGAAAACTGCTTAGAGCAGATTATTTCACAAATCGGTTTTCAAACAAATTTAGCACGCCGGTTTTATCAGGTGCTAAACAGCATTTGTTATCAAAAAGTGATCGGTATCAAAGAAGGCGCTGTTCACGAATTTTTCGTGGCGCAACCGGGTTTTAAAGAAGATTTATTTAAAATGTCTTTTGCTGATTTTAAAAAGCAGCATGAAGGCGAAGCTTTCAAAAAATATTTCCAAAGTTTAAACCAATCAATCATTCAGGCCTTAGTGCGCCGACGTATTGATGTGAAATCGGCGTTTGCAACATCTGATGCACCAGATGATTTAGATACACAGTTAAAGAGAATGGGGTTGTAGAGCATGGCTAAGTTTCAATTCCAGGCCCGTTCGCTGAGCGGAAAAATTCAAACCGGCTATCTTGATGCCAAAGACGAATCTGAAGCAAAGGTTCGTCTGCGTGCTAAACAACTTATGCCGATGACTTTAAAAATCGTAGCCAATGCTCCTGGTAAAAAGAATGCTCATGATATCGGGGCACTCGGGGCGTTCTTTGCTCCGAAGGTAAAAACCAAAGACTTACAAATTTTTACGCGTCAGTTTGCTACACTTATCAATTCGGGGATTCCGATTGTCGATGCGTTAAAAATTTTATCTGAATCAACTTCAGATAAATTAATTAAAGAAGCCGTTTTGCAAATTAAAGCTTCGATTGAAACAGGTAAGAGATTATCAGACTCAATGAAGCAGTTTCCGCGCGTGTTTGATGATCTTTATTGTAATATGATCCGCGCCGGAGAAGAAGCCGGTATCATTGATGTGATCTTAAATCGTCTTTCCGTCTACTCTGAAAAAAATGAAAAGATTAAAAATCAGATCAAAGGGGCTATGGCGATGCCGATTGTGATCATTATTGCTGCGATTGTCGTAATTTCCGGTATTATCGTTTTCATTATTCCAAAGTTTCAAGAATTATATAAAGGTAGTGGTAAAGAGCTTCCGGGATTAACACAAATGTTAATCAATACGTCAGATGCTTTACGTAACCACTGGCTGGGCATTTTTATCGGGATCTTTGTAGCTGTTTATTTTATTATCAGCTTTTTCGCCAGCAAAGAAGGGCGCCAGGCTTTAGATAAATTTTTAATTAATGCTCCGGTGATAGGTGATGTGGTTCAAAAAGCATCGGTGGCACGTTTATCGCGTACGATGTCAACTTTACTGTCATCAGGTATCAGTATGCTTGAGTCGATTGATATCGCGGCAAATACAGCGGGTAATTTCGTTATCGAAAACGCCTTAAAATCTTGTAAAGAATCAATTTCAGTCGGTCGTCCGTTTCATTTACCGTTATCACGTCAAAAAGAAATTCCGCAAATGGTTTCGCAGATGGTGGCGATCGGTGAACAAACCGGTGCGCTTGATGCGATGTTAGGTAAGATTGCTGATTTCTACGAAGATGAAGTTGAAAATGCCATTCGCGCGATGACATCACTTATCGAGCCGGTATTGATGATCGTATTAGGTGGAATTATCGGTTTCATTCTAGTCGCGATGTACTTACCAGTATTCCAAATGGGAGACACAGTTGTTCAATAGTACGAAGATCGAACAGTATTTTACTTCATTATCAGCTCGCGACTGGCGGGCTGTGGTACTGTTCTTTTATAGCGTGTTATTTCAACTGGCGATTTTATCGCAAACGCCATTTATTCAGGTGGGTTTTTTAATTCACTTTTACGGCGCAGTACTGCTGTTTTTTGCACATCACCTTTTACTGTATTTTACCAACAGTAAAAATCATGTGCTTTCGTTTATGTTTGATTTTGCGATTCTATTTTACTTGATGGCTCAACATTCGGTGCTATCAAGTTTTAACTTAATCGTATTATTAATTCTTTTGTTTATTGCTGGTTCTGAGCTTTCTAAAACATCGTCGTTAGTTTTAACGATGTTTAGTTCGGTTTGTCTGTCGTTGGTTAATTTACTTTCAATTCGCTGGGAAGGTATTCAGAACTTATTTACTTTAGTGTTATTTAATTTTTCGTTTGTGACTGTGTCTATAATTTCGCAACAGTTTCGTGTACAACTTAAAGACCTTCACAGTGAATTAACAACGGTGACGAAAAAATTAAGATCAAGAGAAGAATTCTCTGAAATCTTAATCCAACAAATGCCGACGGGTCTTACAGCTTTTAATCAAAGTCATGATTTACTATTTGCCAATAAAAATTTAACTGATCGTTTGAATCTTTCAGTGAATGATTTACGTACGATCTTTACGCAGACGCAAGCGCGCGGGCAGGCCGAGTTTGCTTACTACAATCCACAGCTTCAAGAAAAGAAAATCTATGAAGTAAACCAAGCCAGCTACGAAGATGTTTATTTAAATGAAACAGTGAATTTAATGATGTTAAAAGATGTGACTGAAGTAAAACATTTGCAAGATCAAATGCGCCAACGTGAAAAGCTGGCGGCGATTGGCCAGTTGGCTGCAGGTATTGCCCATGAAATCAGAAATCCATTAGCAGGGATCAGCGGCAGTATTCAGTTACTTTCAACAGATGCTAAAAACCCAGATGATCAAAAGCTCATGAAGATCATCTTAAAAGAGATTGATCGTTTAAATAACTTAATCACTGAGTTTTTAGATTATTCAAAACCAGAATCACGTCCTGATCAAAAAATCGATTTGGCTCTGGTTATGAACGACGTGATTCAAAATATTAAGGCAAGTCCACATACCCCGAAAAACTTAAGCTTAGAGATTCAAGTGAATTCGGCAATGATTCTGGGTTATGCTGATAAGTTAAAACAGGCATTTTTAAATATTTCGATGAATGCCGTGCAAGCGATGCTAAATAATGAAAATCCAAAACTTGTTATTAAATTAGAAACTTTTGGTGATGAAGTTGTGCTTTCGATCAAAGATAACGGAAGCGGGATGCCAGAAGAAGTTAAGAAAAGAATTTTTGAACCATTTTTTACGACAAAACCTAAAGGCACTGGCTTAGGGCTTGCTATCACACACAAGGTGCTTGAGTCACATCAAGCGCAGATGCAGATCCACAGTGAAATGGGCGTTGGAACAGAGTTTATTTTAAAATTTAAAAAAGCATAAGGTTATATAAACAACAGGAGATGTCGCGCTGAAAGCGCGCAGGAGCAGCACATGAAATCACGTATTTTAGTAGTAGATGACGAAGAATCGATCAGAGAGTTCCTCGAGATCATGCTAAAAAAAGAAGGCTACGAAGTTACGACGGCTGAAGACGGAGCTAAAGCCAGAGACATTTTAACGAAAAAATCATTTGATATGATTATTTCGGATATGCAAATGCCAAATCTAACAGGTATTGAATTACTTCGCCATGTTCGCGAAAGTTATCCTGATATCGTGTTCATGATCATTACAGCTTTCGGTACTACTGAAACGGCTGTAGAAGCGATGAAGTTAGGCGCTTATGACTATTTAACGAAGCCATTTAAAATCGACGAAGTTCGTTTAAATATCGCCAACGCTTTAAGATCTAAAAACTTAGAAACTGAAGTGCGCGTTCTTAAAAAAGAATTAGTTAAAGAATACTCGTTTCAAAACATGGTGGGTAATTCAGATGCTATGCACTCTGTGTTTAACTTAATTCAACGTGTATCACAGGCGCCAACAAACGTATTAATCACGGGCGAATCTGGTACCGGTAAAGAGGTTATCGCTAAGGCTATTCACTACAATGGCCCTTTAAAAGATAAACCATTCGTTACAGTAAACTGTGGTGCGATTCCTGAAAACTTAATGGAATCAGAAATGTTCGGTCATAAAAAAGGATCGTTCACGGGTGCTATCGCTGATAAAGCCGGTCTATTTGAAGTGGCTGACGGCGGTACATTATTCTTAGATGAGGTGGGTGAGTTACCTGCTTCAATTCAGGTTAAATTACTTCGTGCGATTCAAGAGCGTATCATTCGCCGTGTAGGTGCGACAGATGATATGAAAGTTGAAGTGCGTATCATTGCTGCGACAAACAGAAATCTTGAAGAGATGGTTTCTAAAAACACATTCCGCCAAGATTTGTTTTACCGTTTAAATGTTATCAACATTAAATCGCCGCCATTACGTGACCGCTCTGAAGATATTCCGCTATTAGCGAATCACTTCTTACGTAAATACAACGATAAGCTTTCTAAGCAAATCCAAAGCATTTCAGTTGAAGCTATGGATATCTTAAAAAAATATAATTATCCAGGTAACGTGCGTGAGTTAGAAAATATGATCGAACGTACGGTGGCTTTAGAAGCAGGTTCTACGATCTTGCCTGAGTCATTACCACCAATGGTGAATACACCATCCGGTCGCAAAATGGCTTCATCAAATGAAATCGAAATCGGTGATGAGGGGTTAGATCTTGATAAGGTGATTGGCCAAATCGAGAAAGAATTATTAATCAAAGCGATTCACGCTTCAAACGGTGTGAAGAAAAAAGCTGCGAAGTTATTAAAGATTTCATTCCGCTCAATGCGCTACCGTGTAGAGAAATATTCTCTAGGCGTAATGGGTGACGATGAAATGGATGATGAATAGTCATTATTTTAAAATCTTATTCTTAGTTCTATTTTTGGGCCCGCAGTTGCGGGCTCAAACTGTTGATCAGGACTTGATCAATATCATTGAAGTCGAAAAAAATATTCAGCTTAAAAAAGAAAAAGAGCCGACCTATTCAGAACTTGAAATAGGGATAGGGTATGGTTATGGCTCGATTGCCGATTATCCGGCCTCAGACGAGTATTCGCGCAAAAGTTTACTTTTACCGTTAGTTATCTATCGTGGTGATGTTCTTAAATCGGATCAAGAAGAGGGAACACGCGCTGAACTTTTTAAATCACGCGAATTAGAAATTAATTTAAGTTTTGGGGCGCGTTTTAATAACGACAGCGACGGAAACAAAGCCCGGATTGGAATGCCGGATTTAAATTATATTTTTGAAACAGGGCCAAGTCTTAGTTACAAACTTTGGAAAGCGCCCAAAGTAAGCTCGTTAACGCTGCAAATTCCGTTAAGATTAACCTTTGAGACCGATTTTAAGGCCACAGAATTTTTAGGTTTAGTGTTTGAACCCGAATTAAGGTTTCAAAAATTTAATTTTTTAGTGCCGAATTTGTCAACGATCACTTCTTTGTCTGTGGAATTTTTCAATCAGCGCGTGGCAAATTACTACTATCAGGTGGAGAATCGGTACGCGACAGCAGATCGTCAGGCCTACGAGGCTAAGCCAGGGTTATCCACATTGAGCATCGGACAGAACTTTCTATATGAGTATAATCGTTTTAACTTAATTTTCGGAGCTACTTACAGTTACTACGGTCGCTCCGAGAATGTGGAGTCGCCACTTTTTAAAAGTGATGCCAACACCTCAGTGTTTGCAGCCGTTGCGTGGTTTTTCTACCAACGCACTACAGAGCGCCAATAATTTAAAATATTGCCTGCGTTAAAAAAGCCCGCCTATACTTACCTTGTATGAAGACTTTATTATGTTGTTTACTTCTGTTACCAAATTTAGCGCTGGCTAGCACAGCTGTAGAGAAACAGCTTGCTGAGGGCGATCTGATCTTTATTCATAGCCAAACGGAACAAGCTGCAGCGATTGCTGAATCTACGGGATCTCAGTGGACTCATGTGGGTGTGCTTGTAAAGAAATCTGACGAATGGCATGTGGCTGAAGCGGTAGGGCCGTTACAGGTGAATTCGCTCAAATCATTTATTGCTCGCAGTAAAGATCGTAAATACAGAGTCATGCGCTTTAAATATTTCTCGCAAAAAATGGTGCCGCAGCTTTATGTGCAGCTTTATAAGTACAATCAGCCGTATGATGTCTTTTTTGAATGGTCTGATGATCGCATCTACTGTAGCGAATTAACTTACAAAGTTTTTAAAGCTGTAACAGGGCATCCGATCGGTAAGTTGCAAAGAACAGGTGATCTAAAGCTTGATGGTCCCTACACAAAAAGACTTATCGAAGAGCGTTTAACAGCTATCGGTAAAGAACTTAATTTAGAAGAGCCTATTCTTACGCCGGTGGCACAAACTGTCGATCCCAACATGACATTGATTGTAGAATCACTTTAAAAACCAATACAGCATTTCGCTTGTAAACGGGGCTTTACTCGTTTGCAAGAAGTCTTTAACGGCCAGATAGTCTTCTGATTCACGATTTTGGCTTAATTTAAATTTTCCATCAATCTGAGTAACTTTAAAGCGCACACCCACAATCGCCTTAAGTAAACCAAATTTAAATTTTTCCGGAAGATCGTAACTCCAATTTGTGTTGTTACGTTTTTCAAAAAACTCTACAGATGATTTCATCAGAGCATCAAGTCCAACAACATCATCAACCAGTTCAGCTTCTCCAGAGCATTCAATCGCCGTGTAATTCCAGGTCGGCACTTGGGGCGAAGTTTTATAAAGAGTCGGCGAAATATAACAATCAGGCCCACGAAAGCTGATTAAAGCTTTTGTCTTTGTGAGCTCTTTCCACTGTGGGTTAGAGCGGGCCAGATGCGTGAGTAAATAAAGATCACATTCTTTTTGTTCGATCAAAAATGGCAGGTAACTTGTTTGTAAGTTGTTATTAGCAGTTGTGATGAGTGTTCCAAGGGGATACCTGCGGATAAACTCTAACTGTTTTTCTAAATCTTCGACTTTATAATGTTTGGGATTATACATATTTCTCCAGGTATTGTTTGAGAGTTTTTTTACAGCTTGGCCATTCAGAATCTAAAATTGAATAAACGCGGTAATCGCGCTTCCTGCCATCGGGTAAAAGGGGGGAGAGAGAAGATTTTCTGTTAAGTCATTTAAGTGCCAGATATCGTTAGTGTTTTTCATAGGTTTATGATATTTAATAAATGGTCTAATAAGAATAACCAGAATTAATTTAATTATTAGACCAGATGCTAAATCCGATAAAAGAGGTTTTAAAGTGGTTTCAAAGCAGCAAAAAATCTACAGCCATTTCGTGAATCAGATTAAAGAGGGTGTTTTACAAAGTGGTGAAGTTTTACCTTCAACCCGTGACTTAGCGAAACTTTTTAAATGCCACCGTTTTACGGCTATGACGGCTTTACAAACTTTAGTGGCTGAGGGGTGGGTTGAAAACTCAGAAAAGACCCGCTACCGCGTTTCAGAAAAAGTTCCAGTGACCACTTCAAAAACGGCGCAGCTGAACTCGAAAAAATCGGCCCAGTTTAAAATTGTTCGTCCAAAACCAGAGATCTTTACAGAGCGCGAACGTTTTCGCTTAGAATTTTGGGGCGGACAGCCTGATCTGCGTCTTTTTCCTAAAGATGAGTTTCGAAGAATTTTGTCAGCCACTTTAGAAAAGACAAAGCCTGACTTATTAAATTATGGCCATATCGATGGATTAGACAGTGCTAAAAAAGAAATCGCCGGATACCTAAGACGAACCCGAAATTTATTAGATAAAGAATTTATCATCACTAACGGATCACAAGAAGCTTTGCATTTGATCGCACAAACATTGATTAAGCCCGGTGATGCGATTGCAGTTGAAGCTAAAGGTTATCCTCCGGCCTGGCGGTTATTTGAATCGTTAGGAGCGAAAATTATCCCGATTGAAGTCGATCAAGAAGGTTTAGTCACGGATCAGTTAGAAAAATTAATTTCACTTAAAAAAATTAAAATGATTTACACAACACCTCTGCATCAATACCCAACAACGGTAAGCCTTAGTCCGCGCCGTAGACAGGCTTTGATTCAGCTTTGTGAAAAGTATCTAATTCCCATTCTAGAAGATGACTACGATTACGAATTTCACTATTCAGGCCCGCCACCAGCACCGTTATCACAAGAAACGGTGTACGGAATTTATATTTGCAGCTTTTCAAAAGTGTTATTTCCCGGAGCCCGTTTAGGAGTCATTGCCTGTGATGAGCAGTTAAAAGAACATTTGATCTATCAAAAATATTTAGTGAGCCGCCAAACTGATTGTTTATCGCAATTAGCTTTAGCTGCTTGGCTTAAAGACGGTGGTTTTGAAAAACACTTACGCCGTATGCGCAGAACTTACGAAAAAAGGTTTCTGCATTTGCAAGATCATCTTTTAACTTTACAGAAAAAAAATGATTTATCCTGGCATGTGCCCACCGGAGGTATGTCGATCTGGGTGAACTTAAATCAAGATTCTTCAAAAGTGGCCCATCGGGCTAAAAAACAGGGTGTGTTCTTTCAAGACGAAAAAGGAATGGACTACCGCGGAAAAACCGGAACTCATTTAAGAATAGGTTTTGCTGGAGTAAATGAGAGTGAAATAGATCAGGGCATGCAAACCCTTGCTGAGTGTTTAGATTAAAGCCATTGCCAATATCTATATAGAATATATCTATAATAGTTCATGTCGGCATAGAAAAGTCCGATACTTAAAGTAAGCGAAAGGATATAGCTTATGTCTTCGGTACTCTGGCTTGGAATTTTAGGTGGTTTAATTTCATTTGCTTCAACAGCAGTGGGGGCGTTGTTATCTTTAACGCCAACAAAGTCAGGACCTTTTGTAAAGTTTAAATTTTCAATCGACTTTGCCTTAGGTTTAATGCTTTCTGCCGTAGCTTTTTCGTTAGTGGCACCTGCAGCTAAAAATTCACTGAACAACCCAAAATTATTTTTATTAAGTCTTATCGGTTTTGCTTTTGGTGCGGTTGTTATTTACGGTTTGAAGATTTTTATTGAGCGTCAAGAGCACGAAACCCATGAACAACCGCAAATCTCTTCGTCGCAGTTAGTTTTAGCGTTAGCTTTGATTGTGCATAACTTTCCTGAAGGTTTAGCGAGTGGGGCTTCCTTGGCAGGACTTGATCTAAAATCGGCTATTCCTATTTTATCTTCGATTGCGATTCAAAATATTCCAGAAGGTTTATTGATGGTTTTATGTCTTAAAGGCATGGGCTGGAATTTAAAAAAATCTTTTATCGGTGGTTTATTTTCAGGTGTTGTTGAATTAGTCGGTGGGGTTGTTGCGGGTTTATTGCTTTTGCAAGTGAATCAGGTTTTGCCGGTGATCTTAATGATGGCCGGTGGTGCGATGTTTACTTCGGTTCTGATTGAACTAAAAGAGCACGGAAGCTTTTTAAATCGTATTAAACAGCCTCAGTTTGCGATGGGGCTGTTGGCTCTGCCATTGCTTACGATGATCTTACCAAGCTAAGCGCGAGGCACATTGCCTCAAGCTTAACTTGGAGTAGATTATGGGAGGCCCAATGAAAAAGCCTATAAAGAAATCAGGTAAAGCCAAGTCACTTCCGCTTCCGCGTATGGATTATGAGGCTGAAAAAGAGCTCCTCTCTATTTTAAAGGACCGCCAAGACAGCTAGCAGATACCTAGACCGAGGTCGTCTTGATTTCATGAAGCCCAATGTCGATAGGTTTAACGTGAGATTTATCGCAAGCTTCATTCTATTTTTTTCAGCATTTGCCGTGGCACAAACGCCTGTGGCAACGACGATGACATTACAGCAGCAAGCGCAAATGGATATGATGATGCGCCAAATGTATCCCCAATATTTAACGCCGCAACAGCAGTTACAATTAGCCCAAGTTCCTCCAGGACAGCGCTTGCAAGTACTTCAAGCGATCAATGTGGGTAATAACCAATACGCTATGCAATTCACGCCACAATCAGGCCCGCAGATGGGGCAGTCAATGTGGGCGATGAACAATACACAAAGCCCGCTCTTTAATTTTTTCTCAAGCCTTGGCTCGATCACTAAATCAATGGATCGCGTCGAATACATGGAAGCCCGCGAGCCAGTGACAGCGTACCGTTCACCAGATCCATCAGAAAACCGCGAGCCATCACAGGCCGCACTAGATACGATGAACCAAGCCACGAGTAAATTAAAAGACATGAAAAACCCACAGAAGGCGACAGAGTGTTTAGATTGTATTACTGATCCATTGCCAACGTTAACTGCTGGGCCTATCAGCGGAGTGGGCACCGTTAAAACCAGCGCTGTTGGTGGAAGAAAAGAAGACTTAAACGCCGATGTAAAATGCAGTTTCGGTGGTGAAGTGATCGACGGTATTCGTTTAACGTTTAAACAAACGCTTGAAATGAAGATTGAGCACAATAAAGTTATATCTTTTAAACTTGTTGCCCAAGACGGTAAAAAAACGTGTGTGATTGATTTAGCTAATTTTCCGCAAAAACAAATCGGTAATACAACGAACGTAGGCTTAAACCATAAAAACGGAAAAACCTACGTTGCCATTTACCCGAATAATAAGACGGATCGCAAAAACCCTGCAGTTAGCGTAGGTGTTAACAACTTTCAGGATTTATGCCCGCAAATGAATCCTAAGCTGTTCATGCAAATCGAAGCTGATCCTAAAACAGGGACCTGTCGTTAATTTTAAAACAAGAACACTATTTAATAGCTCAGATATCATTAAATAGCGTTGCCCTCTTTGTAAAGAATTCAACCTCTTTACGTAAATAAAAACTTATTATATAAGTGAGCCATGACAGAAAAGAGGTCTGTATGAGTTTAAACGCGGCACTTGATGTTAATTTTACTGCTATTGAAATGGCTCTAATTAATGATTTAGAAAGATTAGCTGCAATCATTCTTAAGCACGGATACAGTTGCCGCGCTCATTCACCGAAGGCTTTGGTAAATTTAAAAACTCTATCTGTTGAAAAAAAGCAGCTTCTGCAGAGACAGGTGAATGCCGTGTTAAATATTATTCTTTATACTCCAGAACAGCCTGAGATTCCGGCCAACGAACATCCAGAGCGCGCTTATGTAGAACAGGCGTTAAAAATGTATGATTTGGAAACAGATGAAGATTTCTGGGATAAGTTGCAAAAAGATGATGTGATTGAAGTTTATAGCTCTGAAAATATCCAGCTGTTCAGAACATTTAATTTCTTTAAAATTTCATCTTATTCACTTTTAGATCTTTTAACTAACGAATGGTACCATCTTTGGGAAAGACCAACGTTTGTCTTAGGGGCTTTATTTCAGGAGTATACCGAGGCAATGGCTGGAAAATTTCAGAAGGCGCGTCAGGTCAATGTGGCTTGCCACATTCTTAAAGAAATTTATAATGATGAATCTATCGATTTTAAAACAGCCTCTGTTCTTGTAGAGCCAGGTATTGGCTGTCCACTATTCGAAAAAGGCACGCGCCATGTCCGTGGGTTCTTGTTCTCATTACGAGGACAAGTGATGGGTTACGATAACGAAGCCAATAAAATTGCGATGATCTAAGTCTTCTAGGCTGCTGTTTTTTTACGGCCTGGTACTGGAGTAATGGTTTCGGCAAATGTGCGCTGGCGCTGCATCTTCATCCATTCAAAAAAAGAGACGATATTCAGTTCCTTTTCAGTTTGTAAAAGTTTATGGGCTTTATCTAATTGATGCCACGGAAGATCTGGAAACAAGTGATGCTCGGTGTGATAGTTCATGTTCAAAGCTACATGTCTTTCGATAAACGGGTGCAAATACCAGGAGCGGGTAATTGGAATTTGATCCCAGGCAGGTGGATGATGATCAGGTTCGTCGTCAGAGTATAAGCCTACATGTTGGGGAACAATCATATCTTCGTAAATACGAAAGTAAATCAAAGTGCCGGTCGCGCAGATCGCTAAATTACCCCACGTTAATTGAGAAGCAAGTGCGCCGTAAAAAATCACAGGAAGCGCAAGACTTAAAGCAATTTCGATAGACTTAATATTTTGTAAACCGAAAATCCAAAATCCCAGGTGTTGTAAGCCCGCTAAAAGTGGAAAACCCATACGCCAAGTTGATTCAATCAGTCTTTTTTTGTAAGATGAACTTTGGTCAAAAGTTTTTAAAATAGCAAAAGTAGGATCTTGTTCTAAGTTACCTGTCCAGTAATGGTGTTTTAAATGAGCCATCTTCCAAACAGTGAACGGTGTTAAACAAAAAGTTCCGGCGATAAGTCCGCAGAAGTGATTTATTTTACCGTTCGTGTGTGAAAGGCCATGAACAGCTTCGTGAAGAATAGAAAACTGTCGAAACATAAATAAAGGAATAATAAAAATATTCAGTGGCGCTACTGAAGTTTGAAATAGCCCTGTTATCAGAGAAAACAAAAAGAGATCAATGCTAATTTGCTTTCCGAGCTGTAGAGGTTGAAAGTTAAAGTTTAAACCTTGTCTTAAACTTCGGTAGGTGGCTTTATTCACAAGAATTATCCAATCTTTTTCTTAGGTTCTAAGTTTTGTAAACTATAAGGTTGTGTGTTTTTGAACCCTTTAAAGGGCTCGAAAACATCACTGCCGATAATCAGTTTATTCTGCCAAAGCTGATCTGATAAAGACTGCAGTTCATGGTTACGGTGCTGTAAAATATGTTCCTTACAAAAGGCGATAAGGTCGATCTGTATACCATATCCCCAAGGGATATCCTGTGCTATTGGGATAGCTCCCCAACGGTAGGCAGCGCCATGCATATTGCGATCACGACGGGGCGTAGCTATTGTGGCATCGGCATTAGCTTGCAAAGTGATTTCGGTAATAAGCCCGCCGAATAAATCTCTTAAAGAAAAACCTAACAAGTTATGGCGAAATGTAGGGGCAATGCCTAAGTTGCCACAGATGACCATTTTGTGGCCGATTTTTGAAAGCGCTTTTCGGTGAATTTCGCTCCACTGGGTAAAGAATGAATCATCTAAAGTTGTTTGGAGGCTTAAATCCACATGGCGAAAAAGAATGAAAGCCACGCATTCATTTTCATGAAAGAAAGCTGCGACATAGTCCTGGCGGGTAAAGGCATCAGATTTTAAATCATCTGATCTTTTTTTATACTTAGCTTCGGTATAAGCGGCTTCCCATACGCTATTCCAGCACTTATAAATTTTTTCGTAATAGTCTCTATATTTCTGTTCAGGTTCGCGTACAGAACAAAGCACAAGCTGTAAATTAGCGTTTTGGTTATTTTGCATTACCCACCCCCCTGTTTTTTCTATTCTTTTAAATTACTGCCACTTGTTTATAAAGAGAAGATTATTTACTCGAAGCATGAAAGTGAAACGGCTCAAGATGAGAGAAAGTGTTTTTTTGCTTGTTTTTAGAGTTTTATGCATAACCCAAAAATAGGAATTTGTCGGTTTTAGACCGGAATACTGAATTAACCATAAGAGTTTATTTGCTCAGATGCATTAAAATGCGTTTATTCGCCTTGTAAAGAATTCAACCTCTTTACGTAAATAAAAACCTATTATATAACTGATTTATGACAGAATTTTTTGAATTAGGCCAATATCTTAAAGAAAAACGCGTAAGCTCAGGTTTCACTCAAGCTGAACTAGCTGGTAAACTAGGCGACGTTCACACTCAATTTGTTTCTAACTGGGAGCGCGGAATGTGTGCTCCACCGAATCACTGCTTTCAACTGTTAATTTCGGTTCTAGATTTAAACCGCGATAAGCTAGTTAAAGTGATGTTAGCAGATTCTAAAAAAATCATTTCTAAAAAAGTTTTCGCTAAACCTAAACGCCAAAAGAGGGCTATATGAGTTTAAACGCGGTATTTGACGTTAGTATTTCGGCTGTTGAATCGGCTATCGTGACTGATCTGGAAATTTTAGCAGGAATTATCCGCAAGCATGGATACAAGTGCCGCGCTCATTCACCAAAAGCTTTGGTGCAATTACATACGCTACCAACTGAGAAAAAGCAGTTATTAGCAAAACAAATCAAAAATATTTTATATATTGTTTCTTATACGCCTGAAGTTGAAGTTCCTGTTGGAGAGCATTCAGAGCGTTGCTATGTTGAACAAGCTTTAAAGATGTACGAATTAGATGTTGAAGATGATTTTTGGAAAAAACTTACTAAGGACGATGTGATCGAAGTTTATAGTACTGAGAACATCCAGCTTTTTAGAACGTTTAATTTCTTTAAAATTTCATCTTATTCGTTATTAGATCTTTTAACGAACGAGTGGTTTCAGCTTTGGGAAAGACCATCGTTTGTAATGGATACGATCGTTGAAGCGGTAGAAGAGCTTGTTGAGGGTAGACTAAAAACGACTACGCCAGTTAAGTTTGCTCGTCATATTGTTAAAGAAATTTACAATGATCAATCTATTGATTTTAGCACTTCTTCGGTTCTGGTTGAACCAGGCGTGATGTGTCCGCTTTATGCTAAAGGTACTGAAGAAATTAAAGGGTTTCTATTTACGTTACGTGGCACAGTTGTAGGCTACGATAACGATTCTAATAAAATTGCAGTTATCTAATTTGCTGAGTTTAAGCCGCAGTTTTTTTGCGGCTTGGAGCTGGCACAATGACTTCGCCAAACGGGCGTTGTCGTTGGTTTCTTGTCCAATCAAAACCAACCACATTTACATCTTCTTTTTGCTGAAGCATTAGCTTGTGGGCTTTGTCTAATCGATGCCACGGAAGATCCGGGAACAAATGATGTTCGGTGTGGTAATTCATATTAAGAACAACATATTTTTCAACAAGTGAAGGCATGTACCATGTGCGTGTGACATGAGGTTGTTCCCAGGCCTGTGGATGGTGATCGATATCATCATCTGAGTAAAGACCCACATGCTGAGGAAAAACCATATCTTCGTACATGCGAAAATAAACGATAACGCCGGCACATGAGATCACTAAATTCGTAAGATCTAGCTGTGACAGGATCGCAACATAAAGTGAAATCGGCACAATACAGCTAAATATGCTTTCGAAAGATTTAGAATTTTTTATTCCGAAAATCCAAAAATTAAAATGTTGAAGAGCTGCAAAGAAAGGAATGCCATGCCGCCAAGTGAAGTCAATGGCGTATTTTTTTAAAGAGGAGCTTTGCTCAAAACTTTTCAAGATTGAAAATGTTGGATCTTGCTCCAGATTTCCAGTCCAATAGTGGTGCTTTAGGTGAGCTGTTTTCCATGCAGAAAAAGGCGTTAAGCAAAAAGCACCTGCGATGACACCAATTACCTGATTGATTTTGCCTTTAGAGTGGCTAAGACCGTGAACAGCTTCGTGTAGAATAGAAAACTGACGAAACATAAAAGTGGAAATCAAAAAAACATTAATAACTGCGAATGACGTTTGGTATAATGCATAGATCGTCGCTAAAAAAAATAAATCAAATGCGATCTGTTTCCAGAAGAATTGCGTTTGAAATTCAAAATCTAGATTTTGACGAAAAAACTTATAAGTAGGTTTATTCACATTAACCTGTCTTTTTGTTTAGGTTTTTATTCTGTAAATTGTAAGGCAGGGTGTTTTTCAGATGATCAATAGATTCAAAAATATTTTCGCCGACCACAATTTTATTCTGCCAAAGTTCATCAAGTAAGGACATCAATGAATGATCGCGATGTTGTGCTACATGTTCTTTGCAGAAGGCGACAAGATCAATTTGAATTCCAGAACCCCACGGGATATCTTGGGCGATAGGAGTTGCTCCCCACGCGTAACAGGTGCCATGAACATTGCGATCTCTACGTGGTGTAGCAATCGCAGCGTCTGCGTTGGACTGTAAAGCAAGTTCAGCAATGAGTCCAACAGCTAGCTCTTTAAAAGAAAAGCCAAAATTTTTTTTGCGAAACTCAGGCGGGACGGCTAGATTGGCAGCCACTATGAAGCGTTTGCCAACTTTAGAAAGAGATTTTCTGTGTAGTTCACTCCACTGAGAAAAAAAAGAATCATCCTGTGCTGTTTGTAAACTCATATCCACATAGCGATAGAGAATAACCGCTACGCAGTTATCTTCATGGAAAATTGCGGTTGCAAAGTCTTGACGGGTGAATGCATCTGATTTGAGATCATCAGATCTTTTTTTATAGTTAATTTCGTTATAGGCTTCTGCCCATACCTTGCTCCAGCAGGTATAAATCTTGTGGTACAAGTGTTTGTATTCTGGATCAGGTTCACGAGTCGGACAAAGCACAAGCTGCAAATTAACGCTCTGTTTGTTATGCATTACCTCTCCCTTAGTTGCATCTTTTAAAGTACTGCCGTCAGCCACTAAAGTGAAGATTATTTAGAAATTGTGTGAAAATGAAACGAATCAAGATGAGAGAGGTTTGTTTTTTTTTGACTTTATCTTAACCGAACTTTTTTGAAATAAAAGCGGATTGTTTTTCGACCCATTATAGTGTGAATAATGACATTCTCTTTACCTAAATAAAAAATTATTGTATAATTTTTTTAGCCAAGGAGGGCTAATGAGCGGTGATTTTCATTGTTTGGGAAATTATTTAAAAGAACAACGAATCGCACAAAGTTTTACTCAAGCTGAACTTGCCCAAAAACTTAAGGTTCATGTACAGTTCGTTTCTAACTGGGAGCGTGGAATGTGTGCTCCTCCATTGCATTGTTTTCATCATTTAATTGAAATTTTAAAGCTTGATCGTGAGCATGTAGTTGAAGTTATGCTGAGTGATACAAAAAAGGTGATTGAATCTAAAGTCTTCAAAAATAAGCGTAAGTCGAAATAATTCTTAACGATCCAACGAATTTAAAGCTTTTGGAGACGTTAACGCGCTTTTCGAATTTATTAAAAACCTACGGTCTTGACATGAAAGTTTATTCAGAAAAATCATTAAAAAAGCGAATATTATCAAAACTGGATCAGTTGGATTGAATCTGATAATTCGCAAGAGATCAAATTATTGAATTGTGTGGTGAAGATATGATTCAAAAAAGATCACTTGATCAAGCCAACGGGAGTTATTTGTTCGTCAGTAGCTGAAGTTATTGCGATGGGTGATGACACTTTAAAAATTAAGTTCATCTGAAGACGACCATTGGGGTGACGATCTTTTGTCAGGATCAGGTTAAGTTTTTAGTTTTAGCTAGACTATTGTCCGCGCTTAACAGAATGAGAATTTGAGCTTTAAGAAAAAAGTTTTTTTACTTGAAGTATGAAAAACACAAAAACCATTCTTGTTTCTTTATTATTTACATCAACTGTATTTGCTGGAACAACTGAGTTAGCTGCGGTAGTATGGAATTGAGTTTACAAGACACTCTCGGTTGATCCAGTTTTCTAGTGCATTGTAGTTTCTGTTGTCACCTCCGATTTTTCTATCACATATTTTTTATAAAGTTCGTATCCAGCATCCCAAGTTTGTTTTGGGGTGCGACCTAGACATCGCTTTCCCTGGTTCGTTCTAGTTTCGTTATATTTCTTCATAAAAGCATCCAGGTCGATTTGGATTTGCTCGATGCTCGTGTAGAGAGTTTTTCTAAATGCCACCGCGTAAAACTCATCCTGGATAATTTGGTTTAATCTTTCGGTGCAGCCGTTAGTCTGTGGATGGAATGCTTTTGTACGCGAGTGTTCGATATCATTTAAATGCAAAAATAGCTGATACGGATGCTGTTCGATTTTTCCAGAGTATTCGGTCCCGCGGTCAGTCAGCACGCGAAGCAGCTTAACCATTTCACTATCGAAAAAAGGCAGAACTTTGTCGTTTAAAAAGTCGGCCGCGGTGATGGCCGTTTTATCAAGATAAAGTTTTGCAAAACCCATATTTGAAAAAGTGTCAATGCCAGTTTGCTGATAGATCTTTCCAACACCTTTGATGTAGCCGACGTAATAGGTGTCTTGGCCGAACAAAAATCCCGGATGAAAAGTTTCAATTTCACCGTGAGCCTGCTTTACTTCTTTCGCGTTTTCTAACGCCGCCACTTGTGATTCAGTTAAAATTTTACCGGTTTCGACTGAGTGTTTTTCAAGATGCTTTAGTCGATCACCTTTGCGTAGCAAGTTGTGCCGCGCCCAAACACCGCGGATACCGCCAGAGCTAATTCTTATACCTTTGGCTTTTAATTCATTTTCAACGCGCACTTGGCCGTGTGTTGGATTTTCTAGCGCGTATTCCAAAATAGCTTTTTCAATTTCAGGACTGATGCGATTTGCAATTTTTGGTGTTTTCCTAGACTTTTCTAATAAGCCGCTGATGCCATCTTCTTGTATTGCGGTTTTGATGTCGTAATAGTGTTGTCGTGATACGCCTAAGTTGCGACACGCTTCAGAAATATTTCCCAGTGTATTTGCTAGCTCGACAATGTTAACTTTTCGATTAATAATATATTGTTGTTGAGTCATGGACTCTTCTCCTTTTAAGTTGAATTTTATCTCGTAAATAAATCTTCAACCGAGAGAGTCCTTGCCTCAATATTCTTCTAAAGCAAAGTCTAGTCCTGTAAACGCTTTTCTAAACTAGTCCATTTTAATGACTTAGCTGACCGCAATAATCCTGTGATCACACTTAAACACTTTGAAGTCTTAGGTGATAAAAACAAGAATGGCGTTTTGGCGCGTGACCGCAATGACGGTTGGGCTGCAACCTTTACTTATACGCATGATTTGTTAAA
>JAMPXC010000026.1 GCA_023701385.1 Pseudobdellovibrio sp.
ATTTTATCAACCACGTCCATACCTTCAATAACTTCACCGAATACAGCGTAGCCGTAGCGATCTTCTGATTTGTGGTCTAAACGTTGGTTATCAACCACGTTGATAAAGAACTGAGCTGTTGCTGAGTTGATATCGTTTGTGCGAGCCATAGCGATTGTACCACGTAAGTTTGATAAACCGTTTTTAGCTTCGTTTGTGATAGGTGGAAATAAAGTCGCTTTTTCTTTTAAGTCAGAGGTGTGACCGCCACCTTGAATCATGAAATCTTTGATCACGCGGTGAAAAATAGTTTTATCGTAGAATTTTTTATTAACGTATTTTAAGAAATTTTCTGAGCTGACCGGCGCTTTTTCCGGATTTAATTTAACTTTGATTTTACCTAAAGATGTATCGATTGTAACAACCGGAGCAGCTGCTACTTTAGCTGTAGCCGATGCTTCTTTAGCGTGAGTTTTGAATGACCAAGTCATTAAAACGAATGCTAATAAATAGATCCAAACAATAACATTAACTTGCGAATTTTTGGCTTTCACCACTTGTGTTTTCATAGGTTTTTTATACCTGAAGTGGCTCTGGGATCGTCAAGATCCCATTAGGAGTGCTTATTTTTACTCCAGATTGTTCGACCATTTAGGCTTAAAATAGTTATAAGAATCCTGAGTGACACGGCGTTCTTCATTTCCGTCTACGCTCGATACAAAAATCTGAAATGAGCCTGTGCGATTGCTCGTAAAAACCACAAATCTTCCGTCAGGAGAAAAGCTCGGATCCTCGTTACTTGCACGTTTTCCGTTCGGTTTTGTCGCTGTTGTAATACGACGTAAATTCGTTCCATCAGCATCCATTACGAAAATATCAAAGTAGTTTTCGATCTGGCTTGCGAACGCGATTTTTTTACCATCTGGAGACCATGTTGGTGTTGAGTTGTATTTACCTTGGAAGGTTAAACGTTTCACACCAGTACCATCAGAATTCATCACGTAGATAGAAGGAGCTCCACCGCGGTCAGATGAAAACGCGATTTTAGAACCATCATCAGAAACCGCCGCTTCAACGTTCATGGCACCTGATGGGCCTTTTGTTAAGCGGGTAACGATGTCGCCTTTAAGATCTAATTTGTATAAATCCGGCGAACCACCTTGCGAAATCGTTAAGTAAATGTTTTTTCCGTCTGGAGAATAACTTCCACCTTGATTTAAACCGTTACGGTTAGAAATGATCGAACGTTTTCCAGAACCTAATTCGTGTTGGAATAACGTTAAGTTCATTTGTGCAGAACCTACACGGCGTGTGTAGATTGAGTATAATAATTTTTTACCATCTGGTGACCAGTTTGGTGCAATCGCTACGCTGCGATCGCGTGTGACCATATCTTGATCGCTGCCATCCCAGTTCATTGTGATCACTTCTTTGTAACCTGTACGATCTGTTGTGGCTACGATCTTAGATAAGAACACACCACGATGGCCTGTTAATGCTTCTAAAACATCATTGGCTAAAGTGTGACCGATTTGTGCTGTATTTGTTGATTTGGCAGAATACTTTTTACCAACGATCGTTTTTTGTTCGCTGACTTGATAAAGATACATTTCAACAGAAATATCACTGCCGACTAAAGCAAACGAAGAGCGAATTAAAAATTCGGCACCGATTGTTTTCCAAGTGTCGAATTTAAATCCTTTAGCATCTAAGTTTTTTGATTTGATCGAAGTTGTGGTTGTGTCTTCTAAAAAAGCACCAGATTGCATGATATTAAAGTATGTCGATAACTCTAAATCTTTCATTGCTGTGTTGTGAATCTGTGCTGCTAGTTTTACGTGGTTACCAGTTTTAGAAGCGTTTAACTGATTCATCACCGGAAAAGCTAAAGTGCTTTTTTTAGCTTGGGCATCGCCTACTTTGATATACGCGTTTTGCGCAAACGCCATTGAAGAAAATAAAACTAAAAATAAAGAAATGAATTTTTTCATCATTAAATCCTTTGCTAGCAGCTATTACTCACTCTGGAAAGCCAAATAAAACGCCATCTTCGCTGAAAATTTCCGTGAACTTGTCCGGAACTTTAGGAAATGGCGAAGCTTTATCAATAGCTTGAATACAATAATCATCATAGGTAGGGTTTCCAGACGATTGCACGATTTTTTTATCGATAACTCGACCATCTGGGTGAATTTTAACTAACACTTTTGTTTTTAAAGGTTTACCGATCAAAAACTGCGGCAGTGCCCAGTTTCTTTTGATGACAGTATCTAACTGCACCAGGTAATTTTCAGATTGGATTTTATCAAGACCAGTTGGTGAAGTGCCTTTAGAAAGTACGCGACCTTTTAAAACTTTTGCAGCCGCATCAGCAGACTTTTCGTTTTGAACTTGCTGACGAATTTTATCAATCGCTGACATTTTTTTAAGTTTTTCTAAAGCTTCTTTTTGTTTTTGCTTTGATTTATTTAAACTAACGGCATCGTTATCTGGCTTAGCTTTTGAATCTGGTTTAGCCTGAGCTTTGGGCTCTGGCGGCTTTTTTTCTTCGGGCTTAGCTTCTACTTTGGGTTCTGGCTTTTTCTCTTCAGGTTTGGTTTCAACAACGGGCTCAGGTTGTTTTTCAATTTTTTCAGGCAAGTCGTTAGATTTTTGTGCGGGATTATACTTTTCAGGTAAGCCCACCATATCTACGCGAATGGCTTCAGATAAGTTTAATTGCGGCTTCGTAAAAAACGAAACCTTGATGATCATAAAAACGATCAGCAAAGCATGTGCAATTAAAGAAATGTAAACACCACGATGAGCCGCCAAAAAAATTACTCCTTAGGAATAGTGATTAAGCTTAAGTTGTAAATGCCCGCAGCGCGAGCTTCGCCCATCACTTCAGCGACAATGCCGTAATCAACTTTTTTATCAGCTTGAATATAGATTTGTTTATTTTTCTTATGTTCAAAAATAGCTTTAAGCTTGGCTTTTAAATTTTCCATCGGCACTTGTGTGTTGGCGATTTTAATTTTACCGCCCACCTCAATCGTCAGTACAAATGGATCTTCATTAAGCTCAACACCAGCTGACGAAGTTTTCGGAAGATTCACATCAATCCCTTGCTGCATCATCGGTGCCGTGACCATAAAGATCACAAGTAAAACTAACATCACATCCACAAACGGGGTGACATTGATTTCACTCATCGCCATTTTAGAACTTTTGTTTCCGCCCGTGCCCATTCCCATAAAAATTAACCTTTAAAGAAATTGCGTTTTACGATGTTTAAGAAATCAGAGCTGAAATTATTTAAATGAGTTTCTTCACGTTTAATTTCAGTGATGAAGTGATTGTAAATCATTACTGCAGGAATCGCTGCCGCTAGGCCGATCGCCGTTGTAATTAAGGCTTCAGAAATACCCGGAGCAACAGCGGCTAAACTAGCTGAACCGGTTTGGCCGATCATTTGGAATGAACTCATAATACCCCAGACAGTTCCGAATAAACCGATGAAAGGGCCTGTTGAACCCGTTGAAGCTAAAACTGTTAAGCGGGATTCAAGATGTTCAACTTCGTTTTCAATCGCTTTTCTCATCGCGCGTTCTAGGTTATCAAGACCTGCAAGTAATGGTGGCTCAGTTTCGCTACCGATATTTTTATTTAACATCGGTGATTCGGCTATTTTTTTCATTTCAGCATAAGCGGCTTTAAACACGCGGGCGTGTGATGAAGCCTTAAAAGTATCGATTTTTTCATTTAATTCATCAAGTGAACTTGTTTTCCAAAAAACATTATCAAACGCTTTGTTGGCTGCCTGAACTTGCTTAAGGTCCTGGTATTTGTTCCAAGCAATACCCCAGCACATAATTGAAAGCGAAACTAGAATCATGATCACCGCTTGAACCAGAAGGCTTGCGTGCATAATTGATTCAAGAGCACCCATTTTTACCGCGACGTTTGTCGAGGTCTGAGTTTGGGCCACAACTGTTTCAACAGATAAAAAAAGTGATACAATGATGAAGAGTAAAGAATTGATTTTTTTCATGAGGATATTTTAGTGAAGTTTAAAGGTGCAAGCAACTTGAATCACAAATTAATTGCTCTGTTGTTGAGTTTGTTTTTTTTGATTCAGTGTGTTCAAAAATCAGTAGACCGTGCACCAAGCTCAGTTCCTCTCTCAAAAGCACCATCATCTTCATCGGTAAAACCTGAGTTCGAAATTTGTCACTCTCGCAGTAAACTTTACTTAGAAGATCAAATTTTAAGAATGCCTGCTGAGTATGTGGCTGATCACTCTGAGGATTGGGATAAAAAAATTCCGATTCAGTGTATTCAATTTGCGCAAAAGAACTTTAAAGGAAGCTTCGCTTACTGTAATAACGAAGATGAAAAACCAAAAGTTGGAGCCGCTCGTCCTTGTTTAACTGAAAACTACACGCGTCTTGTTTACAATGCCTATCATGATGTAAAAGATTGCTTTAATTTAGATCCGAAAAATTCATTCTTACAAATCATGATTGAAAGTGGTTTTCACATCAATGCGATTAACCGCACAGGGTTTGATGCCGGTGTTGCGCAGATGACGAAAAACGGCATGTTACGTGTGACTGAACGAGACCTGGTTGAAAAAACTCGTCGTGTGCTTTTAGAAAGTAACAGCCCAAGCTGCCAGCGTATCGCAAGCACTGTGGGTAAATTAGATGTTGATGCGTTTTCAATTAATAAACGCTGTTCGATGATGTCATTACCAGAAAACCCTTATCGCGGATTTTTGCTGCATTACTTACATGCTTTACGCGATCAGATTTTCTTTAAACAGCAGCTCGTAAAACTGCGTCCAGAAATCGAATCTATTTTAACTCCGCAAATGGTCGAACAGTTTGTTTACTTTGCTTATAATCGTGGAATCACTGGCACTTTACGTTTGATTGATGGCTATTACAAAAACCGCAAAGCCGTAGGCCAAGTAGTTAAATCTTCTGATTTTGTAACTTGGCAAAATTTAAGCGACATTCGTTCGACAATGCGCCGCGAGCCCGCGATGCGCGAGCAATTAAAAAAATCTAAAATTAAAAAATTATCTTTTATGGAATACGCGATTATTCAAAACCAACCGTATATGGCTAACATGGCCGAAGCGCGTGATATGGTTAAACGCTATATGCAAAATCGCTGTATTGAATAACACAAAAACTATTCTTGAATAATAATTCCCAATGGATTTAGCTTTCTTGCTTCGTCAACTTCAGCAGCTGAAATAGGGCCAACAATCGTTTTTTTGAAACGGCGTTTAAGTTCGCTTTGCAGAGTCTCTGAATAGAATGGTTGTTTGTAGTAAGTTAGTGGATAAATCAAAACATCAGCACGCATAGTGGCCGCTTCAATTAATCCTAAAGACTCCATAGCTTTAAGCTTTAAAATTTCTGGTTGAGATGTGCCATATAAAAAAGTGGGCTGAAGTTCTTTGATTGATTTAGCTAATACTTCGTAAGGTGTTGTCACGATAAAGTTTTCACCTTTTTCAAGGCCTAAAGCTTTGACCGTGTCGGTGAAAATTAAATGTCCGGCAATTGCATTTTCAACTAAGTTAAAAATAATTCTGCGTTTTTGTAACTGGTCTTTAAATTTATCTAAAGGTAAAACATCTTTTTCAACTTCAGCAAAAAGTTTATTACGAACATCTTTCGTGTGATCAATAGTTTGGTCAACGTTTGTGGCGACGATTACGACTTTTTGATCTTTCGTGTTAGCGATATCTAAATAAATATTATCGTTGGTGTTCATCAACACCTGTTCAACTTGGGCAAACTGCGGCTTTTTAAAAATTAAAACTTCAGATGTTTCGTAAAACGGGTGTTTGTAATCAGAGTAGGGCTGTGAAAGGCCCCAAAATTTCACGGTAAAAAATGTAACTGTACAAACAAATAGCGAAGCTAAGATAGCTTGAATAATTCTCATAGCGAGCAATCTATTCAGGGTTCCAGATAAACTCAACCTGATTATTTTCTGCGCCGAGCGTTTTATGGTAGCCTGAATTGTATTTAGGTTTAGTTTTGGCTAAGTTTTCATCAATGTATTCAATGTTACTCGGTAAAAAGCGGATCATGCGATAAGTTTTGCGAAGCTCTTCCTGGTTTCGATCCGATTTTTTAATCTCTCGATTAACATACTTTTTAAACGTTTCAGCCTTGTCATAAAGCCAAAGCATTCCACCCAGTGTAAGATACGCTATAGGCTCTGCAGCTCGTCCAAGCTTAACTACAGCATACAAGCCACTAATTCCTACGAGAACAGCGCCAGTGTAAAGAGTCATGGCTACCGCAAATTTTGCAGTTTGTTTTGTCATTTTTGTCGTCGAATGTCCAAGAGCTTCACCCATGTAGTGAGTTTTAATTAATGAATTGCGAATTTTTGTATTACGATTTTGATGCCACTCATACCAATTACGTGTTGAAAATAAAATACCATCGTTTTTGTTTTTTGGTTCTAATGTGTATGCAAATGCCATGCTGAGACCACTATCAGACCAGTTTGGTTTTGGTCCAACGCCAGTTAAAACTAAAGTCACCTTTCTGTTGTGGTCTTCAATGGCCCGCGTGATGGATTTATCTCCACTAAGCTCCATGGCTTTTCTTAAATCAACATCAGCATGATCACGATTGCCGATGGCTTCCCACAGTGAAGCAAGCCAGATGCGAATGGCTGGGTCATCAAAAGTTGTTTCTTTTCCTTCGGGATTATTCGCTAAATATTCAACAGCGCGTTTAAGTTCAACATATGCAGAATCGCGATTGCCAGCATCTAAATACAGCATCGATAAAAATAAATGCAGCGAAATAATTTCGTGCTCTGAAGGAATATAACCATCTTCACTTTCGCCAACTAAAAAAACCGAAGCTTCATGCGAGATACTGACAAATTTTCTTTTTTCGATTTGATCTGAAAGTTTTTGTACAACTTGAATATCTTCTGGGGTGAACTTTTCTTTGTCGGTCCAAAATTTAATCCACGCTTTTTCAAAAGTGGTGATAAATCCATTTTCTTCTTTATCGGGAAAAGTTAATAAAGCTTCGTTTGCATTTTTTTGGCCTAGCGCCTGATAAACAGGATTGTATTCGCTATCCCTAATCAAAGTTTTGTTCGCACAAGAGACGGCAAACAAACAACTAAGAGCCAATAAGAAAAGTTTTAATCTGAACAATTTCATAGCTGAGAACGACTATAGACCGCTTTTACCGATAAGAAAACAGCCTGAAGTTTTAGGGTGTGCCTTATTTGCCATAGCTAATAATTTCAATAACTTAGCTCTGTTTAAAGTCCGACTAAATTAGTCGCCTTTTTCATTTGCCTTTCAATTAAATCGGCGTATAAATGGACCCGTAATCACAATATCCGACTAATTTTGTCGCCTTTTGTTTAGAAGGGCTTGTTTAGGGTTTTATGAAGCTTAATAAAAAAGTTGAATACGCTTTAATGGCGTTAAAACATTTTTCTGAATTAGATCATCAAGAAGGAACTGTTCAATCCACAGTTTCTGCGAAGGATATTGCTGAAGCTAATCATTCTCCCGCTGAAGTTACAGCACGCGTGTTACAAACTTTAAGTTCACACGGCATTTTAAAAGCGGAATATGGTCTTCACGGTGGTTACCGTTTAGTTAAAGATTTAGCGAAAGTTTCTGTTTACGATTTAGTAAATATCATCGAAGGCTCAACGGATTTAGCAAAATGTATTTCTGATAAAGAATGCGATCTCTTAAAAAAATGCAAGATTGTATCGCCTGTCGAAAATTTAAATAAAAAAGTTCAAAACTTTTACAAATCGATTTCTGTAGAAGAGGTCTTCCATGTCTAATAAAACTGAATCTGCTTCTTACGAATATAAATACGGTTTTACGACAGATATCGAAATGGAAACGGTACCAAAAGGTCTTTCTGAAGATATCTTACGTTTAATTTCTGCGAAGAAAAATGAACCTGAGTGGGTTTTAAATTATCGTTTAAAAGCGTACCGTCATTGGTTAACGTTAACTGAGCCTGCGCAAAGTGAAAACAAATGGGCCCAAGTGAATTATCCACCAATTGATTTTCAAGATTTAACTTACTACGCGGCTCCGAAAAATAAACCGGATGCTAAAAAATCAATGGATGAAATTGATCCTGAGCTTATTAAAACTTTCGAGCGCTTAGGTATTCCGTTACAAGAGCAAAAACGTATCTCTGGCGTTGCCATGGACGTGGTTTTTGACTCAGTTTCGATTGCGACAACTCACAATGAAGAATTGGAAAAAGTGGGAGTCATCTTTTGCTCTATTTCTGAAGCGATTAAAACTCATCCTGAATTAGTAGAAAAATATTTCGGTTCAGTAGTTCCGTTAACTGATAACTACTACGCAGCTTTAAATGCAGCGGTTTTCTCAGACGGAAGTTTCGTGTACATTCCAAAAGGTGTGCGTTGTCCGATCGATTTATCGACGTATTTCCGTATTAACGCTAAAGAAACAGGTCAGTTTGAAAGAACATTGATCGTGGCTGATGAAGGTAGTTTCGTAAATTACCTTGAAGGTTGTACGGCGCCTCAACGCGATGAAAACCAACTTCACTCAGCGATTGTAGAATTAGTCGCGTTAGATAATGCTGAAATTAAATATTCAACAGTGCAAAACTGGTACACGGGCGATAAAGAAGGTAAAGGCGGAATTTACAACTTCGTAACTAAACGTGGTATCTGCAAAGGTAAAAATTCAAAAATTTCTTGGACACAAGTTGAATCAGGTTCAGCGATCACTTGGAAATATCCATCTGTGATTTTACAAGGTGATAACTCTGAAGGAGCTTTCTACTCTGTCGCTTTAACTCATGATTATATGCAGGCTGATACCGGAACTAAAATGATCCATATCGGTAAAAATACAAAGAGCACGATTATTTCTAAAGGTATTTCAGCGGGGCATTCATCAAATGCGTACCGTGGTTTAGTAAAAATCATGCCGTCAGCAGAAAATGCACGTAACTACTCGCAATGTGATTCTATGCTTGTAGGTGATAGATCAAGTGCGCACACGTTTCCGTATATTGAAGTCAAAAATAATACCGCAGTTCTAGAGCACGAAGCGACAACTTCACGTATTTCTGAAGATCAACTTTTTTATCTTCAGTCGCGTGGACTAAATACAGAAAAATCTATTTCAATGCTTGTAAATGGTTTCTGTAAAGAGGTGTTTAAGGAATTACCTCTTGAATTCTCGGTTGAAGCCGTAAAATTAATTGAAATGAAATTAGAAAACTCAGTGGGATAGCTTATGAACATGTTAGAAGTAAAAAATTTAAAAGCTAAAGTAGACGAAAAAGAAATCTTAAAAGGTTTAAACTTAACAGTTAAGCCAGGCGAAGTGCATGCGATCATGGGACCAAACGGTGCTGGCAAATCGACACTTTCTAAAATCTTAGCGGGGCATCCGGCGTACGAAGTGACGGCTGGCGAAATCAAATACGATATCAACTTCTCAATGCAAAATCTTTTAGAGCTAACTCCAGATGTTCGCGCTAAAGAAGGTATCTTTTTAGGTTTTCAATACCCAGTTGAAGTTCCGGGTGTAAGTAACTTCACATTCCTTCACACAGCTTTTAACTCAATCTTAGAACATCAAGGTTCTGAAGCGATGTCTGAAGGCGACTTCCGTGAATTTTTGTACCAAAAAATGAAATTAGTTTCGATGAAGCCAGAATACTTAGAGCGTCCAGTGAATGTAGGCTTCTCGGGTGGTGAGAAAAAGCGTAACGAAATTCTTCAAATGGCTGTTTTATCGCCGCGTTTAGCACTACTGGATGAAACAGATTCTGGTCTTGATATCGATGCTTTAAGAATTGTGGCAGAAGGTGTGAATAAACTTCGTTCAAAAGATAAAGCGATCATCTTAGTCACTCACTACCAACGTTTATTAGATTATATCAAACCTGATTTCGTTCACGTTCTTGCTGATGGCAAAATCGTACAGACAGGTGATGCAAGTTTAGCTCTAGAATTAGAGAAAAAAGGCTACGACTGGTTAGTATAATGTTAGATCAAAATATTTATAACCAATTTAAACTTAAGTATCCTTTAGAAAGTCTAAAGGCTGCTGGCTTACGTGAAAAAGCGTTTCAGGCTTTTGCGGCGCAAGGTTTTCCGACAAAAAAAGAAGAAGCGTGGAAATTCACGTCTTTATCTGAAGCCAAAGCCATCGACTGGAATATTGCTTTAGAAGAATCAATGTTAAGCCATGATGAAATGGTTTATGTTTCTAAGCAGCTATCTTCTGATTTTTACAACATAGTTTTCGTTAACGGCTTTTTAAATAAAACGTTATCTGATTCTGATGTGCCTGTTGAATTTAAAGATCTTGAAGAAACAGATTTTAACGTAGCCAATGACTTTCCAGATTTAAAATTAATCAATTTATCTCGTGGTTTTAGTTTTCAAAAAGCGGTGATCAGCGTTGATAAAAAATCGCAATTAGATAAACCACTGCAAATGGTTCACGTAGTATCTGCTAAAACTTCAACAATGGTTCAATCTATTGTGCAAGTGAACGTAGCGGATAACTGTGAATTAAAGTTAATCCAACACACGTTAGGTTTAACATCACAACTAAATAACCAACATGCGTTTAATGCTGATTTGCAAATCAATATCGGTAAAGCGGCCAATGTTAAATTTGCGAACTTACAAAATGCGAATACCAGAGATTTTTCTTTTGGCCGTATTCAGTTTTCGTTATCACAAGATAGCCAGCTAACAAGCTTAGACTTAGCTTTAGGTTCAAAAACATCTCGGCATTATTTAGCCACTGAGTTTACGGCTGAAAATGCAAATGCGGGAGTTTATGGTTTAACTTTATTGGCTGATGAACAACACTGTGACCAATACACTTATGTGCATCATAAGATTGGTCATAACAATTCAGCTCAACACTATAAATCAATTTTAACAGACAAAGCGCAATCTGTTTTTCGCGGCCGTGTTCGTATCGAACAAGACGCACAGAAAGCGAATTCTGAACAATTAAATAATAACTTACTCATTTCTAAAGCGGCGCAAGCGACAAGTATTCCGCAGTTAGAAATCTATGCTGACGACGTCAAAGCCGGGCACGGATCAACTGTAGGACAACTTAATAAAGACGAAATTTTCTATTTCTTAAGCCGTGGTATTAGCGAAAAGAAAGCTGTGCAGTTATTAACGCACGGTTTTGCTAAAGAGTTAGTTTATAAACTTGAAAATGAAGTGATGGAAAATTTTGTTTTCCAAACTTTAGAAAGCAAATTGAACGAGATTTTCTGATGTACGACGTAAATGAAGTTCGCAAACAGTTTAAATCTTTACGCCAAATGGTCAATGGTTACCCGTTGGTGTATTTAGATAGCGTTAATACAACTTTAAAGCCTGAACGAGTCGTTCAACGTATTGAAAAGTTTTATGCTGAAGAAGCCTCAAACGTGCACCGTGGTTCACACTTTTTAAGTGACCAGGCGACAAAGTATTTTGAAAGCGCACGTCAAACGATTCAAAAGTTTATTGGTGCGGCTCACACTGAAGAAGTTCTTTTCACAAAAGGAACAACAGAAGGTATTAACTTAGTGGCATCTACTTACGGCATGACGTTTATCAACGAAGGTGACGAGATTGTTATCACTGAGTTAGAACATCATGCGAACTTAGTGCCTTGGCAAATCGTCGCTGAAACGAAAAAAGCTAAATTAAAATACATTACTGTAAATGCTGACGGTTCAATTGATGAAGCTTCGATAGAACAAGTGATTACGCCAAAAACAAAACTTGTAGCGTTTTCAGGTTGTTCTAATATTTTAGGTACAATTACTCCGTATAAAAAAATTATCGCTAAGGCTAAATCAGTTGGTGCGGTAACACTTTTAGATGCAGCTCAGTTAGTCACGCAAAAAGCGCTTAATGTTGTGGATTTAGATGTGGATTTCTTGGTTTTCTCGGCCCACAAGCTATTTGGTCCTTACGGTTTTGGCGTATTGTACGGCAAAAAAGAATTATTATTAAAAATGCCTCCGTACCAATTTGGTGGAAGCATGATCAGCGAAGTTCGTTATGAAAAAACAACTTTTAATGATCTGCCATTTAAATTCGAAGCGGGCACTCCGCATATTGAAGGTGCTTTGGCCTTAGCTGAAGCCATTGATTTCTTTAATCAATACGACATCAAAGATGTTTTTACGCACGAACAAGAGCTGTTACAATTAGCGACTAAAAAATTAAAAGAAATTCCTGAAATTCAAATTTTTGGTGAAGCTAAAGAAAAAGCGGCGATTTTAAGTTTCAACTTAAAAGGTGTACATCACGCCGACGTAGGTCAGATCCTAGATAAAATGGGAATTGCCGTGCGCATTGGTCACCACTGTACGCAACCGTTGCTTCGTAAATTCGGCTTAACGGGAACAGTGCGCGCCTCATTTTCAATTTATAACAACACAGAAGACGTAGAACGACTAGTCCTTGCCGTTGAAAAGGCAAAAAGGATGTTATTATGACCCAAGCACAAAGCAGTGAAGTATTAATCCGTGTTCAAGAAACGCCAAACCCAGCGGCCTGGAAATTTATCTTAGACCGCCCAGTTTTAACCGAGGGTAAAGCGACGTATTCAAATATCCAAGAAGCTGAGCATAACAACTTAGCCCGTTCGTTATTTCAAATTCCCGGTGTTAAACAGGTGCATTACTTTCAAAACGTAATCACAGTGACTCACCAATTTGATGTAGAACCAGAAGAAATCAAACAACAGGTTTGTTCTGTGATTCAAACACGCATGCCGGTGCACAATCCAAATCAAACGATTGTAGATGAGAAAAAATTAGCGCGCCAAAATTTATCTCCTGAGCAGCAAAAGATTGAAGAAATATTAGACCGTACGATTCGCCCAGGCCTTCAAGGTGATGGCGGTGATATCGAAGTTGTTAAATTTGAAGATAATAAGGTCTATGTGATGTACCAAGGAGCCTGCGGCACCTGCCCAAGCTCAACAACTGGTACATTGATGGCTATTGAAGGTATTCTTAAAGAAGAGTACGACCCGGCTATCGAAGTTATTCCGGTGTAGCTTATAAGCTACTACCTAATAATTTTGTCTTTACGAAATTTTTCGCTCAGGGTTTTTTTGTTATTCAATTTTTGAAGTTTTCCAGACAGGCTATTTTGTTTAGCCTGTTCTTCGGCCAAGGCCGCCTGTTGCACCACATACTCAAATGAATCTTCGGGGCGTGAAGAAATAATCACGTCACGACGAACCTGGTGGCCCGATAAATCTCCATTTAAATTAAGACTTACATGTGATTGCCATTCTTTAGAGTAGTTCTGTACGCGTAATTCAAAAACTTTCGACTGGCCTTGGGTTAAAGGTTCTAAAATACCATCAAGATTTTGAGAAGTGGTAACTTCTTTACCCAAGATCCATTGGTAATTTAAAGCGCTTGGAATATCTCTTAAAGCTGTAATACGCACTTGCACAAGCGAAGTACCTTCTTTTTTATCGGCTAAAGAAACATTTTCGATTTTAATATCGATGTAATCATAAGAAGCCTGGTCAACACCCAATTTTGTTAATGGAATTGAAGCTGTGTTACGCGTAGAAACTTCGTATTCGGTGTGCATCACGCGAGTGATGCCGTAACCAAAAGTGATTCCGAGAAGTGAAACGCAGATTGTTTTTAATACGACGTACTTGGACATAATTGTGCTCCATTTTGATCAGTCAATTTGTAGACGCAGCTACTTGAACTTGAAATTGCGGTTGGATTAGATGAATAACCACGAACGTTGAGTAGGTAATAGCCTGTGCCTAAACCACTTAAACTAATAGACTCAGAGTTTCCGGAGCTAGAAGAGCGCATGATCATGCTTGAATCTGTAGCCAGATCTTTTGAAAATGAAGTACAAGCTCCTGTGCTGCTGTTAAAACTTCCGCAGTCTTCATTGTAGTAATAACCGCTGCTTAAAACAACTAAGTCTAAATCAACTGTACATGAACTATCTGGAACTAAGCGAATTTCAGTCGTAGTACCTAAATCAGCTTTTCTGATGGTAAAGAAATGGTTCGTGTAACGTTGATCGCTATAATAACCATAAGTGTTGGCCGTAGAGCGTGGTTGTAAAACATTTCGGTCACAGCTTGAAGTTGTTGTTAGCTTTATTCCATAACCAGGCCATGCATTAGCTGGAACAGTTCCTGATGATGTCGAAGTTACTGATGCTGTATAAGATGTCGATCCAACCATATGAAGCGACTCATCGGCTGTCATAATCGTTGTCATACTCGCAGAAAAGCTATTGCTATTAGCTGCATAAACCTTGGCAAAGAATTTAGCTGAACTACTAAACGGAGAAGTGACATAGCCCATGCCGTTACTTGTGCGTCCTAACGCTGTCCAATATTTATCAAAGGTAACGCCACCACCGCAATTGGCCGAGCAAGTGTTAGTTCCTTTAAATAGTCCGCGAGCAATCGAAGCTTCTCTGAAATGACTTTCGCCAGGAAAGTTGGTGTAATCAACATTATCGTGATCAGCGCCGATACCAGAACCGTCGCCTAATTTATTAAGGCGCATAAGAATTAATTGGTTATTCGTTGGTGATCCACTTTCTAAATAACCGACAGTGTCGTGGTAAAAAAGCCATTCGCCGTTTGGTAGTGTCGTTGCATGGTTTGGATTAATTTTAGCGGCATTGTTTTTTACAATATGTGCGCCCATAAAATTACCGAAGCCTTCAGACCAAGCTAAACGAGCATCAATGCGGTATTGGGCAAAGTGCATTCCCCCAGGGGAATCTGCACGCCCGCAAACATTTTCGATATGATGACCTATTTCATGAAGAATGACGGCATCATCCCAGTGATCAGTATCTGCAATTTGCACGTTACCGTTTTGACCACCGCTGATGTACAATTCATTATCTTCACGTAAATAAAAAGAAAGAATCGTGCTAGTACCCGGATAAACATATTCATAAGGGTTAAAACCAGCTTTCCAGTACATGTCTAAACGTGTACTTAAACAGCTCACATCAAGGTTGCTGGTATTACTTGTACTATTTAAGTATTCAAACGCTGTGACCCAGTCGTTGTAGATATTAAAAGCGGCACCTTCAATTTTACTTGAAGCAGCTTCATTGGCCTGAGCCACTAAATTAATAGCTGTATTTGTAAAACCAAAACCATTCGAAATATAAGGTCCTGAAACTTTATAGACAGAATTTGAATAAATATCTTCCTTAACAGCGGCTGATAATGTTGAACTTACCGGTTTTCCTGCAGAGGCAAACGTGTAGTTCGCGCGCGATAAAACCTCAATCGTAAAAGTTCCTGCATCGTTTGGTAAAAGCAATGACGATGTGCCATCAAGAGCGCGAAGTTCACCTAAAGCATTGGTTGTACCGCATTGAATAATTGCGCCGCTGCTGTTAAGAACGCGAATTTCAGCATACTTAATTGGAAGGGCAGTAGAGATAACCGCGCCAGTTGCGGCCGCTGTCATTGTATTACTTGGGTTATCAATTAGGACATTTAGACCACGGCGACGAAATTTAGCCGTACCGGAAACGACAACACCCGGGCTATATGAAGTCGATGTAGAGCAAAAAGAAATTTCAGCTTGGCTTTCAGGTGTTCCGCTGTTGACGTTGCCGTCAATTAAACTGGTACCACCACAGGCGGTAAGCACAGTTAAAAGAAACGATAAAATAAAAAACTTAAAGGTCGTTAGGTTCACATCAACATCCTATTGATTACTTTTTTTATAAAGTTCAACTTCTTGAACAATTTTTTCGAAAGACTTGTCTGTGGAATTAATAATGCCATCAGCAAAAGCTCGTTTTTGCGGATTCGTTCCTAAAATTTCAAAGCGAACAAATCGCGCCACATCACCATTGAAGCCTGTTACATTTAATTCAATTTCTAACGGCGTATCTTTTTGCATCTTTTCGATCTGGCCTTTAAGGTTGCCATCACTTACGCTTACGCCTTCACCTAATTTCCATTCGTAATTTAACGGAAAATCATAATCATACTGTGTTTCAACACGGGCGATCAGTTTAGAAGTTTCACCTTTTTCAACTTTAAATTTTAATTGAATCGTGCGCTCAACAACGCCACGGTAAGTAAATTTTGTGAGAGGTACGTTTGATAAACCGTGTTTGTTTTGCGGTTGATCTTCGTAACAGCTGGTCAGCAAAGATAAAAATAAAACTAAAATTATTGCGGGCATAAGGTCCCCAGATTGCTAGACATTGAATACTTATAAGCCGTGGCATTGCTTAAACTTTTGCTTGGCGTAAAGGCGCGGATATTCAGCATGTATTTTTTTGTTGGATCAAGCTTGATCGCCAGATTAGAAATTGTTTTTGCGTAGCTTGTATTTAGCGTTGAGGCTGCAGCGCGATTTGAGGCAATAACCCAAGCATTCGTTGTGCGAGAAGGAACATAATTGTTCGTGGGGCAACTGCCATCTTCATTTTCAGTCGTGTCACATGAATAATCGCCGTTAAAACGGTAACCTTCTTCATAGATAATTAAATCATGATCGGTACTTGTTCCGCTCAGACGTTCGAAAGTGACAGAGATTGAATTTAATCCGACAAGTGTGCTTGGATCTAACATATAGAAGTGATTTGAATATCGTTGATCGGAATTGACGCCAGTAAATCCTGGATCATCACTGCGTGGAAGTATCACTGTTGGCTTAGAGCAAGCAGCTTGCACTAACTTATGACCAACTGGCACCCAGTTTAAGTGTGTTGTACCGCTGACATCTTGGGTGTATTTAAGGCCCGTAGATCCGATATTGTTATCAGAAAATAATTGTAAGGCTTCAGCATCAGCAACGCCTTTAACAGAAGCTGACCAAGTGGCTGGGGTAATAAGAGTTTTTAAATTTTCTAAAAATTGATTTGATGAAGAGAAGTGATTTGTTGCATCACCCATTCCGCCTTGGGCATCAAAAGACTGCCACATAGAATCGAAAGTCACGGTGCTTGAGGCGAATACGGCGCTTCCGCATGATGAACAAACTGAGGCAGAAGGTGTCGACATTTTAAATAGAGCGCGTGTAATTGCTCCTTCGCGGAAATGACCTTCGCCTGGATATAATGTTGGATTAACTTGGTCAAAGGCCACTCCAAAATAAGGAGCTATTTGCCATTCGCCAGGTGCTGTTCCTGGTTTTTTAAGATCCATCATAAAGCCGGTACCGTTACCTACGTTCTGTACTGAATCAGAAAAGCCAATAGAGTTAAATAAAAAGCTCCAACTTAAATCACCGGTTGTGCCAGTGGAAAGTTTTGTCGCTAATTCTGGATTTATAAAATTTTGTCGTGTGTTTGTGACAACGGCTGCAAGATAGTTGGCCCAAGCTTCGTGCCAAACAAGACGGCCATCCATGCGTACGATAATGGAGTGAGTTCCGCCTGGAGTATCGAAGCGGCCGCATTGGTCTTCAATAAAGTGACCCATTTCATGGATCGAAGCAAAGTCATCAAAATGATCGGTGTTCGATAAACTGATATCGCCAAGCTGACCGCCCGTAATAAAGAAGCTGTCAGTATCTGATTTATAAAAAGAGGTGTTATCTAAAGTTTGTGGATCAGAGCCTGGGTATTCATACTGAACAGGGTTGAAGCCTGCTTTCCAATACATGCTGAATTTAGTCGATAAACAAGTTAGCTCAGCATTAGATATTCCGCCTACATTCAATTTTTCATCTAAGTAAGTGTAAGCCTGGATAAAGTTATTATAGATATTAAAGGCGCCGCCTTTGATAGCCTCATCTTCTGTTTGGCGGGCGTAGGCGATTAACTCGATCGGTGTAGTGGCAACACCATCAGAAGTAAATGTGTCTTCAATATAATAAACTTTATTTGTGTAGGGATCTTCTTTTACAGAAGCGTTAGCGACGAAATTTTTATTCGGCATGACCTTGTTCGCACGCGCATACACACGGATGATGTAAGATTGCGGGGTATCAGGAATTGTTAAAGTGGTACCTGATACGCTCGTGAGGTTACCACTAAAATCAGTTCTTCCGCATTGTACAAGCTGTTTGGTGCCTTCTGTGTAAATTGCAACTTCAGCATAAGGAATTGGAAGTGCATCCGCGATAGGATCACTTAAGATCATGTTTTTAATTTTGTTATCGACGATCACAGGTTCAGTCGTCCGTTTAAAAAATACGGCTTGTGCAGAAACATTGATTGAATCAGTGTAAGTAAAAGGTGTTGTACACTCAGGAACTTCAACTGAAGTTGAAAGAAACTCCTGAGCTTCAGAACTTAAACGTGGTCCACAACTTTGGGTAAAAGCTGCAAACATAAATAAGATAGTTAAAGTTAAAATCCTGCTCGTAAAGACCACAAATACATATCGGTCAAATAGAGGTAAAGATGAGTGAAAATGGTCCAGTTTCTCAGGATGAGACACCGTTATCGGCGTTTATTTTTCGACTATGGAAAGACTGTGGAAAAGCGATCAAGACCTAAGCCGGAAAAAAGGCAAAAAAAAAGGCTCGAAGACCACTCTGAAACATAAACCTCTTTTCGCTAAGTGGGTTTCCATTTAACAACTTTAGGCTTCTCACTACGAGGTGAGCTTGCACACCATTGTCAGGGACAGATCCCGTATAATAAGCTTGTAAGGTTTATTTTCGATGAGTTTTACGTCAGCGAACCCCCAGCTCTAATAATAGCAAAAAACCTAAAAAAGTCCATGAATCAGGACCCGCTGGCAAAAAATAAAACTACAGAAACGCAAAAAATAGCCCGATGGGTTGGCATGGTTTCTCAGATTGATTTTTATTTCCCATTTTTTGTTTTCTTTTATGGTCTGGTGCTTACTTTTGTGCTTGAAATTCCATTTTTTTTAAAATTGGCACAAGAGAAAATGCCTGAATACCACGCCCAGTTTGAGAGACACCGCCAATTAGCCGTAATATCGCTCTATGTTGGCGGTCTTTGGTCATTGCAAAATCTATGGTTTTCTTGATAAATTTCTTGCATGTCGCAAGAGGTAAATCCCACTACAAGTTCTTCTACAAATAGCACTGCAGCACCGCAAATCTTTTCTGTTGAACAGGTAAATGGCTTTTTGCGTGGCCTGATCGAAGAAAATGTTGGCACTGTTTGGATCAAAGGTGAAATTTCGAATTTCAAACCGCACTCTTCGGGACATTTTTACTTCTCATTAAAAGATTCAAAAGCGCAAATCAGTGCGATGATGTTTCGTGGTTATAATTCTAAATTAAAATTTAAACCACATGATGGTCTTGAAGTGATCGTGCGCGGTAAAATTACCGTTTATGAACCACGCGGAACTTATTCAATTGCCTGTGAAATGATGGAGCCTGTGGGCGCCGGTGCTTTACAAAAACAATTTGAACAACTGCGTGATAAATTAAAAGCTGAAGGTTTGTTTGATCCAGCCAGAAAACAACCTATTCCAACGTATCCAAAAACTGTAGCTATCGTGACTTCTCCGACAGGAGCGGCGATTCAAGATATTTTAAATATCATGAACCGCCGTGCACGTGGTGTTCAGGTGATTATTGTTCCTGCGGTTGTGCAAGGGGCCGCAGCAGCACCTTCATTAGTTGATGGGTTTAAAAAAGCTGAATTATTAAAACCAGATGTGATTATCATCGGCCGCGGTGGTGGATCTATTGAAGATATGTGGTGTTTTAACGACGAAACGTTAGCCCGCACAATCGCTGCAAGTCAAATTCCTGTGATTTCAGCTGTGGGGCATGAAATTGATTTTACAATTTGTGATTTCGTCGCTGACCTTCGCGCACCGACACCTTCTGCTGCGGCAGAGTTAGTTGCAAAAAGCTCGCATGAAATTATTCAAAAATTAGAGCAGCTGCAAAGATTACTTCGCTTAGCGATTGGTCGTCGTTTACAACACAAACAACAATCATTGTTATTACAAGCTAAACGTTTAGTAGATCCAAAAAAGAAGTTACAAGATTTGTTTGTGCGCAATGATGATTTGTATTCGCGCTTAGAGTTAGCGATGACAAATTATTTATCGCATTCTCGTCGTGATGTGCAGTTGTTACGTTCACGTTTAGTTTCACCTAAGCAAGTTATTGAGATTAAAAAAGTATCGTTACAACAACGTCAGCAAAAATTAAGCAACAGTCTTACAAAGAATCTAACCCAATTTAAGTTTCGCGTAGAAAGTGCGATGGCGTTGTTAGATTCTTTAAGCCCGCTTAAAGTGGTTGATCGCGGTTATAGTATTGCTTTAAGAGGCAATGACGTTGTGAAGTCAGTGAAACAAGTGAAAGTTGGTGACCTGCTTTCGGTTAAAGTATCTGACGGTATTATTGAAACAGAAGTTAAAAGTATTAAATAGAGGTAGAAGATGGATTTCGAGAAAAAATTAAATCGTTTAGAAGAGATCGTACAAAAAATGGAAAAAGGAGAATTATCTTTAGATGAATCTCTGAAATTATTTGAAGAAGGTGTTAAACTTTCTCGTGATTGCCACGGTCAATTAACAAACGCTGAAGCGCAAGTTAAAAAACTAGTTTCTGTAGATGATAAAGGTAACGCTGTTACTGAAAACTTTTCTGCTGACGAAAAATAATTAACGATGACTCCGGCGCTTTTGCAGTTACAAACCCAGTTTATTGCTGAATTTGATCAGTACGCTGCAAATTCGTTAAAACAGCTTTCATTAAAATTACCCGAAGTGAAAGTTTTATGGGAAAGTTTAAATTATTCTTTCGAATCGGGCGGAAAACGTTTTCGCCCGTTTTTAACGTCTCTGGTTGTGAATGCTTACAGCCAATCACAAAATTATCTTCCTTTTGCATTAGCGACTGAAATGATTCACACCTATTCATTAATTCACGATGATTTGCCGTGTATGGATAACGACGATTTCAGACGGGGCAAATCCACAAATCATAAAGTGTTCGGTGAAGATATCGCACTTTTAGCGGGTGATGCGTTTTTAACGCAAAGTTTGTCTTTATTAGCTTATGAATACGCTGAAAATCCAAAGCTAGCTGTCGATTTAATTAAATTACTTACTACTAAAGCTGGGGCTCTTGGTATGATCGGTGGCCAAGTGCTGGATATGAAAAGCACCTCTGATATTACATTGTCACAATTAGAGCTGATGCACAGACTAAAAACCGGAGCTTTAATTGAAGCTTCAGTTATGGGTGGAGCTTTTATCTGCGAAGCAACCGCTGAAGAAGCTGATGCTTTTGCTAACTACGCCCAAGCCACTGGATTAGCCTTTCAAATTAAAGATGATATTTTAGATGCTGGCGAAAAAGACCAAGATTTCAAAAGTTTTATTAATCTTTTAGGAATGGATAAAACAAAAGCCGAATTGCAAAAGCAAGTCGACATTTCGTTACAGGCTTTAAGCGCTTTGGAGCATTTAAATACTCAGCCGTTAAAAGACCTCGTGATCTATAATCAGACCAGAAACAAATAATGCGTTTAGATCTATTTCTTGTTCAGCATAAAAATATTGAATCGCGCACAAAAGCGCAGGATTTAATCGTCCAAGGATTAGTTCTTTTTAAAAATAAAGTTTTAACAAAGCCAAGCTTTGATGTGACTGAAGAAATGTATTCAGACATCACAATTCTAGAAAACAATTTAAGCCAGTATGTTTCGCGTGCGGGTTTTAAACTGGCGGGAGCCCTAGATCATGTTAAACAAAACGTTGAAGGTTTAAAGATTTTAGACGTAGGCCAATCAACCGGTGGTTTTACCGATGCACTTTTACAGCGCGGGGTAAAACAAGTGATTGGGCTTGATGTGGGCACAGCCCAGTTACATGACAAAATCAAAAACGATTCGCGTGTAACCTTTTACGAAAACTTAAATGTAAAAGATATCGCTTCACATGCTTTAGCGAAAGAAACTTTCGATGGTATTGTGTGTGATGTTTCATTTATTTCCCTGACGAAGGTCGTTGCTTTTTTGGAACCGCTTCTTAAGACAAAAGGCTTCTTTTTACTCCTTGTAAAGCCTCAGTTCGAATGTGGCCCACAAGCGCTTGATAAAAATGGTATTGTCAGTGATCCTGAAGTCTATAAAACCATCCAATCTGATATCACTTCATTGTGCGAAAAAGTCTTTCATGCGAAATCTATTTTCTTTGAAAGCTCAATTACCGGAAAAGATGGCAACAAGGAGTTTTTCATCTATGGAAAAAAAGAATAATTTTTATCTTTTATTAGTTCCGTTTTTATTTTTTGCCAGCTGTCAGTCGTTAATGCGCAGATCACAACCGCAAAAACCATTTACTCCGCAAGTTGTTGTTTCTGGAACAACAACGACGACAACTCAGCAAACAACGACTACGACAACAACAACTTCGACGCCAGCTGTAAGTGCGACAACACCTGCGATTGTGACTCCGCAAATCATCACACCGCAATTTCAAACAGGAGCCGTCAAGGGGTTACCGAAATTTGGGATTATTTTTTCTGCCGGCGGTGCCAAAGCTTGGGCTCATGTGGGTGTATTAAAAGAAATGCAAAAATTTAAATTTCCGGTGATCAGCGTTGCAGGTATTGAATGGGGTTCTGTTGTCGCAGCTACCTTTGCGCAAAACGCTTCAGTGAACGAAGTCGAATGGGAATTATCAAAATTTAAAGATATCGATGACTGGCAAGAATTTGTTCAGGCCGCTTTTGCGCGCAAAAGCACTTTAGATTTTAAAATGCCGTTTGTATGCCCTTCGGTAAATTTAAAAACTAAAACAAGCTATATGCTCAATCGCGGCCAAGTGGATCAATTTATCCCATTTTGTATTCCGTCGGCGGGGATTATTAAACCTTACGGCAACAGCGTAGCTAACTTAACAGACTTAAATTTAACGGTTCAGCATCTTAAAGCCACAGGTGTTAATAAAATCATTCTGATTAATGTGATTGCTGGAAAAAATGACTCAGCGATTATAAAATCAATGGATTCAGCTGAAAATCAGATCTGGGGCCAATTTGCAGCCTCATTAACGAAGAAAACGCATGGTATTGATGAAGTGATTGAGATTGATCTGGGCGATTACGATATCGATGATTTTGATAAACGACGCGATATTATGGTCAAAGGCTCTGAATTAGGATACAGTCAGGTTAAGAAAATCGCCGATAAATATAGGCTTTAAAAGGTAAGTAAAGCCGCAGGCTTTCGAAGGAATATCATGGCTATTAGCAAAGCGACTCGTAAGTCGACAGAAAACGCAGAAATTTTCAAACGCCGCCGTCAAAAAGTGATGGCCGGTCTTAAAGATGCCGCTTTATTAGTGGCGGCTCATCCTGAGCACGTAAGAAATGACGATGTTCATTATCCATACCGTCAAGATTCAAATATGTATTACTTAACTGGTTTTGAAGAGCCAGAATCTTTCTTATTGCTTCGCCCAGGTAAAACACCTGAGACGGTGATGTTCGTGCGTCAAAAAAACGTTGAGCGCGAAACTTGGGATGGATTCCGCTTTGGACCAGAAGGTACAAAAAAAGAATTTTTAATTGATGAAGTTTACCCGATCGAGCAGTTTGAAGCTAAGGCCGTAGAACTATTAAAAGGCTACGAAGATTTATATTACCGTTTATATAAAAACCCAGAAGCCGATCACCGTGTACAAACTATTTTATTAAATTTAAAACGCGCACATGGCAGATCTGGTTACGGTTTATTAACAATCAAAGATGCAGACACTTTCTTAGGTGAATACCGTTTACGTAAAAATGAAGATGATTTACGTAATCAACGTATCGCTTGTGAAATTTCAGCAAAAGCTCACATCGAAGCGATGAAATTTACTCGCCCAGGTGTGACTGAGCGCCAAGTGCAAGCTGTGTTATCACACGCTTTCTACGCGAATGGTTCAGGCCGTGAAGGTTATAACTTTATCGTGGCCAGCGGTAATAACGCGACAACTTTACATTACAACTTCAACGATCAGGTCTGCGAAAATGGTGAATTACTATTAATCGATGCTGGCGCTGAAATGAATTTCTACTCTGGCGATATCACAAGAACATTTCCTGTGAATGGTCGTTTTACACCGATTCAGAAAAAGGTTTATGAAGGTGTATTAAAAATCCAAAAAGAAATCATCGATTATGTTAAACCAGGTATTTACTTTAAAGATTTACACGCCATGGGAGAAAGCCGCCTAACAGATCTAATGATCGAGTTATCGTTAGTGCGCGGTCGTAAAGAAGATATCATGAAAGCGAACGAACACCGTAAGTACTATCCACATGGCATTGGCCACTGGTTAGGTATGGATGTTCATGATGCTGGTCTTTACATGATTAAAGGTGAACCCCGTCCGATCGAAGCGGGCATGATGTTTACAATCGAGCCAGGTTTATACATTCCAGCCAATGATATGACAGCCCCAGAAGAATTACGCGGCATTGGTATTCGTATCGAAGATAATATTCTTGTGACTGAAAGAGGCTCTGAAAACTTAACGGCCTTAGTGCCTAAAGAAGTTGATGAGATCGAAAAATTAATGGCTTCTACAAGATAATAAAAAAGCGAGATTTACTCTCGCTTTGGTTCTTCTAAATTAATACTGTCTTCTTTAATAAGGGCTTGAGTTTTCAAGTCCTTAAATTTTATCTGAAGAATCAACGGCGAACTTTCATCTGTATCTTCGCTGAATAACTGAACCTGCATATAAAAATTTGAATTTTCATCTAAAGGAATTTTTAAAGCTTTAATATCTTCGATGTCTTTTTGATAACGTTTCGTGAACGTTTCAATTTCTACGCGTGAAGGTTTTTTATATTTTAAAATGTGTTTTTTAACCTGTAGGGCCCGCGTGTAAACTTCTTTATGCATTTTATCAGCGGCCATTTCTTTTTTAAAACGTGTGTAAACCAATAATGCAATCGCCACGCTGATAAAAACAATACAAAGATTTTTAATAAGATTAAGCACGCTGATTCCTTTCCTCATGCCTTTGGCGTATTTTTTAGATAAAACGGTGATGCATCCAGTTTTTTTCTTTAGCTGCAATAGCCAGCTCTTGCTCAGTTTTAAATAAACGATCATCACGAGAAGCCGCGCTTACCGCTAAACGTAAATGAGTTGCATTATCTAATAACTCGTAATCACCCATCGTATTGCCGCTGGCAAAAAATGGATGCGTCTTTTTTGTGTGAGCGAGTAGTGCTTCAACTTTTCCAGTGCGGTAAGTGATTGGTAATACTGGAGTTTCAGAAATGATTCCGTTATTAACGATAGTTTCAACCCCAATTACATTCTCGGCACCTAAACCCAGTGCCATCGCACCTGGTTCAACAGCCCATTTAATCGAAGCAGTTACGATATAAATTTGTACACCGTGATTTTTAAGTAAATCGATTAAACGTTGTTGTTCAGTAAAGATCGGATTGGGTCTGATCGCTTCAAAGGCCTCTTGCGCCCACTTGCGCACTTGCTCTAAAGATTTACCTTGGTTGATTTGGGCTAACCACACATAAGCTGAACGCGGATCATTGTTGATCTTTTTCATTTCAAGGTAGTGTTCAAACGGATTCTCCGGAAGAGGCACCTGTTTTTGATCAATTTGATAATGAAAGAAGTTTTCGCCCAAATCGGTATCCCAAAGAGTACCGTCAGCATCAAAAGCTGCAATAAGTGGCTTTTGCGCATTTTTTAACTCGGCAATTGTTTTTTCGATCTGGGTCCAAAATTCGGAAGGATATGGTTTGTAATTCACACATTGATGGTACCTCTGGTTAGGACTTGGCTCTACTAAAAAATTAAGTTCAAATAGACAAATGTCTATAAAGTACCGCATTGCCCAAATTGAAGATGTTCCAGCTGTGTACCAGTTTGCAGAAGACAAACTGCGTGTTGAGTTTCCTGACGAGATGGAACTGATGATGCAGGTATGGAATTCACGTTTTCGTAAAGAAGCTTTAGAGCATTACCTAAAAATGGGGTGGAGTTTTATCGCTTACGATGAAAACAATAAACTTCAGGGCTTTTTCTTGGGCCAGCCATTTTTATTTTTTCAAGGTCATACACAAACTCTTTGGGTTGAGATGATCACAGCCAGCGATTTTAAAATTGAAGCCGAGCTTGCTGAAATTGCAATTAAACTTTCACGCGATAAACATTTGCAAAAAGTGGTTTTACCAAAATCGGTAGAAACATTACATTTTGAAAATACCGCGGTTAAGTTTCAAAAATGGTCTGATGAATGTGTTTGGGTAAAAACAACAAAGTAGAGAGTCATTAAGCAGGGAAGCATGAAAGATTTTTCTTATAAAACTAGAGCCATCAACCTTCAAAGACTAGAATCAGAAAATTTTGATTTACTCATTTTAGGCGGCGGTATTACTGGGGCTGGTGTAGCCAGAGACGCGGCAGCCCGTGGTTTAAAAGTGGGATTAATCGAGGGTAGTGATTACGCTTTTGGTACATCATCTCGTTCAAGTAAGTTAATTCACGGTGGTATTCGTTATTTGGAAAATAAAGAATTTCACTTAGTGTTTGAAGCTTTAAATGAAAGAACTAAGTTATTTCATATCGCTCCACATTTAGTACACCCATTGCGCTTTATGATTCCATTATTTTCAGATAGCCGTGTGGGAATGTTTAAAATGGGATTAGGCATGTGGTTATACGATGCTTTATCTTTATTTCAAACTCCTGAGGTGCACGAGCGTTTAAATTCAAATGAAACTTTAGATCGTATGCCGATAGTAAAAGGCGATACACTTCAGGGTTCATTTATTTATTCAGATGCGTACATGGATGACGATCGTTTAGTGCATGAAACACTTCGCTCTGCCAACGAGCATGGCGCAGTTTGTGTGAACTACGTAACGGCCGATAAATCTGAATTCGGTGAAGATGGAAAAATCAAATCCATTATCGCGACTGATTTAGTGAGAAATAAAAAAATCAAAATTTCAGCTAAACATGTGATTTGTTCGGTAGGCCCATGGACCGATATCGTAGGCCACAAAGTAGTGAACGACTGGAAAGATATTCTACGTCCGACAAAAGGTATTCACTTAACATTAGCCAAAGATCGTTTACCGTTAACTTCAGCCGTAGTGATGGCAGCACAAGAATCAAGCCGTATCGTGTTTGCAATTCCTCGTCATGAAATGGTGATCATCGGAACAACTGACACTGATTTTAAAGGTAATCCGACAGATGCAGCAGTTACTCCTGAAGATGTTGAGTATTTATTAAATATTACGAACCAATATTTTCCAGGCGCCAAATTACAAGCGTCAGACATCGTTTCAAGTTATGTAGGTGTAAGACCATTAGTCAAAGACGAAGCTTCCAGTGAAGGTAAAACCAGCCGTGAGCACACGATTATGTCAGATGAACGTGGATTTACTTTTGTAGCCGGAGGAAAATACACGACATACAGATTAATGGCCGAACAAATCGTTGATCGCGCTTTAAAATCATTTCCGTTTGAAGTTCGTGCTTCACTTAAACGTTGTCAGACCAATGAATCATTAAATGAATACACAACACCTGATGCGTATCACGAAGCCATGCAAACAGCGCAGGGCACATTACAAAAGCAGTTAGCTGAACGTTACGGTAAAGAAAACTTAGTGATCTTAGAAAAATACGGCTATACAGATAAAATCTGGTGTTTAGAAGCGTATCAAGCGATTCACACAACGATGTGTATGAATTTAATTGATTTTTACACGCGTCGTGTTCCATTATTCTTAGCAGATAAAGAACATGGGCTACAATTCTTAGATGATGTGGCTGAAGTGTTTAGATCAGAATTAGGTTTGTCAGACGCTGCCATTAGTCAGCAGAAGCAAGATCTTAAACACTACGTTTCAACGGTGTTGAAATGGAAAAGTTTTTTTGCCAAGTAGTTATTCAGCCAATTTAAAATTTTGAGTGGATTTTGTGTTACGCAGAGGGGATCAATCACGGGTGTGAGAATTTCTCCTTTGCCTAATAACCCATGTAGCGAACTAAAGCGGTAATCTTCACACTTGTGAACCATTTTAGCTTCGACAGGGTTACGGTAAATATACTTATAACAATTTAGAAATTGCGCCATATTTTCAATGGGTTCGACCAGCGATTCTTCGCCGGATGGAATTTTTAATTCCTTTAATAAGGCTTCAGTAAAATAATTTTCATTATGCTTCGCAGATTTAAATAATAAATGTACATGTGATGACATCATTACAAAGGCCTGTAGTTCAACTTTGTGACGATCGGCAAGTTTTCTAAGGTGATAATTTAAAAGTAGCCAGTCTAATTCGGGAAACAGAGGATGAGTCGAGAAAGAAAAGTTTAAATGAAAGTACTCTGTCGTATCTTTTTTAAATTTTATTCTTTTATGAAGGGCTGTCATGATGACAGGTGAAGCAATATTGATATCAACGTAAAAAGAAATTAGCGAGTAAAGGTGATAAAGTAATTTCCGGATTCCGGAAAATAAAAAAGGGAGATCGAAATCTCCCTTTTTACTTTTTAAACCATTGTTTTAGTTAAATCGCGAACTTTTTTAGACGCGAAGTTTTCATTAACGAAATTCCAGTTGATGTGGTTCCAGAAAGTCTCAAGATATTTTTGACGTAAGTTTCTGTAATCAACGTAGTAAGCGTGTTCCCAAACGTCAGCTGTTAAGATTGGCGTTGGGCCATTGTTAGTGAATGGAACTGCTGCATTTGAAGTAGAAACTAAAGATAATTTTCCTGAAGCTTCTACACATAACCAGATCCAGCCAGAACCGAAAGTTTTAACACCGCCATCAACGAATTTAGCTTTTAACTCGTCCATTGAACCGAAGTCTTTTGTGATTTGAGCTGCTAATTCAGCTGAAGGTTGGCCACCTTGACCAGCTGGAGACATACCAAACCAGAAAAACGTGTGATTCCAGATTTGAGCTGCATTGTTAAAGATGCCGCCTGAAGATGATAAAACGATTTCTTCTAAAGATTTACCTTTTAAAGAAGCATCTGTTTCGATGAACTTGTTTAAGTTCACGATGTACGCATTGTGGTGCTTATCGTAGTGATAAGTCATTTGCTCTTCGTTAAATAATGGAGCTAAGCCTGTTTTTGCGTACGGTAATTGAGGTAATTTAAACATTTTTTGTTGTCCTTTCACGCGCAACTTCGCGTATTAAAAATAAGCGGGAGATAAATTCTCCCACCTTAAAGACAGTGTCTATTGACAGAATCTAGAGTCCATTGGGACTCCGTTAAGCATATTACGTACAAATGTCGGCAGAGTAAACGCCGCACTATGTAGATCTTCGTTATAGTAGTTAAGCTGTTGTGAATTCACAAACTGAGCGGCCTGAGCTGCTTTAAAATCTTTTACAGGGTGATATTGACCCTTGATGCCCATCTGAAGTGACCACATACCAGACGGGTAAGTTGGTTGGTGGAACAACATCGTGTGAACTTGATTTTGTCCAAAAACAGATTTTAAGCAGTTATTTAACTCAACAAAAGTTTTTGAGTGGAACATTGGTGATTCACCTTGTGTCACTAAAATGCCATTTGGTTTTAACGCCTTCATGCAGTTCGTGTAAAATTCTTTTGTGAATAAACCTTCTGCTGGACCTGCTGGATCAGAACCATCAACCACGATTAAATCGTAAGATTCTGGTTTTGCTTCAGCCGCGTACTTAATACCGTCGCCGATGATTAAGTCTAATTTTGGATTAGAAAATTCACGCGCGATTTGTGGTAAATGTAATTTAGAAGCGCGGATAACAGCTTCATCAATTTCAACCATCGTGATTTTTTCAACAGTGTTGTATTTGAATAATTCACGGATAGTACCGCCGTCACCGCCACCGATAACTAAAATATTTTTTAACGGGCCTGCTACAGATTGGAAAGCCTGAGCCGCAGGGTGGGCAATCATTTCGTGATAGTGGTGTTCGTCACGCTCAGTGCACATAACCATATCGTCGATCGCTAACATTTTACCGTAAGCGCAAGAATCTAAAATACGAACGCGTTGGAATTCAGAACGCTCGTCGAATAAGATTTCGCCAGTGTAACGTAAAGATAAAGCTTGGTTTTCATCTTTATCAGTGAACCAAACGTTACGGCTGATTTTGTAACCTTTAGACGGATCATAGTTTTCAGCATCGTTTGGCTTAACTTGTAATGAATCACCTTTTTTAATAACTTGAGTTGAACCACGGTTCATTTCTAAAGCCGAATAGTTAGCGCCAAATGCACTTCTTAAAAATTCAAAAGATACCCAAGGATCAACTGAACCACCGCAAGTAAATAAATCTACGGCTGCGTAGTTGTATTCAGGCCAAGTGTGAATGGCTAAATGCGATTCCTGGATGACCACAACACCAGAAACTCCGTACGGAGAAAAGTGGTGGAATGTCGAGTTGATTACGGTAGCACCTGCAGTTTGTGCCGCTTTAACCATAGCTTGTTCAATCGCTCCAACGTCATTTAAGATGTCGCCTTTGCAGTTTGTGAACTCAACTAAAATATGACTTCCTAGTGCCTTCATACCTTTGAAATCCTCTTCTGAAACAGGGTTTATTTTTAGAGGTTGAAACTAAGGCCTAGGGGGGGTTAGGGCAAGCCTTTTTTAGAATTTTTTTCTGATCTCGAATGAATGATGAATTTTTTGGTCAAAGCAGTCTTGGGGAATCGTTTTTTCAGTCGTATTTTTGATATTAAAAGCCGCTTCCAGAGCTGGATCTAGCTTAAATTTGCGCTTGTTAGTCGAGAAATATAAAACGCCGTCCGGTTTTAAAAATTTCATCGATTGTTCGACAATAAATTTTTGGTCTTTTTCGACCTCAAAATCTTCTTTCATGTCTTTTGAATTTGAGAATGTCGGAGGATCTAAAAATACCATATCAAAAGAATGCCCATAATCTGGCCACTCACAGGCTGTTTTTAAAAATTCCATCGCATTTTGTTCGACGAAGCGGTGCTGATTAGGGTCGATGTTGTTTAATTCAAAGTTATCTTTGCCCCAGTTCAGGTAATTTTTGGACATATCAACACTGACGGTTTGTGCTCCGGCTTTTGCGGCCATTAAAGACACGGTGCAAGTGTAAGAAAAAAGATTTAATAATTTTTTTCCCTTCGCGTTTTTTAAGAAAAAATAGCGCATCGGGCGGTGATCGATAAATAATCCGGTATCTAAATAATCCCAAAGATTTACTAAAACGGAAACGCCATTTTCAAGAACGGGAAAACGGCGGTTCGTGGCTTCTAGTTTATTGTATTGGTTGGCGCCTTTTTGTTTTTCGCGCTTTTTTAAAATCACTTTATCAGAAGGGCACTGTAAAACTTCTTCGACAGCTTTTGTGACTTCAAGATCTTTATTTTTGCCTTGATCGATTAATTCAGTCTTATCGTAAATCACGCAATAATCTTTGTAGATATCGATTAAAAACGGAAATTCTGGAATATCTTTATCGTAAAGACGGTAAGCTTCGATTTTGTTTTTTTCAGCCCACGGCTTTAGTTTCTTAAGGTTCTTTTCCAGACGATTTCGTATCATAGCTTTCTCTGATCAGCCTTCGGCTGACCTTTTTCTAAAGGGCCGACTTCGTCGTCCTCGTGTGTGAAATTCTTTTAGAGTGTTATAAACGAAATATGAATAAAACACTCCAAAATTGTCACCCTGGGTAAGTTTTACTGCCTAAAAAACTACTAGGTCTCTTATAGGGCCGGTTGTGATAGTAAAACCTGTCGTTTTAAGAGTAATTTTTCGTGGGGGATATGAATGAAAAAGCTTTCAAAAGCCGTATTTACGATGATGGTTATTTTCGGGGCCGCTTATATATTAGCAGCTTCTGGTTGCGCTGGTTCAAGCGGTAACGATGGAAAAAACGTATCAGCTCCAGTTAATCCAAATGGTAATAACGGTGGCAACGGTCAAGATGACATCGTTTTAGAACCACTAAAACCAAATCAAGTGCGTGAATGTACTGATAATGAATTTGCTCAGTTAGTTTCTTGGAGAAACGCTGTTGATAAAGCGAATGGAGAAATTGATACGGCTAAAGGTAAACAATCACAAGGCGCCGTTCAAGCCAGCTTAACAGCTATTAAAGCTTGTGACAGCCGTTTATCTTATCACAAAGCTGAGCCGTGCAAGAAAACGAAAAAAACAATCGCTGGAACAGATGTTAGAGTTTACGATGCTTTCTTAATTAAACGTGATTGTGCAAAAGTAGATGGTTATTTAACTAAACATAATCTTCGCCCTGAACCAGGCGTTACACCGGCTCCGGTTAATCCAACGCCAAATCCACAACCACTACCGGTAGATCCTGTTGATCCGCCAGTGATTGATAACGGTAATCAAGGTCCAATGTCTGCTTGTTCACAAGATGAATTTTCAAGATTATCTGAGTGGGCTTCAGCACAAGACCGCGCCAATAAATCAATCGCTAAACTTGGTTCGCAAGATAGCTGGAAATACGACGAGCAAGCCATCACAAATTCAGCTTTAGCTGTTAAACAATGTGAATCGTTAATGAAATACCACGGTTCTCGTCCATGCGAAAAGAACATCAAACAAGACGATGGTTCTACAATTAAACGTCAATACACTCGTGAAACGTTAGGCGATCGTTGCAATACATCTCGTAAATACTTCTACGAGTACGTGCAAAATAAAACGACTTTGGTTTTTCCGAACGCTGACCTATTTGTTGATTTAAGCCGTTTTGCCCAACAACGTTTTGAAGCACAATCATTTGCTTCTTTAGGCAATTGTGTAGTTGAAAACAGAACTGACAGCGCTATTGATTACTCGGGCCGTAAAGCTTTAGTGACTGAAACGCGTGGTTTTGAACAAAAGATGTTGGTGTTAATCACAGCTGAAGGTTTAAAAATTGATTGTTACGGTTTAGATATCGACGGCGCGTTTAGCAAAACAGAAATCGTTCGTGTTTTAAAAGCTGAAGGCACTGATATTCGTTTAGAGTATCGTTTAAAATAATTAGCTAATGGCTTTAATAATCGCTTTAAAATACTCCGGCATTTCAGGACGGTAGTACCAAGCTAAAGCAATTTTATAATCGAAAAACTGATCAGGGGAGATATCAACGATCTCCCCTTTTTTTATGGCGTCTTTGGCAAAGTCTTCGGCTAGTACAGAATAGCCTACACCCATCTCAATCATTGATAACAACGCGTCCGTGTTATTCGCATAATGGCGGTTAGGTTGCGCTTTATTTTTTAAGCGGTACTTTTCTAAATACTGATAAGTCATGCGATCTGATGGATCGAAATCAATAATGGCTTCGTTTTCTACTACATCTAGGAGCTTACGTTTTTTCCACGCTTTAGGAACGTAGAGTTTAAAACGTTCAGCGCGCAAAATGCGTGAATCCATTTCTTTGGTCACTTCTTGATGTTCAAGAATAGCTAAATCACATTGGCCTGTTTTAAGCTTTTCTTGATTTTCAATACCGTCGGACAAATCAAATCTGAATCTGACTTTAGGGTATTTGGCTTTTTGAGAAAGTAAGTTGGGAATGACCCGAGATCGCAAAATGCTTGATGGTCCCGAGATGCCGATTTCAATGATGTGTTCAAAAGATGCCTTTTGAATCTTTGAAAGGGTCATTCCCTCATTTTCTAAACTAAGCTTAACGTACTGAAGAAGAGATTCTCCCTCTGTCGTTAATTTCATGCCCTTCCTTGATCTTATAAACAGCGTTGTTTCAAGCTGCTTCTCTAAAGACCTAATTCGTTGGGTTACTCCCGTCTGAGTAATCCCTAAAATGTGCGAGGCTTCTTGAACCGTGCCCTTTTGAACAACTGCCCAAAAAGCCTCTAGGGTGGGGCTGAGTAAACTCATTTAAAATCATAATAAACTCAAAATTATGAATTATACAAATACTTTGTTTTTTTCTAGAGTGCGCAGCAACAGAGTTATCAACACTTGCCGTGTGGAAAACTTTTGTAAGTCGTGCTGAAAGCGCGCAACGAAACTAAAAAATGAAAGGACAAATTATGAAAAACGATTTTTTAAAATTAATGATTTTCGGATTTTTATCGGTCGGCTTGAAAACCGCTGCTGGAGCACAAGAGAAGCCTGTTGATAAACCTGTGAAGTACGGCGAAAAGTATTCATGCGCAGTAAAAACTGCTGATGAAAAAAATTATTTACTAGATATAGTGTGGTCTGCTGAGCCAAGCAAAATTTCTACAACGCCAAAATGGGTTGAGAAGTTAACGTATGTTCTGACTGAAAATTCTCAGATCATCGATCAGAATAATTTTTCTGATGCGATCGTAGGTAATAGCAAGGCTGATCTAACATTTGGTTCTAATAAATATGTGTTTGCAGGAGATTCGAGCTTTGATTCAAGAGTGGGAACAAACTCACATTCGGTAAACATTGAAATCAAGAAATCATATGACAATAACGCTAAAACAGTTTTGAATATCGTGAGCTTTAAGGCTAGCCATATCTTTGACCGTTACTATGGGGGCATACAAGAAAAGACTATTGAACTGGCTATCGTAAGTTCAGAATGTTCAATTAGCCCCGCAGACAAAGACTAGACAAAGCTTTAGGGTTGTTGCTCTAATAGGCGTATGAAAAAAATAATTTTAATACTTCCGTTATTTTTTGGTCTACGCCTATTAGCCGCAGATTTTAATGACTACTTCAAAAATACTTTTGACGAAGCCGACCAAGCTTTTGATCAGTCTTTTGAAACAGTTAAAAAGTTACAGCCGCTAGCTCAAAAGCATGAATTTACTTTCGAGCAAGGCACGATTAAGTCGATTTACTGGCCGGCGAAGAAGAAAACCGACAAGCTATTAGTTCTTTTTTCAGGAACTCACGGTATCGAAGCTTTCGTAGGGTCTTCAGTTCAGCGTTGGTTAGTTGACCAGCCTTATGTGCAAAACCGCGAAGACGTAAATATCTTAATGGTTCACGGGTTTAACGTTTATGGGTTTAAAAATAAACGCCGTGTGAACGAAAATAATATCGATTTAAACCGTAACTTTGTAACAGACCGTTCAACTTGGCAAAGTGACGATAGCGGTTACAAAAAACTAAACGACTATTTAAATCCTACTGACGAGGCCACTTACGGTTTTTGGGCGAATGCCAAATTTATGTGTAATGCCGTAAATAAAATGGTTCGTCATGGTTTAGAAAACTTAAGAAATGCGATTCTTCGCGGGCAGTACACTTATCCACAAGGTTTATATTACGGTGGTAATATGATCGCTAGACAGTGGGATCTTTTAAATGAATTGATTGATAAGTATGTCGCTGGTCACGCTAAAGTTTTCGTGATCGATCTGCACACAGGCTACGGTAAGCGCGGTAAATTACATCTTTTAGCTAACGGCAAAAAAGAGGGTAATCCGCTAATTGAAATTTTCACTGAACAGAATGAAATCGACTACGGATCAGATGAAAAGTTTTATTCGATCCAAGGTGAAATGTTGACGTTCTTCATTCATGAAATTAACTACAAATTAAAAGATAAAGCGCCTAAATCAGTGGGAATCACTTTTGAATACGGAACTTTAGACAGCCAAAAGACAACGGGTTCAATTGAGTCGCTTCGTCGTATGGTTTTTGAAAATCAAAACTTCTGGCATCCCGCACAAGATGCAGAAGATGCAGAAAAAATTAAAAATGATTTTCAAGAGATGTTTTTTCCGTCTGATCGTGAATGGCGTAAAACCATTTTAGATCAGACCGAAGAAAAAACGAAAAAGATTCTTGATTGGTTATCTAAGTAATTATTTTTTTGGCGTATTTAATTTCTGAAATAAGTACGTGTATTCCATACCTAGCATAGTCGCATACTCTTTTAAGTTTGCGGCTCTGCCGTGGCCCCCATCGATATTTTCATAATATATCACCGGGTAACCCATTTGTTTAAGACGCGCCACCATTTGGCGGGCATGGGCTGGATGAACGCGGTCATCTTTAGTGCTCGTAATAAAGAAAGCTTCTGGGTATTTTACATTCTTTTTAATATTGTGAAGCGGAGAATACTTCATTAACACTTTACGATCAGCCGGAACATCAGGGTTACCGTATTCGGCTTGCCAGCTGGCACCTGCTAATAATTTATTAAAACGAATCATGTTTGCTAGCGGTACTTCACTGACAACAGCGCCATACAAATCAGGTCGCTGGGTTAACATCACACTTGTTAGTAAACCTCCGTTTGATCCACCCATGATTCCCAGATGTTGAGGAGAAGTAATTTTTCTTTTAATTAAATCTTCACTGACGGCAATGAAATCATCGAAAGCTTTTTGGCGGTTGGCTCCAAGAGCCGCCTTGTGCCATAACGGACCATATTCACCACCACCACGAATATTTGCTAACACATAAACATTTCCACGCGATAACCAAACTTTTCCTGGTACGCCTAAATAGTAAGGCGTCATAGCCGCTTCAAAACCGCCGTAACCGTATTGAAGTACGGGGTTTTTACCGTCGTATTTTAAATTTTTCGAGTGAACAATAAAGTACGGAATTAAAGTGCCGTCTTTACTTTTTACTTTAAACTGCTGCGAAGTAAAATTTTTCGCATTGAATCGTTCCGGCGAAGCTTGGATAAATTTAAGTTTTAATTTCGCGTCCTGGGCTGAATCTGTGTAATACACCTGAGTCGGTGTTAAAAAATCTGTGTAACTGAAATAAGTTTTATTCGAATACGGATCAATCGCAAAAATAGACCAGTTACCATTGTTGTGTGCACTTAACCCATGAACGAATTTGCCAATCACCCAGCGGTTATCGACACGATCAACCGGAATCATCGTGCGTTTAACATCACGTAAAGCCGCGATCCATAGTTGATCTCTATTTTTTGTTGTGCTTTGTAGAACTTCAGTTTCGCTAGGTAAAAAAACAATTTCTGGGTCTTTAATGTTTTGCAAAGAGAATAGCGGAAACGATAACAACGTGCCTGGTGGAACTGTTTTGCCATTTACTGTGTAATCAGATTTTACGGTAAATAAAACTTGATCTTTAAAGATTGTTCTTACTTCGGCATCGTTAGGAATTGGAATTTTGACTAATTTTTGTGTCGCTAAGTCGGCTAAATAGTAAACTTCGTATTCATAGAACGAAATCGATTTAGAAACGATAAAATGCATTTTATCTTGGTCGGCCACCATCCAGCTGTCGATGCTGACATAGTCTTTGGGTACATCGGCGATAAAAGTGGCCTCTGCTAATTTTTGCCCACGTTTAATAAATTTTAAAATTTGAGGGTAACCTGAGTTTGTTAGCTTTTTAGGGTCAGTTGCGTCTGTCCAAAGCAGTGTGTTTGCGTCATACCATTCGAACTGACTTTTCGATTCTGGAAAATGAAAGCCATTTTTAACAAATTCTTTTTTTCCTAAGTCATATTCGCGGGCCGTGATCGCATCTTTTCCGCCGTTCGATAAAAAGACCAAGCACATACGGTCATTTTTTTTGTAGCAGGTAAGACTTTTCCAAACCCAGTTTTTATTTTCTGCTTTAGCGATCTCATCAAGGTCAAAAACAACTTCCCAGTTATTTTTATGGGCATTGAAATCAGCAACTGAAATTCTTTTTAACTGGCCGCGCACATGCACTTGGTCTTGCCAATATTGGTACAGTTGGTTGTCGTGAAAATAGATCGATGGAAGTTTATCTTTGGCTGTTACGACATTTAGAATTTCTGTTTCGATGACTGGAAATAACGGATCAGTTTTAAGGCGCGCCACAGACAGAACATTTTCTACTTCGGCGAAACTGCGTACTTGTGGCGATTCGATTTCTTCAAGATAACTTAAGTCTTTTGATAACGGATCTGATGGTGCGTTTGATTTAAGAGAGCAAGAATTGATTGTAAGAGCACAAAAAAATAAAGCTATGATATTTTTCATAGCTTTATTTTAAGGATTTAAATTTTTAAAACAATGTCTTATTTGGTTTATCTGTAATCAAAAACATCAGACGCCGGAAAGCGTACTTTTTTCGAATGTTGGTACTTATCATCAGCTGCTCTGTAGCCACAAGCTACAGCGGCAATTGTTTTCCAGCCAGAACCTTCAAGATTTAAAACTTTGTCGTAACCAGCTTGATCAATACCTTCCATTGGAAGAGTGTCGATTTCCATCATCGCTGCTGTCGTCAAAATTGAACCCATAGCGATGTATGTTTGGCGTTGCGCCCACCATTTGATTGTTTCGAATCTAGGACCTTTTAAAAGATCTCCTACCATCACGCTTTTAAATTTTTCTAAAGCAGATGGATCAACACCGCGAGATTTAGCTGTTTCAGCCACAAATTTATCAATGTGAGCTTCGTCTAATTGTTCTTTGTAAGTTAAAACTACAAAGTGAGAAGCTTGAGTGACCGGCGTTTGGCCGTAAGAGGCATCCTGAAGTTTTTGTCTTAACTCAGGATTTTGGACAACGATAAATTTCCAAGGCTGTAAACCGTAAGACGAAGCCGATAAACGAAACGACTCAGTTAAGATATTCCAGTCTTGTTCACGGATAACTTTCGTGGGGTCAAACTTTTTACAAGCGTAACGCCAGTTCAGTTGTTTATGAATAATTTCGTTATCTACCGGTGACATGATTACTTCACTTCGAATTCAGAAAATGCGAAAGCCGATTTAGTAAACATTGATTCTTGATCGCTGTTTGAAGCAGCTACACGCCAGAAGTATTTAACACCAGCTTCTAAGCCTTTCACTTCGAATGAAGTTCCTGCAACAAATTTGTCTTCAGCAACATACATTGAACGGTTGTTAAAACCAGCATCTTTTGAAACTTGCACGTGGTAAGTTTTAGCACCTTCAGAGGCAGCCCACTCAAGTTTCACAGCTTCACCAGAAACTTTAGCTAAAAATTTTGGTGATTCTAATTTTACTTTTGCTGGAACAGCTCTTTTAACTGCATCAGTTTGTTTTTCAGGAAAAATAGCTGCTACTTGTTCTTGGCGCTTGTGGCTCCAGTCGTAGTTAGCGCCATAACCAGCTTTTTTACCATGACCAGCTTCAGCGTGCGCTCCGTGAGCAGCGCCAGCCGTGTGACCTTCAGCTGCGCAATCTTTGCCTGCTTCTTCTTTCGAGCATGAAGCTACAGCGTCAGCTTTGTGTGCTTCTTCAGCTACTGAATTTAAATTGAAACCTAAAACTAATAAAAATGCCGCTAAGGCTACTAAAATTTTCATGCGGATCTCCTCAAAAATCGCGATAAACAAACAGAATGATTTAATTTAATGCCATTGGGGCTTCGGAGCAAGATTTCCCTAAGCTGATTACATGTTTTTCGGCTGCGCCAAAATAGACTCTTGCATTTACGAGGTGCCCAATGCTACAAATCTCAGCAAGGTTTTGCAGATGATCGCGTGCGGTGTAAACCGTACGAGGAAAGTCCGAGCTTCGCAGAGCAGCGCCTGGGGTAACGCCCCTCCATCGTAAGGTGAGGAACAGTGGAACAGAGAGAATGTCCGGGGCATTGAGCCTGATTTCGGGAACGGGAGAAATCGGGGGAGCCGCTGGAGTGAAAACAGCCAAACTCGTGCGCGAAGCAAGATCAAATAGGGAATCCCACTAGCAATAGTGGTTCTTGGTGGAGATTTCGGTTTCCATACAGAGAATAAGCTCTGCTCGAGTGAAGATTCCGGGTACGATCGCTTGAGCCCCTCAGTAATGTTGGGCCTAGAGGAATGATTATCGAACTGTGTGGACAATGTGGGAGAAAACACAGGGAACAGAACTCGGCTTATCGCAAAACCGACCCATCTTTTTTTCTTAAACTTTCTTTTTGCCAAGAACGAAAAGTTCGCGGCCTTCACGGCGTGGAAGTGATTTTCTCCAGCGACCCCAGAATAAGAACTGAAAACTGTCTTTAAGTAGTTCGCGGATTTCCCATTCGCTGCTGCCGTAAGGTGGGCCCGCGCGTTTTAACATCGCAAAAAACACGGCAATCAATTGACCTTCTTCATGAAGAAGTCTGCGCCATAGTTTAACCATTTCTTTTCGGCGTTTAGGGTCAATCGCGCAAAAGCACGTGTGTTCAATGATCACGTCGAAGGTGCCATTCCAATCGTGCGGCAGAGTGAAAATATCTTGCCGCAGAAAAGTGATATTTTCCATGTGGCCGTATAATTTTTTAGCCTGCGCAATAGCGCCCGCCGAAAAATCGACAGCGGTTACAACGTGCCCAGCTTCGGCAAATAGGGCAGCATCATGGCCAGAACCACAGCCTAAAACAAGAATGCGGCATTTAGGTAATTTTAAACGCGGAAGCATATCTTTAAAGGCAGGAGCAGGTTCACCTAAGTCCCAACCAGGATTACCTTCGTTGTAAATATTAGTCCAAAACTGCGAGTCTTCTAAATTTGCATTTTCAAAATAATAATCAGGAGTATCAACTCTGATTCCATTTAACGTGAAGCTTTCGTCATCGAATTCATCGCAGGCATCAAAAAGTTGTTCTTGCGCTTTTTCAGTTAAACGAAAAGGCGCGTGCGTTGTTGTTAAACCACAGATGCGGTCAAACGGATCAAGGCTGAATTTTTTAAGATCACATTCAAAGGTAAGCTGCTGTTGCGTTTCAACAAAAACTCTATCACCTTGCGCTACCAGCTTGTGGCCAAGGAGCGGGTGATCAAAAGCTTCAACGATGAATTTTGTTTTTTCAAACGATGTTTCAAGAGTGAAACTGTTGTTTAAACGAAGATTGCGAAGCAGAGCCTGTGCGATTTCGCCATCGGGAACTGCCTTTTCATTTTCAGACAATTCGCCGTGTTCGTTAATCGTCAAATAATTCATTTCTAACTAGTGGCTTTCTGCCGGGGCTGAAGCAGCCGGAGTTGTTTCAGTTGCAGGAGTCGCTGGAGTTTCTTCAGTCGATGTTGTGCCATCAGAAGAAATTGTTGTGCCTTCTTTAAATTCTAAAGCTTGTGAGCCCGCGTTTACAGATTGTAAAACCCATTTTTGAACATTTGGATCTTCTGATAAAGCTTTTGTTAAAACCGCTTCGCCAGAGATTGTTTGAGTTGTGCTATCAGCTTCATCGTACTGGTAAGAAAAATGAGCTTTCACTTTGTTGTCTTCTAATTTTTCTGTATACATTTTATTTAAACGGAAATTGGCCATAGTAGGCACTTTGGCCTTAACGCTCTCCTCAATAAGGATCGTTAATTTGCTTTGAATCCCAGCATGAATGTCTGTGCCCATTTGCGACGGTGAGTTAAAAAGGCACCAAGTCCAAATAAAAGCTGAAACGAATAAAACAAAGCTGAAAATTTTGATCATAGTTGAAGTTCCTATCATGCCCTTTAGAATAAGGTCTGCCGGAGGCAGAGCAAGTTGTATACAAGTAAACTTCACCATGTTAGTGTCGGGCAATCAAGCTATGAAAAAGAAATTAGTCGGAAATTTACAGGCGAATTATGTCGATAAAATCAGAGGCTTCAAACTCTGGAGCGACCTTCATACGCCCGCATTGCTTAAGCCTGCTTTAAGCTATGCGTTAGACTGGCTTTCGCCTGAACTTTTAGGCACTGGCTTTGTAATTACCGAAGCTGGTGATGAAAGCATCAAGGCTAAAGTGCCTTTTCATAAAACAAATTGCGATTTTCATAATCAAATTCACGCAGGCCTTGTGGTTAACGCCGGCCTTGAAGTGGTCAGCACTTACATTGCTAAACATTGGGCAAAAAATCTGTGGGAGATCAAAAGCTACCAGATTGAGCTTAATAAAAATTTGAAATGGGATAAAGACCTTAATTTGCAATTTTTTTGCAGTGAACAAGACATGGATAAGCTGATTTTGTCGCTACAAAAAAATGATCAGGTTTCTTTTGAGGGAACTGTTTTTATCTCGATGAAAAATTCAAACCAATCTGATTCTTTAAAATTAAAACTAAATATTATTAAACTTAAGCTTCTAGCTTAAGACCTTCGTGAACCAAGAGGATACTGTGATTCTAGAATCTAGCGTGCAAAACCAGTCAGAAGATTTTAAAAAAAATTATAAACAAATGATGTCGACAGTTGAAAGTTGGAGATCGCGTGTAGCCAAAATTAAATTAGGTGGCGGTGAAGAGGCTTTAAAAAAGCATAAATCACGTGGCAAATTAACAGCGCGTGAACGTGTTGAAGCTTTACTTGATCAAGGCACTGCGTTTTTAGAATTTTCGACTTTAGCAGCCTACGGTATGTACGATGACCAAGCTCCAGCAGCTGGTGTAATCACGGGAATCGGTGTGATCGAAGGCGTTGAATGTATGATCGTTGCCAACGATGCCACTGTTAAAGGTGGAACATATTTTCCGATGACTGTAAAAAAACACTTACGCGCACAAGAAGTGGCTTTAGAAAATGGTCTTCCATGTATTTACTTAGTTGATAGCGGTGGCGCGTTCTTGCCACTGCAATCAGAAGTGTTTCCAGATCGCGATCACTTCGGAAGAATTTTCTACAACCAAGCTCGTATGTCAGCTCGTAACATTCCACAAATTTCAGTAGTTATGGGTTCGTGTACAGCTGGTGGCGCGTACGTTCCGTCAATGTCAGATGAAAACGTGATCGTAAAAGATAACGGCACAATTTTCTTAGGTGGACCTCCCTTAGTAAAAGCCGCAACGGGTGAAGTTGTTGATGCGCAAGAACTTGGTGGCGCAAACACACACTGTCAAATTTCAGGTGTAACTGATCACTTTGCTGAAGATGACAATCATGCGATTGAAATTACGCGTTCAATTGTAAGACACTTAAATCACAAACGTGTGATGACATTAAAAACTCAACCAGTAGAAGAACCGTTATTTGATGCGAAAGAACTTTACGGTATCTTGCCAGCAGATTCGCGTATTCCATTTGATGTGCGTGAAGTGATTGCCAGAATCGTTGATGGTTCTAAGTTTCATGAATTTAAACCTTTATTCGGTAATACGTTAGTTACAGGTTTTGCTCATATCTGGGGAATGCCGGTTGGAATTATTGCGAATAACGGCGTACTTTTCAGCGAGTCAGCACAAAAAGCCGCTCACTTTATTGAACTTTGTGAACAACGTGAAGTGCCGTTGATCTTCTTACAAAATATCACAGGCTTTATGGTTGGTAAAAAATACGAACAAGAAGGTATTGCTAAACATGGCGCTAAAATGGTTATGGCCGTTTCAAATGCGCGTGTTCCAAAATTCACGGTTGTCATCGGTGGATCATACGGTGCCGGAAACTACGGTATGTGCGGCCGTGCTTACCAACCACGTCAAATGTGGATGTGGCCAAATGCGCGTATTTCTGTAATGGGTGGCGAACAAGCTGCTAACGTTTTATTAACTGTTAAACTTGATCAGATGGCCGCTAAAGGCCAAAGCATGAATTTACGTGAACAAGAAGATTTCAAAAAACCGACTCTTGATAAATACGATTATGAATCTTCAGCGTACTTCTCAACAGCACGCATTTGGGATGATGGTATTATTGATCCAGTAGATACACGTCGCGTGTTAGCATTAGGAATTTCAGCAAGCTTAAATGCTGACTGGGGTCCGAAACAACAGGGCGTATTTAGAATGTAGGCATAGCCTAACAGGATGTAATGCGATGAAGAATATTACGATCACTTCAGATAGCCAAGATAGCAGCCTTAAAATTGTTGAGCTTAATAAGCCTGAACTTAAAAACGCTTTTAATCCAGAGATGATCTCTGAAATTACCGAAGCGTTTAAACAATTGTCACAAGATAAATCAGTTCGTGCGGTTATTTTAAAAGGTGCGGGTACAGCGTTTTGTGCGGGTGCTGATTTAAACTGGATGAAGTCGATGGTGGATTTTTCTTTTGAACAAAACATCAAAGATTCAGAGAAACTTTGGGAAATGTTTGAAGCCATTGCGTTCTGTGAAGCGCCGGTGATCGGTTTAGTTCATGGCGCGGCCTTCGGTGGCGCTTTAGGATTAATCGCAGCCTGTGATTATGTGGTTGCTGATGAAGCGACAAAGTATTGCTTTAGCGAAGTAAGACTTGGTTTATCTCCAGCGGTGATTTCATCGTTCATCTTAAGAAAATGTGCTGACGCTCATGTGCGTCCGTATATGTTAAACGCTGAAGTTTTTGATTCAGTAGCGGCTCAACGTATGGGCTTAGTTCATATCATTAAAAACACGACAGATGGTTTAACTGAAGCGAGAAAATTTTCTGCCTTAGGTGCAGAAGCGACTCGTGAAACGAAAAAATTATTAAACAATATTGAAAAATCTAAGAGTGAAAAATCTTGGGCCGAGCAAAAAAAGCTTACGACAACTGTGATCAGCGAACGCAGAATGTCTAAAGAAGGCCAAGAGCGTCTAAAAGGATTTTTAAACAAATCAAAATAGAATTTTCATTGGCGTAAGGCTTGCTGCTTTTTTGTTAAAAGGAGTTGCCCAATGAAACAAACAACAATGCGAAGCTTTATGGGAAAATATTCCAATAAAATTCCCAAAGAAGGCGAATTCACAAAAAAAATTGAAGACTATACGGCCAAAGTGCCCTCTGTAAGCTATCTAGCGTTAGCTCTAGGAAGCTTGGCTGTTTCTGCGGGACTTGCCGCTTTTACTCGCCGTAGAGGCTTAGCTAATTTTGTCGGGCTTTGGGGACCGAGTTTTTTACTAATGGGTATTTATAATAAGTTAGTAAAACTTGAAGGCCATGATTCGATTGATCATGCGCGCATGCACTAAGCTTTCAGCAAGCGCGAAAGTGTCCTTGCATTATCTGGTGCTTTCACTTTGTCAGTATTGTCAAAGTAGACAAACACTTCGCGCTTTTTTCTCCACGCCGATAATTTTTTCGCCCATTTGTTAATGGTTTTTTTATCATAGCCACTCTCGTATAATTTATCTTTGCCGTGTAAACGACAGTACATAAAATCAGAAGTTAGTTCTTCGAAATAAGGCCAGGTTCCTTCAGCGTCAGCGACAGCCAATGCCACGTTATATTTTTTTAACAGCGTGATAAATTTTTTATCTTTAAACGAATCGTTTCTGACTTCCATAGCGTGATGAAGCGGGCGGTTCTTATCAATTTTTAAAGAGACATCAGCGCCTTTTCTCCAATGACGGTACTTAGTAGATTTTGCTAATTTTACAGCTTCAGAAAAATCCCGCGGTAAAAATTTTAAAAACTTTTCTAACTTTTCAAAATCAAATTTCATGCGCGGAGGTAACTGCCAAAGAATCGGTCCCAATTTTTCTTTTAATTCTAAAATTCCTGAACGAAAAAAATTAACCACGCCTTCTTCAGCATTTTTTAATAATTTAATATGCGTGATATAGCGATGTGCTTTCACTGAAAAAATAAAATTATCAGGGGTTTCTTCGTACCAGTGTTTAAAAATTTTCGGCTTTTGCAAAGAGTAGAAAGTGCCATTGATTTCAATGGTATTTAAAGCGCGACTGGCAAAATGCAGTTCGTTTTTTTGAGCTAAATCTTCAGGATAAAAAGTGCCCCGCCAAGGTTCGTAGTTCCATCCCGAAATTCCGATATGTGTGTGCTCTTGCGTTTTAGCCATGATTTAACATAATTTTGCAACACTGGTGCCGTAATGTCTGGCCGTGGGCTTGCTATGACACATACACACGGGGGAACTATGCTTAATTCTAAAACCACTTTAGCTGTAATGACCGTTATTTTGACTTATAGCCTATCTTCACAGGCTGTGCTTG
>JAMPXC010000027.1 GCA_023701385.1 Pseudobdellovibrio sp.
CCGATATTACCGGCTTGGGTAATGCGCAGACGCTCAGTCACATTTCCTGGAGCAGTTGTCGTTTGTCCCGTACCAAACGTAAGACCGCCATCATTGCCACTGCCATTAAACTGCATGTAGCCCATCCAGGTCGCATCGATTTTTTCTTGAATACGTGTCCCTGCCTCATTCCATGTAGATCCTGCAGCTGTTCTAATATGTCTAATATCTAAACTACTCACGTTACCACCAACGTTGCCTATCACCCTTTGCATTTCGACCACGTCGTTTAATGTAGATCCTAAAGTACTATTCCTTACCTCAAACTGAGCTGTAGGTGTTGCGGTTCCAATACCTACGTTACCGGTGTTAGTAATTCGCATACGTTCTGTAGCTTGCGTAGAAAAGACAACCGGTGCAGTTGATGCGCTCGCCACAATTTCAATACCGCTGGCTATAGCGGAGTTACTAAATAGTTGAAGCTTCTCACCGCTACTATGGCCCGTTCCCATCAACAGCATTCCAGCAGAATCTGAACCGTAAGCAGTGCCCGAATTTGTTAACGTAAATCCACTGCGCGCACTTGTTCCGGTATTAACGTTTCTTATATTAACTGTCGTGTCGCCATTTTGTGATTCAACAACATCTAAGTTAGCACTTGGTGCATTTGTGCCAATACCGACACTGCCACTTTTTAAAACTAAAATATTGTCATACACCACACTGCCACTACTTGGCTCTATATAACTGAATATCATGGCTCCGGTATTCGCCGCGGTCCCCACCGTATGAATTTTATAAGAGTATGTAGAGTTCTGATCGAACAAGATACCACCCGCACCAGCTGTTACCGAACTACTTTGAAATCTTGCCGTGTAATCCGTTAAGGCATTTCCTGCCGATGCAACTTGAAGTTTAGCCGTAGGATTTTTAGTACCGATACCGACGCGACCAGGTGACTTAATAACCATCCACTCATCAAATAAAGAGTCTGATGTTGTGTGACCTCTAAAAACAAATCCGCCATCGGTAGCTCCACTCGTAGAATTACCATCCTGCATTTCAAAAACAATACCATCTAAATTCGTTCCAAAGTAATTCGAATCACCCAATATCCGGAAGCCTTCACCCATGTTAGCAAAAATATTTCCATTAACATGCAGTTTCTCTTGTGGTGATGCCGTTCCAATACCTACTTCACCACCACCAGTAGCCAACAACACATTACCTTTAGAGGCATGAGTTGTTGCTTCTAAACGTAACGAGCCACCAGAAACTGTTGAACCATATACATATGGCGTGATCGTAGCTGACGTGGCTGTGATTTCTGAGCCTTGAATATTTGATGACGTAATGATTGTACCAGCTGAATAGATATTACCAGCAACACCTAATCCACCTTTTACAATTAAAGCACCTGTGCTTGAGTTGGTTGATGCCGTTGTCGCAGACACTGTCACACTATTTCCGGCCGCTGGCCATAACGCAATTCCTGAAGGTGATGACACCACAGTCACGTTATCTAACGTTCCTGCTGTGGTTGCCGTTGCAATCGTTCTACGTGTGCCGGTGCCATCTGTGACATAGAAATCAGTTCCATTGTATTCAAAAGCACCAGCTTGTGGTGTTGTTAATAATGTTCCTGTAGTCATTTTAAGTGGCGCAGCTCCAGTTGATCCAGCCATTATATGTAAACGCGCTGATGGAGAACTCACTCCAACGCCTGTATATCCGGTCTGCGTAATTGTCATTCTAACAGTATTTGAAGTGGCCAGTTGCAACTGCGCTGACGTTGAATTCATCACCATGGCATTAGCTGCTGAATCAGTGATGTTAAAATTAAATCCATCACCTGCATTACCCACTAAACCTAAATAACCATGAATCTGATTGTTATCCTGTTTAAAATGAACAAATGGATTATCGTTTTCATTATTGTCATCACCGTCGGCTTGTAAAAGTAATTCAGAATCTCCAGTATTTCTTGCATCCATGTCTAATAATAAACCCGTTCCAGAAACGGCATTCATCGTTATTTTACCTGTTGTGCGGTTCATCGATAAAACTGTCGTTTCAGATGCAGCTTCAATAACGCCTAAATCTAACGAATTATTCATTGAATGATAACGAACAAAACCACCGTTTTCAGAAAGATCTTCAGTTAAACGAATTGTTGGCCCGTTTGACGGATCGTTCGAGGCACTGCGAATACGTAAAGTCGGGCTTGCAGCACCATAAAGATCCATTAAATAGCTTGGTGAATTTGTGCCTAAACCTAATTTACCGTCACCTGTTAAGCGCATGTACTCAAGTAAGTTATAATTTGGTGAAGCTGAACGCACATGAACAAAACGTAAATTATCATTTGAATCATCACCATAAAAAACAGTGGTATCTGATCTGTTCGCTCCTGAATTTAATAAACCAATGCCACCAAAATCAGAGCCACCGTCATGAGCACGGTAACTTGTCTTAAAAGCTGATGCTGACACAGCGGCCACATCATTCGTAAAACCAACTACATTAGTTGTGCCACTGACGTCTAATACAAAAGATGGCACCGAAGTACCAAGACCTACATTGCCATTACGACTTAAAAATAATTGTGAATTATTCCACGTACCAGCAGCATCCGAAGCCGTTTCTAAAATTAATGATGAACCTGCTGAAGCTAATGTCCCCGAACTTAACGAGCGCATGCGGGCTGTGGTAACGCCCGACGTACCAGGTCCATAGTGAGAAAACTCTATCGAATTATTATTACCCGAAGCTGTGCCACGATCGAATAATCTAAGTGCAACATTATCTAAAGTTCCGCCGCCGCCTTCTAGAGTCATCCATGGTATTGCTGCATTTGACGAACCTTGCACGTGCAGTGGCGATGAAGGGTTTGAAATGTTAACTCCCACATTACCGCCACCCGAAGCCAGAAGCACATTGCCTTTTGAAGCATGCGTTGTTGACTCAAGATGCAATGAACCACCTGAAGCTGTTGAACCGTAAACATAAGGCGTAATCATCGATGATGTTGCTGTAATATCTGAACCTTGAATATCCGATGAAGTTACAATTGTTCCCGATGAGTAAATATCTCCGGCGATACCCATTCCACCCTTCACAATCAATGCGCCAGTGCTTGAATTTGTAGAAGCAGTTGTTGATGAAACAACAACTGATCCTGTACCCGGAACCAGAGTGATGTTTCCTGTCGAATTAATTGTTGAAGCGTTATCGATAGAGCCTGAAGATGTACCTGTTGTTAACACGCGGCGTGTGTTTGTCCCGTCAGTGAAATATAAATTCGCACCATCATACTCAACTGCACCCGCCTGCGCTGTTGATGTTAATGCACCCGATGTGAGTTTTAACGGCGCTAAAGCTGTTGTGCCTGACACGATATGCAAGCGAGCTGATGGTGCAGTTACACCAATCCCCATATTCCCAGCATTACTAATCGTTACACGCACAGTATCGCTGCTAAAGAACTGGAACGAGCCCGTACTTTTTGTACCAATGAAAAGATCATCTTCGGCGGCAATTGTATTACCATCAAAATTTAAAGTCGTGCTTGCGGCTTCTTGAATACGCACAATAGAGTTATTTAAATTCAGAGAACCAATTGAACCCATTGTTGTACTTCTAAAAAAGTGATTGGCAACAGCTGGATTTGTCGTACCAAAACCTATGTTACCACCACCATTAAACCACGAATCACCTAACGTATGAATTTGCACTTCATCCGGAAGATTCGAATTTGTAAAACCATTACCCATACGAAGAACAGCACTTGTATTCGTGCCATCAGCCCCCATATCTTGCGCCACTTCTAATAAACGATCGACTGTGCCACCATTCGGATAACTTTCAACTTTTAAAATAACCTGACTTGTATTTGCTGTTGATAATGTCGTAGCTTTCACTTGCAGTGGAACTGTCGTTGTCGAAGTACCAATACCCACGTTGCCTGAAGCATAGTAAATAGTTGAACCAGATGTCGTCCACTGTGTCGAAGCCGAAGCACTCGCCGGAGTGTAACCTAAAGCTGTTGTTACATCAGTTACATTTAACTGCGCACCACTGACAACACGACCTTTACCATCAACAGTAACTTTCGTGTATTGCGTGCCTGATACCACACCCGTTTGATTTGCTAATCTGGCATCAGCTAAAGTACCCGTAGCGCTTGCACTTCCTAAATCGATTGTACTTGCTGTAGCAAACGTACCCAAACCTAAATTCGTGCGCGCTGTTGCACTCGAAGTTAAATCAGATAAATTATTGGCTTTAACTAAATAATTTCCAAGAGCTGTCGCTGAAGCCGGTGTATAACCTAACACTTGCGCAATCGAAGCCGCACTTGAAGTAATTTTATTACTGAAATTCACATAATCTGCGTTTGAAATAAGACCGGCTGTCACTGATCCCGTAGCCGATGCTAGCGGAATATTTAAAGTGTGGATTCCATTCGCAGTTGCAAACGCTGGTGCGTTGCCCGTAATGCCGTTTGCAAAAGTTTGCGTTTGTGAAGCTGAACCATTTAACGAAGTTACACCCACCGTAGCGGCACCGAAAGCTGTCCATGTTGAACCATTACAGTATTCAACATTGCCTGAGTTATATCGTAATGTTCCCGCATAACTGGCCGCACAAGTTGCGGCTTCCATGCTGATTTTTAATCCGCCCGCTACATCTAATTTTGTAACTGGAGCAGAAGTACCGACCCCGACATTACCTGTTCCATTCGGCATTAAGGCAATATGATTGTTGTTAATAGTCGTCGCGATAACAAATGGATTACTTACTGCTGCATAATAATCAAGAATTGGGAATGTTCCCGCACTGTCTTTACCGTTAAGACGTAATTGGCGGCTCGCACTCGAACCAATCGCGATCGTTGCTGAGGCACCATAAACATCAAATAAGGCTGTAGGGTTTGTTGTACCAACGCCGACCCCACCTGTGTTGTAGAAAATCGTTGAACCTGATGTTGTCCACTGAGTAGAAGCTGAAGCGCTTGCCGGAGTATAACCTAAAGCGGTGGTAACATCCGTTACAGAAAGCTGCGCACCACTGACGACCCGGCCTTTGCCATCAACCGTTACTTTCGTATATTGCGAACCACTTGTTACACCTGCACCTACAGAAGCCAACGTTAATACTGAAGATCCAAGTGGCGATGTTGCATCACCAGAAAAAGCCGGAAGTCTCGCCACAGCTAAAGTTCCTGAGGCAAATGAAGAACCTAAATCTAAAAAGTTAAGTGTCGCTAAAGAACCTAAACCTAAGTTATTGCGAGCAACTGTTGCTGAAGTTAAATCAGATAAATTATTAGCTTTAACAAGATAAGTTCCAGAAGCTGCGTTATCAGCCGGAGTAAACCCTAAAGCCGAGATCACAGCCGCTGATGTTGAATTTAATTTGTTAGAAAAAGTTAAGTAATCTGCATTTGACAATAAACCCGCAGCTACAGAACTTGAAGCCGCTAAAGGAATATTAAACGTGTGAATACCATCCATTGTAGAAATATTAAAAGCTGTTCCTGTAGTTCCTGTGGCAAATGTTTGTGAACCTGAAGTTGAACCATTGATATTCGTAATACCGGCGCCCGCTACACCAAATGGCATCCACGAAGTTCCATTACAATATTCAACAGTTCCCGCATTATAACGTAATGCCCCCGCAAGACCTGAAGCACATCCTGTTGTATCCATACCGATGCGGATAGCACCTGATACATCTAATTTAGTCGCCGGAATTACGCTTCCAATACCCACTGATCCAGAAGCTGTTATGACAAACGGAACACTCCAGGCAGTCCCATTCCAGTATGAGGCTTCGAAATTATTTCTACGTGTTGTCGCTGCATTTTGATCACCGATGGATCCTACTGACCAACCTTTATTATCGGCGCTTGGATTTGAACTTCCTAAAGTTTCGCCTTGGCTTCCACGTTTAGAAAAATAACGAACTGAAGCTCCTGAGTTGTCTGCACCTTGTAAATTGATATGCATTGAAGCTGTCGAACTCACCAACTCTAAAGCCGACATTGGGTTACTTGTGCCGATGCCAACAAAACCTGAATTGTAATAAATTTTACTGCCGTTACTTTCCCATTGCGAAGAAACAAGGGTCGCCATTGAAGCTGACAATCCTGAAACTGTATTTGAAAGCGAAGATACCGTCGATGAAACAGTAAATACGTCTGAAGCCACAGAACTTACGCTTGAAGAAAGCGCTGTTACACTTGCTCCATCAGCCGGTGTATAACCTAAAGCTGTAGTAACCGAACCCGAAGTAACACCTGCACCTGTATCAACAGCAACACAAGAAAAAGTGGCGCCATTATATCTTAAAGCTTCACTCGCTCCGCAATTGGCCAGTGTTGAAACTTGCACAAAATCCGAAGCCATTTTGCCATCTAATTTTTGCGCTTCGTTTGCATACATCGCGTACGGAACCGCATTGATACTCATTGCAGGTAAAGTCTGCCAACCGTTACCGTCATGAAATTGCATCACGATCTTACGATTATCATTAGCACCTGGCACATAATTACCAGGCCCACCCGCATCACATGTTAAGCTTGGGGTAATGTTTGAAAAAACTTGCTCAAATGTTGTGGCCGAAGCCGGATAAGTTTTTACACCTGATCCAAGAGCAAACGAAATCAAACCACCGGTAGATGCCATGTTCACTGACGAATAAGTTTCAGAATATAAAATACAGCTGCCCGCTGGATCAAGAATGGTAAATTTAAAATTTACGTTAGCCGCCTCAAGAGGATAACCATCTGGTTTTACGATTTTAGCTTGATACGTTGTACGTGACGGACCTGCAACAGCAAACATCGCGTTTATGAAAATAAACGCAAAAATAAAAACTAGTGTTTCTGTGTTCCGCCAACGTGAGTGATTCACGTCATACTCATCGGCGTAAATTATCGTTTTCTAAAGCTTTTTAGAGAAAATTTCTCAGTTAGAGACACTATTTTTTGCTGGCAGTTTATTTGACTTAAAAACAAAAAGGCCAGCTTCGCAGCCGGCCTTTCGTTTAATTTTGGTAATTCTTTGACAACGTTTTATCATCAGCAGCAATCACATGCGACAACAGATTGTAATACGTGTGATGCATAACTTTCCTATACATTCTTGTGTTTAGGTGAAAAGCATCGCGAATCAAAAATAACCAGTTGATCATACTTTTTTTGCTGCTCGGAAGTTTGATATCACCCCCGATGATTGTCGGGTCACTCATCGGCGAAATTTGCTCCGGTGGTAATGTTTTAAACGGCGCTAAGCCTTTTTCAGGATTGCCATCGTAGTAATGCGAAATTCCTAAATGCTGCACGTAAAAAATATTTTTTCCGTTCGCAAGACGAGATAAATATTTACAAAGCCCTGCTAACGCCGGATTTAATCTATCCGGTGACGGACTTCTCATTCTTTCAAAAATTTCTCTGTACAGCCCGATTTTATGATTCGGTGTAAAGTTCGGATAATCATAACCTGTTAAAATAATTTTTATATCCGGACGAACCGCTAAGTAACGATCCATGATTTTTTTAACCGTTTCAGCTGTGGTTCTGTAAACCTCCAGCTCTTGCGCCGCTGTGAAATCTTTATTCCACACCGCCATCATGTCGTTTCCGCCCATTGAAAGGTAAATATATTTTAACCGCGGAGTTTCTTTTAAAAATTTAACAGCGCGAAGATCTTGCTTAGAGCCAATCCATTCAAAACCGGCCACACCCAGTTTTGTCGTGCGCAAACAGCGGTTATCTTCAACGATATTTGCATCTACATCACGAATCATTTTACCCATACTGTTATAAACACATGGAAATGAAGCCCAACTATCGCCGACGATAAGAATTTTATCTTTCTTACTCATCAACTCGATTTGATCTTCAATATCCATTGTTTCATCGTCAGAGTTTTGCATCTGCTCGATTTGTTCGACCGAAATATAGTTTTCATCGGTCAGCTCGCTCAGATCAGAATATGTTGGAGTATCGTCGACTGAAGCTTGCGAATTTGATTCATCAGCACAGCCAAAGTGCACAAAGACAAACGCGAGGATAGCTATCCTTGCAATATGGTTCTTCATTTATTTTTCCCCTGATGTTTTCGTTTATTCACGTAAACAAATTCAGGATAATAAAATTAGAGCAAGTGCACTAGTGTTTTTTTAGGATTTTGTTAAGACCTGGCCTTACTCCTCAATCACATGCACTAACACATTGTGATAAGTATGAAGCATGACATTTTTGTACATTCTTGCCCCAAGATGAAAAGCATCTCGGGCGATCCACATCCAATTAATCATGCTTTTTTCACTGGTTTGATAATGCACGTCTCCACCGACTTGGGCAGGATCCTGCCATGTCGAAATCTGTTCTGGAGGTAAAGTTTGACCTGCCGGAAAATTACTTTCAGGCACGCCATCGTAATATTGAGACAAACCTAAATGGTGAATGTAGAAAATGTTTTTTCCGTCTGCTAAAGACACCATATCTTTAGAAAACTTAGTCAGAGCCGTATTCAAACGAACATGATCGGGTTTTCCCATTCTTTCATAAATTTCTTTATACAGTGGAATCACATGATTCGGAGTAAAATGCGGAAAATCGTATCCCGAAACGATGATTTTAATATCCGGTCGCACCGCCAGATAACGATTCATGATCTTTCGTACATCAGAAAAAGTTTTTTGCATCATCTGATCTTCTTGCTCCAACGTAAAATCTTTATGCCAAATGGCCATCATGTCGTTTCCGCCCAATGAAAGATAAAGATATTTAAGTCGTGGAGTATTTTGTAAGTACTTAATCACCCGCTTATCTTGCTTTGACCCAATCCACTCACGGGCTTCGATGCCAAGTTTTGAGGTTCTTAAACAACGATTGTCTTCAGAGATATTTGCGTTCACTTCGCCAAGGGCTCTGCCTAAGGCATTGTAGACACACGAAAATGTTGCCCAACTATCACCAACGATTAAAATTTTATCCCGGTGACTCATGACTTCGACTTGATCTTCAATATCGAAACTTGGATCGTCAGACTCTTGCAGGGTTTGAATATTTTGTGGGGAAACCAGACTTTCATCGATGAGTGCGCTGACATCTGAGTAAGTCACAACATCGGCTAGTTTGTTTTCATTGGCTTTTTGACTTTCGCCAGCCTGAGAACAACCGAGTTGTAAAAATGGAACAACAATTAATGACGCAAATAGGACTTGGTTTTTCATGACCTATATCTCGGTCCAGGTCTAGGAGGACTAAAGTCTTTGTTTGTTTTCTTATGAAAAACATAAAAAAAGCCAGACGATGGTCTGGCTTTTTTTTAGATAAAAGTTAATTTGTATTAACTCGATACTATTGGCAGAACGGTAATTCAGGCATGATACCGCACATGATTTGACACATCATTGGATCGCCAAGTGGACACTCACCATCACCCGGATTACCTGGGTCAGAAGATTGAGCTTTACCAACGTTGATATCTAATGAAGAAACCGCGTTACCGGCAGCATCTGTAGCTTTAACAGTTACAGTACCTTGAGCTTTAGCAGTTAATAAACCTGACTCAGAAATAGTTGCGATGTTGCTATCTGAAACTTCGAACTTAACTGCGCCTTGAGCGTTTTTCATTGCGAATTGTTGAGTTGCATCTACTGCTAAAGTAGCTGCAGCTGGAACCATCCAAGATTGTTTGTCTAATAATGCATTAACAGAAGCTAAAGCATCGATACGGCAGTTACATGCAGTTTCGATTTGAACTTTCGCACCAGTTGCTTGCATTAATGAACGAATCTCAGCACCAGTTAATGAAGGATCTTGAGCTTTTAAGAAAGCGACTAAACCAGCTACTAGCGGAGTTGCCATTGAAGTACCAGATAAGTTTCCGTACTTGTTACCAGGTAATGTAGACATAATCGCATCACCAGGAGCAGCGATAGAAACCATCGCTTTACCGTAGTTTGACCAGTAAGGTTTAGTGTCGTTTGAGTTAGAAGCCGCAACCGCGATCATGTTCGCCGTGTTAGCGTTCGTTGGATACATATCAACGTTATCGTTGTTTTTACCATCATTTGCAGCAGCAGCTACGAAGATGATACCAGCAGCATCAGCACGTTGAACAGCTTCGATAAGTGGTTGAGCTTGTGATTTAGGAACCGCAGCACCCCAAGAAGCAGAGATAACTTGAACGCCTTTTTCAATAGCGTAGTCGATTGATTTGATACCGTTATCTAAGTCACCAGAACCATCTGCACCTAAGAAACGGATTGGCATCATAGAAACTTCAGGAGAAATACCTTGGATACCGCCATCAACTAAACCAGTAGCACCGATGATACCACCGCAGTGAGTACCGTGACCTGGATTTTGCGCGCCAGTTAAATCCATTGGATCTGCATCGTTATCACGAAAGTCGAAACCTTTAACCATGTTCGGTGCTAAAGCACTGTGGTTATAGTCGATACCCGTATCAATAACTGCAACAGTTACAGATTTTTTACCTTTGTTACCAGCTTTTGCCCAAGCTTGAGGAGCGTTAACTTTTGCTAAAGCGTATTGCTCTTTTAAACCAGTGATATCTGCAGGAGCAGAGAAAGCTTTGATTTTGAAGTTAGGGACAACGTACTGAACGTTTTTGTCTCTTAAAATTTCAGCTAATACACGAACTTTTTGGAATTCGTTTACGCTAACTTTTAAAAGTTTGCCCGGTTTATGCATAGATTTAACTTGTAAACCGTTTGCTTCAGTTTGCATGAACACGATATTGTTCACAGCTTTTTCGTTTTTATACTTTACTAAGTATTCGCCAGCATTTGCTGATAACGAAAGACCTAATGAAGCTGCTAACAACACAAGTGCTGATAGTTTTGTTCTCATTTCCCTCTCCTTGGTGAAATATTATTGAGCACAGTCAAATTAAGCTTCCGCTTAAACTTTTCTCAAGGTTCCAACTTGGAACCGTTTTTTCTTTGAAAGATCGTATCGCTCTAGACCCTTAAAACAAGAAATATTTAAAAAAAAATAAAACTAACGCAGCTAGACCAAGGTTGAGGTATCCCGGTAACGCGCAACACACTCTATATATATGTCTTATCTACACGTCGTCATACTAGCCCTCGTTGAAGGCCTTACAGAATTTCTACCAATCAGTTCTACAGGCCATCTTATATTAACATCGCATTTCTTAGGTTTAACTTCGGATGATTTTCTAAAAGCGTTTCAAATTATCATTCAATTCGGCGCGATCATGGCCGTGGTTGTGATGTACTGGAAACGTTTTTTAAAAGTTGATATTAACTTCTATAAAAAAATCGCGTTTGGTTCATTCCCCGTTTTACTTGCCGGCTTTTTATTAAAAGATGTGATTGATCAATGGCTTGATAGCACAGTGATTGTTGCGTGGTCGTTAGTGATCGGCGGTGTCGTTTTCGTACTTGCTGATATGTACATTAAACCCACGCAAGGCAAACATGATATTTCAGTTCTTGATTCGGTTAAAATCGGCTTAATCCAATGTATCGCTTTAATTCCCGGAGTTTCCCGCTCAGGAGCCACAATTCTTGGCGCCCAAACTTTACGTTACGAAAAAACTTCGGCTGCTGAATTTTCTTTTTTCTTAGCGGTTCCGACATTAACAGCGGCGACATTATATAAAGCCTGGAAAATCCGCCACATTATAGATAGCACGAATGCCCCACACCTAATTGTGGGAATTATTTTATCTTTTATTTTTGCATGGCTTGCGATTAAAGGTTTTATCGCTTTTGTTTCGCGCCATGGATTTAAGTGGTTTGGTTTTTATCGTATAGTTCTAGGATTATTGGTGCTAATTTATGGAAGATAATATTTTTCACACATCAGCGAGCTTTATCTCGGCTGAAATGCAAGAAATTCTAAATCATCAGATCGTTGTGATGGCCAACTGGAAATGGTTAGCCTTAGTCGCAGCAACGCTATTTGTTCTATTTATGAATAAATTCGTGCGTGTTCTTTTATATAAAATTAAAAAAAGAATTAATTTATCTGAAGAGCGCACATTCGTTTCTTATTTCTTACAACAAAATATCGAACGTGGTTTAAGTTGGATTTTAGCCGCCATCATGGGAATGGCTTTAGTTGAAAACTTAGAGCTACCACCGAACTTTGAAAAATACTTATTAGTATTACTTAAAGTAACTCTTGGTTTACACGTTGTACGCTTAGCTTACTTCGCGGCCGATGCTTCGGGATTATTAATCGATTATTTAGCTAAAAAAAGACAAACTCAAATCGGTGATCAACTAGCTCCACTAGCTACAAAAATGCTAAAGACAATGGTGATCATCATCGGTTCTTTAGTGATCTTACAAAATTTCGGCGTCAATGTTTCAGCGATTTTAGCCGGTCTTGGATTAGGGGGCGTAGCTTTAGCATTCGCCGCTCAAGACACAGTGGCAAACTTTTTCGGAACAGTAACGATTTTATTAGATTCACCGTTTCGTGTAGGCGATCACGTTAAAATTCAAGACGTTGAAGGCATCGTACAAGAAGTGGGCTTTCGCTCAACACGCATCAGATCCTTAACAAACACTTTGGTAACATTACCCAATTCAACAGTAGCTAAAGAAAAAGTAGACAACATCACCGAGCGCCGCGGAGTCTGCCGCTTTCGCCACATTTTGGGTTTTACTTACAGTGCAACCCCAGAACAGATCGACCAATTCAGCGAACAACTACGCTACCACCTAAAACAAGATCCAAGAGTCCAACAAGACCGCGTGGCCGTACAATTTCACGAATTAGCCGACAGCTCACAAAATATTTTAGTCAACTTCCACTTCGTCGTACAACCCGAAGAATCAGAAGCGTTGATTTTACAAAAATATTTATTAGATATCGTTAAATTGTCACAAGCAGCTAAATTGGATTTCGCTTTCCCTACTCGTACATTGATTATGGAAAGTGCGAAGTTAAGTTTATAATTGGCCGCTGCGCTAGCTGCCCTTCCTTGGGCAGCCTTCCTGACGGCAGGAGGCCGTCAGGCTTACCTACTCATGAGCCGAAAAATTCGTTCCTTAGAATAAAAAATAAATAAAATACTCTTAAAACGAGTTCGGACTTGGCGCGATTTTGCGAACGCAAAATCGTGACATGCCCGCTTGTCTGAGGCTTTAAGAGTATTTTATTTATTTTTTCCGCGAATGAAAGAATTAACCGCGAAGACTATCAAGCCAGTTACGATATTTCAAAAACTGAGGATCAGATTCCTCAGACATAACTTGCACACGTTTTTTTTCTTTTTGATCTTCAACCAAAGAACACATGACTTGGTAAATTTGACCGGCATCTGCAATACGTACGATAAAATAACCAGAAACCCAGTCTGGAATAATATCATTAAATTGAATACCACCTTCAGATAAGTCGATTGTGGTTGTATCGAAGTTATTTGTTTGGCCTAACACTGTGGCAGTAAATTGTTTTTCAATACGATCGTGAAGTCTCGGGTGAATTACTTTTTTTGTTTTAACGACGAAATAATCAGTATCAGTGCTTTCTGCGGAAGCTTCACTGCTTAAAGCGGGGTAGCCTTCTTCAAACTTACCTGCTGGGGCATAAAGTTCAGGAAATTCTTCTCTCGAAAGTTTATGCCACTCTCTATCGCTCTTTTTGCAGACTTTAACTAACTTAATTTCATTTGAAGACAATGTGTTAATCATTAACTGAACTTCGCGCTCAGTTAATGAATATAATGTCCAACCTTTTAAAGAGTTATGTAAAGCCCACATAGATGCACTCCCCTTGATGTCGTAGTATTATTTTTTCTTTTTCTTAGCTGGCACTGGAGCTTTAGAAGGATCATACCCAGCTGTGTTAGCTTTGATATTTTCAGCTTCTAGCTTCATTTTTTCGGCTTCAGCGTTGGCTTTTTCAGTTTCAGCTTTAACTTTTAATTCTTCAGCTTGTGATTTGTATTTTTCAACTGCAGCTGCTAATGCTTCACGCTCTGTTTTGTACTTTTCAGAGTCTTTTTTCATTTGCGCGATATCAGCTTCAGCTTTTTTCACTTCAGCTTCTAACGACGCTTGAGATTTTTTAAGCTGGTTAGATTCATTGTTAAACTGAGCTGTATCTTTGGCGAAAGAAGATTTTGTTTTTTCAAGTTCAGCGCGTGTTTTTAACGCCTGCTCTTTTAATTTTTCTTCTTGTTTACGAACTTCTGCAAATTTTGCTTTTTCAGCATCTAAATTCTTTTGAATTTCTTTAGCTTCAGTGTCAGATTTTTTAACATCCTCTTCTAATTTTTTAACATTTGCTGTTGATGCGTCGATTGACGTTTTGTATTTTGCTAACTCAGCTTCGTTTTTCTTTTTCTCAGCATCAGCTTTAGATTTCTCTTGAGCTAATTTAGCTTCGTTCATTTTTAATTCAGCTTGGGCTTTTTGAGTTTGCGCCTGAGCTTTCATTAAATTTTGCTGTAACGTGCGTTGTTCGTTTTGTTGTTCAGCCGTTTCTTTGATCGCTTTAGCTAAATCTTCTTGCGCTTTAGTTGTTTCTTTTTCAGTATTTTTCCACTGAGTTTCAGCGTCTTTAGCAGCTGCTTGTGCTTGTTTTGTTTTTTCTCTTGAATCAGCGGCTTGCTTTTTTAAAGCTTCGATTTTTTCGCCGAAAGCTTTTGTTTTTGCTTCTAAGTCAGCTTGTTGTTTTGCCGATTGGGCTTGCTGTTTTTCAGCTTCAGCCATTTCGAATTTCATTTGCGCTAATTCTTTTTCGTATTGCGCTTGAGCTTTTTTAGATTCAGCTTCTGCGCCACGGGCTTTTTCTAAAGCTTTTTTAGCTTCGCTTAACGCCTGTTCGTGTTTTTTCTTTTCATCTTCAGCGCGTTTTTTTGCATCTGCCGCATTGACTTTGGCTTCGGCAGCATCACCGATCGCTTCTTCAGCTTGAATTTGCGCATCAGTTGCATCTGCTGCGTGAACATTTTGAAACATGAACGTTAATGCAATTATTAAAACTAATTTTTGAACCGAGAACATAACTACCCCTTAAAAACTCGAAATTTTTCTGTCTTTAATAGTAGCTTTCCTTAAGGAAATTGAGTACTTCCAGTTGATTTATTGAACGAAAGTCCAGATAGCAAAACAAACATTATGTTTCTTCAACGGTAAGGTCTTTTTTCAAGATGACATCGCGGGTAAATTCGTAACTGAAAAGTAAGGTTAAAGCAGTGTAATAAACCCAAACAAGTAAGACAATGAGCGACCCTGCCGCTCCGTATGAGGACTCAAGTCCTGCACGTCCCAGATATAACCCGATCAGCTGTTTACCCACTAAATAAAACGCCGTACTAATAGCTCCCGAAATCCAACAGCTCTTAAAAGTGGCGCGATCGGTGGGAACAAACCGGTAAATCATCGCAAAAACCAAAGTAAAAGCGGCAAAGTTCACCGCAAAAGAAACAAAGCCCCACAAAAAACCCATGCCATCCGGATAAAAAATCGCAATGACCATTGTAAAAATCAATGAAGCTACGGATAAAAAAGCAAAACCAAAAACTAAACCGACCGAGAACAGTTTGCTCTTTACAAAATTCCACACACCACTCTCTTCATGTCTGAGTGCGTGTTCATTAATTTTATCTAAAGCAATTTTTAACTGGGTAAATATCGCCGAGGCTGAAATCGCTAAGACAGCAACCCCGATGATTCCCGAAATACCTGAAAGCTTCGGATTTTTATCAGCGCTTTCAATCATCGCTAATATTGTTGAAGCGATTTTTTCTCCGACCGCTGTTGTTAATCCTTCATAAATATTTTGCTGTAAATCCGGAGATAGAAGTGAGGCGAAAGATAAAATGATTAACATAAAGGGCGCAAGTGCCAGAGCTGTTGTGTACGCGAGCGAAGACGACATTACAAAAATATCGTGCTTGCTGGCGTTTGAAACCGCAGACACTAAACGATTTTTAATATCAGTAAATGTATCTTTTGCGACTAATTGCATACGTCTCAAAATTAGCAATTGATAAACCAGTCCCGAGACATGATTAGCCAGGCGCTCATTGCGCCGATTTTCCCGTTTTGCCACGGGAGTGGAACAATCACTGACAACCCTTTCGCGTCACTGTCCAGCCCATTGACAGCTCAAAACGCATACATTGCTTATAAGCTTGGTCAATCTCTTGCTCTAGATAGAAGTACCCCCCATGGCGGCTAGGCACCCCCCCCTTACCTGGCCGTCTTTTTTTTTCTCTTCCTAATAAAATAATGCTTAAATTAAAAAATGCGACAGACTCTCTTAAGTCTAATTTTAATTTTTTCATCTCTAGCAACCTTGGCTCAGCTTCCCACAAAGCCATTTGTATTAGTGATTGATCCAGGCCATGGCGGCGTTGATGCCGGAGCTGTGCGTGGTATTTTTAAAGAGTCAGATATCACCCTTAAAGTCGCGCAAAAGATGCAGTCACTGATTCAAGGCGAGACCCTAGCTAACCAGTCACAAAACATCGAAGTCATTCTTACCCGTGAAACAGATAAAAGTTTATCGTTAGAAAATCGTGTGCGCTTAGCCGAACAGAAAAAAGCCGATCTCTTTATCAGCCTTCACGCTAACAGTTCACAAGCCAGCTACGTCACAGGCATGGAGTTCTATTTTAAAAAAGGCATCTATGCACCCAAATTGCCTGAGATTGAAGCCAGCACATCCGTTAAAAAAATTATTGGCGATCTCACAAGCTTTGGCCAGGTTAGACAAAGTCTAAAATTCAACCAGCTTTTACAAAACCAAATTAAAGCTTGGCGCGTTGACGAAAAGACCGTGATTAAGCGCGCCCCGTTTTTCGTGATCGAAAAGACCTCGATGCCTTCGGCTCTGATTGAAATTGGCTATATTTCTAACTTAAGCGAAGCCAAACTCCTACTTACCGATGAGCGTCAGCAAGAGATTGCTGAAACCATCGCCAAAACCATTTACGACTTCAAAAAATTGCAAAGTTTGTCACAGTAAAAAACCCGCTTTTTACGAGTGACTTTCACTCTGTAATTTAGTGTTATAATGCCATGACAAATCCATCACAATCATTCGTTCGCGCCGATAAACGTCTTCACAACCAACTTCGCCATATCAAGATCACACCAAGTGTATCTGATTACGCAGAAGGTTCAGCTTTAGTTGAATTCGGCAACACTCGCGTTCTTTGCACAGCCACTTACGAAGCGAAAGCTCCACAATGGTTAGTGGGAACAGGTTCTGGATGGGTAACGGCTGAATACGGAATGTTACCACGTTCTACACACACTCGTATGAAACGTGAAAAAACAGCCAGCGGCGGACGCACGCAAGAAATTTCAAGATTAGTGGGTCGTTCACTTCGCTCATGTGTTGATTTAAAATTATTAGGCGAAAAACAAATCATCATCGACTGTGATGTGATCAACGCTGATGGTGGCACTCGCACAGCCGCTGTTACTGGTGGATTTGTTGCCTTAGCATTAGCCTGCAAAAAATTACAAGCGCTTGGAGAAATCAAAGCTAACCCATTAAAGCATTATGTTGCTGCTATCTCTGTTGGTTTATTTGAAGATGCAAATAATAATTTAATTCCGATCTTAGATTTAAATTATGATGAAGATTCTGAAATCGGCACTGACATGAACTTTGTCATGACGAACAAAAATGATTTCGTTGAAGTTCAAGGTACAGCCGAAGAAGGCACGTTCTCGCGCCAGCAATTATTTGAAATGATGACGATCGCCGAACACGGCTGCAAAGAATTATTTCAGTACCAACAAAAAATCGTCGGCGAATATTTTCAATTAGTTTAACCACCAGAAAGATAACTACACATGGAACTTTGGATCGCCACAGGCAATAAAGGCAAACTTGAAGAATACAGAATGGCTTTACGGACTATTCCAGATATTCAAATTTTTCATCAAGGCGAAATCAAAGGTTTCACGGCCCGTCCTGAAGATGGCCAAACTTTTTTAGATAACGCTCGTATTAAAGCGAAAACTTTAAAAGCGGTAAAACCAAACGCGTGGGTGTTAGGTGAAGATGCTGGTCTTGAAGTGGTTGGTTTAAACAATCTTCCAGGTGTTCATTCGGCCAGATACGCAGGCCCAAAAGCGGCTGACTCTGAAAATGTCGCTAAACTTTTAAAGATGATGCAAATTAGAAATGTCTCTCCGCGTACGGCACAATTTAAATGCGTAACTGTGGTGATTACTCCAGACAATCAAGAATGGATTTTCGAAGGCACCATGAAAGGCACGATCGGCCCAAAAGCTGTTGGCCAAATGGGCTTTGGTTACGATCCAGTATTCTTACCTGATAATGAAACTAAAACTCTGGCTGAATTGGGTCCCGGTTATAAGATCCAACACTCACACAGAGCTCAAGCACTGAACCAATTCTTAGAAAAATTGAATTCAGTCTTACCACAACAATAACTGCAACTCGTCATAGGGGGATGAAATGATGACTGATGCAAAAAATTTTAAAGTGTTCGCAGGTAACACAAACAGGGAGCTCGCAAAACAAGTCTGCGATATCCTGGGAATTCCGCTTGGTGAAAGTAAAGTGACAAGCTTTAACGACGGCGAAATTCAAGTTGAGATTCACGAATCAGTGCGCGGAAAAGATGTGTACGTGATTCAAAGTACCTGTCCGCCAGTGAATCAAAGTTACATGGAATTATTTATTATCCTTGATGCTCTTAAACGTGCCTCAGCGGCTTCTATCACCGCGGTCATTCCGTACTACGGTTATGCCCGCCAAGATCGTAAAGTAGCACCTCGTGCTCCGATCACCGCAAAATGTATGGCTGACTTAATCACCACAGCAGGTGCTAACCGCGTAGTTTCGGTCGACCTTCATGCTGCTCAAATTCAAGGCTTTTTTAACTGCCCGTTTGACCACTTATTCGGGGTTCCTACTTTGGCTCGTGCTTTTAAAGAAGCCCATGGTGAAGGCGATGAATACGTGACCGTTTCTCCGGATGCCGGGGGCGTTGAACGGGCCCGTGCCTTCTCAAAACGAATTAATTCGAGCTTAGCCATTATCGATAAACGTAGAACTGCTCCAGGCGAGGCTAAAGCCATGCACTTGATCGGCGATGTGACTGGCAAAACAGCCGTCATCGTGGATGATATGATCGATACGGCCGGAACGTTAACACAAGCTGTTGACAGCCTACTTAAGAATGGGGCAAAACAGGTGTTCGCTCTTGCAACTCATGCGGTATTTTCTGGCCCGGCGATCAGCCGTTTAATGGAAAGTCCGATTACTAAAGTGTTTGTGACCGACACAATCCCTTTATCAGAAGCTGCAAAAAAATGCGGTAAAATTCAGGTCATCTCAGTGGCTGGAGTTTTAGGCGAAGCGATTAGAAGAATTCACGATCACGACTCTGTCAGCTCGTTATTCGACTAACACAATTTTAAAACTAAGTGCCATAAAGCACAAGCCGTGTCGAAGACACGCAAATTAACAAATCCCACCAATGAGTAAGGCAATTAAGCCTGATGAGTAAGTGGTAAAAGGAAAAGACAATGTCAAAACAAAGAATTGAACTTAATGTTGAAGTTCGTGAAACAGGCCGCGCTAACTCTCGTGGTTTACGCGTTAACAAAATGGTTCCAGGTATCATCTACGGAGCTATCGAAAACCAAAACGTTTCTGTACACGTAAACGACATCTTAAAATACAACACTCGTGCTTACGAGAATGCTTTATTAAACTTAAAATCTTCTGATTCAAAATTAAACGGCAAAGTTGCCTTAATCAAATCAGTACAAGTAAATCCACTTTCTCGTAAACCTGAGCACGTAGATTTCTTCGCTTTAGACTTAAACAAAGCAGTTCGCGTATCTGTAGAGATCAAAATCGAAGGTAAAGCGATCGGTCTTTCTGAAGGTGGTTTATTAAATATCGTTATGCGTTCAGTAGAGGTTGAGTGTTTACCAACAGCAATTCCTGAATTCTTAACTTTAGACGTAACTAACTTAGGCGTTGGCGAATCATTACACGCTTCTGAATTAACAATGCCTGCAGGTGTTAAATTAATTTCTCGTCCAGAAGTTACAATCGCAGCAGTTGTTGAACAAGAAGAAGAAGTTGCAGCTACTCCAGCAGCAGCGGCAGCAGCTCCAGCAGCGGGCGCAGCAGCTCCAGCAGCAGGTGCTAAAGCGGCAGCAGCTCCAGCAGCAGCTAAACCAGCAGCGAAAAAATAATAACGGTATTCGTTTACTTTTTGAAACGCACTGCATTTCAAATAAAAACCCGAGACAAAATCTCGGGTTTTTTATTTTGGTTTTTCAATGTTTTGAGATCGTAATCTGCGACCTCAAAACATCTATTGTCTTCAAGAACTTGCCGTGCAATCAAAGCACAGCTAAACTAGTTTCATGTTTTTAATCGCATGCCTTGGTAATCCCGGATCGAAATACGCAATGACCCGTCATAATATCGGGTTCATGGCCGCTGACTATTGGTTAAAATCTTTAGGCGGCGCTGACTGGCGCGATGAACACAAAGCCTTAACGAAAAAATTTAAAATTGAAGGCAAAGAAGTCATCTTAGTAAAACCTCAAACCTATATGAATTTATCGGGTGAATCGGTTCAAGCTATTATGAATTTTTACAAAATCGACCGCGCTCATCTTTTAGTTGTGCATGACGAAGTCGATTTTCCATTTGGCACTATCAAAATACAGTTTAACCGCAGCGCTGGTGGCCAAAATGGCGTTAAAAGCATTACACAACTTATTGGCTCACAAGAATATGCCCGCCTTCGTTTAGGCGTGGGGCGCCCGTCTCACCCTGATTTCGCGCTAGCGGATTATGTTCTTGGCAACTTCTCAAAAGACGAGCAATCAAACCTGGATCAGGTTTTGGAAACCGCGTCTGACGCTATCGAAAGTTTTATTCTTGAAGGCCTAAATAAAGCCTCAACAAAGTTCAACGGACCTGTTAAGTTAAGCCCTTAGATTTTGCTGCAAGCAAATATTGTATTTTTCGAAGGGGGCCGCATGGCTTTACAAGTCGGTATCGTAGGATTACCAAACGTAGGCAAATCAACACTTTTCAACGCATTAACTTCTGCCAAAGCAGAGGCTGCCAACTACCCGTTTTGTACAATTGATCCAAACGTAGGTATCGTAACAGTTCCAGATCCGCGTCTTGATAAAATTACGGGTTTCGTAAAACCACAAAGCGTAGTTCCAACAACAATGGAATTCGTAGACATCGCCGGTATCGTAAAAGGTGCCTCACAAGGTGAAGGTTTAGGAAATCAATTCTTAGGTCACATCAAACAAACTGATGCTATCGTGCACGTTGTTCGTTGTTTTGATGACCCAAATGTTATTCACGTCTCTGGTTCCGTAGATCCGTTACGTGACATGGATGTGATCAACACAGAGTTAATGTTAGCTGACTTTGATAACGCTGATAAAAAATTAAAGAAAATCGAAAAGATGGCAAAAACATCGACTGATCCAAAAGTAAAAATGGATTTAGATGTAACGCAAAGAATTCACACAGCTCTTGCTCAAGGCAAACCAGCTCGTTCAGTGACTCTTAACGATTTAGAAGCTCCTTACGCTCGTGAGATGCACTTATTAACTTCTAAACCGGTTCTTTACGCTTGCAACGTTTCTGATACAGATTTTGCTGCTGGCGGAAATGAATGGGTTCGTGCTGTTGAAAAACGTGCGGCTGAAGAAAACAATAAAACAATTATGATCTGTTCTGCGATGGAAGCTGAAATTTCTCAGTTACCTCCGGAAGAGCGCAAAGATTTCTTAGATTCTTTAGGCGCTACAGAACCAGGCTTAAACCGCTTAATCCGCGAAGCTTACGCTTTACTGGGCTTAGCGACTTACTTCACAGCTGGTGAAAAAGAAGTGCGTGCTTGGACAATCAAAACTGGTTTCAAAGCTCCACAAGCCGCCGGCGTGATCCACACTGATTTCGAAAAAGGTTTTATCCGTGCTGAAGCTTACCACTGCGAAGATTTATTCACTTTAAAATCTGAAGCAGCGGTTAAAGAAGCTGGTAAATACCGCTCTGAAGGTAAAGAGTACATCGTTAAAGACGGCGACATCTTATTCTTCAAATTTAACGTTTAAAAGGTGCCAGGCCTTTTTCACTACGGTTATATTTTAGTTAGTAACTAATAAAAAAGAGCACGGTTTTACAGTGCTCTTTTTTATTTTTCACACTTTTTATCGCGCTCTGTACTTCACCCAAAATGTTGCCTGAACTCCCGATTGAATTTTTCGCGTCAAATCTTGCTCCTGCTTTCAGTCCACATTGTGAACTAAAACCCCGAGCATCGAAAAACAAGCAATTTAGAACGTCAAACCAACCGCTAAATCAATAAGTGTTCCATTTTTAAGTTCGACTTTTACGTCTGATGGCGGAGATGTATAAACCCAGTCGGATTCGCCAGCAGCTCCGTAACCGAGTCCCATCTGAACAACACAATTTACACTATCGCTTATCGTTTTAACAAACTGGTAACTTATTAGTTTTGCATTTTGCGGAATTCAGATCTGAATGGTTCCCACTCTTCTTTTAACGAAATAGGCTCATTCAGTTTCATCGGAATTGGGCTTAATAAGTACGAATACTTCTCGTGCTCAATCGCTTTGTTATAAAGCTTGTCGTACGTTGCACGGTAAGTCAGTACACGTTTTACGTAAGTTCTCGTTTCAGCAAACGGAATATGTTCGATAAATTTATCAAACTCTAACTGCCCTAGATTTTTAATCCATGATTTTACTCTGTGCGGGCCACCGTTGTAGGCTGCAGCTACTAGAGGTTTTTGGTTATCCATTTCTAGAGACAATTTTTTTAAGTATGCGGCCCCAAACTCAATCGATTTTTCTGGCGTGAATAACTGATCGGTTTGAATTTTTTGATCCATGATATCAGCCACTTTTTGCGCTGAGTACGGCATAAACTGCATTAAACCAACTGCACCCACTGGTGAAATCGCATCTGACTTATACTGAGTTTCTGCGCGCATAATTGATAAGATTAAATACGGATCAATTTTTCTTTTTTCAGCGTATTGAAACACTTTATCTTTATACGCTTCTGGATAAAGCGATGACCACATCACCGGATCAGCTTTAACCTGTAAGGCTGTTTTCTCAGTTGATGAAAAACGGTTCATTAACGATAAAGCACGATAGTAAAATTGCTGTGTTAAATAAAACTGTGCCATTTGCTCAGCTTTTTTACGCGAGTTAATTTTCTTTTCGATTTCGTATAAATGCCAACGTGCTAAGTCTGGTTCGTTTTGTAGGATTAAAAATTTAGCCCAGTTAATTTGTGCAGCTAAGTCTTTTTCTGTTTCAACTTCGATACCTGCTGAATCCGTATTTTGAATCACTTCATTTTCAGAGTTCGCAATTTGCACGTCACCTTCGTCAGTTTCATAACCTGATTGATCTAAGAAACTGTACGATTCCATAATTTGTGAATAGCTTTGCGTTTCAGAAGCTACCGGAAACGGTCCTTTGTTCATCTTAGCTACAAGTGCGATACTTTTTAAAACCCCGTTATCACGGTATTCTTTTTTCGCATTTTCGTAACGTAACCAAGCAAGTAAGTTATAATAAGAAAAAGCCTTTTGGTCTAACACTGGAGTTGATAATTTTTTAAAGCCAGCAATCGCTGAGCTTTCATCACCTAGTTTTAGTTTTGTATCAGCCATCCAGTACGCCAAACGGGCTTCATCAACCGCATAGCTCGTCGTAACTTCAAAAGCGCCTAAAGCTTTTTGATATTGGCCATCAAGGTACAATGTCCATGCGCGAAGCCAGGCAATTTGGTCAAAATCACGTGTTGGGCGGTTGCGACGCTTTTTCTTTTTCATGTACGGATGATTTTTGTAAAGCTCATCAAAAATCGCGTGCGCTTGCGTGTACTTTTTTACTTGGTATAACAAAAAAGCCTGTTGAAAACGCATCTCTTCGTATTCTTTGCCTTTTGTTTTTGCTAAAATTTTAGCGATGATTTGTTCCGCTTTTTCTAATTCACCGGCACGTTGTGCAATGAAAAAGTAATTATCTTTGTAATCAGTTTCTAAAAGCTCTTTTTCATATTTCGCTAAATTCTTAAAAGCCGTAACCGGGTCACCTTGGTTGGAATCATAAACGGCGCGAATGTAAGTGCGCTCCCAATCTTGTAATTTAGCATAACCTGAAAACAGTTCTATTTCACGAAGCGCTTGGTATTCTTTAGCGGCAAACAATAAACGACGCATGCGAGTTAAAAAATCATCTAATGTCACCGGGCATTTTTCTGTGGCTGTTGTAAGCTCTACGAAATCAATTCCTGGTTCTGCGATCCAACGGTCACGCTCGGTATGGCAGATCTCATCGAAGTATTTATTTCTTTGAAGCCATTTTAGATATTCTTCTTCAAAAACTTCGCCCTCAGAAGATCCGCGCAATTGGCGAAGTAACGAACGTGATTCAGTTTTAATAAAAGCTACAGAGTTTGGAAATTTTAATTGGCCAACCGGAGAATTAATTAAAAAAACAATTAACTCTAAACGGATACGAATAAATTTTTTCTCTTTTTTAAGAGCTAAATAGTGCTTATACACGTCTTCATAGCTACCCGACCATGTCGATAAAAAATAATCTTTGTAGTTATTTAAAATCGGTTGTGACGGTGTCCATTTTTTAATGCTATCAATAGCGTTATTTACGTTTTGATTTTTTTTGGTAAATTCAGAAAAAGCTTCAACTAAAGCTTTATTTTCTTTTAAGAATTCTTGATACGATTTATCTTCCATCGTATCAATCTGAGTTTTGTTCAGGTGCGTAGCTGAAATATCTGTCTTAATCGCTGAAACTGTTTTCGGCGAAGAACTACTTTTACCCTCAAGAAAATTCGGGTTTGGTTTAGAAGACATAGCTAATGCAACAGGGAAGAGAAACTTGAACAACACCATAGTGAATATGCTACCCTTTTTTTGCAGTTAAAGCGAAGAACAAAAGGGTCTGTGCCAACTTGACCAACGGCCAGAAGGCACAACACTTACTAAACAGAATGTGCATCAAAAGATAGTATACACTAAGAAGATATATAGAAGAGGTGCATCATGAGCTCAATCACAAAAGAATCTTTTAAAGCCGGCGATTTTATTTTTTTCGAAGGTGATATCGAAGCCCACTTTTACATTATCGAATCAGGTACCGTAAAAATTTTCTCGAAAAACAAACAAGGTCAAAAAGTTGAATTAGCCAAACTTAACCCGGGTGAAACTTTCGGTGAATTTGCGTTAATCGACAAAGGCGCCCGTACTGCTTCTGCCCAAGCTGATACAGATTGTAAGTTAATGAAAATTTCTGAAGAAGGTTACAACATTATGTTAAATGATCTTCCGTTATGGGCTTCATCAATGCTTGAATCTTTTTCTTCACGCTTGAAATCGATGAATGCCGCTTTGAAAGAATACAAAGCCCAAGAACAGAAAAAATAATTTCAAAAGTAAGCCCTAAATCAGTCGCTGTCTAAAAGATCGACGCCTTTACCGTGTCAAAACCTGTTAAATAGCTATTAACAGGTCCTTTTTTCGCAATCAGATTCCGTAGTTAGAACTAACTAAGGAGCTCCAAACTCATGAAGCGGAATCTGATTTTATCTCTAGTTGCAATTCTTGGTGTAATGTTAATGGCGCAATTCAGTTTTGCGAAGAAAATCGTGCCGCCTCCAAAAATGTACGCTGATGTTGAAACCGAAGAGCTCCCTTACAAACTTTCTGCCGCAGTAAGTTTATCGTACGAACAAAATGCAGAAGAAAATTCAGACGGTATTCGTGGTCGCGGTTTAGGTTTATATTTTGCTCCCAAATTTGAATATTATGATTTTTCAATCCGTACTGAATTATTTTATGGCTATGACTTAAATCAACCTAGCCAAGGTTCTGATTGGGCTGACGGAGTGGTGTCACTTCTCTACAAAGGCTGGAAATTATCCGCGATTAAAATTTCTCCGTACACTTCAGTTGAGCTTCCGCTTTCAAAAGAATCACGCGAAAATCGTGAAATCGAATTAGTGAATAACCTTGGTGTGCTTGTGGCCCTAGACACAAAAGATTTAAATGTTCCCGATTTAAGTTTATCTTATTCGGTAGCTTACGGTTACTACACAAATAAATACACAACACGTGTTAACGGCGAACCGGCAACTGAGTACAAAATCGTTCAAACTGTAAAAGCGGGCTATAATTTTAATCCGATTTCTGTAAGCGTTAAGTTTAAGTTCACTTCATCTTATTCTTACGAAGATGTGGTTCGTTCAGGATTTTTCTTGCAAGAAAATATCTCTTACGAAGTTAACGACACTCTTGGATTTTCGCTTTACCACTACAACGCGGCCCCATTCTTAAAAGATGCAACGTACGAAAACAACTTACAAACGTATGACAGAGAAACTTCAACTGTAGGCGTTTCAACGGATTTATCGTTTTAATTTTTAAAAAAGAAGGTGTGATATGAAAAACCTAATTATTTTTTCGATGTTAACAGTCATGGCCGTTATGAACTTTTCTGGTTGCGGTAAAGCTCAAGAGCGCCCGACTAAGTTAAGTAAAAAAATCTCTGGCGATGTGGTTGAGTTAAAAGAACTTGCCGATATCACTAAAGACGAACGCCAAGATAGCCCTGAAAATATGGCTTTTAAACGTCAACTAGTAAATAAAATTGAAGCCCCTGCTAAGCGTGAACAAGCTGAACTTTTACTTTCGCAAAACCGTTTAGTTTATATGTTAATGGATGGCAAAGCCGTTGTTCTTGAGTTTATTCCTTCAATGATGAATAAACACGCCGAAGCTACTCCAGTTGCTGAAACCGCGGCTGCTTCGGAAACAACAACTGCATCAGCGACTGTTCACACTTATGAATCTTTAATGGCGATGAAAGATGGCCGCACTAGCGAAATCGAAACTTTGAAAGCTTCGATTTGGTCACAAAATCACTTTGCTGTTTTATCGGAAATCGAAATTCAAACTGGTATTTTAGAAAACGAAAGAACTGATTACGACGAAAAGAAAAGCACTTTAGGCTTAACAGAAACTTCGTTAGCTGAAGCTCAAGTTTTAATTTTAAAATCTGAAATTAAAGCCGAAACTGCTGCTAAAGACGATGCTTCCGGTGCCGAGTAGAAATCGCCGCGTACGCGTGCTCGTAAAATTGTAACGAGCGCGCATCTGATTTTTTCACTAACTCCTGATACACCATAGTCACCTGATGCATTGATGCCCCTTGCGGCACACCTAAAACATCATGGGCTTCCCAATCATGGCCGTTATACATAAACATCACCGCTAAAGAACGACTCACATCACGCGGTTCACCACTCGTAACAGCGACTTCTTGTTTACCCTCAGCCTCTAAAACCACCGGTACTTTTTCGGCAGAACCTTTGGCGCGCATGTTCAAACGTGTGGGCTGTTTTGGCTTATGGCGGCCTGAAAGGAAATAAAGCACTAAAAGTAGGCCAATTCCCAGGTTTAAGTATAAAAGCAGTTGGCTATTGATCACTTGTTTATTATTAAGTTACTTCGATAGTTTGTAAAGTGGTCAGCTGCGCTGACATGTAAACCAATTTAAGGACACCCGTTATGAATCCATTCGATAAGCAAACAGCCATTCCCGGAGTTAAAAAAATCATCGTAGTTGCCTCAGGAAAAGGCGGTGTTGGTAAATCTACGGTATCAACTAACTTAGCTTTAGCTTTACGAAAATATGGTCAAGTTGGTTTACTAGACGCCGACATCTACGGCCCATCAATCCCGCGTATGATGGGAGCCATTAACCAAAAACCAACCGTTACTAACGGCACTGAAATCAACCCGATTGAACGTTATGGTTTAAAATTAATGAGCATCGGCTTTTTAGCTGAAGAAGGTGCTGCGATTGTTTGGCGTGGCCCGATGTTATTCAAAGCGATGGATCAGTTCTTCCGCGATGTTAAATGGGGTGAACTGGATTACTTAGTGATCGATCTTCCACCAGGCACTGGGGATGTGCAGTTATCTGTTGTTCAAAAAGTTCCTGTATCAGCGGCTGTGATCGTCTCAACTCCGCAAAATGTAGCTTTAATTGATGCTAAAAAAGCGATTGATATGTTCGAACGCACGCAAGTTAAGATTGCAGGCTTAGTTGAAAACATGGCTTACATGTTAAATCCAGTTAACGGCGAAAAAATGCAGTTATTTCCTAAAGGCGAAATGGAATCTTACATTGCGGCTAAAGGAATTAAAAAACTGGTTGAAATTCCGTTCAATCCGAATGTTTCTTTAGGCTCTGAAGCAGGTATTCCTATTATGGAAAGCTACTCTGATTCTGCAGAAGCAAAAACTTTCCAAGAGTTAGCGGCTAAGCTTGTAGAGACAATCTAAGCGCCTACAACCATCAAGCCGTTAAGGCTATTCACGTCTTCCGCACGCTAGTTAAATGTTTTAAGATCGTACGTTAGATGATCTGAAAAGCATTTACTAGTAAGGGAATTTCTTAATCAGATCTATAAGCATGTTTAAAATCGCGAGGATTCTTAACACTAGACTTAAAGCCCGTTTAAGTTTGTCTCGTTTCTGTCGATATTTCATTAACTCTATGAAATCCGGCATTCGAATCTCCTTCCTCGGAACAGAGATGCGAAAGCCTTAAAAAGCGAGATGGCGTAAGCATCGCAGTGAAACTGCGTTAAATATGCCACTCGCTTTTTGCATTTTAAGAACCAAATTTAAAATCTAAATTAGTTATGGTGAACGCGCTCAACGTACTCAGGATATGTCATATCGTAAGTCGTTAAGTGGTTTTTATCGATTTCAAACACGCGCGTTGTGATTTCACGTAAGAAGAAACGGTCATGGGATACCATCATTACCGTGCCTGGAAATTCTTTAATCGCTTTAAGTAAAACTTCACGTGATTTGATATCTAAGTGATTCGTCGGCTCATCCAGCACTAAGAAGTTCACTGGCTGAGATAAGATACACGCTAAAATTACACGTGATTTCTCACCACCTGATAAGATCGAAATTTTCTTTTCAACTTCTTCACCCGAGAATAAGAAAGCACCCAGTAAAGATTTAATAGAACCCATCGAAGCATTCGGTACACGTTGTTCAACTTCTTGTAAGATCGTGTTGTTTGGATTTAATAAATCTAAACTGTTCTGCGAGAAGTAACCTAACTGAATCGATGGACCTACGTTACAAGTTCCAGAAGAAGCTTCTGTTTGCTTAGTGATGATTTTAAGTAATGTCGATTTACCGGCACCGTTCACACCGACAACCGCTACGCGGTCCAAACGTTTTACTAACGCTGTGGCGTTGTTAAATACGTTTTTATCACGGCCATCAGATAAGTGATAAGTTTTGCCAAGCTTTTCAAACTTAACAACTTCTTCGCCACCACGAGGTGGTTCTGGCCAGATAAAATCCATCGCGCGATCTTCTGGTGGAATTTCGATACGATCAATTTTTTCTAATTTCTTAACACGCGATTGAACTTGCGCTGCATGCGAAGCACGGGCTGCGAAGCGAGCAATAAACTCTTCTTCTTTAGCTAACATATCTTCTTGGCGTTTTGCTGCTGCGATCAATTGTTCTTTTCTGATTTGGCGTTCTTTATCGTAGTAATCGTAGTTACCGCCGTACACAGTGATTTGCTTATTAGAAAGTTCGATTGTTTTTGAACAAAGACGATTCATGAAATCACGATCATGCGAAGTCATTAGCACAGAGCCTTTGAAGTCTCTGATCCATTGTTCAAGCCATACGATCGATTCAACATCTAAGTGATTCGTCGGCTCATCGAGTAATAATACATCTGGCATTAATAATAAAATCTTCGCTAATGAGGCGCGCATTTTCCATCCGCCTGAGTACTGCCCGATATCCATTTGCATATCTTCGTTAGAAAAACCAAGACCACCCAAGATCGCTGCTGCACGTGGTTCTACGTCATAGCCACCAACCGCTTCAAATTGCTCTTGAAGAGCTCCGTATTTTTCAACAACATCCATCATCTCGTCTTCACCAAGTTCCGGATCTTGTAAGCGTTCTTCGTAGTGTTTGATTTGATCAACGATTTTATCAAGGCCACCAGAAGCTAGAACTTCTGCTAATACTGAACGGCCTTTCATGTTCTCGATGTTCTGAGAGAAGTAACCAATACGTACACGCTCTGGTTTTGAAATAGTTCCTTGATCAGGAGATTCTTCACCCATGATTAAACGAAAGATTGTCGTCTTGCCGGCGCCATTCGGGCCCACTAAGCCGATTTTATCGCCGGGATTAATTTGAAATGAACCATTCGAATACAGAATTTTTGTTCCAACTTGTTTTGTAACGGCGTTAAAAGCGACCATATTTTATTTTGACTCGGGCTCCTGCCCTCGTCCCTCCGGGTTACACGAAAAAAGGCCATGATGGCCTTTTTTTGAGACGTTTTATATTCTTTTTTGAGATTAATCAAAAAAAATTGGAAATACAATTCGCACCCAGGCTATTCTAGATTCATACAAGATCACTAAGCTTTGTAAGCTTACTAACGTATGCCGGGTAAAGGTCGTAAGGCCAAGTCAACCTGGGTCAGTTGTTAGTTCAATGGGAGGGACGTTATATGAAGCGAATTTACGATCATAACGATAAAGCACCGAAGTGACGATGCGATAAATAAAATATTTAACCGTTTATGAGGCGAAACCCGTTTACATGGTGTAGGCGCGGTTCGAGTTGACTCTTTTATATTCTGCCGAAGGCAGATATTTAACACTAGAGGAGGTCACTAGCGGTTTTAAAGTATACGGGTAATTCCGTATCCTTCTTTTGCCTCAAGGCAAACCAGGGGGAACTCTGGGACGCAAAGCTATAGGGGCTACAAATGCCAGCCAGCTGCCAAAGGATATAAGAACCTGCGGTGAAGACTGCAATGGAAGGAAAAAAAATTACATTTTATTTCATGGATTGGTTTCATTCCCCTTAACTCTAAACTTATCAGTGGATGACAAAGTTTAGAGTTTTTTTTTGCCTTTTTTCTATCCTACACTAACCGAAGGTTCCTTCGGACGAAGCCCTGGAAAATCAAATTAAGTAATCTAAAAGCCTCAGACAATCCGTTTGTCACGAGCTTGCATTCGCAACCTCGCGCCAAGCCCGAACTCGTTTTTAGATTACTTAATTTGATTTTAAGCTTCGGCGAACTTTTCGCTGAATGAGGAACAAAAAGGCAGAAATAAAGCTCGTCACCTTTGGCGTAGTTCGTAGCTGCCCTTAAAACGGAGTACGTTAATCCCCGCTTAAATACGCGGAATGTTTAAACGTAAACCTGCGCGTAATTTAGACTTTCTTTTGATACCATTCGCTTTGCTTAATTCGATAACAGACATATCGAATTTGTCGGCGATTGAAGCTAATGTGTCGCCTCTTTTTACTACGTAGAAGTCTGATGTTGTAACTGTGCTTTGTGACTTCTTTTTTTCTTTTGTTGATCTGCGTTCTTGTAATGGTGTGCGATCTGGTACTACGATTTTTTGGCCTACACGGATTGTTTTCTTTCTTGAGAAATCATTTAACTCACGTAAGTACGCCACTGTTGTTCTGTATCTTCTGGCGATTGAACCTAAGTTATCACCGCGTCTTACTTTGTAGTATTGTGTTTCTACTTGGTCAGGTACGAAATCTACGATGCTGGCGACTGATGTAGAAGCGGCTGTCATCGCCACTTCCATTGTGCCTGCTGGGATTCTTAGGCTTAATGTATTGTCTTTATCTAACGGCGCAATTTCACCTTTGAATTTTGGATTTAAATCTTTGAAATCTTCGTAGTTGAAGTTCATTTTTTCAGCCATCATTCTTAAGTTAACTGGCTCTTTTAATGTCACGTGGTCGAACTCAATCGGCGTCATGTAATCGATGCCTTCAAATCCGTATTTATCTGGATTTTTTGCGATCAATTTAGCAGCGATATATTTTGGTACGTAATTGTCTGTTTCTGACGGTAACGCACGTCTATTTTGAGAAAGCTCCCAGAAATCTTTTGTTTTGTATTTTCTTACGGCTTTGATCACGCGGCCTTCACCTACATTGTAGGCGGCCATTGATAAATACCATGAATTAAAAATTGAATATAAATCTCTGAAGTATTCAGCAGCGGCTTGCGTTGCTAAAACCGGGTCACGACGCTCATCAACCATTTTGTTGATGTCTAAGCTATAGCGTTTTCCTGTACCACGAATGAACTGCCAGTAACCTACAGCCGATGCATGTGATCTTGCAGAAGAAGAAAAACCTGATTCGATTAAAGCGATGTAGAATAAATCTTCTGGTAACTTGTTATCGCGTAAAACTTTTTTCATTAACGCTTCATAACGAGTTGAACGGGCTAAATATCTTTCCATGTGTGGGCGGCCACGACCTTGGAAGTATTTGATCCACATTTCAACTTTTTCATTAATTTCTGTCGGAATAGTTTCTAACTCTTGGTTCTCTGTAACTTTTGAAGCTTCTTTTTCATCTTCTTTTACACGAAACTTTTCTAAATCACCGTTTTGATCGTACTCTTTGCCTAAATTTGCAGAAGGTGTTGCTGACGGTGTGGTCGCACAACCAAATGAAACACACAATAATGCTGTCAAAATCATACTAGACGTTAGTCTCACTTGTATCTCCCCGTAAAATTTAAGGCTACAAGTGATACATCACGTTTTCAAGAGTAAACTTTGTTAATTTTTACCATGCCAATTTACGGCAATTCAGACACGATTTTATTTGATGTCAACTTTAATTCCTTGAACATTTCTTCTGCCGAGTTACGACTAAGAGCCTGTTCCCGCACGGATTCCGGAGCAAAACCCACCATCTGAAAATAATCAAATAATTCGTTTAATTTCTTCTCGTAACTTTGGCGGTAATTCTCAGGCATCTTGTAAAATAACGCTGCCCAATCCTGTGTCGCGCTCTCTTCTTGCGCTAAATGGGCTGTCACTAAGTAAAGCAAGTTGATCGCTTCAGCACCGAATAATTTATAATCTTTATTTTTTACAGCACCCTCTAGCACTTTCATTTTCGTTTCAACTTTGAAAGACAATTGCGGCGCTAAACGTAAATTTTTAAGAGCTAACAAAAATTGTCCTAACACCGTAAAAATTGCACCCAATGTAACCAAAAGTAGCACTGGTAATTTAACATCCCCCCATGGAACCCATGACGAAGATAATTCGGTGATCGGTAAAAAGATTTTTTCTTCAGCGGCTTTTTCTGTAGCTGCTTTATCACTCGCTTTAAGCGGCGCTAATGTTGAACCTTTAACCGGCTCTGTGATGGTGATTTTAAATTCTTCTGTCGATTTTGTGATGTATTGTTTTAACGTCGGATCAAAATACGAAAAATTAATTTGTGGAACCTGCACTTCGCCCGGAGTTTTAGCAATCACTAAAATTTCAAATTCTTTGTAACTTAAACCATCTTTAAAAAATTTTGATTCACTTTTTGTATCATAAACTTCTAAATTATCAGGCCACTGAATGGCCGGAAGTTCGATCACTTTCGCATTACCTTGACCTTCTAAACGCACGCGTAAAGAAATCGGCTGGCCTGCAGGAAACGATGTACCATCAACTTGTGTTTGAATTTGAAACTGCCCTACAGCTCCTGAAAAAGTTAAAGGTTTTCCTTCTTGTGGAAGTGGCAAAACGCTGACTTCTAAACGTTTAGATGATTTTGTGTACTCTTGCGCTGAACCCCAACCGAATTGCGTTGGTAAGCGCACTTTACCTTTAATTTTAAATTCATCGATGGTCACTTTGCCGGGCTTAATCGGAAATAGCGCATGGGCTGCCAGTAATGCTTTACGGTACATCACACCGTTCACTTGCTCTTCAGTAAATTGCAGCGATGGCACTTCTTCGATAATTTCTTTCCAAAATCCTTTTAAGTCAGGAAATTTCGCACGGTCTAAGGATTCTAAATTACCGCGTGTGTAGATATGCCAAGTCGCGGTGATTTGTTCACCTTCGTAAACTTGTTTTTTATCTACATCTAATAAAATAAAAAAGGCCTCGTTCGTATTTAACCCTTCGATCGTGCGCGACGAAATTTGATTCGGCTGGGCAAAACCAGGATTATAATTAGGACTTCCACCACGAGCACCGCCGCCAAAACCTTGCCCGCCCATTTGGCGTTGAACCTCGTCTAACATTTTTTGACGCTGCTTCATAAGCTGCGCAAACATATCATCTTCTTCAGCAAACGGATCATCATCTTGAAAATTCGGGCGACCGGCTACATTTGGACGCTGCTGTTGTTGTTGCTGTTGGCCTTCGCGTGAAACCGACATCTTTTGTGGGGCCGACATCATCTGCTTACCATTTACTTCAACGGTGAATGAAGGAATCATCACGATCCCGGCTTTTGTCGCTTCGTACACAAAAACAAATTGCTGCGAAACAGTTTTTTGAAAGTCTGTTTTACCGTTTACAAAGTTCATGCGTGTTGATGAAGATTGCCCGGCATTTTGCGCTTGCAAGAGTTTTAACCCATCAATCGCAGGAACCTTCGGATCAGCCATTTCAAAATCATCTGAAGACTGTACCGTTAAATAAATTTGAACTGTGTCACCTAGGCCCACTGATTCGGGTTGCACTTCAACTTTTAATGAATCTGCGGCAAAAGCACTAACAACTAATATTTGAAAAAATAAAACGAGGAGTAACTTACCAATCTTTTGCATTTTTATCCTCTTTACGGTCTTTTTTATTATAATTGGCGCGGATCTTTTTATCTTGCTGCGATAATTCACCTAAGATCTTTTTAACGTCCGCTTCACTTAACTTATCACCTTGGTAAGGGCGAGGTTTATATTTCGATGTCTGTTGGCGATCTTGATTTTGATCTTTGTCTTTTTTATCTTTATCATCGCCTTCTTTGGGATCTTGATCTGGCTTACCCTGCTGATCTTTGTTTTTATTGTCACCTTGACCGCCGCCTCCGCCACCTTGCTGCTGCTGGATCAGAAGTTCGATATTGTGTTTAGTTTCCATCGACGCGGGGTTAATTTCTAAAGCTTTTTGATAATACTCTAAAGCTTTTTCTGTTTCTTTGGCGTTGTGAAACCGAAGACCTAAATTGTAATAAATTTGAAATACGTCAGTTGGATACAACTGATCTTTATAGCGTTCTAATAATTCTAAAGCATTATCAAAGGACTGGCCTGATTCATCTTTCTTTTGCAGATAATCAAAAATGATTCCTAAATTTGAGTGCGTTTGAACCGAGTTCGGTTCGTTTTCTAAAATTTTTAATTCGTACTCCATCGCGATTTCAGTATTTTTATCTTGAATCGCATGACGAGCTTTGTAGTCGTACCATAACGAACTTAAATTCGGCCACGGAAGTTTATCCGTGGCTTTTGCTACTGGCTTTTGTGGCTGTTTCTCTTCTGTTTTAGCCACATTTTTTTCATCAGAATACTTTTCGTTTTCTACTTCGGCAAAGGCAAGACCTGCCGCTAATAAAATAATTAAAAAGGACTTAGTATTCATAACGCCCTTTCCACATGATTGGTTCTTTTTTACGATCAGTGATTAATAAGCTGAATAATAAGATGAGAATGCCTAAACCTAACGGGTAAGCGAATTTTTCGTCATACTGAACAATCATTGATGAATCAAACAACGCTTTTTCGTAATGGCTTACATCTTCGGCGATTTGTTTTAAGTGGCTTCCGTCAAATGACGCAAAATAAAAGCTCCCTTCGCCAGCTTCAGCTAAAGATTTTAAAAATTCACCCTTAACCGTTGTGAAAATAACATTGCCGTCTTTATCTTTCTTTGAACCTGTTAAATTACCAAACGGATCACGTGTAGGAATTGTTCCGCCTTTTTCTGTACCGTAAGCTACCGTGATAATTTTAGCTCCGTCTTTAGCTAAAGCTTTTGCGGCTTCCAGGGCGCCTTCTTCTTGGTCTTCACCGTCTGAAGCGACAAGAATTACACGTGTTGTTTTTAAATCCGGAGATTGTGTTACGCCACCTTTTTCAAAAGCTTCTTTAGCAAACGATAACGCTGGCTCAAACGCGGTACCTTGGGTTGATACAGAATAAGTATCTAATGAATCGATATATAATTTTAAAGCACCTGGGTCAGAAGTTAACGGCGACATTAAAGCCGCACTGCCCGCAAACGCGATTAAGCCTGTTTTATTACCTGGCATTAAATCCATTAATTTAGCCAGATCAATTTTCATTTGTTGTAAACGTGATGGCTTTACATCTTCAGCTAACATTGAATCTGAAACATCAGCCACGATCATCAGCTCTACACCTTCTGATTTAACCTCTTGTTCAGATTGACCCATTTGTGGGCGTGCTAAAGCTAGAATTAAAAAGAAGCCACCGATTACTTGTAGTACTAATTGCAAACGACGTTTCGGGAATGAAACACTGGCACGAAGCCAAGGCACCACTTTTTTACCGAAAGCTTCGTTTAATTTTTTCTCTGAAGTTTTCTCGAAATAAAAATATAACAAGACCCATACTGCAAGCAGGATTAAAAAACCAAAAGCAGATGTGTTACCCCAACGTAAAACCGACATTAGGGACCTCTTTTCAAGAACGAATAGTTTAAAATACGATTAACTAAGAATAAGATCACGCCCCAGATAAGGAATAAATAAAAGTATTCGTTATAACGAACGTACTTTTGATCTTCGATCTTTGTGGTTTCTAAATTATTAATTTCATTAAAGACTCCGGCTAATGAATCTTCTTTTGTCGCACGGAAGTACTTACCACCCGTTGTCGAAGCCATTAACGACAATAATTCATCATTCACTGTTGATTCAAAGGGTTGGTAACGTTTTACTTTGTTACCGAACATATCTGTTGAATAGATTGGTAATTTTGTTGGGCCCGACTTACCAAGACCAATTGAATAGATTTTAATACCGTAACCTTTAGCAATTTCTAATCCGGTTTCAGGATCGATCATGCCCGAGTTATTTTCACCGTCTGTTAAGAAGATCATAACTCTTGTTTTAGCTTGTGAATCTTTAAGTCTTGCTGCACCCGCGGCCGTAGCCACACCAATTGCGGTACCGTCTTTAATACGCGCAGCTTGCGCGGTTTTAATTTGAGCAATACGTTCTTCGATGAGCTGATAATCTAAAGTTGGTGGAACTAATGTAAACGCTTCGCCCGCAAAGATCACAATACCGATACGATCTGAGGTTCTTTGTTTAATAAAGTTAGCAATCGTTTCTTTGGCTGATTCTAAACGATTCGTTGGTTTCATATCTTCGATAAGCATCGAATCCGAAATATCTAATACGATCACGATATCTAAACCATCTAAAGTGCGTTTAGTTTTTTCATCACGCGTTTGCGGGCGCGCTAAAGCTACGATCATTAAAGCTAAGCTTACAAATAACAGGATCGTATTCAATCTTACTAATTGAACACGGCCACGCCCCTGCCACGCTTTAAAGATCTGAACATTACTAATCTGAAAAGTGGCTTTCTTTTTTTGGGCACGGTTAAAGTACCAATAAAGTACAGGTAACAATAACAGAAGTAAAAAAGCCCAAGGGTTAGCCCAGATAAAACCTAAAAACGTCATCTTGAAAAGCCTCCGGCTTTATGGGCTGTTTCACAGCGAGCGATAAATTCATAGAAACGTTTAATAAATTTAGTTTTTTGTTCTGTGCTTAATTCTTTTTCTTTAGCTAGAAGCTCAATGTCTTTAACAATATTGTAAACTTGACGGCGTTGTTCTTTTAACTGTGGGTGACGCTTTTTAATAAACGCCACCGTCTCACGCAAATCCAAATTAAAAATCGGTACACTAAAACGGCGTAAGATATAAACTTTCGACGCTTTTTCGATTTCAGTGATTGGGTAATCTTTTTTCTCAAGATCACGAATAGTTTTATAAAACTGATTATCTGGCGCTTGTGGCGATTCAAATGTGTCAACAACCGCTTTTAGCTGTTTCCAACGTTGCGTGCGCGCCGCTAAATAAATCGCTTGCGCAATGACCGCTAACAGTAAGCTGGCAAAAATAATCGTGTACGCCATGGGCCAATGAAGCATTCCAATCGCATAGCCAAAAGGTTTTGGTGGTTCTGGATTTTTTGGATCAGGTTTTGGTAAAACTGAAACCACTTCAAATTGCTGTGGGCCTAACGAAACTTGCAAAGTGCCATCAGTAATAATCATATCCGGAAACTGCACTTTACCCGCTTGGTATAAAGTCATATCAACATCAAATGAATCGGTACTTCTAGCTTCGGCTTTAAATAATTTAATAATAAATTTGCTTTGCTCATCAGTTACAAACTGAGCTTTGGTAAAATCAAATGATTTATCCCATTGACCAGAGCAATTCAAAAAAAAGTGACGGCCCACGGTAAGTTCTTGGGCTTTTAGATCTGGAACATCTGGAATGACCGTCGTACACTTTACATCAGCCATTAACGAGACTTCCTTCTTTTAAAAAACGCTAATAATGATTTATGAAAGTTATCGTCAGCTTCAAAAGTAAAGCTATCTACACCTGAGCGTTTTAAATTTCTTTGAAAGCTTTCAAAATCATTTTGAAATTTAGTTTTCATTTCTTCTCTGAAAACTGGATTTGAGGTATCAATTAATACAGTTTCGCCAGTTTCAGAATCGTGCAGATCAATTAATCCCACATCGGGAAACATAAATTCAGCTGGATCTGTTACAAGCCCTGCGATCACTTCGTGTTTCTTTTCTAAAAACGTCATCGAAGCTTGGTAATCTTGATCTTGAAAGTCTGATAACACAAAAATTGTCGCACGCTTTTTTAAAATACCGCGTAAGTAATCTAACGCTGTGCTAATTTTTGTTTTAGTCGATTTTGGTTTATAAAATAAAATTTCACGTAAGATACGGTAAACGTGGTTTTTACCTTTTTTCGGCGGAACAAATAATTCCACATCATCAGAAAATAGTAATAAACCTACGTGGTCATTATTTTTAATCGCCGAGAAAGCTAATGTCGCTGCTACATAGGCTAGCGTTTCGCCTTTAAAGTGATCGCGTGAACCGAAATCATTTGATCCTGACACGTCCACACAGATCATTAACGTTAATTCACGTTCTTCTTCAAACGTTTTTACGTACGGTTTACCGGCACGAGCCATCAACGTCCAAGCGATATTACGAACGTCATCGCCCGCTACATATTCACGAAAGTCAGAGAAGGTCATTCCCTGCCCTTTGAATTTTGTGTGGTATTCGCCCGAGAAGATATTATTCACCATCTTGCGCGTATCAATTTCAATGCGCTTAATCTTTTTTAATATCTCTGCGGGAACCTGTTGTTGCTCAGCCATGAGTTACAAACCTTTAAAAAACTATGCAGATACTTCGACCGCGGCTAAAACTTCGCGGATGACGTCATCTTGTTTTAAATTTTCAGCTTCAGCTTCGTAAGTTAAAATTAAACGGTGACGTAAAACTTTATAAACAATGGATTTAATATCTTCGACAGTGGCAAAACCACGACCGCGTAAAAACGCGTGCGCTTTAGCTGCGCGGATTAACGATAACGAAGCACGAGGCGAACCACCGACGGCGATGATTTTTTCTAAACGGCCTAAACCGTAAAGTTTTGGTTCGCGTGTCGCCATGATAAGATCTACGATGTAATTACGAACTTTTTGATCAACGTAAATCGCATCTACAGTTTTGATTGTAGCTAACAATTGTTCTTTTGTAAGAACTGTGTTGATCGTTGGGCGATCATTCACACCCATACGGTTGACGATTTCTAATTCGTCAGCTTTTGTTGGGTATGAAACATTAATTTTAAACATGAAACGATCCATTTGCGCTTCTGGTAACGGGTATGTTCCTTCTTGCTCTAATGGATTTTGTGTCGCCATAACTAAGAACGGATGATCAAGCTTATAAGACTGATCGCCGATGGTAACTTGTTTTTCAGCCATCGCTTCAAGTAGCGCTGATTGAACTTTTGCCGGTGCACGATTGATCTCATCGGCTAAAACGATATTGGCAAAGATCGGTCCTTTTTTAGCAGAGAATTCGCCTGATTTGGGATTGAACACCATCGTACCGATTAAATCGGTCGGCAATAAATCTGGCGTAAACTGAATACGTTGAAAGTGTAACGAAATCGTTTGCGCCAAAGTTGAAATCGTTAAAGTTTTTGCTAACCCTGGCACACCTTCTAAAAGAATATGACCACCCGTCAGTAATCCCATCACGATGCCTTCGATCATTTCACGCTGACCGACGACCACTTTGTTCATCTCATTCATCATTTGCACAACAAACAAACTTTGTTCTTTAACGGCTTGATTCAGTGCTGCAACATCCATATTCGACATATCTCATCTCCATGATAATCTTTGACCCCTTATATTTTGGCATAAATAGGCTTGATTTCAACCTGTGATCACATAAAATTGACTAAATGAAGACCCTGACTCAAGTCTGGCTAATTTGTGCAGCCAGCTGTTTTATTTTTTTAATTTTAGGATTTCAGGTCGGCGGCCGTGCAGGCTTGCTAGCAGCCTTTTTATTATGTTTAGTTTTACTGTACCTCATCTTTCACAAAGGTCTTAAAATCTTCATCGCGCGCACCAGCGCCAAAGAGATCGTAGGCATTGACCCTTACGAGCTCACTGGACTTTTTAAACAAAACGCGCTGGCCTACGGTATCAGGAAAGTTCGCTTCTTCGTGACCGATAAGCCAACCCCTCCGCTGGTCTGGCCCGAGTTTTCTAACCAGCTTGTGGTTTTCTTAAATAGCCAAACTCTGGAACAGTTAAATCCAGCAGAAAAAAAATTACTTGTGCACATGCTTTTAAGTCATGGCTTTTTACATTCAAAACTGACGCGTAAAACTTTGGGCTTAATTTACATTTCGTTAAGCCCGTTTGATAAAGTATTTGCTCCTCTTTTTAATGCCGTAGCTTATCTGCTAGGTCTCTCGAAAGAGATTTACAAAGCCGATCTCAAAGCTTTGTCTGTGTCACAGGCGCAAAACTTTGAGTTCGGATTACTTCTTCACAAGCTGCATCATTTACAAACTCACAATGATAAAATCTTTGAAGGCACTTATTTCTTTTCAATTTTATCAAAAGTGAACCCTAAACTTTACAATTTAAAATTTCACCCCAACGTTACCAATAGAGAGAAAAATCTCTTAGGCTGGGTTGTTGGTTAAACTTAGGATACAACTTTAAGATTAAAAAAATCTTCAACAGAAATTAAAAGGTTTTAATATGGAAAAAATGGAAGCTTCTTTTAACGTTTTAATCATGTCAATCGGCTCATCTGCAGCTATGGCAATGGGTTTGCAAGCAGACCCACAAACAGGAAAAATAGAAGTCGATAAAAATTTAGCCCGTTTTAATATCGATCTGTTATCATTATTAAAAGACAAAACAAAAAATAACTTAACAGCTGATGAAAATAATTTTTTAGACGCTGTGATCAGTGATTTGAAATCAAAATTTATTGCGCTTAAATAAATCCCACCGGCTGCTAACCCATCCGGTCTGACGGCAGGAAGCCGTCAGAAGCCACAGCAGGATGCGGACTCCAACCGAAGAGAGGACTAAGTCATGAAAAGACTGACTATTGTATTATTAGCAATTCTAGCTACTGCATTTGTCTATTTTCAAAACAACGAAGTGATTGCCCAATCATTTCAAAAAACTCCGCCAGCCTTAAAACTTGGCGAAGCGCTACCAGCTAATTTATTTGTTGAATTAGCCAAAGCCATCAACCCGTCTGTTGTGAATATTTCGACATCAGTGATTCCGCGCGGAAGAATGCAGCGTGATCCGATGTTAGAAATGTTAGAACAGTTCTACGGTATGCCGATGCAACCACAACAACAACCCGGAAAACCGCAACGTATGGGCTTAGGAACAGGCTTTATCGTGCGTGATGATGGTTTAATTGTAACAAACAATCACGTTGTAGAAGGCGCTGATATCGTTGAAGTGCAATTAACTGAAAACGATGAAAAAACTTATAAAGCTGAAGTGATTGGTCGCGATTCAAGAACTGATATCGCGTTATTAAAAATTAAAGCTGACGTAAAACTAACAGTAGCTGTGATGGGTTCATCAGAAGATGCGCAAGTTGGCGAATGGGTGGCAGCGTTTGGTAACCCTTATGGTCATGGTCATACAATGACTAAAGGGATTATTTCTTCGAAAGGCCGTTCGATTAACGAGATTAATAAATTTCCGTTAATCCAAACAGATGCTTCGATTAATCCGGGTAACTCTGGTGGTCCGTTAGTAAATTCTAAAGGTGTTGTGATTGGTGTAAACTCTGCGATCGATGCGCGTGCCCAAGGGATTGGTTTTGCGATTCCGATTGATGAAGTTAAAAAGATTATTCCTATCTTAGAAAAAAATGGTCAGCTGCAAAAAGGTTATATCGGTATTGCTCCAGGTGATTTAGATTACCGCGCAGCGATGGCGATGGGCTTGGACGAATACCGCGGTGGTGCGGTTCTTGGCTTAGGCGAAGGTGGACCAGCGAAAAAAGCCGGTATGAAAGTTTACGATATCATTCAAGAAGTGAATGGTAAAAAAATTCGTGACGCGCAAGATTTAATGAACACGATTGCCGATCTTGAACCAGGTTCAAAAGCGAAGTTTAAAGTTTTACGTAATGAAAAAACGGTGAACTTAGATGTAACAGTTGGCGAACGCCCGTCTGAAAAATCTTTGCTGAATATGTTTAAACGTTCACAAGAGCCAGAAGAAGCACCGAAAACTTCAACGAATACCAATACGCCGTATAATTTAGGAATTAAAATTTCTGATATGACGAAGGCTTTACGTGATGATTATAACCTTGAAGATTCGGTGAAGAATCCGATGATTACTTGGGTTGATCGCGGCTCAATTGCTAGTGCGATTGGTTTACGTGTGGGCGATGTGATTCTTGGGATTAACAAAGTTGAACCGACCAGCGCTGATCAAGCAATTAAGGCGATTAAAAAGGGTACGAACACGATTCGTGTGGCTCGTGGCCGTGGGATTACGGCGATTACTTTTGATTTGAAGTAGTTCGGGCTTATACGAAGTCCTGCCATCCGTGGACATCGAGAACGCTGCTCTCGAGCTCTCGCTTCTCCCGCTCATCGTGAGCGGGAGATTCTATTTAAATTTCATATTATTTTTTGAAGACGAACGATGAGTTTATTCAACTCAGGAATCAGCCTTTCGACTTCTTTAAAAATAGCTTGCGCCACTTCTTCTTGATAAGCGTACGACGATTCATTTCTAGCCGATAAGAAATCAAACCAAATCTGAGTATCATCAATCAAATCACTACGAGCCATGTCTCGAATAGCAGGACGAGGTGCCGATATTTCTAATCCTAGAACTTTAAGCGAAACTTTCCACGATAGCTCAACACAAAACTCAAAGCGCCGAATACACGCATCACGTAAAGCTTCGTGTAATTCGATATTGGCTGGATCGATGTCGATAGATCTTTGCAATAAATCTCGTGCAATTCTTAATGTATTTGAGGCTTTTAAAAGCGCGTCGATTGTAGTGCTCATCTGTTGCAACTCACTACAAATACATGAGCACGTCAAGACAGCTAATAAGTAGGCCTAGCCACAAATTATGTTCCCCTGCACATCAGAAAACCTTCAACAAATCTAATTTAAATTCGAATTTTGTCTCAGTTTTGAACAGATAAACGGTTTTGCGATTTTTTTTACTTAACTGCGTTATTTTCTGCTAAAGCCCCACGACCATGGTCCCGATACTAGACATAAGTTAGATACAGCAAGTCATAGCTAGACTATGAAAGATACGGCTTAAAGCGAGGCAACCATGAAAATCACCGAAGTAAAAATCTTTCCTGTTAATGAGGATCGATTAAAAGCATATGTAACGATCACGATCGAAAATTGTTTCGTTGTACGTGATCTTAAGGTCATTCAAGGCCCTGGCGGATTGTTTGTGGCTATGCCCAGCAAAAAGCGTAAGGATGGCCAGTTTCGTGATATAGCGCATCCGTTAAATCAGGAAACACGAGAAACGATTGAAAATTTAGTATTTGAGGCTTATGAAAATGAGCTACGTTCGATGGGAGAAACTCTGACGACTTTAAAAAGGCAGAAGGCTCCGCAAACCTATCAAGGTGACGATTAAGCTATCAGCAATGATAGTCAGACTTTCCGGACAACCGGGATTTCTAAAGTCGCCCGATAGGAATGCAATAGGGGGAGATTTCGCTCCAAAAAGTGGTTAGAAATATAGCAGCTACGATCAACACAAGTAAAAAGAAAGACCCTGCTCAAAAAACCTTTCTTCTAACCCCATCAAACCAACCGGCCCAAACTTATTCAGTTAAGTTTGGGCTTTATTTTTTCTTGCGCTCACCGTTAAAATCGCTTGCTCCGCAAGACAAAATTAATTAACTTGGGTCTCACGTCATTCGACTCAGTTGGGGTATCGCCAAGTTGGTAAGGCAATAGATTTTGATTCTATCATTCGGAGGTTCAAGTCCTCCTACCCCATCCAATCTCACAAACTGACGAACCGTCAGATGCCAAAATCAAATTAGAATCGCTCTCGGAACCCTCTGAAAAAACGGGGGATGAATGTTTATTGTCTAAATGAAATAGCTTCCCCATTTTTTGATCGCTAAACTGCTGGCTAAGGTATTCCGGCGTATGTTTTCGGAAATTAAAATGAATTTCAGTTCCAGCATCAGTCAATACCAACTTACTAAATATCTTACGTACAAATCTTCGCTGAAGACTCGGAGAAGAATTTGTGAACCCTTTTTTAAAGTCTTTCACTTTCAACTTCAATTCTTCAACCATATCTTGCGTTTCCACAACTGATAGACCCAATGTCTCTAAATTCGATATACGCTGAACTAATAGCCGCTTATTGCTACCTAATTTTTCAAGCTGTTCAGAAACCAA
>JAMPXC010000073.1 GCA_023701385.1 Pseudobdellovibrio sp.
GAATAACTGTACGATCTTTAAATGATTTAAAACCGATAAGTTCTAGTTTTTTAATTCTCAAAGCAAAACTCCTTTTGCGAAGAAAATGGGTTATAATCTCTGGCTCGGCCAAAGATAAGGGATAGAACGAATAACTATATATAACTGTCCTTTGGTCTGGTGAGTTGAGTCAATGATGAAATCTGCTGGACTTGAGAGTTTTACCCCAACATGCCGCAATGCCGCATGTCTATATATAAGGGTGCTGAATTCCTGCTCTAAGGCAGCTGTTTATCTAGACAAAAGCTGCAAAGATACCGAACACATAGCTTTGTAGATTTTAAGAGTTAATTAACAAACGGTAGCCACTACGAATAACCGTATCGATTTTAACGTGCGATTTATGAATCTTCTTACGCAAATGAGCTACGTGCGTATCAACACTTCGTAAAGTTACAGATAAATCATTACCCCACACTTCGGCCAACAGATACTCACGCGAATAAACGCGCTCTGGGTGTTTAGCCAGTGCCAATAATAATTTAAATTCTAAAGTTGTTAAATCTACCGGAAGCTGTTCAACACCATTTCCTTGAATCACTACTTTTTGCTTACTGACAGTAATGATTAAATCGCCAACTTTCATCGTGTCAGAGCTCGATTTAGCTTGTTCTAACTTTTTTAGCTTAGCAGCAACACGTGCTTTTAACTCGATAGGGTCAAACGGCTTTGAAATAAAATCTTCAGCTCCAAATGAAAAGGCCGTCACTTTATTGGCGATATCTGTTTTACCACTAATAATAATCACTGGCGTTGAGGCTCCTGAAGATGAGCTTAACTGGTTTAAAAAAGCTAAGCCATCCCCGTCTGGCAATCCGATATCTAAAAGGATAAGATCAAAAGTGTTATTTTGCATTAAAGATTGGGCTTCTTTTAAAGTCGACGCCATTGAGAGCGAAAACTCTTTAAGAGTGTTAGCCGCTAACACTCTCATGACTTCATTATCTTCAACTAATAACAACTTTTGCACTTTCATCGCCCCCAGCTATTTTTTCTTTCTCTTAAGATGAGCTTTCGCTGCTGCAAGCCTTGCAATAGGCACTCGGAATGGCGAACAACTAACATAGTCTAAATTAACATTTTCAAAGAATTCAATAGAATCCGGATCACCACCATGCTCACCGCATACGCCGACTTTTAATTGCCCTTTGGCCTGACGACCAAGATCAACACCGGTTTTAACTAAAGTACCCACACCCACTTGATCAATTGATACAAATGGATCTTTGGCGAAAATACCTTGGCTTACATAACTACCTAAGAATCTTCCTGAATCATCGCGTGAAAGACCTAACGTTGTTTGCGTTAAATCGTTTGTTCCGAAACTGAAGAAGTCAGCGTGTTTTGCAATTTCATGAGCTGTCACTGCCGCACGCGGAAGTTCGATCATTGTACCTACTTGGTAATCAAACTTCGTTTGTGTTTCTTTCATCACAGTTTCAACAACTGCAACTGTTTGCGCGCGTAACATTTCTAATTCTTTTGCTGTCGCAACTAACGGAATCATAATTTCAGGAACAAGTTTCATGCCTTCAGAAGTTAATTTCGCAGCCGCTTCAGCAATCGCACGTGATTGCATTTGATAAATTTCTGGAAATGTCACAGCTAAACGGCAACCGCGGTGACCTAACATCGGGTTAAACTCGTGAAGCGCCTGAATCTTCGCTTTTACGCGATTAGCATCCATTTTCACACGTTGTGCGAAATGCTGAATTTCTTCATCCGTGTGTGGCACGAACTCATGCAATGGTGGATCAAGTAAACGGATTGTTACCGGAAAGCCATCCATGATTTTAAATAATTGATAGAAGTCATCACGTTGCATCGGCAATAGTTTTTCTAAAGCACGCTCACGTTCAGATTTTGTTTCAGCAATAATCATTTCGCGAACAGCATCGATACGATCAGCGCCGAAGAACATATGCTCTGTACGGCACAAACCGATACCTTCAGCCCCGAAGTTACGGGCTGTTTGCGCGTCTTTCGGCGTGTCTGCATTAGTGCGAACTTTAAGACGGCGAACACCATCAGCCATTTTCATTAAACGATCAAAAGCGCCGTCTAATTTTGGCTCAATAGTTTTAACTTCACCTAAGTAAATTTCACCCGTACTGCCATCTAAAGTAATTACATCACCTTTTTTAAGGTTGTAACCTTTAGCGCGCATTTGCTCATTCGTGTAATCAACTTCAACCTCAGAACAACCAGCTACACAGCATTTACCCATACCGCGAGCGACAACGGCTGCGTGCGACGTCATACCGCCACGAGAAGTTAAGATACCTTGAGCCGCCACCATACCGGCGATGTCTTCAGGAGATGTTTCAATACGAACTAAGATAACTTTTTTACCTTGCTCTTTCCACTCAACAGCATCTTCAGGCGTGAATACGATTTGACCGCACACACCACCCGGGCTTGCTGGAAGACCCTTAGCTAATAAAGTTTTAGCCGCTTTTGGATCTAATGTTGGATGCAGCAATTGATCTAAAGACGCTGGATCTAAACGTAAGATCGCTTCTTCTTCAGTAATCATTTTTTCATCGATCATATCGCAAGCGATTTGTAACGCCGCTTTAGCCGTGCGCTTACCGTTACGCGTTTGCAACATCCACAATTTATTTTTTTCGATTGTGAATTCGATATCTTGCATGTCTTTAAAGTAAGTTTCTAATTTTTTATAGATTGTTTCTAAATCTTTATACGGTTCAGGCATGATTTCAGAAAGTAGTGAAATCGGCTGCGGTGTACGGATTCCGGCAACTACGTCTTCACCTTGGGCATTCACTAAAAACTCACCGTAGAATTTTTTAGCTCCTGTAGATGGATCACGCGTGAAAGCCACACCGGTAGCTGAATCATCACCTAAATTACCAAACACCATGGATTGAACGTTAACCGCAGTTCCCCAAGCAGCCGGAATATCGTGTAACTCACGATACGTGATCGCACGCGCTGTATTCCAAGATTTGAATACGGCGTTGATCGCACCCCAAAGTTGCTCCATCGGATCAGAGGGAAAACTTTGGCCCGTCATTTGTTGAACCATGTCTTTGAATTTTTTAACTAATTTTTTTAAATCATCCGTTGAAAGATCAGTATCTAAGTGAATACCTTTTTCAGCTTTTAAATCTTCTAACGTCACTTCTAGTAATGATGAATTCATGCCCATCACAACATCCGAGTACATTTGAATAAAACGACGGTATGAATCCCAGGCAAAACGTGGGTTATTTGAAGACTTCGCTAAGCCTTCAACCGTTTGATCGTTAAGACCAAGATTTAAAATTGTATCCATCATACCAGGCATTGAAGCGCGAGCCCCTGAACGAACGCTCACTAATAATGGATTAGTTGTATCACCAAATTTTTTACCAATTTTAGTTTCAACTCTTGCTAAAGCCTTCAATACTTCAGGTTTTACCCAGTCAGGCAGTTTAGAACCTTCAGCATAATACGCCGTACAGATATCTGTAGAAATTGTAAAGCCCGGAGGCACAGGAAGTCCGATGGCTGTCATTTCAGCCAAGTTAGCTCCTTTACCACCTAGGGTGTTTTTCATGCCCGCATTACCTTCAGCTTCTCCCGCTGCGAAGTAATAAACGAACTTTTCCGGTTTCGTATAAGTTTTTGTGTTTGTAGTCTCCATTACACAATCCTTCTCTTGTTAGTTGTTAAACTGCTTCAATTGAGCAGCAATGTATGAATTTAATTCTTTAATTTTGATACGCTCTTGAGTCATCTTATCGCGGTGACGAACTGTTACAGCTCCGTCATTGATTGAATCAAAGTCGTAAGTTACGCAGAACGGAGTTCCCACTTCGTCAGCGCGGCGGTAACGTTTACCGATGGAAGCTGTTTCGTCGTATGTCACATCAAAATCTTCAGCTAATTGATCACGTAACGCTTCAGCAGGATTTGTTAACTCTTCTTTTTTCGATAATGGAAGCACAGCCACTTTGATTGGAGCGATATCTGGGTGAAGACCAAGTACTACACGTACGTCTTCTGATGTTTTGCCAGATTCATCTTTTGTTGTAGTGACTTCTTCACGGTACGCATCACACATAAACGCTAAGAACAAACGATCACAACCAACGGCTGTTTCGATAACATACGGGATGTATTTTTCTTTTTCAGCTTCGTTGAAGTACTCTAAGTTTTTGCCCGAGAATTTCGCATGTTGAGTTAAATCGAAATCAGAACGGTTATGAATACCTTCTAATTCAGAAAAACCCATTGGAAATTTGTACTCAACGTCAACTGCTGCGCGTGCGTAATGAGCTAATTTATCATGATCTTTGAATTTTAAATTTTCTTCGCGGATACCGAATTTTTTATAGAAATTCCAACGGCGCTCTTTCCACTCGTTGAAGTATTTCTCATCTGTGCCCGGTTTTACGAAATATTGCATTTCCATTTGTTCGAATTCACGTGTACGGAAAATAAAGTTACCCGGTGTAATTTCGTTACGGAAAGATTTACCGATCGCTGCGATTCCGAATGGAATTTTATAACGAGAGGATTGTTGGCAGTTCTGAAAATTCACGAAATGACCTTGAGCTGTTTCAGGACGCAAGTAAACAACTGACGCTGAATCTTCTAAAGGACCCATGTGTGTTTTAAACATTAAGTTGAATTGGCGCTCTTCAGATAAATTTTTGCTACCGCACACGGGGCATTGTTTTTTGTTGATGTATGAATCTGTGTTATCAGCACGAAAACGTGTTTTACAATCTTTACAGTCAACTAAAGGATCAGAGAAACCATCCACGTGGCCCGAAGCTTTCCAAACAGTTGGATGCATTAAAATTGCGGCATCAAGACCTACGATGTCTGGTCTGCGAGTCATCGCATTCCACCAAGCACGTTTAACATTTAACTTCATTAACGAGCCTAACGGACCATAATCCCAACAGCTACCAAGACCGCCGTAAATTTCTGAACTTTGAAAAACAAAGCCGCGGCGTTTTGATAAACTCACAAGAGTACTTAAATCTTTTAGACGTCTGATTTCAGGAATTGGTGTCGACACGTTGGGGGTCCTTTCGCAATGTCAAAATACGACCCATTAAGGGTAGCTTGCGAGAACGAAAGAGGTAATCATTTTCTTGATGCGTCAGAGTGCAAAATAGTATTGCATTTTAGAGGGCAAAAATAAAAAAACCTCTTGGCTTAAGAGGGGCTTAAACACAAGAGGTACCAGTCGATTGTTTCCAATGTTCTGACAGTCTTTACTAGTACACAATGTGCGCCAAACATAGGCTTTACGATATCGCTTTAGAGTGAAAATTCAGTGTCCAAAGGTTTGACAGTTGCCGGGAATTATTTCAAGTTTCAGCCCCAAAATTCCGATAAGTTACACTATGGGATTGATAATCAGGCCTAAATCTAAATTAAGGGCTCTACAGTGCCGCGTGCACAACTGGGAATCGCTAAAAATGGTCTATCGCAGCGAACCCGTTATCATTGCCTTTGAAAATATCAAAGAAATCTTGGTTATTTCTGATGATAGAAATTCTCGTTATCATGCTATTTTTGAAACTACAGATGGTTTACAGGCCGACCTACATTTTTTTGCCGATGAGGTCGAAAACAAAGCCGATTTTGAAAGCTTTCTCGAAAATAATCCAGATAAAACCCGCTCCAATAAATACAGCCATTTCGGTGAGCAAATGGTGGAATTTGTAAATCCCTATTTTCGCTACGGCGCTGTCACAACAAAATATGTGATTGGGCTTTTAGCGCTCACTTTTATGTTTTACCAATTTAAATATTTTGGCTCGTTATTTATTCAAAAATACCAATTTTTAATTAAATCCAGCTGCAATCAACAATGCGCTCAAGAACTTTGGTCGGTCAGCACACTTTGGTTTTATCTTTTACTGACAACCCTATCTCCACTGATTCCTTTTCTATTTTATAAAAAGATTTATTCCAGAGCTAAGCGCAGTAAAAACGTTCAAGTCATCAATAGCACTTTGACAGAAATGCTTTTACTTGGCGTCTTAGGAGTGATGTTGGTTTTTAACGCCAGTCCCAAAATTTGGACTTCCACAACCAAATACACAAATATTTTAGCTTCGTATTCAAATGGAACTCTTCAGGCCAAACTTTCACAGAAGGTTGAAATGGCTTCTAAGCGCGCGTTTCAAGGCGATGTTGAAGACACCGAAGAAGTTGAAATCTTAGAAGATCTTCACGAAGAGTAAGCTTTCAAAAAATAGTCATTTTATCACCATTTAGTACCGACAATTTTCGGCACTCTTGTTGCTCTTATGTTTCCCGTTCAAAAAAAGGGGGACACAATGATCCAGTTTAAAAGATTTTTGCCTTTATTTGTTGCAGCCATCACTGCTTTAAGCATGAATGCCGCAGCCAGTTCGGCACCATCTGAGCAAACATCTCAGGTGATTACACGCACAGCAAGCCAAGCTAACCAAGCTATCGCTCGCCTATCAAAGAATTTGTATCGCCAAGAGCAAGTACAAGTTCCCTACACGGTTCAAGTACCATATCAGGTTGAAGAACAATACACAGTTCAAGTTCCGTACACTGTGCAAGTTCCTTACACTGATTATGTGACTGATTACCGCCAAGAATATCGCTGCGAAAACGTGACTCGTTACCGTAATGAACAACGTTGCCGTACAGTGACTGATTACCGCCGCGAGTGCCGCGAACAACAACAATGTCATTTAGTGCCAGGAAACCCTCCTCGCAATGAGTGCACAAGCGTGCCAGTTTGCCATAATGTTCCTTACCAGCGCCAAGAATGCCACACAGTTCAAGTGCCTTACACTGAACAAGAGTGCCGCTATGTTCAAGTTCCTTATCAAAAAGAAGTGACTCGTTACCGTGACGAGACTCGCTACCGCGAAGAAACTCGCACACGCACTGTCACTAAATACCGTGAAGAACAAAAATGCTGCAAAACTGAAACACAAACAGTTTTTGACCGCCAATTACAATTCCAAGTTGTCGTTTCTTTCCCACAAGAGGCCGTTCTTGTTGGTCATGAATCAGAAACATTAAAAGTAACATTAACTTCAGCTCAACCGGGCCAAGTTGCTGTAGCTACTGTGAACTCACTCTATGGATACAAAGTGATTTCACAAATGCAATCAGGCGAAGTGATCAACGTGCAGTTAGGTTTAACACCACTGTTTGATGCTTCAAATGCTGGAACTGGTTCATTAAAAGGTCTACAAGTAGCTTATCAGCCACTTTCAGATAAATTTGTAGTGAGCTTTGCTGATTCAATCACACATGCAAAGGTTTCAACAGCTTCTGAAATTGAAGTTCGCGACTTAGCCACTGATGCGTTAATCGAACAAGGAACGGCGTCTTTATTAGCTAATGGCAAGATGGGCTTAGTTGTGCAAACACAGCTTTCAGCCCAGTCAAAAATTCGCGCTGTTGTTAAAACAACTCGCGCAGGCGTTGTGGTTTCGAATGGTCAATTCTCATTCACAAGCCAAGCTATTTACGATCGTCGCATTTTAACAGCTGAAGATATTCAGATCTTATCTGATTCTTCAAAAGTTCAATTAACAGCGCCGAACCAACAAGGCCTTAATACGTACATCAAATTAGTAGATACAACTGAGCAATTCACAGAAGTATCTACTAAATACGTATTAAGCTTATTCGAAGTTAAAAACGGCAAACTACGTGCGATCAACACACCACAAACTGTAACACGCGAACAAGCGCAAGCCGCTAACGGCGAAGTAACTCTAGCTAAGTTATTAGGAAGCAAAGCTTCTTCAATTTTAAAAGCTGGAAACCAAATCCGCGTGCAAGTAGACGTAACACGCAAAGTGAGTGGCGCTGATCTTAACGATCCAACAGCCTTTGCTGTGACAACAGATTTATATATTCAATAGTTTTATTAGGGAATGGAACATCGGCCCCTCCGGTGATTCAATAAAATTATTTAATAGAAAACACCTTAATGGGTACTAAGATAAAACTTAGTGCCCATTTTTTTATTTAGACTAAAACCTTTTTAATCGCCTTAGCCCAAGATTTTTGACGAGTGGCTAAATCTTTTTTTGAAATCGCTGAAGTGAACGAACGATCAATTTTCCAAATTTTATTAATTTCAGCTGTTGAATTCCAAACACCGGCTCCGATTCCTGCCAAATACGCGGCCCCCATTGAAGTTGTTTCAATTTGCTGTGGGCGATCTACTTGTGTTTGTAAATAATCTGCTTGAAGTTGCATTAATAAATTATTTGCTGAAGCTCCGCCATCAACGCGCAATTTTTTAATTTTTTTACCTAAGTCTTTTTGCATTGATAATAAGATATCTGCATTTTGCAAAGCCATGGCTTCTAACGTGGCACGCGCAATATGAGCTTTCGTTGTTCCACGAGTAAGACCCGTTAATTCTCCGCGCGCTTCAGGTTTCCAGTGAGGAGCACCTAAGCCCGTTAACGCCGGAACAAATTCAACACCGTTTGGATTTGGAACTTCGGCAGCTAATTTTTCAACTTCAGAACTGGTTTCGATTAAACCCAAACCATCACGCAACCACTGAACGGCGGCGCCACAAATAAAAGCTCCGCCTTCTAAAGCATACTGAACGGGCTGGTCTTTAATTTTCCAAGCTACTGTTGTGAGTAAGTTAGATTTTGATTTTAAAATTTTATTGCCCGAATTCATCAGGATAAAACTACCTGTACCGAACGTACATTTACTTTCACCCGCTTGATAACAAGCCTGACCGAAAAGCGCTGCTTGTTGGTCACCCGCCACACCTGAAATCATCGTGCCGTCAGCCACAAAACCTGCGTTATGAGTGACACCGAAGGCTCCGGCTGAAGATTTAATTTCTGGTAAAGCTGATACGGGAACTTTAAAAAGTTTTAAAAGATCTTTATCCCAAGTTAATGTTTTTAAATTCATTAACATCGTACGGGAAGCGTTACTGACATCGGTTGCGAAAACTTTTCCTGAGGATAATTTCCACATTAAAAATGTGTCCATATTCCCGAAAGCTAAATCGTTATCGTTTAAAGCTTTTTTAACAGCGGGAACATTTTCGATCATCCAGCGCATTTTACTCGCTGAAAAATATGGATCTAAAACCAGGCCCGTTTTGTCTTTGATTTTTTTCTGCCATTTCGAACGCAGTTTATTGCACATATCAGTGGTTCTTCTGCACTGCCACACGATCGCATTATGTAACACTTCAGAATTCGACTTACGCCAAGCAACGACTGTTTCACGTTGGTTGGTGATTCCAATTGTTAATATATCATGCGGGTTTGCTTGAACTTTACTTAAAGCTTTACGCGCTGAATTTGAAACTGATTCCCAGATATCGCGTGGATCATGTTCGACCCAACCAGGCTTCGGATAAGCTTGAGGGAAATCTTGGTCTGCTGATGCGACCAGACCTCCGCCTTGATCCACTAAGATGACTGTTGAACCGGTTGTTCCTTGATCGATGGCCATGATATATTTTTTCATAGAAATATCATGATCAATTTTTTTAAAAAACCCAACGAAAAAGTATTCAACGTCAAATCACTC
>JAMPXC010000074.1 GCA_023701385.1 Pseudobdellovibrio sp.
TTACGTGCCGCTTTAGCACTTGGCTTACTTCAAACCGAAAAACCAGAACTTTTAATTTTAGATGAACCCACAAATAATCTAGATCTAGCAAATATCGAATTTTTAGAAAATTTAGTCAGCGAATTTAAAAGCGCCCTGATTGTCATATCGCATGACGGTGTGTTTTTAGAAAACTGTAAAATCGAAGAGGAGCTTACCTTATAGGTAGGCTCTTTTTATTGCTCGCTATAAACTGTTGCGCTTCTGTAGTTCCAGAAAGTTGGAAAAATCCAAATACATGAGGCGCAAGCAATAACACATAATACGCCACCCCAAAGAATTGAATGATGGGTTCCGGTAATAGCCGCCATTGATCCTGCGCGCATATTACCGATTAATGGCCCCACCATGTACGAAAGCATATTTAAACTACCTAAACGGCCACGCACATTCGGCGGAATCACTTCATTCCAAATCGTTGAACGATAAATCGCACTGACTGAATCTGCGGCCCCTGCCATAAATAGCGCAGCCGACATCCATAATAAATCTGGAGAAAACGCCATCAATGTTACAAATATTCCCCACACTGTGGCGGCTAAAATAACTCCGGCCCCATGACGGTTGTATTTATTAAGCGGTTTTGAAAATAAAGAAACAACCCCTGCACCAATTGGCATAGCGGCATATAGTAAACCTAAATGTTTTTTTTGATTAAACTCTTCAGCTAATTGCGGAAAAAGCGCTAGCGGCATCGCAAACACCATCGCAACAATATCGACTAAGTAAGTTCCAAGAATTAACGGATTTTTATAAGCAAAGCGAATACCTTCTTTAATCGAATTTAAATCGGCTTTTTCTAAAGCTTCAGGTGTAGGAACTGGTTTCATCAACCATAAAGCCCAAATTGAAATTAAAAAAGTTAAAGCATCTATCGCGTAAGTCGCTTTTACGCCAACCGCTGCAATTAACACCCCGGCTAACGCAGGACCTGCCACAGCACCAATCGCATAACGAAGTGAACCTAATGCGGCCACGGCTTGTAAATCTTTTTTCTCAACTAACTGTGGAACAATCGCATCCATCGCTGGACGGTGTAAACCCACAAGCGCTGATGAAACAGCCGCTAAGATCATTAAAATAACAATCGATGGGTTAGGTAACATCGAATTTACTAAGAAAAGTAACATCGTAATAAATAATCCGGCTTCAGCGATTAACAGTAACTTACGGCGATCCACCATATCGGCTAAAGCACCGCCGTATAAGCCAGCGATTAACAGGGGAACTAATTGCACCGATGAAATAAGACCAACTAAGAATGAACTTTTCGTGATTTCGTAAGTTTGGTACGGAATAGCTACGTAACTCATCATGCTACCAAAGAATGAAACCGTTTGTCCGGTGAATAATTTTCTAAATTCAGCGTTGTTTTTTAACGGAGAAAGATCTACAAACATTTTTAATAAGTCCTTTAAGTGACGCCGACAAATTCGCCGGTCATCTGACACGCTATGCGCCCGTCAGCCAAAACGATCTGGCTTGATAATTCTAACCTAGCTTTGCCTTTTTTAGCGTAAGCTTCTTGAAATTTTTTAACCTGGTCCAGAGTCGGTGCCCTACACACCGCTCTAAGTTTTTCTTCAACCGGGTAAATAAAATTCATTGAGGTATTTTTTAATAACACATGACCTGTTTCATTAATAATTTCGAAAAGTTGGCAATAGGCCGCCAAAACCATTAAAGTCGCAAGCGATCCCCCAAAAGCTGTTCCCACATGATTATGATTCGGAGCAAGATCACACTCTAACTCAATTTCTTGTTGGTTAGCGCGCACGACTTTCACCTGCATGTATTTACTCATGGGAATTTCAGAATGAAGTTTATCTTGCAAAGCTTGAGCGTTCATAAACCTATTCTATGTCTATATAACTATGAAAGCAGGGCTTTCTGCGTCTAACTAAATGAAGTTTAGTTCAAATTAAGGTTCCAGATTGCAACTGCCCTTAGGTAAGACCTGTAAGAAACCGTTGAAGTAAATAAAATTTTAATAATAAGATGAAGAACTACATTATTTTTAAAGGAGAACCCAACCATGAAACAAATGACACTTTTACTAAGCGTATTAGCTTTATCTTTTAACGTATTTGCCGCTGACGCAAAGAAAGCTGATAAAAAAGCTGCCGCAGCCACTACAGCTGAAACTTACAAAGTAGACACAGCAGCTAGCATGATCGAATGGAAAGGTAAAAAAGTAGCTTATGGCCACAACGGAACTTTAAAAGTTCAAGCTGGTGAATTCCAAGTTGAGAAAAACACTCTTAAATCTGGAAACGTTGTTGCTGATATGAAATCAATCGCTAACGTTGATATTAAAGAAGAAAAAGATAACAAAAAATTAGTGGGTCACTTATCTAGCCCAGATTTTTTCAATGTTGAAAAATACCCAACTTCTGAATTCAAATTAACTTCTGTTACTCCAGGTAAAGGTAAAGATGAAGTTGTAATCAAAGGCGATTTCACAATGATCGGCCAAACTCAACCCATCGAATTTCCAGCGACTGTTAAATTTGAAAACGGAACTGCAACTGGCCAAGGTTCACTTAAAATCGACCGTACTAAATGGGGTTTAAAATACAACTCTGGCAATTTCTTCAAAGATTTAGCTGCTGATAAAATCATTAACAACGACATCGAATTAACTTTAAAAATCGTTGCTAAAAAGTAATTTAAGTCTACTTTCAAGGGGTAAGTGGAGAAATCTACTTACCCCTTTTTTATTTGTGGCAAAGGAAAGTTATGAATAAACACATTATTCCGCTCAATCTAAAAAAGTCTCCGGGCATAAACCCAGAGACCTTTGTTTCAAATTTATTTTTTAATTAGCCTACATTAAAAAATTCTTCTTCAGTGTATAAAGGTGGTTCTTGTGAAGGATCAACTGGTTCCTCGAAACCTGTTTGTTCGCCGCTATCTGGAGTAGTTTCTGAACCAGAGTCGTCAGTACCTGAATCTGTGCTACCTGTAGCATCTACTACTTCAGACCCAGAAGTTGAACTTCCGTTATCAACTGTTGTTGTACCCGACGAAGAATCGTCAACTACTGTGCCACCACCAGAGCTTGAATCTCCGCCGCCTGATGAGTCACCACCGCCCACGTTACTATCAGTTCCATCAGTAACTGGTTGTTCAGTTGTTTCTTCACCTGAATTATCCTCATCATCCTTGTGAGTTACAGTTAATAATTTAAGAACTGGTTTTAATAAACATTCGCCATTTCCTTTAATTACTACTGATTTTTCAGCATCGAAATCCATAATCATTGAATAGTCTTTACCTTCTTCAATAGTAAATGGTTCGCTTAAATGAATTTTAATACCTGACTGCTGCCCGCTTGGGGTTTGCATTTCACAACGTTCATCGTTTTGCTTAATCGCATGATTGTCATCACCGTTTAAGACTAAACGAATACCCGTAACCTGCACACCTTCAGGCAAGCTAAAATCTTGCATCGGAAGCAGCACGCCGTTTCGCAATGTAAGTAAGTCCACTAACCCTAATCCCTGGGCTACAACAATACGGCTGTTTTTTCCACCGTTATTTACGAACAGTTCCGCATGTGACACGTTCACAAAAACGTTTTTCAAATCTTTCGATGGAGCATCTGTCATACTCACTCTTAGATTATCCGTTTTTTCCTGAGGGTAACTGCTTAAGTAAGCATTCCCTGACGTATCTACTGTTCCCTGTCTTGAGCAGGCTACTACTGCAGCTGCTGTTGAAATAACCGCCATCATCCATAAATTATTCTTTTTCATAAACCCGACCTCCTGTCGATCGCTCTTGTTGATAAAAGAATATCAACGATCAGAAAAAAAATCGAATTTTTGAAATAAAGTGATTATTCTCGGGAATGAGAAAAACTTCGTAAAATTAGTAAATAAAAAAGTAGATAAATGTTAGACGATTCTAAGCAAGATTCGCAATTTGAGATACTTTAAACTGATCAGTGTTCACCTGAAGCCTCGTGCATTTTACGTAACACGATGGCGATAGTTTTAGGATCAACGCCCGCCTTTTTCATAAGCGCTTGGGCTTTACCGAAGTCGTCAGAATCAATAGCTTCCATAAAAGCATCAACTTTGTTAATTTCGGCCATTTTTTCTAGTACCAGTGTGCCTTCAAAATCTGACTCATCCATGCGTTGCTCCTACTCTTAAAAAGGTATTTGAATTACCTGCAAAGTTCAAATAATTTGGAACCATGAATATTCAACCCACTCTTAAAGGCGAGCTCGTCGAGGTTAGACCTCTAAAACCAGAAGATTATGATCATCTGCTGCGCGCAGCATCTGACCCCTTGATTTGGGAACAACACCCGCAATCAGATCGCTGGAAGTGCGAAGTTTTTAAAAAACATTTTGAAGAATCATTAAACTCAAAAGGTTGTGTGGTTATTACTGACCGTAAAACTTCAGAAATTATCGGTTCAACTCGTTTTTATGATTATTCACCCGAAAATTCGACGATCACGATTGGTTATACTTTCTTAGCCCGCAAATACTGGGGCGGAGCTTACAACCGTGATTTAAAAAAACTAGTTGTGAACTATGCTTTACAATTTGTGAAAGCTACTCTATTTCAAGTAGGGCTTAACAATAAACGTTCGCAAAAAGCGATGGAAAGATTAGGCGCCATTAACACTGGTATTGAAGAAGTAGCTATTTCTTACGGCCCACCTAAAAAATCTTACATCTACAAAATCGAGAAACCACTTTAAATGTATAAACTGCGCGATTACCAACAACAGGCCGTAAATAACACGATTAAGTTTTTTCAAAAAAAACGCGTGCCTGCTGTTATCGTTTTACCAACAGGCGCCGGTAAAAGTTTAGTGATCGCGGAACTGGCCCGCATTGCTAAAGGCCGCGTTTTAGTTTTAGCGCACGTTAAAGAACTAGTTGAACAAAACTACGAAAAATATAAGAGCTATGGTTTATCAGCTGGAATCTTCTCGGCCAGTCTTGGTAAAAAAGATTGGGATGCCAAAGCTATTTTTGGAAGTGTGCAATCTGTGGCGCGTGCGCCAAAAGCTTTCTTTGAAAATTTCTCTTTAGTGGTTATTGATGAATGTCACCGTGTGGCCGAAGAAGGTTCAACGCAGTACCAAGACGTCATCACTAAACTTAAAGAAAAAAATCCTGAGATCTGTATTCTTGGTTTAACAGCAACGCCTTACCGTATGGGTTTAGGTTGGATTTACGAATACTCACACCAAGGTGAGTTAAAAACTGAAATGCAGCGTTTTTTCAAACAGTGTGTTTATGAACTTCCACTGTCGTACATGATTAAGAATAAATTCTTAACTGCGCCTGTGAAAGTTGATATTCCGGTCACTTGTTATGATTTTTCTGAACTGACTGATCGCGACCGTTCATACACGATGGCTGAAGTTGAAGAAATTCTAAAAAGCCAAAAACGCTTAACACCGTTAATTATTAAAAATATTATCGACATTACTGAACGCTACAACCGTAAAGGTGTAATGATTTTCTCAAGCACGATTAAACACGCTGAAGAAATTATGTCGTACTTACCAGAAGATGATGCTCGCATGGTGATCGGTGATACTGATATGAAGGAGCGCGATCAGATAGTTGAAGATTTTAAAAAGAAAAAATTTAAGTATCTGGTTAACGTATCTGTTCTAACGACAGGCTTCGATGCGCCTCATGTCGATGTGATCGCTATTCTTCGCCCTACAGAATCAAATAGTTTATACCAACAAATCGTTGGCCGTGGACTTCGTTTATCACCTGAGAAAAAAGATTGTTACATTCTAGATTATGCGGGAATGGGGCACGATATCTTTACTCCTGAAATCAGCGATCGTAGACCTGCTAAAGACACAGTTCCTGTTCGTGTACCTTGCCCGGTGTGCGAACATGTGAATGATTTCTGGGGTTATGCCGATGATGATGGCGATGTGTACGAACATTTCGGACGCAAATGCCGTGGTGCCAAGCAAGATCCAGATACTTTTCAAATTGTTCCGTGCGGCTACAGATTCAGATCTAAGATTTGCCACTCTTGCGGTTGTGAAAACGATATCACTGCTAAGGCTTGTGAAAAATGCAAAGCCGTACTGATTGATGCCGATGCCAAATTAAAACAAGCAAGGCTATCTAAAAACGCGCATGTGATGACACCAGAAAAAATCACCTACGAAGAACGTAAAGATAAAAATTCAAATCCCTATTTAGAAATTCGTTACTATGATCTGGATGGCCAGTACATCAGCGAAGTGCATTTCTTTAATAATCCAACCGCGATTAAGAAATTTAATATCAATTTCTTACGTTCGCACTTACGTAAACCAGAACTTGCCGTTGAACTTGATCACCCAAGCCAAGCTGTGAAGTATCAGGTATTATTCAGAAAACCGTCTTTCGTGATCGCCAGAAAACAAGATAAATACTGGAAGATCACTGAAAAGATCTTTGCTGAAGAATTATAGCTACGACAGCTTAGATTGAAATTCTTCATGTCTATCTGCTGGTATAGAATAAGCATCTCCTCCAACATCATTTAACTTTGCATTTTTTACCAGAACAGCTATATTTTTTGCAAAATTAGTTGCATGCGACTCCTTAAAATAGGCCGATGCTTGCCTCATCTCACTCAGCAAGTCTTTAGCTGTAAATTTATCTTTCTGATCTATGAAAGTAAGCTTGGCTGCCGCGGCCATTATTAGCTCTGGCCCTGATTTGACAGCAAGTTTTTGTGCTACCGTACCCATACCGAGACTACCAATTCTACGACTAGAGGCAGTCTGTACGGTTGAGGGCACATCAGGTTGAGTTAGTAAAGTTCCAGATTCCTTTGCAACAGCAGAAATTGCATTCAGTAATTGCATAAATTCTTCTTTTAAAAAAGTTTCTGAACCTTCAAAATCGATTTCCAGCGAACCCCATTTTACTTTTAATTTACCATTCATTTTATACCCTTTATAACTAGTTACTTGTCCCTAAAATTTGCCAATCAAAACTTAAATAAATTTCAATAATATGGAAAACGTCGATTGCAAATTCTAAAATTTTTCAAAAACATTCAACATAATTAATTCAATATGAGCCTGAACTTGATGTTCAGAAACTTTAAACGTATTCGGATGACCGCATGAATTTCTTAATTTCAAACCTGTATTCTGAAGATGCATTTTTACGTTTTTATCTATAACAGACGAGCTATAAGCAAGCTCTAAAAAATCATTTTCACTTAAAAGAGCCAAATCATCAAAACTGACAATAGTTTTGCTTTTAGGAAACTTGGCCATTAAGTTTCGATTAAATGTCGTCAGATGGTTTTTTATCACTTCATCGTATAATACGCCCATAGCGCCCGTCCAAGAGAGAACTACAGCCGCCCTAAAACATTTAGATTCGAAGCATCTTATAGCCTCTTCAATAAACTCGCGATTTTGAGTTAATTTAATTTTTGGCAAGTGATCTCTTAAACTCGTGATAATTTTTGCTTCCTTAACCTCACCAATACCTAATTTTTCTTTTAGAGAGCTTTTCCCGTTTGATGTAAGAGTCCACCCATCTTTAAGACTAACTGCATGCTTTGTTGCCTTAAGCAATTGAGACATATTCCACTTTTTTGCCTCCCGTATTCCATGGTCAGACAAAACACTTTGAATTTTATTTGGCTTAGTTGGAGCGTCTAAAACTAACAAAACGATAAGTATTTTATCCGTTTGGGTTAGTTTTGGAATTTCCAAATACCCCAGTAAAACATCATTTTGCATCTTTAGCTTTCACTTGCTTTGAGGGATCACTGTCTTTTTTCGAAATTTTTTTCTTATTCTTTCCGGGACGCTTGATAGACTTTAAATCCTCTCTCTTAGGCAAAGCATCAACATATTCTTGACCATAAAAAGATAATTTATAAGTTTCCCTCTCATCGCCCGAAAGAAACAATTTTGCATTGTGAATTGCATTTGTTATATCTCGAGAAAAATTTTTTGAATCAAAATTTCTACGAGCTTCTTTGAAAACAGCTAAAAGATCATCTTTGTTTACAAGCTCCTGATTCTTAGTAAACTCCAAATATCTTGCGGCAACCGCAAACGCTTCACCTCGATTTTCTGGATTTTTTAAAGAGAAGAAATCTTTGGCACTACCCACTTCTGAAGGATCATTTTCGAGATTATCAGATCCGTTCGCAAGCACGCTGTTTTTTCCATTAGCAACAACAATCGGCTTTTTAATCTCTTCTCCTAATAAAGCCAGTACCGATGTTAAGACTTTTTGCCTATCCTCTGGCTCCAAAGCAGTCAGCAAATCATACAAATTTTTCGATACTTCACCTAAATTTTGTGAACTCATTATGGTCTCCATTTTTTATAAATACCCGTATATTTATAAAAAATAGCATTGCACAACTCGTCAGGAGCAACAATTGCATATTTTTTTTGCTAGACTGAGGCCTATTTACTTTTATGAAGAATATAAACTAACGTCCTACTCTATTGAATTTCTCTCAACTTTAATCACATAGAATTTGCGTTTATATCAGGAAAATATTTCTGACTATCAATTTATTGCAGTGGTATCGCCCTTGCACCAACATTTACCTGAAATGGTTGCATTACTGACGTTTTTAACGCTTTGCTGTTTTGCTTTAAACTCAATCCTAAGCCGTATTGCTTTATCAAATGGTGGCGTTGATCCGTTGCAATTTGCCCTGATTCGCGCTGTGAGTGCGGCTATTTTTCTTATTGTTTTAATTCTTATTCGCGAAAGAAAGTTTTCTTTTAGCAAAACACATATACTTAATGCCCTTACATTATCTCTATACCTTATTTGTTTTACAGTTGCGTACGTCAACTTAACGACGGGTGTTGGCGCGCTTATTTTATTCGGATGTGTTCAATTAACAATGCTAGGCCGTAGCCTTCAAACTGGCGAAAAATTTGGCTTACAAAAAATCGTCGGCACTTTACTGGCTATTTCAGGTATCGCTTATCTGGTCTGGCCCGGTGTTGAAACTCCGAATTTATTTTACGCTTTACTGATGGCAGCAGCTGGATTTGGCTGGGGTTCTTATTCAATACTGGGTAAAAAATCAAATGCGCCCACATTAGAAACAGCAAACCACTTTGTAAAAGCCAGTCTCATTTGTCTTGTCGCTATTTTACTTCGCCAGCACTTTTTTGAAATCACTTCACAAGGTTTAATGTTAGCGATTTTATCCGGAGCCATCGCTTCAGGTGTAGGTTACTCAATGTGGTATCACGTCTTACCAAAACTTCGCACCATCACGGCTTCACTGCTGCAACTCCTAGTTCCCCTTATTGCAGCTACCGGTGGTGCGATTTTATTACAAGAGCCAGTCTCTGCACGCTTAGCTATTTCAGCTTTATTAACTTTAGCTGGCGTAGCACTGACCCTTGTAGCTCGTTAACAATTCTCAATTTGAAATTTATTAGGGAAATTTTATTTATAAATATTTTTCTATTGAATAAA
>JAMPXC010000075.1 GCA_023701385.1 Pseudobdellovibrio sp.
TAAATACCCATCTTGCGACACCGTGGCAGCTTGAATACTAATAACCGGCGCTGAAGCCGTGCCACCCGTACTTAACACAGTTCCACTTGTTGTAACGCTTGTAATTCCACTACTGCTACTGCCAACAGGAATACAGCTAAAGCTTACACCGTTAAAAGTAATAGCATGAGTTGCCGGATTACAATTAAGAGCTGCTAAAGTTGAATTTTCGACAAACGCCGTATCGGCTTTACCGTTTAATGTTTGCGAATCAAAGGATTTATCAGCGTACATCGCATAAGGTACAGCATTGATGGTCATGGCCGGTAATGTCTGCCACCCAGTGCCATCATTGAATTGCATGACAATTTTGCGCGCATCATCTGGGTCCGGATTATAGACTCCTGGCGTTTGACATGAAAATGCCGGTGTCGAATTATCAAAGGTATTCTGAAATGTTTTTGAGGTTCCGCTCGCTGGAAAAGTACGATTACCATTGCCTAACGAAAACGAAATCAATCCCCCAGATTGACTCATATTAACGGCTGTGTAGTCTTCGACATAAAGCACGCAACTGCCAACTGTATCCAACACTGTAAATCGAAAATTAACATTTGAAGCTTCAAGAGGATAACCATCGGGTCTAATAATTTTAGCTTGATAAGTTGTGCGCACAGGACCGGCAAAGGCAAAGACGCCGCAAAATAGCAGCGCGAACGCAGTCGCAAAATGAGACAAAGTACGTCCTACATTGAAGTTCACGTCTACAAATCGGTTCTTTTTCGAAAGAAGTTAAACTCTAAAAATGCATTTAGAGCTCATCACAAAATACTTCGCCACATCACGTTTAATTTCACTTCTAGTGCCGTTAAAAACGAGCTCTTTACAAAAATATACCCTTAGCGCGTATCTCGCTCATTCCTAAATAGTTATCACACAGGCTAATATAGTCGCTCGTCATATCGTTGAGCTGACCTGAATTAATTTTTTCTGTAGCGAGTGGAAATACTTCTGCTTCTTCCTTTTTAAAGTGATTGGCGATCAACTCACAAAGCATCATTGATTTAGCTTCAACATCTTCTGTCCATAATGACATGAAATGCATATCACGCAGATCATCCATCACTTGATAAATTAGTTCATGTTCATCTTGCGCTAAATTTCCTTCAACACGCGGTTCTTTTTCTGAGCTTGCAATAAGAACTTTATATAAAGTTTGCTCTTCGGCTTTAGCGTGCATTTCAAAAAGTTGTAATAAACGATCTAAGTGCTGTTGTTTTTCTTCATCTTTTGCATCACGATCTAAACAGATCACCAAAGATTCTTTCATATAATCATGATGCAGCTTTAAAACATCAACCAGTTTTGCATTTTTACGTAATAAACGATCTAACTCCTGGCGAATTTCAACAACGGTATGAACGTCACCACGTAAAGATTTACGCATATCATGCAGGATATCATGAAACAAGCCACCTTTACGCGACGTTGAATATGTGGTCTCACGGTTATCAGCGATGGTCACAATGCCCCCTTTCACTTTCAACTATGAAAAGAGCAAAGCCTAAGCCACAAAACTATGAATGATTTATTTTTTACTTACAAATAGGAGCTGCAGGATCTTTGCTGCACAGGTAGTCTTTAATCGCTTTATTTTCTTGTTTTAAATTTGCATTTTCAGTTTCTAACTTTTGTACTTTTTCTTGCGTCGAAGCAATTTCGCGCGTGTGCGTTTCAGTTGTGATAAACAACGCTTCAATTTTTTTTCTGATGTTTTTAATCGCCGCTGTTAAATACGGAGTCAGTTTTGAGTAATCCACTTTCCATAATTTAAAACCTTCTTCGTTCGGTTTTAAATTTGGATTAACATCCCCTTTTGTGACCGCATCTGGAATAACTTCAGCTAACTCTTGTGCGATAAAACCCTCACCATGTGGCTGGCCTTCGGCGTATTTCCATTCCCACTGACGTGGTTGAAGACGATTAAAGATATTATCGATTTTTTCTTCTTCTAGATCACGGATGTTTCCTTTTAAACGGCGGTCTGAAGCCGTGTTAAACGTTGTTGCTGTTCCGTTGGTATTCACACTTCCAACCTCACCATTTGGATTTACGAAAATAATTTGATTCGAGTCAGTTGTATTTGGAACGCTTAAACCAAGAGCGTATCCAGCCGCATTTGAACTTACGATATTTAGTTTATTTGGTTTTCCCGCAAGTGTATCTGACATAGTTCCAATACCAACACGTCCTGTGTTCGTTACAACTATATTGTGTCGGCTATTATTTACATCATACGCAAGCCCAAGTTTACCATCATTCGCAGCAACAACACCATTTGCAATTAACCATCTCTGTGGAGTTGCCTGAGTATCTGTTAATTCTAAACCAGGATTTGCGCCCTTAACTAAAATTCCTGAGGTATCTGACCATGCGCCCGTTTGTCCTACCTGAAGCGCACGCACCGGACTGGTTGTGCCAATACCAACATATCCATTTGGATCAACTCTCATTCTTTCCGAGCCACGCGTTTGCATAATAACAGCACTGTTTGAGCTTCCAGCTGTTCCAGCCTCTAACACTAAATGCACATACGAAGTATTCGATGATCCAGATTGATTAGCCTGCAGATGCAACTGCCCGTTTGATTTAATCACATAATCATCGTTATCATCTGTTGATCCTGACTGCGCTCCTACAATAATACCACCAGCTACTTGCAACTTATCTGCTGGACCAGTCGTACCAATCCCCACATTTCCAGAAGGTGAAATGACCATAGGCTCAACGAGATTATTTTCACCTTTATCACGGAAAAAACGTAAACGCTCAGTACCACTCGCTCCGTAGTTATCAATCTCCCAGCCGCCAGTGCCAGTACCATCCATTAAAGAAAGCTGACCACCTTCGATAGATGTTTTACCACGAAGGCGAAGATTTTCTGCAGAGTTTGTTGTGCCAGCCACATCAAGAGTCGCTGAAGCTAAACCTACGATACCGATACCGACATTGCCATTACCATTCATAGTCACAGCATCGAATCTTGTGCCTGTTATATCACTTGCCTGTAAAACTAAATTTGTACTGTTATCAGATTGAGGACGCGCGTGAACAGCCGCCACGGCCGCCGATACTCCCCAGCCAAAATCAAGATACGAATACGCACCAACTGCCGCATTTGCATTCCACACACGAAGTCCTGCTGCATAGCCAGAATTATTGCCACGCACTTCGGCTACCGCATTACCAGTTCCGCCGCCAACTTGTAAAAGCTGAGTTGGATTTGATGTTCCGATACCGACATTGCCAGAAGATGTGACCGTTAGTTTTTCTGTGCCACTTGCAGCCTCGGTGGTTAAATGAAATTTATCGGCGGCATTTACCAAAAACCAGTCATCGGCCACGTTATTTGTATTTTCTAAATGAATCAGAGGTAAATTAGCAAAATCTCCCGAGATTCCTGCCGGCGAAAATGCAACCTTGCGTCCAGCACCATCATTGACGTCAAGTTTGGCTGATGGAGTACTTGTACCGATACCAACGTTACCATTATGGTCAATGCGCATTCGATCCAATGTCGTGCTCGTTCCATTGGTCACTGTTCGAAATGAAATCGCTGAACCGATAGCTGAACCATTCCAATTTTCAGTTGTATGAAAACGCACATGCGCACCCGTCTGCCAATTCGAACCATCAAAGCCAACCGGAGAAATTGCCGTAATAAGATCTCCAGATAAAAGTGGCTGCGGATTTGCTTTTGTACCGCGGGCGCGATAAGCCACGAAAAGTGGGTTTTCTGTATCTGAATAAACTTTAGCTGCGATTCGTCCACCAACGCTTGTACCTTCAGCCTCAAGAACAAAACCCGCGCGGTCTGGATGAACTGCTGCTGCAGACTGCTTACTGACTACATGTAATGTTGTAACTGGAGCTGAGGTACCAATACCCACAGCACCTGCTGAAGCAATACGAAGTCTCTCTACACCAGCTGTAGAAAAACCTAATTCATTGCTTCCACCGCCAGCATTGGGATTATACATTCCTGTATCTGAATCAATATTGAAAGCGTACGACGGAGTTGCTTCACTACCACTTGTAAAATTGATCTTCGGACCAGCGCCGCCTCCACTAAAATCTAAATACGAATTCGTCATGATTCCCTTTAAACCACCACCTACAGAAAAACCCAAATACCCACCAGAATTGAAAAAACCTGTACCAGTGGCGTTTGCAAAAGTAATTGCTGGTGTGTTGAATGCTCCATCTGCAGCATAAATTGTATTTGCGCGAATTGAACCACTCACATGTAAGGTTTGTGTCGGATTTGAAGTTCCAATACCGACATTACCTGAAGTAAAATTAATTGCTGAACCGGAAGCTGTCCATTGCGAAGCGGCCATTGAAGCCACAGTGTTTTGTAATGTAGAAACTGTCGCACTATTTGCTGGTGTATAACCAAGCGCTGAAGTGATCGTCGACGATGTGACACCTACACCCGTTGCCAGCGTTTTACGCGTGTTCGTACCATCGGTATAATATAAACTAACACCATCGTACTCAATCGCGCCAGATGCTGGTGTTGTTAACAATGTTGAAGATGTTAACTTAAGTGCTGCTATTGCTGCAGTCCCCGCAGGTAAATGAAGTCTTGCTGACGGCAATGTAACACCAATACCAACATAACCGGCGAAATGATTATTCGAATTCACCCCAGCAGAATAGATATTATAAGTTTGCGAAGCAGCCGCCGAACCTGTGTTCGCAATATAAAGACCATAATTAGACTGCGCAACTGCTGTCGAAGCATCGATCATCACACCAAAATTATTGGTAATTGATCCACCAGGCGCGTTTGAAGAAAAATAACCGCCGTAAGAATTTCCAACATTACCACTGTATGTATAAGCTCTCGAATTAATACCATACATGCTGGTCGCTGTACTTGAACCGTTATGAACGCTTAAAGTAAATAAGCTTCCCACTTCGCCTATATTGGCTGAACCATTATTGTCTGTAACGACATAATCACCTATAAGGCTGTTGTAGGTATTCAAATTTCCTGGCTCATTTTGTGTGTAACTAAACCGACCGGAAGCAATACTTCCATTGTTACTATCAGCATTAAATTTAGTCGCAACAATCCGTCCTGCAGTAATCTGCGCTGATAGATCCGTCAGCGTATCTTGTTGGAAAAATGGTGAGCTATATGTCATCGAACCAAATAAAGGCCCCATATCGAGCGCTCCACCTGTTGGCGGAGTATTACCTGTTACAATTGGTCCTGATAGGTAAGTGCTACCTGAAACAGTTAAACGCGATGCCGCGTTGCTTGTTCCAATACCTACGTTACCTGTTGAATAACTAATTGCTGTTCCACTACTTATCCATTGCGACGAAGTCAGCGCCGCCATTGAGGCTGAAAGAGTTGAAACCGTATTTGTTAACCCCGTAACTGTTGATGAAACTGAAAACACATTTCCCGATAAAGTATTTACCGTAGAAGAAACTGAATTTAAATTACTTGCGAGAGAACTTACTGTCGATGAAACCGACGAAACAGTTGAATTCACCGTTGTAAAACTAGCTGGCTGAACAGGCTCGTAACCAAGGGCTGCAATAACAGTTGAGCTTGTAACGCCACCGCCAACAGTCTCACAGGAAAAACTAACCCCATTGTAACCTAAAGCTTGCCCTGCGGCACAACTTGGAAGCCCACTGATTTTTTGTGCTTCAGTGGCATACATCGCGTAAGGCACAGCATTGATATTCATCGCCGGTAAAGTTTGCCAACCAGTACCATCATGAAATTGCATCACGATTTTTCTAACGTCATTTGCACCTGGCGAGTAAGTACCAGGCCCGCCCGCATCACAAGATAATGTTGGAGTAATATTAGAAAATACGTCTGCAAAAGTAGTTGCTGACGCAGGATATGTTTTTACACCCGATCCTAACGAGAAAGAAATTAATCCCGCTGTTGAAGCCATATTCACTGACGAATAGGTTTCAGAATATAAAATACAACTTCCCGCCGGATCTAAAATCGTGAATTTAAAATTCACACTTGAAGATTCTAACGGAAGTCCATCAGGTTTAATAATTTTAGCTTGGTAAGTTGTGACACCAGGATTTGCAAAGGCTACAAGCGTGTTCGCAAATACAAACACGAATAAAATAATTCTGAAAAAATTCAGTTTTTTAGCCTGACCAATGCAGCGGTTTTTCACTCTTAACTTGTCGGAATTTTTGACAAAATAATTGAACTTTTGGCGACTTAAAAGCTGCTATAAATGATTTAATAAACAAAAAGGCCACTAAAGACTGGACTTTAGTGGCCTTAAAAATGTCTCAAAGTAAGAATTTACTTAATGTTAGAACCGCTTGCATTACCTGCAAACTCAGCACGGCAGAAACTGGCGTTTCTTGGTAACGTCATTTTTGTGAATGACTTATTCGACTTCGGAGATAATAAAACCGCATCCATTCCTGAATCATCAGCGATTTTTGCAAAGTCTTTATCGAAGTATTGGTAGTTCCATTGGCCTTGCACTAAAGTTTGTGAAGCATTTGGATTGTTAACAGTTACTGATACGTGTGATTGATCCGCTGGAATTTTACAAACTGCTGTTAGATTTTTTTGATCAAGCATGAAAGTTGATGTTCCGGTGTTTTGTACAAATAAATCTTCTTTAGCTTTATGAGTTTGTGTTTCAGCTTTTGTGTAAGCTTTTTCATAAACCGGCTTCAATAAAGACCATTTAGCTTCACAACCTGCAAAGTTTGCCTCAAAGGCACGACCTGATAAATCCGCACCGTGTTTGTTACCGATTTTTTCAGCACGGCCACTTGAGCAAAAAGCATTTTTAAACGTGCTCTCCATTGTGTTTTTAAGCGATGTGTACGAAGACATCGTCATACAAGCGCCGATTTTTTTCTCAACATCAGTTTTTGATAGCCCAGCTTCAACAGAAGTTTGAGTTAATTTTACAACTTCGCCAGTTTGGCAAATTTGATTTTTCTTTTCTTCGTAACCAGCACGATAGTCAGCTTGGTATTGAGATTTAGAAAACTCAGCGCCTTCACAAGAATCAGCTGATTTTAAACCTGGCATATTGATATTGCCGTTAACTGCATCTTGCGCGCCTTGGCTTTTAGCTGCGTTTGAATTGCAAGTTAATTTTTGAATCATGGCGCATGAGCCAGTCATCATCAGAGCAGAAACTAATACAGAAACTTTAATTGATGTTTTCATGAAAGAAATTCTCCTAATGAAACTAATTGAGCCTGTGATTTTTAGGCTTTGCAATCTCGTAGCGCGTAAAGCCTAAAATAAAAGCAACACTGTTATGTCGTTGACCTTAAAACCTGTCCGGTAAGACAATCTTTGACTATGTCGAAATCAAATCCCAACAACAGTTTTATGCACATCTTGGTAAATATTATTTTACCAGTCTACATTCTTAATAAGGGATCAAAATGGGGATTAACGCCAACAAGCGCGCTTTTCATAGCTTTAGCTTTGCCACTTTGTTCAGGTGTTTATTCAATCTATAAAAACAAAAAAATGGATTTCATTTCGCTTCTAGGTTTACTGAATATTTTAATCTCTGGCACATTATCATTAATGGCTTTAGGCGGAATTTGGTTCGCAGTCAAAGAAGCCTTATTCCCACTATTAATCGGCGTATTCGTACTAGTTTCAAGCTTCGGAAAATCACCCTTCTTCGAATCATTATTCTTAAATCCAGCAGCTTTTGACGTGGACAAAATCCAACAAAAAATCACTGAAACAAACAAAGAAACAGATTTTAGAAACCTCATGAAAAAATCGACACAGCTATTATCACTGTCATTTTTAATGAGTGCATTTCTAAATTTTTTCTTAGCCATCAAGATCTTCACACCACTATCTGAATCACTAACAACAGAACAAAAACAAGATCTCCTAAACCAACAATTAGGCCAAATGACAATGTACTCATTATTGGTAATCCTAATCCCATCAATCATATTCTTAGGCGCAATCTTATTCTACACATTCAAAAAAATGACAGCCCTAACAGGTTTATCTACTAACGATCTTTTCATCCAAGAAAAGCCAAAGAGCGTCTAAACGACGATTCCAGCACTAAGGAGCGCAACAGCGCTCCCTTCAGAAAAAAGGTCAGCCGGAGGCTGATCACCCAAAGAGATTCCGCCAACAAAGTCAGCGGTTAAACAAAAAGCTTAAAAGTCCCAACCACCCTCAGGTGGAGGAGGCGGCGGCGGAGGCGGAATCGGCGCGTCGCCGAAACCTGAATCAAATGTTCCCGGCGCATTACCAAAATCCGTTGGCGGAGGTGGGGGCGGGAAATCTTCAAAACTATCCTGTGGAACTGAATTGAAATCCGGTGGCGGTGGTGGTGGAAAATCGTTGTAATCACCCTGGAACCCACCGCTTGGGTTAAATCCACCACTCGAAGAACCAGAAGAACTGCCTCCCCCGAATGAAGATCCACCTTTTGTCCATTTGTTACGACCACGTTTACGTAAATCATAACGAGGGCGGTTCGTGTAAATACCCAACTCCTCTTCTTCAGAAGTTACGTTTTGTGGAGAAAACTGAGCGATAATATTTTTCTTAATAGCGATATGCTGTCTGCGGCCATCTTCAACGACACGTTGGGCACGTTGTTTTTCTTGAACGTCGTAATAGTACTCTGGCGAAACTTCTTGCGGCTGGCCTTCAGAATCAATAATCGAACGCTGTGCAGGTTTTCTTGTTTTTTTATACTCACCCACAGATTTTTCACGGTTTAAATCCCACTTTTCTTGCTCTTCAAGCCAAAGTGCCAAACCCTGATTTTGTTCTTTTTGTGATTTCTTTTTTTCGTCTTCGAATTCTTTAAAAGCTTTACGACGATTCGCTTCGTGTTGCAGATCTTCTTTTAAACGATCAGCTAAATCTTGATCGTATGCGAAGCATTTAATACTAAAAACTATACAGCTAAGAAGTAAGAGTAAATA
>JAMPXC010000028.1 GCA_023701385.1 Pseudobdellovibrio sp.
TATTTTGGTAGTTTTAAGACTCACAGATAAACCAGCACGAAATGAGGGTCAACGATGAAGCTACTTAAGGGCCAACCGGTCAGTGAAAAAATCCAAGCAGATATCAAAGCTGAAATCGCCTCATGGCCACAAAAAGGGTTAGCTCTTCCGCACTTAAGCGTAATTCTGGTGGGTAAAGATCCGGCCAGCGAAGTTTACGTCGGCCATAAAGCTCGTATGTGTGAAACTTTAGGTTTTTCTTCTGAAGTGATTCGGTTAGATGAAAAAATATCACAAAATGATCTGTTAGCTAAAATCGATGAACTTAATAAAAATTCAAAAGTTGACGGGATTCTAGTTCAACTTCCACTTCCTAAACATATTCATGAACGTACAGCTTTAGAAAAGATTGCTCCAACTAAAGACGTTGATTGTTTAACAAAAACCAATATCGGCTCGATGGTTGTGGGTGATGCGATAGTTAAACCTTGCACACCAGCAGGTATTGTTGAAATTCTAAAATATTACGATATCAAAATTGCCGGCAAAAAAGTGGCGGTGATTGGTCGCAGTCAAATCGTGGGAACACCGCTGGTGCATTTATTAACGCAAGAAAATGCGACGGTGACTTTATTCCATTCAAAATCTGAAAGCCTGATGCAAGAAATTAAAACTTTCGACATCGTGTGTGTAGCGATCGGTAAATCCGAATACTTTAAACAAACTGATTTTAAACAGGGAGCTATCGTGATTGATGTCGGCATTCACCGCGCTGAAGGTCACAAATTAACAGGTGATGTGGTTAAAGCTGTTGAAAACGACACTTGGCTATCAGCGCAAAGCCCTGTCCCGGGCGGCGTTGGGGTAACAACCATTGCCATGCTTATGCAAAACACTTTACAGGCGTGCAAAGCGCGCCGACAATCTTAAAACTTATGAAACTTTCTGTAGTTCTTTTTTTGTTATTCTTAGCGCTGCCAGTAATGGCGGCTTCTCAGCCGGTAGCACCTAAATTTACCTTAAAAAAAGTTTGGCAAATTCCAGCGCAAACTAAATTTGAAAATTACACGATCGGTGGTCTTTCGGGTTGCAGTAAATTAGGTGATGAAATTTATTTCGTTTCTGATGATCGTGGTAACCAAGGACATCCGCGTATTTTAACTTTAAAATATGATTCACAAAAATCAGAATTAAACACAACCGATTTAAAATGGTTACGCGTAGCTAAGCCTGTAGATAATAAAACTTTTTTAGATATGGAAGGTTTAGCGCGCATTTCACCAGAGCGTATTTTAATTTCGAGTGAAGGTGACTTAAACCAAAAACCGCGTCAGCCAGTGGCGCTGTTTTGGATCAACGACAAAGGTGAACGTATTGCTGATGTCACTTTACCGCAGAAATTTATTGCCAACGGTACGGGGTTGCAAATTCGAGGTACGCAAAACAATAAAGGTTTTGAAGGTTTAAGTATGGATGCCGATCTTGGCTTATGGGGCGCTATTTTAGAAGGCCCGTTAGTTCAAGAGCGCAATAAACTTATTATGATTGAAGGGTCGGCTTCTGGTGGAACGGCCGTTTTAAACGAATGGTCTTATCCAATGCCACAATACATCGGTAACGGCTTAGGTGCCGAGATGGGTGTAACTGACTTCGTTTACGATAAGAACCAAAACCTGATTGTGATCGAACGTGGGGTGAGTGTTAGCTTAAATGGCTTACAGTTTGATGTGCAGATGTGTACCGCTCAGAAAGAGCAAAGCTCTAAGTCGATTAAAAGAAGCTGCGCTTATGATTTTGCCACCGATAAGGCCTTAAAAGCCCAAGTGAAAGAAGTGCAAAATTACGAGGGGATCTGCTGGCTGAATGACCAAAAAACCCAGTTTATGGTCATTAGCGATAATAATTTTTCAAAAACCGATAATAACCTTTTTCTTTTATACCAAATCGACTAAAAAGAGCCTCTTAAAGTTAGTCCTCATGCTGCTGGCATGAAAGAGGTTTCGTGTGAGAATTTGGAAGCTAAAAAAAGGTTCGGATCAACGTTTGCGCTCGCGCCACCCGTGGGTGTTTTCTAACGAATTAATGGATAGCCCTCGAGGTCTTACGCCCGGTGAATTAGTTGAAGTGCACGATTACCAAGGTCACTTTATCGCCCGTGGTTACGGTAACCCACATTCGTTAATCGCTTTTCGTGCGATGACCTTTGAATTAAAAGATTTCGAAATCGGCAGTCCGACTTACGTTTCTTCAAAATTATACACAGCTTGGGAAAAAAGAATTCATTTAGGCTTCCAAGATTCATTCCGCATTTGTTTTTCTGAAGCTGATTCTTTACCAGGCTTAATTTTAGACCGTTACGTGTTTGAAAAAAATGGCGAACGTTTTCAAGTTTTATCCTACCAGCTTTTAACTTACGGTATGAATCGTATTTTTGAACAAGCCACCGAGATCTACCAAAAGTTAGTTGAAGGTGTCTTTTCGCAAAAACTTTCTGATATTGATTGGGAACACACGATCTTACTTCAACGTAACGATGTGAACATTCGTAAGCTTGAAGGTTTAGAGGTTGAAGAACCTAAGGTGATCTACAACCCGAAAGATATTTCATTAACTGATTTAACGATTTTGATCCCGTCTGTAATGGCGACAACGCTGAATACAACAGAGACTTTAAAATTCAACGTGAACTTAATCGAAGGCCAGAAAACGGGTTTCTTTTTAGATCAAACTCACAATATCCGTTTATTGATTCAGTCTTTAGAAGGTTTAATTCGCGTTAAACAATTCACTAAAGAAAAACCACTTAAGATCGTAGACCTTTGCTGTTATATGGGTCAGTGGTCAGCACAAGTGGCGTTTTATTTGAATAAAAAAGAAATTCCTTTCGAAGTTTTATTAGTCGATGTTTCTGAATTAGCTTTAGAAAAAGCCAAAGAAAATTTAAAACAGTACACAAGTAAAGTGACTGTGATGAAGGCCGATGTGCTTAAAGATTTAGGGCCTATTGAATCTAATAGCTTCGACGTCGTTATTTCTGATCCTCCAGCTTTTGTAAAAAACAAAAAAGATATGGAGTCAGGTCTTCATGGGTACATGAAATTAAATGAACAGGCGTTCCGCATCGTAAAAGCAAAAGGCGTTGTCGCTTCATGCACTTGTTCAGGTGTAGTTCAAGTAACAGACTTCAAAAATTCTTTACGTAAATCAATTCTTCGTTCGGGTAAAAAAGTCCAGCTTATTTGTGAAGGTGGGTTAGGGTGGGATCATCCAAGTCTGATTCAATTCCCTGAAGGTCAGTATTTGAAGATGTTACTGCATAAGGTCGATTAGTTTTTTATTTGGCCGCTGCGCTGGTTGTCGCCTTCCTGGGACGGCCTTGCTGACGGCATCGTGCCGTCAGACTTTTTTTTAATGATTTTTTGCGGTTTTTTAATTGCTCGGGGTTTCAGTCCACATTGTGGGCCTAAACCCTGAGTGATTAAAGTGCGTCATGATTTGTGTTCGGGAGTTATCTCTTAAATAGCGAACGGGGCTCTGTCCTAAGTAGATGACGAAAACCCCGTTCTTTTGAAAACCTAAATTGTAAGTAAGCGAACTATCTTTGGGCGATTTGTGCCTGAGCTTGTTGGCCTTGTTGTGCTGGGTGGCCTTGAGCTGCAAAGATCTGTTGTTGGAACGCTGTCATCTTGTTGATGTAATCTTTAAGAGCGATGTTTTCTTTCTTTAAGATTTCTGTTTGTGTTTTTGATTGCTCAAATTGGCCACGCACATTGTCTAATTCAGATTGAATACGGTCGCTATCAAGTTTTAATTCAACGATTTTGTTTTCAGCTACAGTCATTAAGTGTTTGATTGTCTCAGCTTGTTCTTGGCTATGGCCTTCAACTTCCATCATGCCAGCTTCAAGTTCGTTGATTTTGCCTTCTAATGTGCTGATCTGCTCTTGTTTTTGTTTGATTTCACCGGCTAAGCCCTGGTTCATTTCTAACAAACGGCCTTTTTCTTTTTGAAAATCGAACTGAATGTTTTCGTAATTTTCTAAGTACTGTTTACGGTCATCCATTTGAGCTTGAATCGCTTTAGTTTTGATTTCTTGAATCTCTAACTGAAGTTTTAAAGATAAATCTAAAGAGCGAGCTAAATCTGTTGAAAGTTTTGAATTGTGGTTTCTTTCTTGGTTTAAAAGATCCGTTAATTCTTTTACTTTCTGAGTTAAATCAGAATTTGATGTCGTCATTTTCTCTAAAGTTTCGATTTTTAATTTCATATCTTCGTGATTTGAAACCAATTCGATTTGAAAATTTTTCAGTTGGTTTTGCATCTTGTCTAATTGAACTACGCGGTCTTTAGAGTTTTTTTGGTCTTCGTCCTGCGATAATTCGTTCAACTTGTGACAAATTTCGTTAAAAATCTTTTCGTGCTCTGGGATGTTAAGTGTTTCCATGATGTAAAGTGTCCTCGCTTACAGTACTTTCATCTTATTGAACGACTCACAGGTTGACCATAAGTCCTGTTTTGGTTTTAAATAATCCAGTACTAGGTCCAGAGAAATAGACAAAGGTTGGTGAATCTTATGTTAAAAAGTCGAGTTTTGACCCTTGTAATTACAGCGGTCTTTTTTCAAGCTCAGGTTTCGCAAGCACAGAATTCTTTCTTCGAAGTGAAAGAACCACCTCGTGCTGCTGAATATATTTATCGTTCTTCACAAAAAGAATCGTTAATCAGCGTTCAACTTTTAGGAGCTGTAAAAAATCCGGGTATTTACTACATTCCACCGCAAACTGATTTACTTAAACTAGTAACTTTAGCAGGTGGAGCTGAAAACGCAGATCTAACAGAAGTGGTTGTTCGTAAGAATGATCCCTCACAAAAGGGTGTGTACGAGCTTGATCTAAACAAGTTAATGAAATCGACATCTGAAGTTAAACCGTTTAAATTAGCGCAAGATGATTTCGTTTACGTTCCGAAAAAACAGCCTTGGATCTCAAGTGATATTGCACAGTCGGTGACGATCGTATCGCTCATCACAAGTATTATTTTAACAAGCATTCTGATTGAGAAAAACTCTGACTAGAGTGTCATGTTATTTTTAATCGCACTGATTTTTTTATCGAAGATCTCTTTAGGATTTATTCCGGGATTCCCTTATCAGGAATCCTTTTTTATTTTTCAAAAGGGGATGCACCCTTTTATTAATATCTTCTTTAACATAATAATTGGTTCGCTACTGATCATTAAATTTTTCTGGAAGAGCAATCACCACTACTTACAAAACCGTTTCTTTAAGTTTTATCTGTTTATCTTTTGTTTGTACTTGTTGGCAGTGACAGCGATGCAGGCCGTTCTTAATGAGGCGGCTAACCCGTGGTGGTTACAAATCTCGGCGGCGTTATCGGCGTGTTTTACAGTGGTGTTATTTGCGCGCGTGATTCCGAGCGAGTTATCAGTGGCTAAATTTATTAACTACACACAAAAGATCTCGGTCTTTCTTTGTTATGTAAGTTTAGTTTTACTTATTATTGCACCGGCGATGACTTTTAAAGGTGGTCGTTTTATTGGGGTCTTTAAACATATTCCGTATATGGTTACAGTGGCCACTTTAGCGAGTATCTTTTTAATTTATGAATTATTCGCTAAAGAGAACTCTCGCCCCCGTAAGATTTATTTATTGGTGAGTGTTGCGGTTTCTATGGTAGCCCTTATTCTTACAGGAACTCGTTCAGCTTTATTCGCAGTCGTTCTGAGTTACTTCTTAGCGTTTTTATTTTTTCCAGCCAGAAAAGCGGCGAGCCAATTTATTAAAGTGTCGGTGGCCTTTTCATTAGTGATTGCGACATTGTTATTTGGCCAATCGGTCAGTAACTACGCGCTTGAAATCGTGCGTGGTGAAAGTGCGGTGGGTTTACGGGCTGCTCAAGACGGGGTGGCATCACGTTTTAGTGAATTTGAACGTGGTTACGAAAGCTTTTCGAAAAATCCAATTATCGGCCAAGGGTTATTATCTAAGTTTGGTGAAATTAACGAAACAGAGGTTGGTCAGTATAACGCGAATAAAGATCCGCATAATATTCTGGTTTCTGCCGGGGTGATCGGTGGTATTGGTTTTATCGCGATCGTTTTTATTGGTTTTGCAGGTCTTATTGCAGTTAGCTTTCAAAAACTAAGATCAGCTCCGCCAGAGTTTAAAATATTAGCTATTTATATCTTAACGCACATACCGATTCTGTTTATCTATCACGTGCATCTCTCATTAGGCGGTATGGCCGATCGCTTCTATTGGATTGTGATTGGCTATATGTTGATTAATGTGAGAAAACAAAACGCATGAACCCATTAAATCTCATTCTGGCGTTACTTCTTGGTGCCGCAGCCGCAGGGCTTAGTTACGGCTTTCAAACCGTTGTGAATCTTTCTGAACAGTTGCGTCTGGAGTACCCACAGCTTGTTTTAGGTCTTCCGATTTTATTTATTCTTACGATTTTGTTAAAAAAGAAAACTTTGTACTATCCACACAAAGTTAAAGATCTTCACGAAATGACCGAAGAGAAAAACTTTTTCTGGAACCGTTGGAAAGCGGTTTATCATTTCATAGGTGCAAGTCTTAGCCATATCTTTGGTGCGAGCGTGGGGCGCGAAGGGGTTATTGTTCTAACGACCACGGGTGTCGCGCGTTTATTTAATTTAAGTCTTAAGTATTGGGGGCCAGTGGCAGCCAGTATCGGTTTTGCGGCTATCACCGGAAACAAATGGGTCGGTATTATTTTTCTGATCGAAATGTACAGCACTCAGTTTTCACAAAAAGTTTGGACGTTCTTTGGAGCGTGGGTGGCGGTTTTAATTCTTCAGTCGCTTAAGTTTCCGCATTTACTTTCGGCTGTGACGATTCCAGATAGTGAATCTTGGTTAAAGCGTTTTGTCTTTATTTTCGTTTTAGGCATGATTATTGGATATATTTCGCGTTTGTATAAAAAAGGTTATTTCTTCTTATCTGATTTCTTTGCGGCAAAAAATATTATTTGGGCGATTGCGATGTCTGGAGCCATCGGTTATGCGCTTTACAATACGGATTTGCGCGTCTTACAAAGTTTAAGTTTAGATCTTGTGGAACGTTTTAGTTCAGGTTCGCTAATGACCGCTTATGATATGCAATTGGTTTTATTAAAAGCCATCTTCACTTTACTGTGTGTTTCGTTAGGATTTTTTGGCGGCGAATATGTACCGTTAGTTTTAGTGGGTGTGGGTCTTGGGGTAACAGGAGCGCAATTTTACGGCGAAAGTTTATTATTAGGCTCAGTTCTTGGTGCTTTCGCCGTTTTTGCTGGAGTAACACGTTTAAAATGGACCGCCGTTGTACTTTGCTTAGGGCTTCTTGATTACACGATGTTTATCTGGGTTTATCTTTTCTATTCTGTGGTTCACAGTTTTTCAGGCGAAAAAAGTATTTACCTGCAACCACGTTTACATAAATTCAATTTTATGAATTTTCAATTCGGTGGCTTTCCGGGGAGCTTTGGTAACGTGAAAACAACTGAGCGCGATATCGGTGAAGGTTAACCCTGCGGTGGCTGGTTTCGCATGAAATCAGCGATATGAGCAAAACTCTTTTTAAGATCACTCTTTAATTGTTCAGAAGGTACAACATCTTCTAAAGCTTTAAACATACAGTAAAGCCATTGATCACGTTCTTTTTCGCCAATCTTAAAAGGCATGTGGCGCATGCGTAATCTTGGGTGACCGAATTTTTCGATATAAATTTGTGGTCCACCAGACCAGCCCGTTAAAAACATCACTAATTTATCTCTGGCTTCAGTTAAATCAGGAGCATGTTGATCACGAATATCTTTAACTTCAGGTAAGGTATTCATGTAGTGGTAGAAACGCTCAACAAGTTTTTCGATTGTTTCTTTGCCGCCCAGCTGTTCGTACAATGTAGTTTCGTCTGTCGACATACTAGAACCTAAAGTTTTGGTTTCTGATTTTTGAATTTGAAGATAACAGTGTCTGCGTTTCATCAGATTCGTCGTAGATATCGCCAATCACTTCTTCAAAGATGTCTTCCATCGTAATAATACCTAAAAGTTTATCACCACTGCGAACAATGGCCATATGGCTTTTACGTTGTTGTAAACGTTTAAGAGCGTTAACGATCGGTTCGTTCGGCGAAAGGTATTCAGCTTTACGGATCAGTTTTGTCCAATCCATTTTGGACACTTCGGGTTCAGAAATAAATTCTTTAGTGTATAAAATACCTTCAACTTTATCTTCGTGCATAACCGGTAAACGCGTGTTTTTGTGCGTTTTAATCATTTCAAAAACGTCATGTGTATGGTCTAAAAGATTAATTTTATTTACTTCTTCCCAAGGAAGCATCACATCTTTAACTTTACGTTTATCAACGCCGATGAGATTAAAAACAAATTGTTTGTGAGTTTCATTTAAATTATCAAGGTCAACTTCTTGAGTGGTATCGACATTTTCTTTTGTCGAAAATTTTGCGAATAGAATTTTAGTAATAAACTTTGTCGAGTATTCAAAGATCACAACAAAGGGCGCAAATACGCGGTCCATAATCATTAACAGTAATCCGCCGCCTAACGCTAATTTGACCGGAAATTTTAAAGCGATTGATTTAGGAACAAGTTCACCGATGACCACACTGGCGTAGGTTAAAGGTAAGACGACAACAGCGATACTTAGCGATTCAGCGACTTCTTCGCTCATCATCGGAAACTGAGCCATAAACCACGGGCTTAAATGCTCTTCAGCACTGGCACCAGAAACAGCCGCTGAAATAGCGCCCACTAAGGTGATACCCACTTGCAGAACTGAAAGGGTACGCTCGGGATTTGATTTTAATTTTAAAACGCGGGCCGCAGAACTTGATCCTTCGGCCGCAAGTTTTTTTAAATGCGCTTTTGATACAGTGACAAATGCCATTTCTAAACCAGATAGAACGGCGTTAGCTAAAATACTGAATGCGACGACAATAAATTCTAACATTATTTGCAAACAACTGTGTTAAAGATTTTAGGATTTGTTTTCGAAGCTTGAGTTGTACAAGACGATGGAATTTTTGCAAAACGTTTAACGAATAATTGTTTGCTGTTTTTTCCGTAGTAGCACACTAACCAAGGAATAATAGCCTTTGGTTTTTCAGTCGCAGTTTGTTGCCAAGCCGGTGCGCCGTCTTCTTTTTTCTCTTCAGGAGCTTTAATTGTCCATGTGTGCGGAGGAGATGCATCACCGTTATCAGGTTTTAACAACATTTTCTTTTTAGGGTCTTGGTCAAACATTTCTAGACGTTGAAATTCGATGGTATCTGTTTCAAAATCGCGAAATTGCATCGTCGGAATGCTTTTTTCAGGCTTAAAACTCACCGGCACTTTTAATGGGCATTCGATAGTTTGCGGTTTTTCGGCTAAAGCGTGTGCAGGCACAACAGCAAATGCAGGCAGGCAAAACAGCAGGGCGATTAACGTAATACGCATGGTATTTCCTCTCGTCAGAAAATCATTATCTGGGAGGATAAAAAATCTTGTCAAGGCAAGCAGTGGTGTGATTCTATACGCCCATGAATTTAGCCCCAATTTCAGTCACAAAAACGACGCAGCCCCTTAAAAAACCTGACGCGAATAATTTAGGCTTTGGCCAATATTTTACTGATCATATGTTCGTGGCTAAATATAGCGATGCTAAGGGCTGGTACGACTCTCAAATCCTTCCTTATGGTCCGCTTGCGCTTGATCCGGCAGCTTCTGTGTTGCATTACGGACAAGCTCTTTTTGAAGGCATGAAAGCTTTCCGCCAAGGTAACGGTGACGTGGCTTTATTCAGAATGGATTACAACTGGAACCGTATGTGCCAGGGCGCTGAACGTCTTTGCATGGTGGCTCCGCCGAAAGAATTATTTTTAGAAGGCATCCGTAAGCTTGTTGAAATCGATAAAGACTGGATTCCTGAAAATAAAGGTTCAGCTTTATATATTCGCCCAACACTGATCGGTAACGAAGGTTTCTTAGGTGTTCGCCCATCTCGCGAATACATGTTCTTTGTGATTTTATCTCCAGTAGGTGCTTATTATAAATCAGGTCTTTCACCAGTTAATATCTGGGTTGAAGAAGATTTCACACGCGCTTGCCCGGGTGGTCTTGGTGCAACTAAAGCGGCTGCGAACTACGCATCAAGCTTAAAAGCCGCTTACGAAGCTAAGAAAAAAGATTATTCACAAGTTCTTTGGTTAGACACAACTCGCACTTACGTTGAAGAAGTGGGAACAATGAATGTGTTCTTCGTTTTCAAAAACGAAATCGTAACTCCATCTTTAGAAGGTACGATCTTAGCGGGTGGAACTCGTGACTCGGTGATTCAAGTTTTAAAATCTTGGGGTAAACCCATCGTTGAACGTAAAATTAAACTTTCAGAAATTCGTGAAGGTGCACAAAGCGGAAACCTTGTTGAAGCTTTCGGTACCGGCACAGCCGCTGTGATCACTCCAATGGGTGAATTGGCCGCTAAAGACTGGAAAGTTAAAATCAACAACGGTCAAATGGGTGAACTTACAACTAAACTTTACCAAGAGTTAACGGATATCCAATACGGTTTTAAAGCCGATAATTTAAATTGGATCGAAAAGCTTAAATAATTTTATCAAGAAATTTTCAATGTTTGGTTAGTGTTCCGTTTTGATGGAGCGCTTCTTTTATAAATCAATAAATTTAGTTGCGGTGATGCCTTTCGCCTCGGAACATGAAATGCATAAGGAAATCACATCATGAAGTCATTCATTGCGTTGGCTACGTTATTATTTGTTTCGTTATCAGGTTTTGCTGAAGAGCTTAGATTCGCTGTCGTTGGCGATGCGGGATTTTGGAATAACAATTCAAAATCGTTATTAACTTCAATCACCAATTTTAAAACGCAAAAAATGGTTATGCCTGGCGATAACATTTATAAAGGCACATACGAACAAGCCTGGGCACCGTGGAAAAACGCCGGAATCACTTTTGATGTGGTGGCGATCGGTAATCACCATTTAGGTTATGCGAACGAAGTTAAGTACTTTGGCATGCCTGGAGAATACTTTGCAAAAAGTTACTTAAACGGCGAAGTTTTATTTTTAGTTTTAAATTCTGACAACACGAAAACTGTTAACGAACAAATGACGTGGTTTGAATCACAATTAAAATCGACAACTGCAAAACAAGTGTATGTGGTTTACCATCACCCAAGTTTAACGATTGGCGAACACAAGTGGACCGAGAAAAAAGAGTTTCAAATTAAAATTCGCTCTTTATTTAAAACCTACAGAAGTAAAATTACGGCAGCTATTGTAGGACACGATCACGTAGCGGCGTTAATTAACTTTGATAATTTACCAGTGATCGTATCAGGTAGTGCACAGTCTCCGGATAAAGGAAGCCCTGTGAATAACGTGCAAGAAGGTATTCAAGTTAAATCACAAATTTACTTATCAGCACAGCCGTACTGGGTTCAGCAAATCACTTCAGGCGGGGATTCAGCTGAATTTAATTTTATCCGCGCAAAAGATAACAAAGTTTTATGCAAAGCTGTTATCCAAACAGGAATGCGCGAAACTCATTCTTGCGTAAAAGAATTTTTAAGATAATTATTTTGAACTTCTTTTGGTTATCGACAGCAGAAAAGTGTTTTCTGCTTTTTTGCTGGTTTTAGCTTTTTTCTTTCGCGCCCGCGCTTCAGGCGTGGGTTCTGATTTGGGCTTTTCTTTTTTAGGTTCAACTTTTTTCTTAGCTTTGACTTTTGGCGCATCGGTATTAAATAAGCTGGGTTTACGTGGATCAGAAACTTCGTCTTCGGCTTCAAGGCGGGCGCGCTTTTCGGCTGCGGTTTCTTGAACGGGAATTCCAAAGAGCGGATTACCTTTTAAAACCTCGCGCAGAACAAGTTTTACTTCATCTTCAAAGTTTTCATTTTCAGCCGGAAGATAAAGCCATTCTTTTTTAACCGGATGATTTTCTAAAAACGGAAACTTCGCAATCACCGCATTGTGTTTTAATTTCACGATAGGAAAGAAAGCGCCGAAGTAAAGTTGAAACTGGTAGGCTTTGCCACGGTGTACGGTTGTCTTGCTATCTTCAGTTAGAAATAGAACGAACTTTTCATTTAGGTAATAACCAACGCCGTCCTGCATTTTCTTTTGCATAACTTCAAAGGGTAAAAGTTCTTCGATCCAGTAAAGAGTATTCATATATTACAAATTAAGCCGCCGCGAACTTAATGGCTTGTTTTCCTTCTAAAGTTGCAATGAGCTTAATAAGAAGCTCAATAGAAACATTGTTTTCTCCATGATTGGCAATACGGCTGATGCGACTACGTGAAGTTCCAATTTGATTGGCAATTTGCTCGTGAGTAAATTTAGAAGACTTAATTAAATTCGCACTTTTAGTGTAAAGCTTAGTCTTTAACTCCATAATATAAGCATCAACGTCAGAAAGACCTAAGTCATTGGCCATTTGTTTTGTTGCTTTCGAGATCTTAAGATTTTTCTTCATTTAAAAGCTCCTGCAATCTTTTGCGTGAAGTTTGAATTTCTTTTTGCGGAATTAAAACTTTATCACTCACAGCTAATACATAGATAACTCTGCACGAACCTCTATTATCTTTAATTCTTAGTTCGTAAGCCCCAGAGTGGATAACCTTCATCGGTTTAGATTGTGGTTCACAAAGTTTTTCGCCCGCTTGTAATATCATCAGTAAAGTACCGATTTCGCGTTTAGTTTTATTATCAAGCGATCGAACAAACTCTAGAGCCTTGGTATTCCAGATAACTTTTTTCACTCAGCACATCCGCAAACCAATGTGCTAATATTAGCACATTGTAAAAAAATGTCAAACGACAGCCTTTTTAGTATGCAAGGTGCGATAAATCTTCAGATGTATTTAAATTGGTTTCTGGCTCTTTGACCATTGAATTCACCTTGTTCTTCGTAGTCACTTGATTCACTCGAATTATAAAGTTTGTTACACATGTACTGAAGTATCGAATTAAAATCCTGAGTAAAGTCTGTGGCACTTACTACAATCTGTTCGGCTGTGACAATTTGTCGGCAAGCTGAGTTGGAAACTGTCGCCGTACCTGATGACTGTTGAGCTTGTTGTGCTGACCGCATTTGTTGTGACAGTGGCATCTGTTTTGCCATTACCACTGGTAAAGTTAGTCCCGCTACAGGACATTAAAAAAAGAGTTGTTAATCCAATTCCGCATAAAACTAATTGTTTCATAAATTCTCCGTGAAAATTAAAATAATAACGAAATGTTGAAGAATCGTGGAAAGAGCGCGGATTGAAAATTTGATATTTCATAGACGGAAATTGCTACTTGATCAAATCTTCAATCCTTCATAGGCCCTATGGGTTACAGGCTTGATATTTTAGAATCTGTGTTTCGGGATCAATGGTTTCTAGCAAGTAACATTGGCGAATGCCTTCGATGGGATGTTTTGGGCTTGCGCAGGCCATATAAGATTCTACACCGAACTGGGGATCACGGCATTCTTTGTATTCTAGCGAAGGCTGGCTGCATTTACTGGGTACTTCAACACCAAAGCTTTGATCGCGGCAAGTGTTGTAGGATTCAACCCCAAACTTTTCAAGACGGCAGGTTTTTGGAGTATTGAAGCAGCTGCCACCGCGATTTGGTTTATCGCTATTTAGTCCTAAAAGACCCATAATCTGAATTGGCACCGAACGGGTGCACTCGCCGCCCAGGTCGCTACCGCACTCGAGACTGGTTTTTTGGTTGTAAAGTTTTACGCCGCAAACTGCACTTGTCGACTCTTTATAGACAGGCTTAGTGCAAACTACAGGTGTTGACGATTCTTTTGTGCCGCAGACTTTACCTTTTCCCAAGTTGTAATTGAGCACATCACAGGCGTTATCAGCGATGACTTTGTAGATGTATCCACACTCTTCACGAGTACGTAATTTGCATTGCTGATCAGCGATACTTTTCACAAGGCGTTCTGGTAACAAAATATCTTGGTACTGAAAATCATCAGGGTATTGGCACTTTTCAAAGTTATTTAGGCAATTTTTTGTTAAATAATTAATTCTATTTAATTTTTCATTGGCGTAATCGATACGCTTGTTAAGTTCTTCTGGTAAAAAACTTTGAAATTGTGATTTGTTGTTTAAAATAAATTCTACATTGTTGCGGTGATCAGTCACTTTGAATCGTAATTGGCTTAAATAATCTAAAACACTTTCTTGTGTCGCTGTATCAAATACCGTAGCTTCGATCGGAAAAGTTTTTAACTGTGAATAGGGTGCTGTGATTGAACGTAGAGGCACTGGACGGCTGGCAACTTCGGCTGGAAAATTTTTTACTCGGTTGATAAGTTCAGTCACGTTCGTAGGGTAGGGTTGGCTTTCTCCACCAATTTGAAATGCAAAAATCTGCAATGACTTGTGCGATGTCGCCTCAGAAATGCTTTGTTCTAAATCCACAGCCGCCTTAAATGTTCCAACCTTAGCTCGCAATGAAGCTTTTGTTCTGATGTAAGAAGCCGAGTCTTCAGTGTCTAATTTAAGAAGACCATAAAAAACTCCGCCACGTTGAATGGCTGCGACATATTCGTTTCCACATTTAGTGCGAAAGGCTTTCGGGTTTGATCTGGCTAAGTCGATATAGTCAGAATCAAACTGTTCATCTTTAGCGCGTTCTAGCGGAGTCAGTATTTCTGCAGAAACTAAAATGTAAATCGAATACTGATTTAAACTTTGTTCATTTACATAATTCACTGTTGCCGAGCCCTTGCTAAAACCAGATTTTAAACTTGCGGTGGCAGTGACTCCTAATTTTTTGGCTAAGTCGTATTTGGACTCGATGAGTTCTAATTTAAAAGTACTTTCTTGAATTGTGTTAGGTGTTCTAGTTTCATCATATTCGGTGGCAGGCACGATCACGCATTTGCCAGATGAATCGTCTTTAAAACTGTCATAACCATGACCAAACATCATACTAGTTCCCGTATAGTAATCGACGTTAAATGATTTTGGCATAATTTGCGGAACATTTCTTGAATAAGCGGGTAGGCTTATGACGAACACGATTGCTGCGATCATATTTTTCATTTTAAATCTCCTTTTGAGGTTTGTACTCAATAAGGTAAATTTTTAAATGATCAAACTTTTTGTTAATAGATTAAGTTTCTAAATTGAGTGGCAGTAATTTAAGTTATGCTTAAATTCACATGAAATAATTACAGCCAGTCTAATCTAAACAGTTTTTTCGTAATTAAAAAAATCAATACTGAATCCGCAGATCTGTTCTTCTTTTGAGGATTTAACAACTGTGGCAATTTCAGAAAGAGAATCATTGATCATCTTTTTTATTTTTACGACATCTTTTTCTGACATTGTAAATACCGCTGAGTAGTGCGCGTTTTCAGGTCTCTCACGATCAAGCGAAGCAATAGCTTGTGCTCTGGTATTTAAGTGTAACTGGCGTAAGAAATTTGAACCTGATTCAAGATACATCTCTACGACTCCGGTCACATAGTGGTCGCCATTGCGTTTAACTAAACCATTTTCTAAAAGAAATTCCATGCAATGGTTGAAGCGGGCTTCGGGTAAAATAAAAGCTTTCAGCAAAGCTTCTTTCGTTCGTAAACGCGGTATCGTTACGGCCATATGAAGAGCGTTGTATTCCCACGACGAGTAATAGATAGCCTGTGCTTTAACATCGAGAAGGCTTTTAAGATCACGGCGCTTAAGATACGACAATTGCACCGAACGAAAATCAGCCAGTTGTTTGGTAAAAAAACTTTTTAAGCTGTTAGTTCCGGCGCGATCTTTTTGAATCAATAGCAAAAAGAACAAAGTTTCTTTGTCTGATAATTTAAAATAGCTTGCGGCTAAGTCGGCCTGTTCCAAGCTTAAGTGGGAGTGATCATTAAGTACTTGCGAAATATAAGCCGATTGGCATTGCATCATTTTGGCTAAAGCTGATTTTAGCCCACGCTCTTTATCGCAGCGATAGTTTAAATACTCTTTATAATCATCAAAATCATACAAATGTTTTTCTTTAGTCATACTTAAATTATATCTTAAGTTTTAGTTAAATTTACAAATAGAAACGAAATAATTACAGAGTTGTCTAGTCTGTTGCTGTAGGCCCTGCGATAGCTAGTGCTTCTACTGGTTGTGGCGTCTGGCGCTGGTCTTGCTGATAAGATCCACGCGGGGGACCCATGAATCTTAAACAATGCATGATCGTGATCTGTCTTAGTGTGTTCGGACCAATGTCTTGGGGTGCTGGTTATTCTAAACCGCAGATGCCTAAACCGCCCATCTTCAAACCGCAACCAGTTAATCCGCCATTTTCAAATGGTAAGGGTGGTGTTTCGATTGGCGGATCAAACGGTGGTTTTAAAAACTGTCAGCGCATTGTAAATGCAAAATTAAATTCAGCTGATCTTTCTGTTGCAGCGTTTGTTAGCCTTGCTACTGAAGCGAACATCGCTTTAATCAATATTGTTTCTGCGTCTGATTATTTGAAGCAGCTTTCGAACGAGATTGAACTTGAGCGTCAAGAGAATTTAATTTTATCGGAGATGAATCAGTTTTTAGATTCAATGACTAATGGTAACGAGTACAAAGCTATAGAATTAGAACTTGAATGTAATTCATCAAATGAAATCGTATTGCTTCATCAGGAAGATTCGCACCTGACAACAGATGAAGTCAGTTATCTACGTGAAGCGCTTGAGCTTTTGAAGAGCTATAATTTCTAGGATTTTAATTATATAGAAAAATAAAGAAACTAAATGGTGCCCAGTGAGACATGAGCGTAGCGACCAACTAACAGTACGACCGAAATGTGAGTGAGTGTAAACGAACTAAATGGTGCCCAGTGAGGGATTGTTTCCGAATGAAATAGTCACTCTTTTAGGCGTTATTGTTTGTTTTCTTAGATTATTGTTTCTTCCCCCAAAATCAATGACTTATGTCATATGTGGTTCAAAAAATAAGCATCGGCTTTTTTATCTGTTTTTACAGTTTTTTATGGGTTTTCACCCAAAATTCACCCAAAAACCGAGGCACCTCAAAATCTACAATTCAATAACATAGTTAATCCAAGACATTTGCTTGTCGTACATAAGCGAATCACGGCTTTCCCGTTAATCGTGTTTTATGTCGCTCTAATCGTATTTCTCTACGACTGATCGTATTTTTATAAGGGAAATGTAGAGATCAGACGAAAAGGTATTTATGTCAACTCAGATAGGTAAAGTGTTTTCACAAATTATTAAAGAACGTCGCTATACGCTTAAGGAAATCTCCAAGGCTACTGGTGTGCCCGCCACAACTTTAGCGGAGTGGCAGGCTAACAGAACGCCTAAAAATCCGAATCAAGTGAAGTCTGTCGCTCAATTCTTAGGAGTCAGTCTTCATTACTTACTATTCGGTGAAGAAGATTCTCAAGAACCTATTGCTAAAATTATGAAAGAAGATTTTTTTAGCGGCACTTTTGAAATCAATATTAAAAGAGTACATACAAATAAAAAAGGCGAGAAGTCTTGAAAAATTTATTTATTTGCTTATTTTTTTTATCGGGCTGTGCAACTGCAAGAGTTTGGGTAATTTCGCAGGATGAGGGCGGAGGGGTTATTGGTTATCAAAACTATAATTCCGCATCTGACAATGGCATCAAGATAAAGCAGTTGTTACAGTGTTTAGATCATAAAATGACCTACAACCCAATTAGGCAGGGATATTCAGCTCCTACAGCTTATCAAGCATACAATAATGGATACGGTTTTACGACAATCTATCCGCTTGATGGGGGATCGTATGAATGGGGTGAGTATCATTATCGGTGCTTATCTAAAATATCTAGCTCAGTTCAAAGTATTACGCCTGAATCTCCATCTCTAAACGAATGTAAAAAGACATGTGAGGGCATGAAGAGTCGACGGGAGTTAGCTTATTGGTTAACCATATCAGACTGTGTGAAGAAAATCTGCGAAAGATAAATTGTTATTTGTTAAGTTTCGAGTTCTTGATAAGATCACTCATGCTATTTCTATTTAAATCTATTTTACTAATTTCTGATAAAGAGGATTATCCAAATGCTGTTTCTCAAATGCCAGGTGAGTGGGAAAAAGCAGCAGAGGAAATAAACGATACGGCCAAATATAAAGGAGAGGTTACTTTTATCATAGGGCCGTGGGGTTCAGGTAAGAGCACTTTCTTATCTACGTTGTTAGAGCAGAAAAAAACTAAATATAAAAATATCAAGCAGACTAGAAGAATAACGTTAAATACTGCTTCAAATTTGGATGAAGTATTTAGCCAATTTGTTCCAGTTTGGATTAAAGTTTTTTATCTAATTGTTACAGTTCTTTTAATTGGGATCTCTCTATTTTATGTGTCGTGGGACACTATTGCCGAGTCCACTTTAAAAAGCCATCCTGCTCTTACAATATTTGCTGGTTTGTTCGCAGTATTTTTTTTAACAAATAAATTTCGACTGTTTTATATTTTTTCATCTGGGTTAGATTTAATCACAGGGACAAAATTAGTGATTATTGAAGACTTCGATAGAGGTTCTTTATCTCATGGTGAAATTTATAACTCGATGATGTTTCGTTTTAAAATGATAACTTCGTATGTCGTTGCATTGGGATATAGTTCTGAAGAGCAAAAAAACTCGTATGTTGAGACAGCATTAAAGTTAAACGCAAAGATTATATTATTTAATTTATCTGAAAATAGTCTTTACGGAATTTTAACTTCTTTCTACTCAAATCCGCCAATGAATGCAGGAGCATGGATACTGAATTTTCCGGCAAGAAAAATTATTTCAATTATTGCCAGAATTAACAAACACTCTATAGGTAAGAATGATGCAGAGAAAATTCATATCTTCTTAAAAATTTGGTTTGATGAGTTGGTTGAAGCCATTAAACTTCAAGACGCGGGTAAGTTAGCTTTTAGTGATAATGGACGATACATAACGTCACATAGTTACCATGAAAGTAATCAAAGAGACGCGATATATTCTTTTTTAAGATCAATTGATCACGCTAAGATTGCTGCTGCAGGAATTTCTTTCGGCAGTTCAGCTAATGCAGGCTCGGTGTATATGCATGATTGGCTCGTACAAGGTAAATATACTAATGGGTTAATAGGGCGAGTTGAGCTTATCTAATAACATTTGATCAGCGATTATTTTTTTTATTATTTCTACGAAGGATTATGCCAGATTGGGGGCGGAAAATTACAATTGGGCTGTCTTTACAAATGGCTTCAAAAGGTGATTTCTTGATAACTGCGGGTAAATTATTTGTAGGCGTTGCGGGGGCCTTCACTGGTTCTTTTACGTGTTGTAAAGGTACTGTAGTAAGATCAAATGCTTCTGCTAGAATTTCACGTTCATGGTTAGTGTTAATCGGAGAGACATGACCATGCATTGAGTTTCTATTAGTAGGGCTATGGTAAACCTTAGCGGTAGCTGTTTCAGTGTGGGCAGCTAAATGCGTATTAACGCGATCAACTGTGCTGGTTGCAAATCCGATTTTTTTCTCATCACGAAGTTTGCTATATGTCGTAATTAAGTTACTTTCAACTGGTTGGGACTCGGACAGATCAATTGATACTTCGCCTTTTGGATCAAAGAAAGCTCCTGATAATACTTCTGTTGGTGGGGCCCAATGGGATACCCACCCGAATACTCTTCGAGTGCAGTGATGGCTAGGATTGGCTAGAGTAACTATTTTGGCTTTTTTACTTGAGCTCATTCTGAACAACAGAGATTAGATTCTCAATGGCTGCCGTGCCTCTTGAGCTACGATTTGTTTTTAAATCCTTAATTGACCACTCAAGTGCTTCTTCGTTTCCTGATACCATATAAAGTGTGATTTTTTTTGTGAGTGTCTTCCATAAGAGAATAACAGACCCATCAGCATTTGGCGCAATTTCCGGTTGTTTTCTCTCTTCAAATCTTTGAATAAATTCACGACTTAAATCAATAGAAGAGGGGTTTATCTTTAGGGCTTGGTATGTATCCCATCCATTATCCAGCTTTTCCATTTCCTTCAAGCCAAGGGTAATTCTTTGATTTAATGGGTGCACAGAAAGGCAATTGGCAGTGTTATCTGCTTTTAAATCTAGATAGAAAAAACTTTCTCCAACGCTAGGAAGTGTTGTGTAGTCCTCAGTAGGCTCAGCATTTAATCGGAGATACTGTAGCGAGGATTTATTTTGATCTTTTGATACAAGTCCAACATAAGTCATGACTGAAGCTCGTTTCTTAAATCGTCTGAAATTATCCATGTATAAACAGCAAAAATTCTGTCGTTTAAACTTTTTAATTCACTCTTAATATCGGCATTTTTTAGCTCAAAATTTAGAGTGTTTTGCATGTCTAAATCTATAACCAAAATATGGCCGTCTGAGGTAGATTTTGATGCATTTACTGTAACAATTGCTCTTACATTGTCTTTTTCTAAGACATATTTAGTTGCCGCAGATTTAACAGCTAATGAATCAAATTTATTGTTTTTAAGAGGGGTGAAAATCATTTCATTCGTTCCTGCCCCATTATAACCCGAATCTATAATACCAAGCTCGTTAATTTTTCTTATACCTAATCTAACAATTTTTTCTATTTTCAAGAATTTGTTTAGCTCAGCGAATGTAGCTAGTGAGCTGTCGCAAAAGCTGTCGAATGAATCGTATTTTGTTATAAAAAACACAATTCGATTCTCGAACACTTCGGCGCCAAAAGTACCATCAGCATTACTAAAGTGGGTACTTTCTCTTTTATGTTCGCCTTCGCTAGATACTTTCATAGCATCATTTTCATTTGTGAACTTGAATTGAGCTTTCATCCCGAATCGAACATTAGCCTTGTCGTTAATATTCGATTTATAAAAAGCTTCCAACGCCTTCCAGTCTATTTCCCTCGCTGCAAAGCGAATCTCAATAAATGCTTGCTTGATGAAGTGTTTTTTGAAGTTTGTTCGTTGGATTTGCGGGATATTGAACATTACAAAAATCATATCATATGCTTTTTCTTAAAATCACGCTTCGCAGCGTAACTGCGACCTAGGTCAAGTAGATTGCATTAGAACATCGTTTTGGAAGCGGGCAGTCGCTTTTTTGCCACACTTTCTAGCTTGGCTTTAAACCGCCTTCTCTCGTTCATTATGGTGATAATGTCGCTACTGAAATGGTTTGTATATACCTTGTAAATTGTTTGATAGAAGCTGTCTCCAGTAACTAAGTTTGAAACGAATTTGCCTTTAAGGTTGGTAATGTCCTGTATGATTTTTTCATGAATTAAGATGGTAACTTCTTTTGGAGTCTCTTTACCAAGCGTTTCAAGTTCAAAGAATTTTCTTCTTACAATTTCCTTCAAAACTGAGGCTGGTGCATTTGCATGATATGTAGCTATTCTATCAAGATCATTCTTTAAGTATTTCTTATAGGAACTCTCAATTTCATTAAGTATTGATTTTTGACTACTGTTTAATCCAATTTTGTCTCCGAAGCTGCTTTCGCTTGAGGCTAGTAGGTATTTAATCTTCTTGTAGCTCGCCTTGTGTTTTTGAAAAAAACTAATCACTTCTAGTTTGTTAGGACGCTTTTTTTTAAGCTCTTGTATTAAGAGAAAATAAAGAAAGCTTTCAGGCTGATGAGGATAGGCTTTCAATTCATAATAGTCTTTGAATTCAAACATGTTTTTAAATTTCCTAAAAATTAAGTAAAAAAGTAATAATTAGGAAATACGGGTTAAACAAGGGAAAAGTGTAAAACAACCTAAGAATATATGGAAGCCTCTTCAATAGGAGGTTACATGATAACAAATGTACAAGAAAAAGAGTTTATAGACATCAATCAAGCCTCGGCTCTACTAGGCTTAAAAGTATCGAGAATAAGATACGCGATTCGGCACAAGCAAATTCCACTAATTAAAGTTGGAAGGCTTATTCGATTCGACAAAATGCAACTTCAACAATGGGCGGAAAAAATGAGCCAAATGCCAACACAGACTCCCAGACAACTCGCGCGGGACATATCGCAAGCACGAAAGAAAATGCGAGAAATATACCGTGAACTAGATAAAAGATATGGGCCTTGAGTCAATGCAAAAACACTTTTTTGAAAAAAACTTGCCGAAATCGCAACCCCTTAACACTTGGAGAAATTAAACAATATGGATAAGAAATTATTAAACGTGAAAGAAGTCAGTATTCTACTAAATGTAACTACAGGCAGAGTGTATAATTTAGTACATCGCAAGCGTATACCTCATCTAAAATTAAACTCTAGTCTCAGGTTTGATCCAGAAAAAATAGTCACTTGGTTAGGGCAAAAAGAAGTTGAAAACTCAGGAGACAAAAATGGCCTTTGTTAATCTTCGCCAAAATCAAGGTAAAATTACAATAAAAACTGGGCAAGAATTTTTAAGAGAATTAGTTCATCTCGAGCGACAAACGAGACAGTCATTTATTCAGTCAGATAGAGTTACATCTGCTGATTTTATGAAGAATTGGATCGCTGTCGTCGCACTTATGCTTCGTAAAATTTCATCAATCACTTTAGGTGAAAGTGACTTGGATTATGAAGTCCAAACACCACTTTTTTATTTTTTGAATAACAAAGGGAATAGCAATGACCATTGATTTTACGAATATTGAAACTGGAAATGTAGGTGAGTTTGTAGAAATACTTCATCCTTTAGTAGAGTCAAATAAGGAATCAATACTTATTCAATTATTAACTTGTTTCGGAAACTGTATTGGTAGAAGTGCACATTTCAGGGCCGCCGAAGATAAGCATTTTGCAAACTTATTCGTTGCTGTGGTCGGTAAAAGCTCAAGAGGGCGAAAAGGTCAGTCGTTAAACTTAATTAAATCGCTTTTCGAGGAAGCTGATTCCGAATGGTTCAATGAAAGGGTAAAGAAAGGCTTATCCAGTGGGGAAGGCTTGATTGCTCATATCAGCGATCACACCTTAGTTGACGGGGGTACATCACTGGTAAGCGAAACAAAAGACAAACGATTATTGTGTGTCGAGAGTGAGTTTTCATCAGTTTTGAAAGTAGCTCATAGAGAAGGTAATATCCTTTCGCAGATACTAAGAGACTCGTGGGATTCGGTTACTTTACAAACTTTGACGAAGAATAATCCCATCAAGGCAACTAACCCAATGGTATCAATTATTGGTCACATTACAGATGCTGAGTTAATTAAATTTCTTAGCTCAACAGAAATTGCGAATGGATTGGCTAATAGGTTCATTTTTATTCGTGCCGCGAGTGATAAGCGATTAGCTAATCCAGAGCCAATCCCTGAAGAGGTGAAGACTTACTTGTCGAATTTGTTAAAGATTGCGATTGGTAAAGCGCGTGAGCGGGGCGTAATGCGATTCAGTCATGATGGATTGATTTTTTGGGAAGGCTTCTATGAGTCTTTATCAAATGATGATCCGACTATCGTTGGCAGTTTAACAGCCCGTCAAGAAGCACAGGTGAGGCGATTAGCCATGATCATAGCATTGATGAACGGCAAAGACTTAATAGATGCCGAATCGTTAATATTCGCAGTTAAAATTTTCGACTATTCTATTGAGACTTTAAGGGAAATTTACGGCCATTCGTTTGGCGACCCTTTAACGGATAAGATGTTTGACCTGCTCAAATCATCCCCCGATGGTTCAAGCAGGTCTGAGATCAGTAACTTCTTTGGCAGAAATTATCAAAAAGGTAATTTAGATCGTAGTTTGGAGCTTTTGAAATCTCAAGGACTAATCAAATGCATAAAAAGCCAAAATCCAGCAGGAGGACGGCCGACTGAACACTGGATTCATTCTGACTTTATAACGAAAGAAACGAACTAACCCACTTATTTCGTTTTTTTCGTACGCTCCACACAAAAACTTGAAACGCTAACATTAAAATTATACACCTCTGACTATAGCAATGTCGGAACGGCGAAGCTTTGTTCATTGAAAATTGAATAGGTTTAGAGGTGTCTCTCAAAAGGAGACATAAATGGAAATTATCAAAGGTAAAAAATCGCTTAAGTATAGAGAATCAATTCGTATTGCAGGAAAAGTTTTAAAAAGCCCACTCTTCAATCGTAAAACCGACTGTAATCTTTGGTTGGCTGAAAAAAAGGCTGAACGATCAAAGATAAAACTATTCGGTGATCTCGCTAAGTTTCATCAAAAAATTTCAATCGTAGAATACGCACAACAGTGGCTCAAAACAAAAGAAGCTCAAGGTGTGTCGCGATCTACATTAAAGAATTATGATAGGTATATTCGTGTACATATCATTCCCCACTTTGGCTCGGTGGATTTAAAATCAATTCAAAAGAGTCACGTAGAAGCATTTCAAATAAGTTTGAAGAAAAATCATAACCCTAAAGGTGTTAATATTATCATTACAGCATTGAAAGGTTTATTTCGAGAAGCAATTAAGGAAGGTTATTTGGTAAGAAGCCCTTGTGAATTTATCAAGGCTATTTCAAGCGATGATGTCCATGAAGTTTATTGGACAAAGTCTGAAATTGATCAGTTTCTTAGAGCTAACTACCAACATGAATTGTATGAATTATTTTTGGTGGCCTTAAACACCGGGATGAGAAAAGGGGAGCTCGCAGGATTGTGTTGGGATCGAGTTAATTTCGTGGATAACACTATTACTGTTTCTAGAACTCGAGATAAATACGAATTAAAAGAAAGAACCAAGACTAAATTAAAAAGAGTGCTACCAATGAATGAGCTGACAAGAGTAACTTTGTTAAACTTATTCAATAAACGCATTAACGGAAATAGTTTGGTGTTTCTCAAAAATTCTGGTGAGGCAATAAATCCTCATCATGTTTATCGACAGTTCTATGTCGCGCAAAAGAAAGCAGGATTGAGTAATTTCATTCGGTTTCATGATATTCGTCATACTTTCGCTACCCAATACATTATTAACGGCGGCAGCGTATATGATCTTCAGAAGTTCTTAGGACATACAACCACAGCCATGACTCAAAGATACGCCCATCATTCGATGGATTATCTGCAGACGGTTATGAAAGGTTTTAGCTTAGGGGAAATCGGTCAAAAGGCAGAAGCTCTAAAAAGTGATGTTCTAATTTTTAAAAAGACGAATATCGAAGAAAGTACCCAAAATTCACCCAAAATCGTGAATCAGTAATCAAAGAACTAAGTTTTACAGAGGGAAAATTAAGAAAGAGAACTAAATGGTGCCCAGTGAGGGAGTCGAACCCCCATGCCTCGCGGCGCTAGGTTCTAAGCCTAGTGTGTCTGCCAATTCCACCAACTGGGCACAGACGATAACAGAGACGGTTAAAGTAACCGTCCTGATTTAAAAAGACAATATTATTTTTCGCTGATTAGCTTTTTGTAGTCTGGAGCGCGCATTAAGTTAGCTAATTCTTTCTCAGAATCCATCTCGATGCGTACTAGCCAGCCGTCATTATTTGGGTCGTCGTTTAAAGATGCAGGATCGTCAAGTAAAGCCGAGTTTACTTCGATAACTGTGCCTGAAACTGGAGCAAATAAGTCAGAAACCGCTTTAACTGATTCTACAACGCCAAAAGCTTGGTTTTGCGTTACTTTTTGTCCTTCTTCTGGAAGGTCAACGTAAACGATTTCACCTAATTGGTCTTGCGCGAACTCAGTAACACCCACAGTTACGATATTCTCGTCAACTTGAGCCCATTCGTGGTCTTTAGTGTAATAAAAATCTTCAGGAATATGAAATGATGTACCCATTGGTAGCTCCTAGTTACTTAGTAATGAATGGTGTTTTTACAACGACAGCTTTAACAAGCTTTCCGCGAATGTCCACGAAAATCTCGGAACCTTCAGTTGAATGCGCAGTTTCAACGTAAGCGATGCCGATCGGTTCATCAAGAGTCGGAGAATGTGTCCCACTTGTTGTGATTCCGATAGCTTTTCCTGCTGAAGTTTTAATCTCGTAACCTTGGCGAGGAATACCGCGCTCAACGGTTTTGTAACCGATCAATTTACGTTTTAAGCCTTGTTCTTTAGCCGCAACGATTTGAGCTTTGTTCATGAAATCTTTAGCTTGCGGTTTAATAACCCAGCCAAGTAAAGCTTCGTAAGGGTTTGTGTTGTCATCGATCTCGTGGCCGTACAAAGAAAACTTCATTTCTGTACGTAAAGAATCGCGCGCGCCTAAACCTACTGGAACAGCTTTTAATGGATGAGCTAATAAAGCATTCCATAGGGCAGATGTGCCAGCTGTTTCTACGAAAATTTCGCAGCCGGCTTCACCAGTGTAACCTGTTGTTGCGATCATCACGTTAAAGTTTTGAAATTTAGATTTTTTAATCGTGTTACGAGCCCAAGTGCTTGGTTTGTCATTCGGAAATAAAGCATCGCAAAGTTCTAAAGCTTTCGGACCTTGCACAGCGATTTGTCCCCATTGCGAAGACTCATCCGTCATGTCAGCGCCAAACTTATTGTGTTTAGTCATCCACGCGAAGTCTTTATCTTTGTTAGAAGCGTTCACGCAAACTAAGTAGTCAGCGTTTTTTTCTAAACAATAAATGAAGATGTCATCAACTAAGCCACCTTGATCGTTTGGTAATAAGCTGTAATGCGCTTGTCCGGCTTCTAATTTTGTAACATCGTTTGTTGTTAACCATTGAAGCGTTTCAACTGCCTTCGGGCCTTTAACGCGAATTTCACCCATGTGTGATACATCAAACAAACCGATGTGGTTACGGCAAGCGTTGTGCTCTTCTTTAAGACCAGTGTACTGAACCGGCATTTGCCAGCCAGCAAAGTCTACGATACGAGCGCCTAATTTTACGTGATCATCAAATAGGGGAGTTTTTAAAGACATATTTTTTCCTCGTGCAATGCAGGACAAAGTATCGTGTTAGCCCTTACTGAATCAAGGTTTTTCGGGTATGATGCATGTAGGACGACCAGGTGGTCGGCCCTTTAGAATAAGGTTCGCCGGAGGCGAATCAAACCCTTTAGAATAAGGTTCGCCGGAGGCGAATCAAATATGGAAGACGGTCATTTTCTGTCGTTTGCAACAATCTCGTTAGGGATAGTTCTATTCTTTGTTTTAAGTTTAGGCGGCGTGTTTATTTATCTGTTTTTGCGCGGCCCACAAGTTGTTCAAGTCGAAGAAAAATCTAATAAGTCCGAAGAACGAATCTAGTACAGCATATATTGATTATAAATCAGCTGAAGCTTTGCATAACGATAGTTATGGCAAAAAATAGTCGAAAAAATAAGCTTCTTGAAAAGTACTCCAATACGGAGTATTGTGGTGAACAAGTAATCTGGTCTAAAAGGGTTGAAAAACAGCTGGATAAATTGCCGATTAATATATTAGAAAAGTTTTATGACTGGCTAAATGCGATCGCCTTAATGGGTATAACTGAAGCGAGAAAGCGCCCTGGGCTTCATGACGAACCTCTTGCAGGAATTAGACAGGGACAGAGATCGGTGAGGCTCAATAAAGCATATCGAGTTATTTATATAGAATCCGCAAATGGTAAATTTAAAGTTATTCAAGTCATTGAGGTGAATAAACATGACTACTAAAAAATGGTATGGAATTGAAGATCTAGAAAAAAAAATCGGCCCATTTACAATGGCTATGTTGTTGCGTTCTTTTCGCACGCGTGAAGAAATCTCACAGGTTGATTTTGCAAAAAAACTAAAAATTTCCAAAGCCAACTTATGTGATATTGAAAAAGGTCGCAAATTGGTGAGCATTGAACGAGCTGCTAAGTTTGCTAAAATTTTAAAAGATTCCGAGTTGTACTATGTTAAAGTAGCTTTAGATGATCAGTTGCGTGCGGCTAATCTGAAGTACGAAGTTTTTATTAAAAAAGCTTCTTAGTCGTAGCCTTCGATTTTAGCTTTAATCCTAAGCTCGTTCGATTTTTTCTCAGCATCAGCAGGAAGGGTGATTAATTCTCCGCGTGGAATAGTTTGTTGGTTTTTTTCTTTATGCATCCACGCAAGGAATTCGCGTTCAGAGGATCTACAAACCAGCTGACGAGTTTTGCCTTTTTCTTCTAACGAATCACCCACGGTGCGCGCTTTATCTTTGATAAAAACAGGCGGTGGAGTTTTCTTCGCTAAGATATAACTTGTCGTGATGGTTCTGTTTTTGAAAGGCAAATGCTGTTCTGTATCCCAAAACCATTTTGGGGCTGTCACATGAAAACGATCATGGCACCAATCGGTTTTAGACTGCGTTAATAACGGACACGCTTGCTGATGTGTGCAGGGCGCCCAGATGTAATAACCTTTATCAATCAACTGCTGGCGAAGTTCTGAAAGCTTGCGGCCATCATCTTGCGTTGAAGGTTCTAAAATCATAATTGAATCAAAATCAAAAAAACCATCTGGAAGCTTTTTCATCTCAGTTAAGCTGTAGGAAAAAACTAATAACGATGTTTTGTAATTAACATCTAAGCCTTTTAATTTTAGCTCATTCGAATATTCAGGATTTTTTAAATACTGTTTTAAATCGGTAAAGTTTTTTAAAGCGACAGGGGATTGATCGATTAAAATTTGTTTCTTTAAATTTTGTGGCAGCGTTTGAGATAACGCTAAGCTCGCCGTGCCTGGGCCTGTGCCCCAGTCTACTGTAGATTCAACACCAGTGAAAAACTCAACTTGTAAGCCACGTTTAACGACGTTTTCGTTACGAATATAATTTAATGGTAAGTAGTAATAACGATACGCCTTTTGGCAGTATTCTTTATCCCACGGAGTAAGATCATCAGGATTATTTACGAAGTAGTCAGACAGCGTTTTAATGAAATCAGCCAGAGTTAAGGTCTTTAACTCTGGCTGATGAATTAGGTCGAAAATTTTAGAATGTGACTCTGACATTCTTTTATATTACTGCATACATTGGCTAACGCAACTTTGATATGCCATTTGGATTCTTGGCGATAAACATTCTGCTGTGCCTTTGTGACGTAAAACACCATATGTTGAGCTAGGAGTCGCTACGTTTTTGCCGCCAAAGTAAGCTTGGCAAGCTGCTTTTGCAAAACCTAAGAATGCTGTCGTCATTTTTGAAGACTCACGTAAGTAATCTTTAGCGATATACTTATTTAAACCAATACCACCTTTAGATGGAGAAGATTGGCTGACAGAGAAATCAAAGTAAGACGTTGTCATTGAATTACAATCGCTAGCTGATTTTAAACGTTTTAATCCGAATGGGTCAGCACCCACTTTATCAACGATCACCACATGACCACTTACACCCACGATGTCGCCTGGTTTAATAGACGCTGTTGGAGTCATTGTTGCGTTGCTAAAACATGTAAAACCTGAACTAGCCGCATTGATAAATTTTGATGAATTCTGACGAATATAAACCGCTTTATTTTCTACACCTGGTTTATAACGTAAACCACCGGCTGCAATCGAAGCTGAAACGTAAGCTGAACAGTCAACACCTAAAGCTGAAGTTCCTGAACCTGCATTTTTAGAGAAGTCGATAATGTTATTCGCAACTGAAGCAGATCCACCGTAATCATAGATTAACGGATTACTTCTTACGTTGAAGCAACCAGCTTGGGCACCGCCCGCAACCTTAATATAAGGATGTGTGTTTTGAACCGAGCTTAAGCTAGCTACACGGCGTTTTCCGCCAATACCATCTTCATGTGTACCGTAACGTTCGATACCTTGTGCGTCTGGTGTTGCAGCAGATACTTCTGGAATTTCTAACACCGCACAGCTTTGGTAAGCCGTAGCTAATACGTTATGTGAACCCACGATAACATTCTTTTGAGAAACCGCTGCTGGCGCATCAGAGATATTGCCAGGATCAGTTGTTCCGCCTGTAGAACCTGTTGAGGTGCCTGGATCAACTGTTGTTGGATCGCCTGGCTCTTCAGTTTCACCAGTTGTTGGAGAACTTGTACCACATTGTACATCTAGCTCTTTAACTGATTGATCAACTTGGGCAAACGCTTTAGCGCTGACTTGATTAAGTTGAACGTTTTCTGGAGTAGAAACGTCTTCCATTTCCATTTCGATAATTGTTTGTAAGTGTTCTTTGGCTGTTTTTGCTTGTTTTAATTCAGCCGCTTTTTCGATGAGAACTTTATATAAGTTAGAAATATTTTGTTTTAATGTTGCAACCGCTTCCGGATTATCAATTTTTTGGTTCAAAGCAATCGCATCGATTTTTTCTGCTAAAGCAGAGGAAAATTCTGATAACTGCGGAGCATCTTGTTCGTTATCTAAGTAGTCGTACATTGAATCGTACACTTTACTTTTAAAGCTATCACAACCAATGGCTTCAGCGGCCTTTTGGCTTGCCCCTTCCACACTCGACTTGCCTTTCATACAGCCTGTCGTAATCACAATTGAAGAAAGTAAAATGGATTTATAAATGAATTTCATGTTGAGTCCTCTTTTTCGCAAAGGCTCTATCGGTGCGGTTTTCCCGCAACTGTAGAGGCGTTAAATTTGTAGAAAATTTAGACGGAGAAAGAGAAAATATAGGTTAGAAACAACATTGAATTGTCTCTGAAATGTCGATGAATTTTACAGGACTTTAGGCTTAAGGAAGCTCGATCTTAGTCATGCAATCAGAGTGATCGCACGTCTCGGGATTCGCAACTTTTGGTAAATAAATATGAATGTTTTTTCCGCGCGGACTCCAACGTATGGGGTGATGAACGCGGATATGTGAAAAAATAGCGTGCACTTCTTTATCTAAACTAGCAGCGATGTGCGCGACCCCAGTCGAGGGCGCAATTATTTTTTCAGAATAATTTAAAATTTCTAAAAGTTCGCTGAAATTTAATTTACTTTGTAGCCATTTAACTTGGCTGTGGTTTAGGTAAACTTTTTTTATTTGATCAAGATAAGGTTCGTCAGCATCGGTTCCGGTGATCACAATGAGACGATTCAATTTAATTTGTTTATCAATATATTCGATGTATTTTTGTTGGGGCCAGTTCAGTGCTGAACCCATCATACCTGGATGAACCACGATGTAATTCGGTGATAAACCAAATTTTTCTAACGTCGCTGTTGATTGTGGTTTTTTAAATTTAAAATAAATTTCTTTCGGATTTTGTGTCAGTGGCCCCGTGATTTTTTCAACCAGTTCAAGATTGTATTCAAATTCGTGCTTAATCGCACGAGAACGCTTTTGGCGCACACCTTCGTTTAAAAACAGAAAGCTGTGCCACTGGCTTAAAACGCCGATGCGGTGGCGAATACGCGCTTTAAAAAGCTCGTAGTTAATCCACCACGGGCACTGAAAACTAACAGCGTAATCAAAATTATTTTCTTCAAGAAGTTTTGCGAAGATTTTGCGAGATTCTTCAGGTTTGGATTTATCTAATTCGATAAACTTACGTTTTTTCTCACCGAAGTTTACGATGTTGCCCATGCCCTTTTGTACGACCCAAGTCACATCATGCGCGCTCTGATCCAAAACTTGATCTGTCGGTAAGGTACAGATCAAGTCGCCAATTTTATCTAAGCGGATCAGAACGATTTTCTTTTTCATATCAAATATAAGTGTAGCAAAAAAGGCCTGGCACTTTTATTGGTAAGAATCTAACGGAGGGCAAGAGCACACGATGTTTTTATCACCGTAAGCATTGTCTACGCGTCCAACTGGTGGCCAGTATTTGTTTGTTTTAACCCATGAAGCCGGATAAGCCGCTACTTCACGTGTGTACTTGTGATTCCACTCTGTCGCGAGTAACGCTTCAGCCGTGTGCGGAGCATTTCTGATCACGTCAGGACAAGCATCTGCTTCTTTGCGGATTTGAATCATCGCTTCACAGAAACGGTCTAACTCACGTTTTGATTCTGATTCTGTGGGTTCGATCATTAATGTTCCGATCACCGGCCAAGACATTGTCGGTGCGTGAAAGCCAAAATCCATTAAACGTTTAGCGATATCATTTACATCAATCTCATGCGATTTTTTAAGCGGACGAATATCGATAATACATTCGTGCGCCACTAAACCTTCTTTGCCTTTGTAAACGATCGGGTAGTGCGGCGCTAATTTTTTTGCGATATAGTTCGCGGATAAAATCGAAGTCATTGTCGCTTGTTTTAAACCTGCGGCACCCATCATGGTGATGTAGCTCCAGCTGATTGGTAAAATCGAAGCTGAACCCCATGGTGCGCTTGTTGTAGCGCTTACGCCAGTTGCTGGGCCCGCTTCTTTAACTAAAGAATGCTTCGGAAGATACGGAGCTAAGTGAGCACCCACACCGATCGGACCAACACCAGGACCGCCACCACCGTGAGGAATCGCAAATGTTTTATGTAAGTTCATGTGCGAAACATCTGGTCCGAATTTACCTGGTTGAGCAACGCCTACTAATGCATTTAAGTTTGCGCCATCCATATAAACTTGGCCGCCGTTTTTGTGAATCACTTCACAAATTTCAGTGATCGCTTCTTCAAAGATACCGTGAGTTGATGGGTAAGTAACCATCATCGCCGCTAATTTGTCTTTGTGAAGTTCTGCTTTAGCTTTTAAGTCAGCTAAATCAACGTTACCGTTTTCGTCACAAGCCGTTACCACAACTTGAAAGCCAGCTAAAGCTGCTGACGCTGGATTTGTTCCGTGCGCCGAAGAAGGAATTAAACACACGTTTCTGTGTGATTCATTTCTAGCTTTAAAGTATTCACGAATAACTAAAAGACCTGCGTATTCACCTTGGGCGCCAGAGTTTGGCTGTAATGAAACTGCGGCAAAACCAGTGATCGCGCAAAGTTTAGCTTCTAAGTCTTTAATTAATTTTTGGTAACCTTGTGTTTGATGGCTTGGAGCAAACGGATGAATTTTGTTAATTTCAGGCCATGAAACCGGAATAAGTTCTGTGGCTGCATTTAACTTCATCGTGCAAGATCCAAGTGGAATCATTGAGTGAGTTAAAGTCACATCTTTATTTTGTAATTGGTAGATGTATCTCATTAACTCTGTTTCTGAGTGGTATTTGTTGAAAGTGGCGTGAGTCATGAAATCAGAAGTTCTTACGAACTCTTTGTTCCATTGATTTTTTAAACCAGCTTCAAGATCAGCTAATTTGAAAGACAAAGCTTGGCCACCGTTGAAAGCCGTTAATAAATCTTCGATTAACTGGTGATTACAAGTTTCGTTGATCGAAAAACCAACGCCATCGTTGTAAGCGCGTAAGTTGATTTCTAATTTTTCTGCAGCTGCAACAATCGAAGCAGTTTTATCAGTTTTGATTTTTACAGTGTCGAAGAATTGTGTCGTTGTTGTTTTAAAACCAATTTTTTCTAAACCAGCCACTGCTAATTGAGTTAAACGGTGAGTACGTAATGCGATTTTCTTTAAACCGTTTGGACCGTGGTAAACACCGTACATCGCAGCCATGTTCGCTAGTAACACTTGCGCAGTACAAATATTTGAAGTCGCTTTTTCACGGCGAATATGTTGTTCGCGTGTTTGTAAAGTTAAACGTAAAGCTTTCTTCCCATGAGAATCTACAGAAACACCTACTAAACGGCCTGGGAAAGAACGTTTATAAGCATCTTTTGTAGCTAAGAAAGCAGCGTGAGGGCCACCAAATCCTAATGGTACACCGAAACGTTGAGAATTACCTACAACGATGTCAGCTCCCCATTCACCTGGAGGAGTAAGTAATGTTAACGCTAATAAATCAGCCGAAGCCACAGCTAAAGCGCCATGATCGTGAAGTTTAGCAGTGATCGCTTTGTAATCTTCAACAGTACCTTCAGTTGTCGGGTATTGGAAAATCGCTGCAAAGATTTCTTTTTTGAAATCGTAAGTTACAGGATCAGCAATAATCATTTCTAAACCTAACGGTTCAGAGCGAGTTTTTAAAACTTCAAGCACATGCGGGTGAGCTTGTGGGTGAACCACGAAAGTATTGCAGTCTTTTTTCTTACATAATGAATGGGCCATCACTAAGGCTTCAGCAGCAGCTGTACCTTCATCAAGTAACGAAGCATTTGAAATTTCCATACCTGTAAGATCAGTGATCATTGTTTGGAAGTTTAATAAACTTTCTAAACGACCTTGAGAAATTTCAGGTTGGTAAGGCGTGTAAGCTGTGTACCATACTGGGTTTTCAAAAACGTTACGTAAAATCGGCGACGGTGTGATTGTGTCGTGAAAACCGATACCGATTAAACTTCTGAAAACTTTATTTTCAGAAACTGTTTTTTTCAGTTGAGCTAGAATTTCAAATTCAGAAATTCCATCGCCTACATTTAATTTGGCGTTTGAAAAAATAGTTTTCGGAACAACTTTAGTCATCAGTTCTTCAAAGTTTGAAAAACCAAGTGTCTGAAGCATCTCTTGTTGTTCGGCAGGAGTAGGGCCAATGTGACGGCCTGTAAATTCCGAGTTCGTGTTAAGGGAAGAAAGTGACGTGTTTAAATCCATGAAAGCCCCCATGTCATTGTTCGGGGCTTACGCTAGCACGAAGGTCTAGAAAAGGCAAAAATGACGGGGTCTTTGCGCAGTTGTACTTGGACATGAGTGCAACATAAATAAGCACTAATTTTGATAAATATGCAAATTAATGTGGGATTATATTATATCAGCGAAAGTTTTCCTTCGCACGCATGGGAAATCTGGCAACCAAGTCAGCATTTAACCAAAGCTATGAATTTTAGGGATAGCTTTGGTTATCGTAGGCTTTAAAATTATTTTCTAACAGCTTTTTTTCTAGCTTTACGAACCGCAGGTTTCGCTTTCGTTTTTGCTTTAGAAGCTTTTTTAGCTGTTTTTACGCCGTATTCAGCCGCTTTAGCTTTGATCGCTTTTTCGATCTTAGCGCGTTGAGCTTCGGCTTTCTTTTTGTAAGAAGCTAAGTTCTTTTCTACGTCAGTCGCAGATTTTTTAACTTGCGTTACAACTTTATGAACTTCTTTTTGTAACTCATTTTCTGCAGCCACAACTTTTTTAGCTAAGTCTTTGTATTTCTTAACCGCTTGGTCAGCTGAAAGCTTTTGAATTTTTGTTTGTAAATCGTGAGTCACTGATTGAACGTCAGCGATCACTTTTTTTACGTTTTTTTGTTCAGAAAGTTTTTGAACGATCTTTTGAATATTAGTAAGAGCCATAATCTTTCTCCTAATTTGTATATCGTATATAAACCTATTCTAACTTAAATACAAAAGCATTTACAGAGTAAAATTAAAATTCTTAATCAAGGCACCCGGTGTCTTGAAAGCGCCAAGTTCGCGTTTTAAGTAAGTCATCGTACTTACGAAAACTGAAGACTCTTTTGTCAGTTCAACCAAGTTGTCGCCAAAGATATTATAAATCGACTCGTCAAAGCGTAAGTCTTGAATAGGACCGACGATTTCGCCATTCTCTACGTAAAAACAAGCAAAGCGAGTCATCCCTGTCATACGCGCTGTCTGCACGTCTGAGTAGTTGATGTAGTGAAGGTTAGATAAGTAGAGTCCTTGACCTAACTTTGACAATGCGTCCTTCTCAGCTAGAGTGCCGGCTCTAACATCTAGACTACGCGGAGCTTCTGAAACGTCAGCAAAGTTTGTTTCAATATTGTACTCTTTGGCTGTCGCCGTACTTGTTAATAACGATTTTAATTCGCCATTTTCGATTAAGTTAACTTTGTTCGGGCTTAATTCGCCCACTGAATTAAAAAGCGGTGATAAACCTAAATCAAAATTTTCAGTCATTGAAAACTTCGGAGATAATTTTAATTCTTTATCTTTTAATTTTTTTAACGGGGCATAACCTTTATTGAAATTACCTTGGCTTAATGAACCGTAGCTCATTGTTCCTAAGATTTCGGCCATAGCCATTGGTTCTAGATACACATCGTGTTTACCACGGGGGATCGTTTGCATCGGGCGGTTTAAAAGATTTAGTTTGTTTTTTGTGGCTTGGGCTTGCGCTTGAAATTCAGGGAGTGAGAATTTTTCAGCGGAATAATAACCTTTAGCTGCTTTTGGCCCGTTGTATAACGAATAATCTAAGAAGAAATAATCTGTTTCAAAGAAATGAAATTGTCCTTCAGAGTTAATCGAAGCTTGTCTTAACGGGCCAGAGCACCAGAAACCAGCAAGGTCAGTGTCTTTGTAAGTTTCATAGATTAAACCTGGAACTTCAGAATCAGCCGGGCGGTCTACTTTTTTGAAAGTTTCAGATGTCCCATTGTTTTTTAACGCGATAAATTGCGGGTGCGGGTCCATTTGCATAAGCTGCACACGCGCATCATCAAGTAAGTGTTTGGCACTTTGCAGATCGTGTTCAAGATGCATCGTTAAGTTAAAGCGCATTTTTAACGAACGTTGTTCTTTGTTAAATTGCAAAGTCACTTCGTGCTGGTGTACCGATGTGTTCTGGCGAACTTTACTTTGTGAAAAGCGTAAGAACGTTGAATCTTCAGAATGTAAGAATAAACCTAACTGTTCACCGGATTTTAAGCCTGAAAATAATTCTTCAGAGAATTTTTTGATATAAGTCTTCATAAATTAACCACCAAAGATTTCAATGTTGTTAAATAAAGCGTAAGGCGATGAATGGCCTACGCGGATAACTTGGCTTGGTTCGCCTTTACCGCAGTAAGGTGATCCGTAAGTTTCTACCGTGTTGTTTGCGGTGAGTGCTTTTAAACTTTTCCAGAAAGGAACAGTGATACCACGGTAGTTAGGATTTTTTAATGTTCCGACAACTTTGCCGTTTTTAACTTGTTTTGCGATCTCACAACCGAACTGGAATTTACGGCGGTAATCATCAATTGACCAAGAGCGGTTGGCGTACATAATCACGCCGTTTTCAACTTCTGAAATCATTTGTTCGAGTGAATGAGATCCGCCTTCAAGATTGATGTTGGCCATACGATCAATCGGGGCACGATTCCATGAGCTTGAACGAGAATTGGCAACACCTGAGATTTGGCTTCTGTACTGGCTCTCTAAGCTACCTAAACCTGCTTGTAAGATACCATCTTTGATTAAATATTTTCTCTCAGCCGGATTTCCCACTTCATCAAATGCGTAGCTGGCCATTTCATTTGAAGCTGTTGGATCAAATACCACATTCATGATTTTGCTTCCGTACTCTAATGATCCGAAATCCTGCGGTTGAACAAAACTCCAACCAGCGAAATTTCTTTCATCACCTAAGATGCGGTCTAATTCAAGCGGGTGACCGATTGATTCGTGGATCTGTAATAACATTTGATCCGGAGCTAAAATCACATCACAGGTTTCAGTCGGGCAGTTAGGCGCTGTTAATAGTTCTAAAGCTTCAGCTGAAGTTTGTTCGCATTCTGCTAATGTTCTATCTATATCAAAAAACTCAGAACCGATTTGTAAACAGATACCACGGCCACCGTGTAACGAACGTGTTTGTGTTTCAGCGCCATCTTGAGCTGTGGCCGAGAAAGCGCTGACGATAATATTAAAATCCTGTTCAAAGTTAGCACCTTGAGAAGACATATACTTTTGACGGCACTCAATCACCATCGCTTCAGCAGAAGCTGTGATGATTTTGTCATTTACTTTTAATTTTAACGATGTCTTTTTTAAGAAATCATAAATCTGTGCGGCAGATAATTGATCAAGACCTGTTTGGCGTTGTGATTTAAATTGGCCAATGGATTTAGGGCGAACTGACATATCAAACTTCGCCACTGGGTATTTAGAACTTACACCCGTCATTTTTTCAGCCGCAGCGAAAGCTTTTGCAATTCCATCTGGAGTTAATTCACAAGTAGCACCGTAACCGATATGGCCATCTTTCATGATTTCAATTAACACGCCGATATCGTGGAATGTGTGCATCATGTCTGGTTTACCGTTACGAACAGTAAAGTCGCGTGTTGTTTCAGAAATCATTTTAAAAGCGACAAAGTCAGCTTTGTTTTTGTAATGGTTAAACTGTTGTTCGAATAAGGATCCAAAACGTTTTGGTAATTCTTGTGATAGAGATAGTGTTTGCATAGACTCACTTTATAAGTCATCTTTTATCAATGAGCAAAACAAGAGATGAATATCTTCTGAAACACTGGACGGCATACCCAGATTGTCCACGGGGGTTTCTTCAGTATGGCCGAGTGCATCAGCTGCGCGTGGGAGTAAACAACGTTACTACTTACAAAGCTAAAGATGCACCTCAGTTTACCGGAGCAGATGTTTTAGCTGACGGGGATTTAATTGCTCTTATGCCATCGGCTCAGTTTGTACTTTTGGCGCCCAATTATACAAACCGCCCTGGGTTTTATAAAGCTGAAGATGATCCTTGGTTACGTAAGAAAAACTTTTTCGAATATCAAAACTTTATCCGCGATTTTTTTAAAGAAAAACGCTTTTTAGAAGTTAAAACGCCCACTCTGGTTGAATGCCCGGGAACAGAACCCAGTTTAGATGTTTTTGAAACAGAATTTGTTTTAGGTTCAAAAACTAAAAAATATTTTTTACCGACATCACCAGAACTGCATCTTAAAAAATTATTAAGCATGGGGGCTGAGCGTATTTTTGAAATTGCCCCGGTGTTTCGTAACAATGAAAAAACGGAACGCCATAATCATGAGTTTTTAATGCTTGAGTGGTATCGTTCAATGTCATACTTAGCCAATATCAAGCATGACATGATCGAGCTTGTTGAATACTTAGCGGATAAGCTGCGTGTTGAACGTCCGAAAGAAGTTTTAACTTATTCAATTCCGGATCTGTTTAAAACTTACTGTAACTTTGATTTTAACCCCACAACGACCGCCGAAGAATTAAAAGCCTTAGCGCATACTCTTAATGTCGACGTGCAAAGTGCCACAACGATTGATGATTATTTCTATTTAATCTTTATGGAAAAGATCGAAAACAAATGGCCGCAAGACCGTTTAGTTTTTGTCGAAAAATACCCTCCTTACCAAGCCGCTTTAGCTCGTATAGATAAAGATGGCTGGGCAGAGCGTTTTGAAGCGTACTGGAAAGGGTTAGAACTTGCGAATGCGTTTCATGAACTTAATAATCCTACTGTGCAAAGAGAGCGCGCGCTTGAAGACTTAGAAAAAAAGAAACTTTTAGGGAAAAATTCTGTCACTCTGGATGAAGAATTTTTCCGGTCGTTAGAGTACGGAATGCCTCCGAGCGCAGGTATTGCTTTAGGCGTTGAACGCCTTTACATGGCTCTTAAAAACGTCAACAGAATTGACAGTCTTGTTGATTATTCATCTTGATCATTTTCCTATGGAAAGTGACCGGAATTGTCGCTAAAAGTAGTTCCACATTAGTTATTAAAAGACGGTTAAGACTGTCATGGGGGCTGGTTGAAAGAAACCAGTGCACTACCAAGGGGACTTGTTATGAAAACATCTATTAAGCAAAAGGGTTGGGGAACTTTAAGTTTGCTTATTATGGTGGTCATGATCAGTGCATGCGCTGAAAAAAAGAAACCAGCGCATGCTACTGAGTCGGATTTCGATTATTTTTCTCAAGAATGTAATCCAGGACACAGAAGCGGTATTGTTGGCGGTAAAGCGGTTAAAGCTTACGAGGCTGACTCTAATCGTTCAGTGTTATTAATCTGGGAAGACGCTAAAGGTGGACAACATCTTTGCTCATCAACTTTAATTGCCGATCAAACATTATTAACAGCAGCCCATTGTGTGAATGAAGCCGTAAAAATGCAGGCGGTGTTTTACACGGATGTGACTTGTGAGAGCGGTTACACCCGCAGCCAACATGCGGTTGCTGTTGATAAAATGCTTCATCACCCTGAATACCAAACTGATATTTCAAAACTAAGTGTTTTTGATGAAAATATTGATCTGGCTTTAGTGCATTTAGCCCGTAAAGCTCCAGAGCGCTTTCCGATTTTTAAAATTTCAACGAATCCAGAGCAATTAAATTCAGATTTATTGTTATACGGTTACGGTGTTACAGGAACTTTTGAAAAAGATCCGATGTTACTTAGAAAAACTGTGATTAAACGTACTGATGCGAATAATGAACCTAATATCATGTTTAACAGCAAAGCTTTATTCATTGATCAACAATCAGGAACTGGTCTATGCAATGGTGATTCCGGTGGTGCAGGTTTAATGGATGATAACGGTGAACTTGTTGTTGTCTCTGTAAATTCAGAAGTTTTTAATGGTAATGAATTTGATACTTCAACTGATCTTTGCGCACGCCATTCAAAATCAATCGTGGTGCATCATTATCTTGAAAGTTGGATTATTCCAACGATGGCTCAATGGGGCCAAAATCTTAAGTAGTTAATATCCAAAACAGTTTAATGGACCTCGACCTTTGTATTGAAAAATGCAGGTTTAAGGTCCTAATTTCAATACAAAGGTCTAGTTTGTTATAGACGATGGTCTAGTTTTACTCGACCAGACTAAAGTGATTCCTAGACTAGCCGAAAGGATAACCAAGCAAACGACGCGAGACTTATGAAAGTTGTTGTTCGGAGAATCCTTGGTGAAGTGACTGTCCCTAGGTATTTGATGATGAGCCAGCTGAAGTAAGTGCAGGGTCACCAACACGTACAAGAACTACAGAGTAGTTCAGAAAAAAGGGTTATCATGGGTTTAAGGATTTCAACAAACGTAGCTTCGATTAATGCACAAAGAGTAATGGGTGGTAACACTCGTGAAATGCAGAAATCAATGGCGCAATTATCAACAGGTTCTCGTATCACTAAATCAGGTGATGACGCTGCCGGTTTAGCGATCTCTGAAAATTTAAAATCAACAATTCGTTCATACGGTCAAGCATCACGTAATGCTAATGACGGTATCTCGATGATTCAAACAGCTGAGCAAGCGATGGGTGAAGTATCAAATATCTTAACTCGCGTGCGTGAGTTAGGTGTTCAAGCTTCTTCTGATACAATCGGTGATGCTGAGCGCGGTTTCATTCAATCTGAGGTTGATGCTCTTAAAGCTGAGGTTCAACGTGTGGCTGAATCTACATCTTTCGGTTCTCGTAAATTATTAGACGGAACTGGTGGCGTTTACGATATCCATGTCGGTACTTCTGCAAATCCTTCAACTGACTGGATCGGTTATGATGCAGGCCAAACAAATGTAACGACGGATGCATTAGGTATCGCCTCTTTAGACTTTACAAATAAACAAGGTGCTCGTGACGGTTTATCGGCTTTAGATACAGCTCAGTTACAAGTCAACGGTTCACGCGCTAACTTAGGTGCTTTACAAAATCGTTTAACTTCAACAACTGACGTTATCGGTACAATGGTTGA
>JAMPXC010000076.1 GCA_023701385.1 Pseudobdellovibrio sp.
AATGCAGCTTCGTTGATTAAAAATAATTTAAGCACCAGACAAGCGTGCCACCTGGCTATCGCCGAAGTTTTATCTGACGACCGCGAAATCGTGAACGCTCTTAAAGATTACATCAACCTCTATATCTAATTATGGAAAAGCTTTTTTCCTACTTTTATAAAAACAAACTTCAACGTGAAGCTCAAAAAAAGGGTTTTGTTGATTTATCAGAAGCCTTGCCTGAATTAAAAGCTTTCGCTAACTTAGTTTCTGAATCAGATGCAGAAATTGATGTCGGCGCAAGTTTATGGGGCTGTGGCTTTATAGACAACGAACTTCTTTTACCACTGCAGTGCCGCTGGACCGACAACAGCCAGCTTAATTTAGATTTACTTAAAATATTAATTATTAAATCAATTGCCATCAAAGAACTTGAAATCAGTTTTTCTTTTAATAACCAATCCCGAAACTATCCGCGCCTTTGTATGTTAAGCCATATGCCGGCCATTAATCAGTGGATAGATTCCCGGTTTTCGCAATTTAAAGACCTTGAAGATAGTGTGTATCAACGGTACCAACAGACGCTTGTCTCTAAATATTCAAAATCAAATCTGCCTTATGATTACTGGCAAAAACAAATTGCTAGCCGTACTCTGAATTCACAAACGGTTCAATTTAAAGAAAAAGCTAATGACGAACCTCTTGAGTATCTATTGGCCAGCATTCCACTTCCTTACCGTCGAAACCTCGTCAGTAACCGGTCTGCTGAACAAACGACTCATTTAAATACTTCGCCGCAAAAACCTAAAAACCGTGACCGCAAAGAATATATTATCGATGCGGACACTAACAAAAAACAGCCGGCAAATCCTATTACTCACAGTTTTGAAAAAATGGAAACCCTGGATGACTATTCGGGCGGAAACAGAATTAGCTCCGGTGACAATGATCTTGATGAACACAGTGACGCACTTGATGAAATCGAAGTTAATCAGTTTACAAACCAAGGTAAAGCCAGCGGAATCTTCAGACAAGACATGCAAATTATCAAACAAAGTGAAGCCTCAGCCGTTACGGTGACCGAGGATCTATCGGCTTATTACTACTCCGAATGGAACCACGCAAAGAAGTCTTACATTAAAAATTTTTGTCACCTGTATGAAGTAAAACCCACTCCCCAAGATAATTCAAAATGGCGCAATGAGATTCTTACGCAGTACAAAAATGAAATTTCCCACTGGAGCCAATATTATGCAGCCATCTGGAATAGGCCCCTCTGGCAAAATCGCCGCATAGACGGTAACGAACTCGATTTAGATAATTTGGTTCGGCTTGCTCCTCATTTAAAAACGATTTCTGGAAGTCCACCGATCTATCAAAAAAAAGAAAGCCTGCAACTCGAAGTTCATCTTTCAATCGTGATCGACATATCGTATTCAACAGACACTTGGCTTAACGAACAAAAAATTATTGATATCATTAAAAATTCACTCATTGTATTTGGTGAATCGATAAAATCAATAATTCCTAATTTATCTATCGGGCTTTCTTATAGCGAAACCCGTAGCAACATCTCTTATTTGCCGTTGCTTGAATTTGAAAGCGATTGGAATCAGGTTTATTCTAAACTTCACGAATTCAAACCCCGCCAGTACACTCGTCTAGGTCCCCCTATACGGCACGCCACCCGTATTCTCAATTCAATGCAGTCAAAAAAGCCGATCTTAATAGTGGTGACCGACGGCAAGCCTACCGACTTAGATCCATATGAAGGCAGGTATGGCCAAGAAGATGTTAAGAAATCTCTACAAGAGGCCCTTAACTTAGGGATATCGCCTCTTTTGGTGGGGGTTACAGATTTAGCTCCCCATTCGCTGGCCAAAATTTTACACAATTCCGTGACTATACGTGATCCGCATGACTTTTGTTTTCATGTGGGACATTTCTTAACAAATTCAATAAAGTTGTGAAAATTACTTAACATATGACCTGGATCATGTGGTTTGCGCTCGTTTTGAGGATAGGCTGTAATCAATTCCCAGAAGGAGATTTTTTATGTTTAGAAGAAAAACCAACGTACTTTTGATGCTTTCATTGTGGAGTACTCTGGCCATGGCTGACCAATCTAGTGAGGTTGCAGTTCTTACTGCGCCACCTCATGTGCCACCGCCAATTACCCGCAGTAAATCAGTTAAATTAATTGTTAACTTAGAGGTCATCGAAAAGAAAATGAAAATTTCAGATGGTGTCGACTACACTTTTTGGACTTTCGGAGGCACCGTTCCTGGCAGCTTCATTCGTATCCGCGAAGGCGATGATGTCGAATTCCATTTGAAAAATCATCCAAGTTCAAAAATGCCTCACAACATCGACTTACATGCCGTAACTGGCCAAGGTGGCGGAGCTGCAGCTTCATTTACATCTCCGGGTCACGAAAGTGTTTTTTCATTTAAAGCGATCAATCCGGGCTTATACGTGTATCACTGCGCGACTGCTCCGGTCGGTATGCATATCGCTAACGGAATGTACGGTTTAATTTTAGTAGAACCAAAAAAAGGCCTTTCAAAAGTTGACCGTGAATACTATGTCATGCAAGGCGATTTTTATACAAAAGGTAAATTTGGTGTTCAAGGCTACCAACCGTTTGATATGTCAAAAGCGATCGACGAAAAACCAACTTATGTCGTTTTCAACGGATCGACAAATTCTTTAACAGGCGATAATGCAATTAAAGCCAAAGTTGGCGAAACAGTGCGTTTGTTTGTCGGTAACGGCGGGCCAAACTTAGTTTCTTCATTTCACGTGATCGGCGAAATTTTTGACAAAGTTTACCGTGAAGGTGCTATGGAATATAATACTAATATCCAAACTACTCTGATTCCGGCCGGTGGTTCTGCGATTGTAGAATACAAAGTTGAAGTGCCTAGTAATTTAGTTCTCGTTGACCACTCTATTTTCAGAACTTTCAACAAAGGGTCTCTTGGGATCATGAAAGTTGAAGGCCCTGAAAATAAAGAAATCTTTACTGGAAAAACAGCTGATAACATTTATTTACCTGAAGGTGGAGCGATCCAAAAAGTAAATGACAAAGAAAAAATCACTACAGCCGCTTCGGTAGAAGACCAGCTCAAATTGGGTAAAACCGTATTTACAAACAGCTGTGCCGCTTGTCACCAACCTGATGGTAAAGGTATTGCTGGCGCGTTTCCTCCTTTAGCGAATGCCGATTATTTCAATGCTGATGCAAAACGTGCGATCGATATCGTTAAAAACGGAAAATCCGGTAAAATCACAGTTAATGGTGCTCCTTACAATGGGGTAATGCCGGCATTAGGTTTATCAGATGAAGATATCGCCAACGTTTTAACATACGTATCTAACAACTGGGGAAACAAAAAACGCACATTTACAAAAACTGAAGTTTCTGCAGTTCCAGTAGCAAAAGAAAACTCTGGCGGAGAACACTAATTATGAAAAAACTGGAGCGCTTAGTACTTTGTATTGTGTTGCTTTCCACACTAAGTGCGGGCGCTTCCGGTTTAGTCTCAGTCTCAAAAGGACGTCTTGAAGCTATTTGGTTATCACCAATGTCAGTCAAGATTAAAAATCAAACCAAAACTACACGCAGCTTTATTCAGGTGAAAGACTTCAAGCTAATGGCTAAAGCTGTTACTGTAAAACAATTCAAAGAATTTTTAGAAAAAAACTCAGACTGGCGAAAAGATAAAGTGAGCGGTCTTTTTACCGACGCAAACTATTTACATGGCTTTGAAAATGCCCGTGATAACTCGCCTGTCACCAACGTCAGTTGGTTTGCAGCCCGGGCCTACTGTAAATCGCAGGGATTGCGCTTACCGACGCTGAATGAATGGGAATATGCCGCAGCCGCTTCAGAAACTCTGCGTGATGCGAACAAAAATGAGCTCTTCTTAAAACGTATTCTAGAATGGTACGGAGAACCGCAAACAGAGCAAATTAAAGAAGTTGGTTCAATCTATAAAAATCTTTATGGAGCCTATGATATGCACGGTCTTATTTGGGAATGGGTTGAAGATTTCAACACAACATTTGTGACCGGCGAAAGTCGCGAAGACAGTTCGTTTAATAAAGACATGTTTTGCGGAGCCGGCTCTTTAGCATCGAATGACAAAGAAAATTACGCTGCATTTATGCGTTTTGCTTTCAGATCAAGTTTAAAAGGAAAAAGTTCAATTTGGAATTTAGGGTTCCGTTGTGCCCAATAGGAGATTCTGTCGAAGACAGATAAAGGAATAATCTATGAAAAAAAATATTTATCTCGCATTATTAATTATTATTTTAACTCAACTTTCTCAGGCAGCTTCTTTGACCGATATTAAGTCAAAATGGCTGACTGTCGATAATAAAGAACAATCGGTTTCTTCTACTGTAGGCCAATCTTACACATTGATTGCCATGGTCTACACCGGCTGTGCTCATGCTTGTCCAATGACGATTTCGAAGATTCAAAGAATCTTAAAAGATTTCGAAGCGCAGGGATTTAAAAATGTTAATGTTATTTTAGCCTCTTTCGATGTTAAAAATGACAGACCGGCCAAATTAAAAAAATATCAGCTCGAGAGAAAACTTGATGTTAACAAATGGAATTTTTTATCCGCAGCCAGTGACGATGATGCCCGTGAGTTATCGGTAGCTCTTGGTATTAGCTACAAAGACCTAGGCGACGGTGATTTTTCACATAGTAACGCTATTACATTGTTAGGGCCCAGAGCCGAAATTCTTGCATCAATCGACAACTTAAATGCCAGTTCAGACAAACTTATTGAAGCTTTAAAAGCTCACACTGCAAAAGCGAAAGTCCAATAATATGGAGCCAAAGAATCACGATATTGAGCCTTACAAAATCCTTTTTCCGATCGGCATCTTGTGCTCGGTAATCGGTCTTAGTTTTTGGATTTTATTTCAATCTCGCATGATTAATTTTTACCCCAAAGAATCCCACGGCAACCTCATGTACTTCGGATTTTTATGGACCTTTATCGCCGGTTTTTTAATGACAGCCGTGCCTAAAATGATGTCGAGCATGGCTGTGACACTTGCAGAAATATCTGTGGCTGTGTCTTTTAGTTTTTTACAAATTATTTTAACTATTCGTAACGAAACCCGCCTGTCATCATATCTTGTTCTTTTCCAGCTGCTTTTTCTTTTATTCTTTTTAATAAGACGATTTATTATTTCAAGAAAATTTCCTTTTGCGGGATTTATTTTTATTCCGACGGCTCTCTTACTTGCGCTGAGCGGAGCCATTATTTTTATCACAACCGGTAACCGTTCTCTGTTTCTTTTGCTCAGTGGCGAAGCCTTTGTGCTTAATCTAATTCTCGGGCTTGGAAGCCGCCTCGTTCCGGTCATTTCTCGTCTGCCAAATGCCCTTCTACCGCATCAAAATTCAAATACCAAAGAAAGCTTTATGAGTTCCATTATCTTTGCTATTTTGTTTAATGCGACCTATTTTATGCAAGCACTTGACCTAATTAATTTAGCGCTCATCGCCCGCACGCTCATTATTGCATATGCTCTTATTAAATATTTTGGCCTTTTAAAAAAACCTGTTAAGTGGACTGTTGTCGGTGTCGGTTTAAAAATCACATCAACTTTTTTAGCCTTAGGAACTTTGTTATCAATTCCTTATTTCGGTTATTCTTTAGCGGGCCTGCATGTTCTTTACATTGGCGGCTTTGTTCTTATCACCTTACTTATTTCTACACGTGTTGTTCTTGCTCACGGTGGTGAATCGCTTGATTACGAAATTTCTTCTAAAAAAGTTACGGCTTTTATAGCCTGCCTTATTATGGCAAGCTTATTGCGCTTACTTGCGAATACTCACTCAACATCAAATCTCGTGCTGTTTTCATTTTTATTTTTTGTGGCCGCCCTCGTTCTCTGGACCATCAAAATGTTAAAAGTAGAAACTAAAAATGGATAGATAAACCTGTCTATCCTAACATTACTCTGTCGAACTTGTAGCTAGTTTAAAATCCCAGGTCCACCACGGTGATATATATCAAGCATAGGCTTTGCTTTGTTAAAGCCTATGCCAATTAACTTACGCAAGTTTTCCAGGTTTCCTTCAAATTCATTCTGCCTCATTGAAACTGATTCACGCCTAGTGAAAGCCCTGTTTGTCGATTATTCACAAATGGGCGCCCTACTGCGTATAGAAAAAGGCGTGGCCCTGCAAAAGCATCTGGCTTTGATTTATCCCAATGAAAAATCTGATTTTGTGAAAATGGCGGGGTACTCTGTGCATTCGTTTGAAAAGAATGGTTTATTTTATTTGGGCGTACAATTTATCGCGCTGATTTCGCGCTAAGATTTTAAAATATTATCAACAACAGGCTGTGGCGAACGTGGCTGTCGCTCGACCAAGAAGACACACGTATAAACCGCTGCCGGAATTAAAATTAACATATTCAACAGACTGATATTATATAAAAACCACATCACTAATGAGACTGCGGCCAAACAAGAATAAACCTTTACGTAGGCAATCGCTGCGGTTTTACGTTGATAACATTTATAAAAAGCCAAGGTATGTAATAAGGCAATAAGTGCGATCGTTACAATCGCCACGATAGAAATCGTTTGCAGCATGAATTCCTGAAAAAAAGGTGATTGAAAAACTTCAGGGTCAATATCCGGACGAATCGCTGCGAAGTCCATTCGTTCAAGCACCTGCGAAACATAGAATGGATTAGTCATATAAAAATAAGACGCTATGGCCACGGTCATATCCGTAAGCCATAGAATCAAATTTCTTTTTTTATGATCAAAAAAGATTGAAGGCAATGTCATTAGCTTAAATGATCTCTTAAACCATCGCTAATTAACTGCGTAGATAGAATTAATAACAATAAACAAAGTCCTGGAATCCACATTAAGTGCGGCGCTGTTTCCATCAAGTTTTTAGAATCAGCCAGCATTGTTCCCCATTCAGGGTACGGAGCTGGAATACCTAAACCTAAAAACCCTAAGGCCGCCGTATTTAAAATCGCCTCTGAGCAACAAACTGCTGATTGCACCAAGATCGGTGTTACACAGTTCGGAAGTAAGTGGCGTACGATAATACGTAAATTACCAGCCCCTAAAGCTTTTGCTGATTGGATATATTCTTTCGCCATTTCAACCTGAGCTTGTGAACGCACTAAGCGGTACATCGTCGGAATTGAAACTAGCGTTACAGAAATAATCGTATTCGTTACACTTGGACCTAAAATCGCAACTACGAATAAAGCTAATAGTAAGCTTGGCATCGCTTGAAGCGCATTCATCACTTGCGTTAATGTTTGGTCGACGCGCTTTCCGTAGAAGGCCGCAATTAAGCCAAGCCCTGCACCGATCACAACCGCGATACCACCCACCACAAGACCGATACCCAATGAAAACTGAGCACCGACCATCAAGCGCGATAATAAGTCACGTCCTAGATCATCTGTTCCTAATAAGAATTTTCCGCCCATAGGCTGTAAAGACATGCCGTCGAAAACTTCGTTATACGCAAACGGAGTCCAAAAGAAAGAGACGATAAACGCCACGACGAAAAATGCAAAAAGCAGAGTTCCGTAAAGAACGTTTTTATTTCTGAATAATTTTTGCGTAGCAGTGACTGCCATTAGCCACCCCTTTGTTGATCGCGAAGTTTAGGAGAAACGATTTTCACCGATTCATCGGTAATCCAGTTCACGATAATAATAATCAACATTGAATAAAACACACCGGCTTGAACCACTGGGTAGTCACGGGCCTCGATAGATTTAATAATCCAACGACCCATACCCGGCCACGAAAATAACGTCTCAGTTAAGATCGCTCCAGTTAATAACTGACCTAAAGCTAACCCTAATGAAGTTAAAATCTGTGGAAGTGCATTTTTAAAAATATGTTTAAAAAGAATAGCTTTGTACGGAAGACCTTTCGCACGCGCTGTGCGAACGTAATCCTCTTCAGCCACATCGATAATCGCTGCGCGGCTGACACGTACGATTAACGCTAACGGCACAGTTCCTAAAACAAATGCCGGAAGCACGATGTATTTCGCAGCCGATGCAAAAGCATCCCATTGGCCAGACCATAATGTATCGATGAAGTAAAAGCCTGTCTTAAAAGGCACATCGAACATCACATCAATACGGCCAGAAACCGGAAAAATTCCAAGTTTAACCGAGAAAAAGAAAATAACAATTAATCCCCACCAGAAAATCGGCATGGCAAAACCTAAAGTCGATAAGCTGACGGCACCGTAATCCCAGAAAGAGTTTCTTTTTACTGCGGCTAACATTCCTAAAGCTAAACCGACAAGCGAAGACCAAAGTAACGCCACTAGCGCTAGTTCAACTGTCGCCGGCCATAAGACTTTAAATTCACTTAAGACTGATTGTTTAGAAACTGTCGATTCACCGAAATCACCAACGGCAGCGTTCGCTGTAAATTTTAAAAATTGAACTGGAACCGGCTGATCCAGTCCCAAGTTTTTCTTAATTTCCGCGACACGTTCTTCGCTGGCACCACGTTCACCGATAATATGCTGAACGGGATCTCCGGGAATCAGCCTGATGATTGAAAAGCTCATCAAGCTGATAAAAAGAAAATAACCAATAACTTTTAAAAGACCTTTAACGATAAACATTACAACAAATTACTTTGCTAATGAAACCGCTTCGAAGTTTTCATGTCCGAATGGATCGATTTTGTAACCTTG
>JAMPXC010000077.1 GCA_023701385.1 Pseudobdellovibrio sp.
CATAAACTGTTCCAGAGGTTTTAAAGCCTAATGGTTAAAGCAAAATCCTATTTTCGGATTTCCGGAAAGATAAAACGAACGCTCACTCCGTCTTCCGTATTGCTGATTTCAAGACGGCCCTGGTGCGCTTTTAAAAGAGTTTGGCAGATGGTTAAGCCTAAACCCATACCGACGGAGTGATTCATCACATTTTCATCTAAGGTAAAAGGGCTTAAAATTTTATCTAAAACATTTTGTGAAATCTTAGGACCTAAATTTTGAATTTCAATCACCACATTTTTATTATCTAAACGCGAAGAGACCTTAATGCTGCTTTGAGCTTGGCCAAACTTAGTCGCATTGTGAAGAGCGCGAGTCACAAGAGTTTTCATGTGCTGTGGATCAGCCTCAACAGTTTCAACGCCTAAGTCAAAATCAAGCTTTTGCCCTTTGGTCGTCATCATTTTTGAAATATCCTCAGGTAGCTGTTCAAAGAATGATTTTAATTTAATCGTTTCGTAGCGAATCGGAATTTGTCCTAATTCACCTTTAACAACTAATAATACGTCTTCAATAATGCCTTTAAGCTTTTCACCTGATTTATTAATACGATCGACGAATAAAGCCTGTTCTTCAGATAATGAAGATTCACGTAAAAGACCGGTAAAACTTAAAATCGAAGTTAACGGTGTTTTTAATTCGTGATTAATTAAAATCATAAACTGCGATTTTGTCTTATCTAAAGATTGCAGTTCTAAAAGTGCCGCTTCTAACGCTTGGTTTTTTTCTTTCAGCTCTTTACGCAGCGAAAGTTTTTCGTAAGCGTTTTCTAAATTCTTCTGAAGATCAACAGGGTCCCAAGGCTTTGTAATGTATTTATAGATCTGTCCTTTATTGATCGCTTCAATGACCGATTCAATATCCGTGTAGCCTGTTAACAGGATCCTGATTGAATCGGGATGAGTCACAATTGATTTTTCTAAAAATTCAGTTCCCGTAATCAGCGGCATGCGTTGGTCAGAAATGATGATCGAAATATCTGGATTTTGGTCGAGATGGGCAAAGGCGTCCTGCGGCGTAGAAGCTTTAAATACCGTAAAACGCTTTCTAAGCAGGCGTTCCATGGCATCTAGATTATCAACTTCATCATCAAGAAACAGCAGCTTTGGTTTATCCATCTAAAACATGCTATCGAATGAAAAAAAATCGGTCAGCTGCGAATTTGCGAGCTGTCCTTTGGGCTACTGACCTTGGACTATTTTTATTTACTGGACCCTGTAACTATCGCATAGACCTGTCGAAAAGTGATACGATGATCTAGGTATACGTGTATCTATTTTTGATATGATTTTTTTAGGAGACTCTATGTCGTTGAAAAACATAATTAATTTTCTTCTTACAAGCGTGTTTGCATTTGTATTCTCGCTTAGCTTTGTAAGTGAAAAGGCTGAAGCTCAGTTTAATGCTTACGCCAATGCCGGTATCAATGCTGGTTACGGCGGTGGTGGCGGTGGCGGTCTTTGGGGTTCAGGCTACTGGGGAGGACAACAGGGCTGCGGATATCCTTGGAAGCAAGGAAAGAATGCAACAAGCATGTCTGATGAAGAAAAAGCTGAACGCGACAGAATCTCTGAATTACAAAAAGATTTAAAAGCTCGTCAGCTAGAAAAAAAACGCGCTGAAACTGAAATGCAATTTGCAGCACGCAAACTTGAAAGACAATTCGACGGCGAAATTTTAGATTTCTTATTAGAAACACATATCGAAAAAGGTAATACTTGTAACGATTACGATACAGCTCCAGGCTTAAACTGTTCTGCATCCGCACAAGCCGGTGCAACAGCAGTAGGTACAGCGACAACAAAGATTGATCCTGCGACAGGTCAACAAACTGTAGTTGAAGGTTCTGTAACTGTGACAGCTTCAGCTGATTGCGGTTCTAAAGATACAGTTCCTGATAAATTAAGAACTAACTGGAATGGTAAATACTGTGCCGCTAAAACAAAATCTGATGGCGGTAAAATCAATTCTTCAATTTGCGCTGATAGAACTTTACAACCTGAAGATCGCAAATCTTCAGCGTACACAACAACTGAGTGTGGTAAGCAATTAAATGACTACCGTAAATTCCGTATTAAGCGTGACGAAGCGCAAGCTCGTATTGAAAGAATCGAAGATGAAATTCGTGACCGCCAATACGCCATCTCTGATGCAAAAGAGCGTGCAGCGATTGAGCGTGAATACCGTGCTAAAACACAACTTGAAGGCGATTGCCCAGAGTGTGGTAGCGGCGACCGTGACGGTGAATACCAAAAACCAAAACGTGACTGGGTTTCTATCTTAGGAACAATCGGTATCGGTCTTGGTTTAGGTTATATCGGTAAACAATATGATGATAGAAATGCAGAATACTCTGCGCAATTAGGTTACCCTCCACAACAAGGTTACCCAACAGCGGTCGGCTTAGGTTTACCTTTCGTATTAGCCGGTGCTTACGGTGCGATTAACGGTGGATCTGGTTTAGGTGGTTTTGGTTGTGGTGCTGGTTTAGGTGGAACAGGTTTTCCTTACGGAGCTGGTGGCGGAATGGGTGGACCATTCGGTGGTCCGATGGGCGCTTACGGTCCTTACGGTCCAGGTGGTGCGTTCGGTTATCCTCAAGGTATGTTCGGAACTCCATGGGGTGGTGGTATGTACCCTCCAGGTTATGGTCCGGGTGGTATGATGGCTGGTCCAAATGGCGGATGGCCATATGGTTACGGCCCTGGTTTCGCAGTTAACGGTGTTGTTAATGGTGGAATCGGTTATCCAATGTATGGAAATGCAGTCGGTGGTTATCCTATGAACGGTGGCGGATACCCGATGAATGGCGGTTATCCTATGACGGGCGGATTCCCGACCAACGGTGGCTTTGCTGTAAATGGTGGACTTGCAGCTAACGGTGGTTATCCTATGAACGGCGGATACCCGATGAATGGCGGTTATCCAATGACGGGTGGATACCCGATGAACGGCGGCTTTGCAGCTAACGGTGGTTTCCCGATGACGGGCAGCCAAATGATGTGTGTTCAGTGGCCATGTCCTGGTATTGGAACATTTGCTAATGGTGGTCTTGCCATAAATGGTGGTTTAGCGGCGAACGGTGGATACCCGATGAATGGCGGTTATCCGATGAATGGTAACTTTGTTAACGGTGGTATCGGTTTAGCAGCTAATGGCGGTATTCCAATGATGGGTAGTTATATGAATAACCCACAAATGCAAATGCAAATGTTGCAAATGCAACAACAGCAAGCGCAAATGCAAATGCAATACTACCAAGCTCAAGTACAAGCTCAGCAGCAACAGTATCAACGTCAAATTCAGGTTCAAATGCAAGCTCAACAAGTTCAGCAAGAGATCATGAATTTACAAATGCGTTTACAAATGCTTTACACGGGTGCTTACTCTGGTGGTACAGCAGGTGGTGGTTACTACGGTTCGGGTTCACTTGGTGGATCAATCGGCGTAGCAGCTCCTTCGGCAGGTACTATGCAATTCGGTTCGTCAATGTCGACGCCTCCTTCTTGGATTCCAGGTGGAGCAGGAACAACTTATCCAACTTACCCAGGCACAGGAACGACAGTTCCTTCAACGGGTGGACAAGTTACGATTCCAAACCCAGGTGGCGGCAGATAGTAACAACTTTAAATTTAAAGTGTTTCGGGCTCCTGCCCGAAACCCCTTCGCTCCACTACGGGGCTGACGCACAAAAAGGGCTTCATGGCCTTTTTGTGTTTTTAAGATCGATATTTTTGTTTTCTTTCTTAAATTCTGATAATAATAAATTAAATGAGCGAAACGATTAATAACTGCTTTGATAGTCACACACATTTTCTAGGAACAGGCCAAGTGGCCTTAGAGCTTTCGCTACGTGATTTAAAATCAGCCTCAAACGTTTCAGAGCTTAAAATCGAGCCGCATCACCACCGTGGTGAATGGCTTGTGGGATTTGGTTGGAATCATAACAACTGGGTGCCTTCGGATCTTCCGCATAAATCTATTTTAGATAAAGTTTTTCCTGATAAGCCGGTGTTCTTTTCGCGCGTTGATGGCCACAGCAGTTGGATTAATTCAAAAGCTATTGAGGTGTTAAAACAAAAAGGTTTTGATTTTTCAAAAGATCCACAGGGCGGAAAAGTCTTACGTGATTTAAACGGTGAACCGATTGGTATTTTGCAAGATCAAGCGCATATCAATGCTTTATTGATGCTTCCCGATTACTCGGATCAACAGCTTTCACAGTTTTTAGTTAGATCAGGTGAAATCTTTAATGCCGGTGGGTTTACCCACTTGCGTGACATGTCGATGACTTTTCGCCAATGGCAATTGCAAAAAGCTTTGTGCGAACAGCAAAAATTAAAAATTTACTGCGAAGGTTTTATCACGGTTGAATCTGTTAAAGATTTAGACCGTGGTTTAAGTGAATATCAAAAGTGTTTAGATAGCCCGTGTGCACAATTAAAAGTTAAAGGTTTAAAAATCTTTATCGATGGCTCATTAGGATCAAAAACAGCCTACCTATCGCAAAACTATGTGGGCGAAAACCAGCATGGTTTATTAATTTGGTCAGCTACAGCTATTAAAGCCACGATTGCTTATTGTTGGCGTAATAAAATGGAAGTCGCAATTCACTGTATCGGTGATGAAGCAGTTCACACGGTGGCTCAGTGCGCCCGTGAAGTTTCAGCGGCCGGTTTACTGGGTAAAATCCATATCGAACATGCGCAGCTTTTACGACCAGAAACAATTCCACTGTTGAAGCCGTTACATGTCTACGTACACATGCAGCCTTGTCATTGGTTATCAGATCATCCGTGGTTGCAAGATTGTATCGGTGACTTAACAAAATACTTATTTCAATGGGAAGCTCTTCGCAAAAACCGTATTCACGTTGATTTTGGATCAGATTCACCGATTGAACCGACCAATTTATTATTAACGCGTAAAGCTTTATTAGAAAGCGCTAAATCAATCCCGAAGCCGTCAGAAGATTGGAAGCGCTTTCACGCTTATCCAACTTCGGGGTGGGGGCAATGCCAAACTGAGTTTGATGATCAGGGGATCATTGCCATTAACTTTGAAGGCGAAACTATTCGCTTCCGCTAGAAATCTCGTAAGATTTTAAAAAGAAAATCGTAGCTACCGTCGCAAGGCCGATCAGATATTTATTTTTATGCTCTTTAAAATGATCAGCCATTAAATCTGTGCCCCAATTGTATTTCTGGCTTAAGTTGCAACCACCTTCTGAAAAATGCGGCAGCACTTGTAAATCAAGCTGGCTTACAAATTCAGTATAACGGGGGTGATCGCAGTCGCCGTTTAAAAAGAATTTCTTTTCACCATTTTGAGTAATAGATACGTAATCAACTTCAGAATGTTTTAAATCATTCAAATATGGATCAAGTAATAAACGATTACGTAAGTTGTTAGCCACATTTTTACCAGCGACAAAAATCATTTTATCTGAATCTTCATCTGTTAACTTACCAAAAACTTCGTAAGTTTTTTTAAGCCTTTTTAGCTCATCAGAAAGTTTGGCATCTTTGTTTAAAACGATTTTTTCCGTCGCTAAAATCAAATTTTTTATTTGCTCTAATGTTAAATCATCTTCTTTTAAGCTTAACGCTAACTTTTTAGAAAACTGAGTAACATAATTCTTATTGTCTAAGTCAAAGTTTTCAATCAAGAAATCAAAATGCGGTGTTTGCTTTTTGGTGAGTGAAGTAAAAGCTTTCGGAAAACAAAGATAATTATTCTTAGTGCAGATTTTTTTATAGTCTTCAAGCGGAGTATTTTTATGAGCGACAAGCACGATGCCTTCGCCCGCAAAACTTGTACAGCTGATTAAAATTAATAATAAAACTAAAAATTTCATTTTATCCTCCGTTGTATTCGATTTTTACACTTTTTTTGCTGGCCGCTGCTTGTTCATGAACTGCAGGGTTGTCACTGGCTTCATTTTTATTCTGAATAACCGCAAAAAATGGCCCATCGTATTTTAGTAGTTCACTTGATAAATGATCGGGTAGAAGTAACGAGTAAGCGTTCGGGTTATTTGGTGCACGTAAGATTTTAACTTTCTGAAAAAGCTTTTTAGAATTACGCGAACTGTTTTTACCTAAGTAAATATCCACAACTCCATAACCTTCAATCAGGCTGGCAATGGCTGTGATATTTTCTAATTCAATCGGCACCAGAGCGTAACCGTTAGGAATCAATGTATCTACGGTTAATAGTTTTTCCCGCGGCTTTTCACCACGCTCATCTAAAGTTGTATAGATGTAAACAAAAACAAAGAACACAAACATAAATACAAAGTATTTATGTTGCTGGAGTGAAATTTTTAGGCGTGATTTGATATCCATTAGCGATCCTTTACCGATTTTGAAATTTTGTGTTTATCAGAAATAGCTCTTTGGCGTTTACTCATTGTCGTTACTGCCGTTACAAGGGCCGTAAATAAAAGCATCGTAATTACATATTCGGCGATCACTTGTCCGCGTTGATTGTTAATTGCCATTTTTCTTCCTTTAAGTTGGGAGCTACCGAACATTCGACTTTAATGGAGTTCATCCATTGCAGTACTGTGTGATAGCCATCTTCAGTCCTAAAGAACATATTCCAGGAGTAGGCCAGAGTAAGTTTCTTTTCGGCATCGGGTTCCCATTCGTAATTCGGGGCTACTCCGCCTTCCGAATCCGCGCGGACAGCAAAACGCGGAAACCTTTTTGGTGTAAACAGACTCAGCATCGAAATCATTTTATTCCATGGTCTGGCTTCGTCCCGCTGGCCGGAATTAATTTTGGCAACCAAAGCCAGATGCTTTGTTTGAAGTTCGGCGCGTGCTTTAAAAAGCAAAACTTTTTGAACTTTATCAAGAGCATCCTGCGCACGATACAAACCACTAAGAATTTTGTCGGCGGCTGCGACCGCAGGAGCATTCATCGTAGCTGCGGCCAAAGCTAGTGCGATTTTAGCTGTGGTGATACCTCTTCTTAATACGGTAGAGTATTTATTAAGAGAAAAAAGATAGCGGACATTTTTTAAAGTCGCAGCCTGAAGATCAGTAGCTTCATTAACACAAGTACTACGTACGTAATCGCGTTGCTGTGATATCGCAATGGCAAAAGCGCCCGTAAAATACAGGCTGATAAAAATGGTTAGAATGAGGCTTAAATTTAAACTGATAAATCCTTTAGAATTTTTGTCTAAATTTTTCATAATCAAACTCACGCGAAATAGTTATCGGCGATAAGCGTGAAGCCGAAACCGTAAGAACAATTTTGTTCGTCGATTTTTGAACTTTGTAAGACACCTCTCGCATTTGATTATTCACCAAACGGCGCTCTAGGCGCTGGGCGCAGTTAGCTTTATTGGCTAACTCGCAGAAGAAATAATCTTCTGCGGCGGCATCTAAAGATACGCGAACTATGACAGATAAAAGACAACGCAAAAGAACATATAGAAACGCGCCCGCCATAATCAGTAAGCCGGTCGTTTCTATTAAGGCTTGGCCTTTATTGTTATTTACCGTTGTTAGTTTTGGCGCCATCTAAAAAGTTCGATAAATCTTTTTGCGCTAATGCTCCATCACTGGCATTTTCAGCTTTAAGCTGTTGGCCATCGGCACCTAAAGCGCGATTCACGTTTTCATACTTTTTACCTAAGTTATTACCAACGACTTTAACTACGCCAATAGTGGCGACAGCGATTAAGGCCACTAACATTAAGTATTCGATTAGGCCTTGGCCCTTTTTATTTTTTAGAATTTTTTTGGACATAAAAAAACCTCCGTGAAGGAGGCTTTTTGCAATCACCAGGCTTTGCAAGCCTGCGATTTATAATTTGTAAAATCCGGAATTCGAGAAAAACCGGACCTGCCGGATTACTTTTTAGCTTTTTTCTTAGCTACCGGAATAACTTTAGGAGCAGGCTTTGCCGCTTTCGCTGCAGGCTTAGCTGGAACTTTAGCCGTTACTTTTGCTGGAGCTGCTTTAGCCGCCGGTTTTGCAGCCGCTTTAGCAACTGGAACTGCTTTAGCTGCTTTGGCTTTTGCTTCAGCTGCTGCTTTTAAGGCGGCTGCCGCTGCTTGAGCTTCTAATTTAGCCGCTTGTTTAGTTTCAGTTTTTTGCGCTTTTTTAGCGGCTTTACGGGTAGCAACGATACGATCTAAAATTTCGTAAGCTTCTTTTTGTAAATCGTTTTCAAAAATAAAACGGTAAAAACCTTCGATCTCAGGTGATTGGCGAAATTTTTTTAATGACGTTGGTAAGCTTTCAGATTGAACGAAATCAATTGAGTTACCATCTTTTGAAAGTTTAACTTTTTCAGCCATCGTAAGACCTCTTTGTAAGTTTGATTTTTTTAAGGACAGACTTTGCAATCTAGTAGAAAATAGCTTCTGGGTCAAGAAACCATTGATTGTGTTGCTGTTTGTAACCTATTGAAATCGCTCACTATTTTGGTAGTTTTAAGACTCACAGATAAACCAGCACGAAATGAGGGTCAACGATGAAGCTACTTAAGGGCCAACCGGTCAGTGAAAAAATCCAAGCAGATATCAAAGCTGAAATCGCCTCATGGCCACAAAAAGGGTTAGCTCTTCC
>JAMPXC010000078.1 GCA_023701385.1 Pseudobdellovibrio sp.
ATAAAGAGATACGATAAGTACCTGCACCATAACCTTTAATATTTGGAGAAGAGCTTGCTCCACTTAAACCGGCAATCGTGATTGACGATCCATTTTTAGTGACCGACCAAATATAAGAACCCGCAGCTGGCGTACAATTCGCAGACACGGTTGGGTTATTATCTGTTGAATTTAAAGTGATCGTTGTTAGGTTGCCATTTAATTTAGGGTCACATGTTAATGAGTTGCCCGTGCCTGAACCTGGAACAACTAATTCAAGAGGCGTTGTGGCTGTGAACGGAGCTTTTTGCCCATCTGGATCACGCGCCGTTAAGAAAATATAATATGTACCTTCACCTAAAGTTCTTAAATCTACATTTACAGGGTTAGCACCAGAAAGATTTGGGATAGACACGTTAACTACTGATGAATCAGAACGTTTGATAATCCATTCATAGTTGATATTTGCTGTATCACAATTTGAAAGAAGACTTGGGTTTCCTGAAGCTGCATAAGTGTAGGTCACCGCATTTGGGGAGATGCGAGGGTCACACACAATTGTTACTCCGGTTGGGCCATCATCAACAGTAAGCTTTTGATTATCTGATTTTGTGAATTTAACCGGTGCGCAAGCAATCATACTTACCACCGCAAAAGATGCGACCACACCCAATAAAAATTGTTTCATATTAGTGTCTCCCCAAGTTTCATAGTAAGTCAGAAATTGTCTTTTAGTAATACGCCGAAGGTCCAAAATGTGAAATTATGAGTCATTGTAGTCTAGAACTGATCTGGACTACCTTGTGACGGCTCATCCTGAGACATAGAATTTAGTTAGTACCAGAGGACGACCGCGAGGTCGGCCCTTTAGAATAAGGTCAGCCGGAGGCTGATCAAAACAAGAGTCCGGAGGACGTCATCGTGAATATTTGGCTTCTGCTTTTAACTTTTTTTAATATCGTTTTACTAGCCGGACTTTCATTTAGCTTATTCCTTCGTGTCAGAGAGAAAAAAGAAGACCAACGCTTAACTAAAGGTCTACAACTTTTACAAAATAAAATTTCAATCTTAGAAGACTTATCAGATAAGACAGACCAACAGGTTAGAAAACTGATTCACATCCTAGACCAAAAGACCGGAGAAGTACGCCAGGTTATGGCTGCCAGTGATGAGCAAATCCAACAGATCGAAATGATGCTGAACAAAGGTCTAGAGATTTCTAAGATCTTCCAAGAATCAATCCCACAAGGCGAAATGCAGAACCGCCAAAAGACAACATTATATGTAACAGCAGCAAAAATGGCTCACCAAGGTTACACGCTAGAGCAAATCTTAGCGCAAGTAGATCTGACTCCTGCTGAAGTGCAAATGATCATTAAAGTGAATAAAGACAATCTTCAGTTTGCCGAAGACCAATTACCGGCTTGGGCGCAAGGAACAACAACGCAGGCTGGAAACGTAGCCCAAACAGCAGAAAATGAGTTAAACGAATTCACCCAAGCTTTAACCAATCAAAATTCTTTATATTCAGCTTCTAAGTTAAATACGACGATCGCTTCAACTGCTTTTGATACTGTTCAAACTGACATGACGACTCAAACAACTTTAAATGCTGAATTTAAAAAAACAATTCAACAAATGCCACAGACGTTTGCTGACGGCGGCACAACGAAAACAGCTGACGGTAAAATCGTTAAACCTTTTGAATTTAAACGTATCGTAAAAGCGAATTAATAGCTTCGCTAATTCTGACTAAATCCTTTACAAAAAATCAAATTTAACGCTTCTGATCTCGCTTTAAAACGAGATCAGAATTTTACTATTAAGACTTCCGTTAAAAACTCACTTATTCTAATAAAGGCAGGAGTTTTACTTCATGGAAGAGAAAAATCTGGCGCAGGTTCTGGGCGCTCTTGATGAGTGCATTGAAAAATACAGCGAAGATCGAAAAAAACGTGTCGATAGCTTTATAGAGCGGCATTTCTCTATGCAAGAGACTATCGACATTCAAAAAAAATCTTTTCACCTGGATTTACTTTTGAATCCTTTGAATGCACTTTGGTCGATCCCTTACCTAACGCTAAAAAAATCGGTAGAGACTTTAGATAAACTGGGTTGGACAAAACTTACACCCGTTATGGATAAAATTCCTTCAGGTATAAAAACGGGTTACCAAAAAGAAATCGAAAAGCTTATCGCTAAAGAACTTCTTGATTATGAGGCTCTGGTTTTAGAATTTCATAACCACCCGACAATCAACAAACTCATCACAACAAAAGAACTCACTTTAAATGAGATTAAAATCAAAAAAGAGATCTACAAGGAAGTTGATAAATACTCTTCTAGCCAAGCCATGATCACAGATCTAAGCGGTACGGTAATGACTTTACTTATGGGCTGGTATTTCTTCGGAGATAAAACTTTAGGAGTTTTTGGAATGGGAAATCGCATCGCTCGCAAGATGGCCCATGACAAAGCGGCTTCTGGTTTTGTGTTTGGAGAAAAACTAGGATCGGCTTTTTACAATGTCTTTCCGCCCATGCCGACACAGACCCAAGTTTATATGGCGACACTTGGTGTTGGTATTTTGCTAACAGCCTTTAGTGTTTTAGCTGCCATTATGAGCGACCCACTTCGTAAACGTTTAGGTCTTCATAAAAAGAATCTCAATAACCTTATTGAAAACCTGGAAGAAAAACTGTTTCTGCAAATGAAAAAAGAGATTAAAACATCTCTGCGTAAAGCTAATCAAAATACTCGACAGCAGATTCAGGCATCATAACCCAGTGATGCTTTCTATTACCGTAAACCTGCATTACGGGCGCAGGCAGGCTTGGATCACAGAAAGCCCCAATGGTAGCTATAACAGCGCCTGGCGCCCAATCTGCGGTCCAATAAAGCGTTGATCCACAATGTGGACAGAAATGAAACGAAATCTCAGAGCCACCGTCGCCAGTGCGTTTAAAGATCTTTGCTTCGCCTTTAATTTGAGTTTTGAGAGCTTCTAAACGGGTTTGCACACCAAACACAGATCCTGTGCGTTTTTGGCATTCGAAACAATGACACACCGATGTTTTGGTAATTTCACCGGTGTACGTAAGACTAAGCTTTCCACAGTGGCAAGAAGCTTCGTGGGCTTTCATATTTACGACATTTGATCGATCATCTTTTGCAGACGATCCATGGCTTCGTTAAATTTTGCAGTTTCAGTTGCAAAACTTAAACGCATGTAACCTGGCTCACCAAATTCTTCACCAGGTACAGTAGCTACAAAGAAATCTTCTAAATAGATTTTTCCGAATTGCGCTGATGATTGCACAGTTTCGCCTTTATATTTACGGCCTAAGAATTTTTCTACATTAATCCATAAGTAAAACGCACCGTCTGGTTTGTAAACTTGTAGATCTTTGATTTGTGCCATACGTTTTAAAGCCGCATCTAAGCGCGTTTTTAAAAGTTCGATTGTGTTTTTAATATCAGCTTCAGAATGAAGCAAGGCTTTTTCAGCCGCTGCTTGCGCGATAGATGAAGGAGCGCCTGTTGATTGAGAGGCGTAATCACCGATCGCTTTAAGAATTTTTTCAGGCCCCATAGCCCAACCAATTCTCCAGCCGGTCATTGAATAAGCTTTAGATCCCCCATTGATCACAACCGTACGCTCACGTAATTCTGGAGCTACTTGCAGTAAGTGTGGCGCAATCGCTGTTCCGTTTAACATTAAGCGGTTGTACATATCGTCAGAGATCACAGCTACACGCGGATGTTTTTTAAGAACATCCGCCATCGCTTTTAATTCTTCTTTTGAATAAACAAAACCTGTTGGGTTTGACGGCGAACAGAATAAGAAAACTTTTGTTTTCGGCGTGATCGCTTTTTCTAAGCGTTCAGCCGAAAGTTTGAAATTATGTTCAGCTTTGCAATCAACGATTTTAGGAACCGCATCAGCCAGTTCGGCCATCGCCGGGTAACTTACCCAGTACGGAGAATGAATAATCACTTCATCACCTGGATCGCATAAAACTTGAAGAGCCGCAAAGATCGCGTATTTAGCACCGCTTGTAACAGCAATTTCTTTTGCAGGATTGTAAGTAAAACCAAGATCAGCTTCAGCGCGCATCGCAATGGCTTTACGTAATTCGATAGTGCCGTTAGCTGCCGTGTATTTTGTAAAACCAGTTTGGATCGCGTTGACACCGGCTTCAGCAGCCACTTTATAAGTTGGCCAGTCAGGTTCACCTACCGTAAGCGAGATCACATTGTGACCTTGAGCTTGTAATTCTTTAGCTTTAGCAACAAGGGCTAATGTGGGAGAAGACTTTAGGTTTAACGCTCTTTTTGACAACATAATGACCGATCCTTCTTTTTAAAAAATTACTTTTTAAGTTTTTTAACTAATTCAGGCATAACAATATCTGGAACCAGTCCTGATAAGTTACCGCCATTTTTCGCAAGCTCTTTTACTCCACGCGAAGAAATAAAATAGTATTCCGGTTTTGAGAAAATCATGAACGTCTCAATTTCGGGGGCAATTTTTTTATTGATGTTCGCTAAAGTTCCTTCGTATTCAAAGTCAGCTACCGCACGTAAACCACGCACAATAATTTTGGCGCCTTTGGCTTTCATGTAATCAACCGTCAGGCCTTGAAAGATATCTACTTTGACATTTTTTTTATGAGAAAATTGTTTACGAACAAATTCAGCACGCTCTTCAGCGCTGAACATATAGGTCTTGTCACCCGACTGAGCGACCAAGACAATCACTTCGCCAAACATATCTGACAGGCGATGGATAATATCCACATGGCCTGATGTAATGGGATCAAAACTTCCCGGATAAACAGCGATTTGCGACATTGGCGTAGTCCCCCGAACGAGGTCTAATCTATCGCTTTTTTAGAGAACAGGGAAAGACTTTTGTCGCCATAATCTTGTTTGTCATAGCATATCAAATCGCCGTATTCAGTACCGATCTTTTCCTGCTTAATGGCTTCAATAGCGATTACGGTATTCTGATGAAAACATTGGCTACTAGCCAGAGCCGTCATCACATCGTCCGCAAGCTTTTCTGTAAATGGAGGGTCAATAAAGATTATATCGAAGCCTTCGCCCTGATACGACTTTATAAACGAAAATACGTCCTTTTGGATGACCATATGTTCGCTCTTGCTGATCTTTAAAAGTTCGATATTTTTTCGAATAATATCCACAGACTTAGGATTCTTTTCCACAAAAGTGACATGCTTCGACCCACGTGAAAGGGCCTCTAGGCCTAGATTTCCGGTTCCTGCAAATAAATCTAACGCTTTAGATTCGTCCACATAACCCATCCATTTATTGAATAGAGTTTCCTTGACTCGATCCATGGTCGGTCGGATGTGGTCGGCCTTAAAGCTGACTAATGGTCTTCCTTTATACTTTCCGGATATAATTCTCATAAATACTAGTCATTTCTTGTATCACAACGCTTAAGTGGTCAAAAGGTTTTTTAATAAAACCCACCACCTGAGGATAATCTTCAGCATGAAAGTGCCCTTGCTGCTGCCCCGAGAAGGCTGAAATGATAATCACAGGTTTAACCACGGTCATTTCAGCTAAAACATCAAAGCCATTTTTTTCAGGCATTAATAAATCAAGCACTAATAAATCAATATCTTTCGTTTTGAGTAACTCTAAAGCCACCGCACCGTTTTCGGCTTCAATCACTTCATGGCCTTGGGCGCGAAAAGCACGGGCTAATGATTTACGGATTAAATCTTCATCGTCACAAATTAATAATTTCATTTAAAGAACCTTAAAATAAATCGCGTGCCATTTTTGTAATTGGCATCATGCAAAAGATCAGCATGCATACGCTTCACTAAACTTTTCGAAATGTATAAACCTAAACCCGTACCTTCACCACTTTGTTTGGTCGTAGCAAAGGGCTGAAACAGATGGCTTTTAATACTTTCAGGCAAACCACTGCCGTTATCTTCAAAGATCACGTCATAGTGGCTTGGTGTATCCATATCGTAAATTTTAATCGAGCCTTTGGCTGGCATCGCCTGGCAAGAATTTTTAACTAAGTTAAAAATAATCTGCTGCAGATGTCCGGCATTCATACGCACCGGAACACTTTTAACATCAATGAACACATTAAATGTACGTGTGATCGATTTTAAAAGCGGCATCGTCTTCTTAACCACTTCGTCTACAGTTCCGATAGTGAGTGCCGGGCTTTGATCAGAACTAAACTCTAACAAGTCAGTGATAATATTTTTACAACGATCAATCCCTTTTAAAACTTCGGTGAAATCATTTTTTACCGTCGTTTCAAGCTGTGGTTGTTGCAAAATAAATTCGGTCGCAAGCTTTAAACCTGTTAATGGGTTATTCAGCTCATGGGCTAAGTGATTAGCGAGCTGCCCGATCACATTCATTTTTTCATTCTGAATCATGTTCGACCTAACTAAGTCTGACTCACTTTGGCTTTCATAGAAGACAAAATAATAATCGCTATCCGTTGAAAACTTGGTCGCGTAAGATTTATATTTTCTGTTATTAATTGTAACCGGGCTCACATTTTTCTGTGTCTGCACCGGGCAATTTTCACAAGGCGATGTTTGGCCCGCTAATTTTTCATAACACTTTACACTTTGACTCTGATCAAAGAAATTTGACTGTACCAGAGTGTAATTAGCATCGATCACGTGCATCGGTTGTTGATAGGCCTTACCAAAGACGTTCCATTTATTTAATAAATAACTGGTTTGTAATTGGGCGATATGACGTTGAATCATCATCACCATCAAATCGACGCGCTCAGAAATATAAGAATCTAGATTTTCAGGTGAAGCAATTGTTCCACGGTTTTCTAAAAAGAAAAAACTTTTTAAACCATTTTTTTCACTAGTCCAAAATTTTGTCGCAGCCAGTGGGCGCTGTAAGGTATCCGCCAACTGAACAGCGTACTGTTTTTCATCGTGACCAAGAAAACGAATATTATAATTAAACTTAGCCTGTTTTCCATCGTAGATAATAAAAGCGTTATCTTGCGGTGAAAGCGTGACGATAAAACCTAAAACATTGAATGAACCTAATTTTTTCAAGTCAATCCATAAAAGCTCGCACAGGTTTTCCATAAACTCAGGCATGTCTTGCTCGGCATTTAAAAAATCTAGAAAGTATAAAAGCTTTTTCTCTTTTTGTTTTTTTAAGTTTTCTTCGTTAACGAAATACTTAAGAGATTCTGATTTTTCCTGAAGCTCTTTCTTTAAACTTTCGATTTGGCTGCTTTCATCAACGGGCACCAAGTCAGCTGCTTTGAAAACCGAACTGTTCTGCGCACTTAAGGTTTGAATTAGCCCCTGCAATTGCGAAAGCTCAGAAGACTTCACCACTAAACGAGGGCTGACCTGCTTAAGTGTACTAAAATCAACAGCTTCGTGATCGACGATCAGAACTTTTTCTTTAAATTGCGAAAGCTGTTGTTGGCTTGGAATATGGTGGCTGTCAAAAACCGCCAAATCAGCCGGAGACTCGAGATTTTCAGACAAACCAACACCTAAACTTTGAACAGTATGTTTAACTTGGTCTAAGTATTGGTTTTGTACGTAAACGTTCACCTAAAAAGGCTAACACGTTCTTAATTAATTTCCAAAATAATAAGTTAACTTATCGATTTCTAATTGTGCTAAATCCGCTTGGCCTTTTTTAATTAAAAGGTTTGCGTGGCAACCAGAAATTTCTTCGTCAAAGTTAAATTTTTGTAAGTAGTAATTTACTTTTTCTAAAGTGGCATTTAATTCATCTGGCTGCGAGTCATCAACCCAATTTGAAATATGTTTTAAAGCCGTTGTATTTGCCGGGTTAATATCTAAAGCTTTTTCTAAATTAGCTTTTGCTAACTCGATATCACCTTTTTTATAATGATATAAACCTAAAGCCGCCCAACCCGTATCAAATGACGGGTTATCAACAACCGCTTGGCGTAAATGTTCGATGGCTTGGTCTAATTCACCTTTTGCTGCTTCAACTAAAGCGTGTGAATAGCTGACTTCGGCGTCATTAATACCCAAAGTGCCAAGTTCACGGCAAACATCTTCTAAACCTTCAAAGTCATTTTCTACAGAGTAAATTCTGATTAAGGCTTTAAAGACAAAAACTTTTTCAGTTTTTGTAAGTGACATACTTAATAATTTTAAAGCTTCGTCTAATGATTCGTTACGTTGACCTTGCGAAAGTAACGCCATCATATATTTTACTTTGTCTTCGATATCTGTGCTTTTACGAGACAGCACCTGCAAAGTTTTTAATTGGCCTGTGAAATCTTTTAAAGACATTTGCACTTGCGATAGCAGTCTTAAAAATTCAGGTTCGTTAGAAAATTCAGTCGAAATCTTGATCAGGTTTAAAAATGATTTTTTGTATTGACCGTTTTTAAAAAGTTCTTGAGCCGTTTGAAACTGGCTGTTCGTATGTAGCATTCCTTGCCTCCGAGCAGTTAACTGGACCGCTAGTCCTTAGCGGTTTCTACA
>JAMPXC010000079.1 GCA_023701385.1 Pseudobdellovibrio sp.
ACATTTACTAAAAAAGCGACACAAGAAATTAAAGAGCGTTTGATCGTTGAAGCCTTAGAAACCCGTGATGAAGAGCTTTTTCAGTACTTTAATAAAAAGTCGTTCGTTCAAATCGGAACAATTCATAATATTTTAAGTTTATTTATTCGCCAGCACTCGGAAGCGATTGGGCTTCCGGCAGATTTAGCTATTGTTAATGATTATAAAATCTTTTTTGCTTTAAAAAAGCATATTAAAAATGTTTTTGAAAAGAACCCGCAATATCAAAGTTTACTGGACCATTACCGTTTCGATCAGTTGATTCAGCTGTTGTTAAAATCAGCCAGCCTAAAATTAGAAAATCCTCATTTTAGAGCTGTTGATCTTGAAACTTTAAAACAAGCTGCAAGCACAGAGCGTGAAAGTGCTATCGTCACAATTGATCAGTTTTTACGTGAAGCCCCTGAAAAATGGCAAGCGCACGTTGATTTCTTAAAGTTAATCAAAGCCGCAGTAATGGCGCAAGATTATGAAGCCTATCAGCGTGCTTTTGAGTTTAAACCGCCTAGAAAATTCAGTGTGACTAAAGCTAAAGAAATCAGTGATGAATTAAGCGATGCTGTCGGTGAGCTGTATAAAGACGATTGTTTATCGCCACTTTGTTTTGATTCGTATTTAAAGATCGTTGATGAAGTTCACACAATGTTTGCAGCCTTAGTGCAAGAGGCTTTTGATTTTATTGAAAAGCTACGTCTTAATAACGGCGAAATGTCGATTGCTGATTTAGAACTTCTATCGATGAAGATTTTAACTGAAAATCCTCAGGCGATGCAGGCTTTTGCTTCGCAATTTGATTTTATCATGGTCGATGAATATCAAGATACTTCACCATTGCAGGTTAAGATTCTTAACCAACTGATGCAGGATAAGTTTCAGTTTATTGTGGGTGATCCGCAGCAAAGTATTTATCTATTTCGCGGTGCCAGATCAGAAGTTTTTACCAATAAAGAACATGAAGTGAATAAGCAAGGTTTTGTAACCACACAGAAAATGCAGAACTTTCGCTCGCATGCGCGTTTAATGACTTTTATGAATGATTTTTTTAATCATTACTCAAAGCAGTTTAAACCGATGCAGACTAAAAACGAAGATTTTGTAGCTCGTTCGTTTCCTGAAGCGTCTTTTGTAACGGCTACTGAAAATCCGTTTGCAGCTATTGTTACTCAAGCGATCAACTTACATAAAAAAGGTATTCCTTTTTCAGATATTACGGTGCTATTTAGAAATAACAGCGATATTTTAAAGTTCGCTAAGTACGCCAACCAATTTAATCTTCCGGTGCAAGTGCAAATCTCTAAGGGGTTTGAAGATAAATCTGAAGTGGGTGATTTACTGGCGCTTTTAAGATTTTTAATCAATCCTTTTGATAACCATAATCTGATTCGTTTAGTGCGTGCGCCGTGGTTTGCGATTAATGACCAAGAAATTATTCAACTGCGCCAAGATGATTCAACAACTTCATTTTGGTTACAGTTAAAAAAGAAAAACCATCTGGTGTACGGCACACTTAAAGCTATTGAAAAGCAGTACCTAGAAAAGGGTGTTTCTGAAGCCTTATTTCAATTTATCGGGCAGTCAGTATTTTTAGATTCAGCCATGCATTTTGATCCGACGTCACTGCGCGAAGCCAATATCTGGAAATTCATGCAAACCGTCATGGCTAATGAAATGCGCGCTGATTTTAATTTAAGTGATTTTGTAAATCATGAGTTAACCCAGTTTAATTCTGATCTTTCATCGTCAGATGGTGAAGGTATTCCGTTATTTGCGGCCAACCGTATTTCGCTCATGACCGTACACGGCTCAAAAGGTTTACAGTTTAAACACGTTATTGTGAGCGGTTTTAATACGCCGATTAGAAATTCAAGTACCGAAGTTTTTACTTTCGATGAAGAAACGGCCCAGTACTCTTTACGGGTTCAGCCGCCGCAGTTTGAAAAAACTTTTGCTACGACCTGGGCTGATTTGGTTCACGAAAGCTTTCTAAAACGCGCGCAAGAGGAAAGTGACCGCGTGTTGTACGTGGCACTGACTCGCGCTATTGATTCTTTATCCCTTGTTAAAAAACAGTTTAAAAAAGACCCACCGAAGAATTCATGGTTAGAAAAAATTAATTGGTTACCAGAACAATTTGCTTCTGAAAAATACAGTGTTGAATTTTTAGATGTGATCAATGAGCCAGAAAAGCTAACCCTTGAAATTCAGAAAGCCTCACAAGCTATAAAGCCGTTAAATTTAGAAAAAGACTACCGCGTATCCGCCGGGCTAACTAGTTTACTTTCAGCTGAACTTTCGTATGAAAAAGAAGCCGCCACCGCCAAACCTGACCGTTTAGCTGAAGAACTCAGTGAACAAACTGTTAAAGCCTACAATAAAACACAAAAAGGAACCGATCTGCATAAGTTCTTTGAGTCGTTAAAGTACAATTCAATCAATGAAGTGGCGCAAAGCTTACCAGACACCGATCGCAAAGCCTTACAGTGGTTAACCGATCAACAGGAAGTAAATCTTCGTGAAATGTTTGATAGAGGGCACGTCGAATGGGGTTTTGGTTTAAAAGTAAAATCCGGCGGGCAAACACGCATGGTGCAGGGGCAGATCGATGCTTGGGGTTTTGTTGGTGATGACTTGTATATTCTTGACTATAAAACAGGAAGCACGAAATACTTAAGACAGGCCTTTGATCAGTTACGGGCTTATGCCGGCTGTTTAAAACAGATGGGATTGGTGAATAAAAATCAACGAATCCGTTTGGCGGTGATTTACCCGTTTGATCAAGTGGTGAAGTTTCAAGATATTTTCGAACAAGATGTACACCTGGAGTTTGCAACATGAGATTTTTTAGACGTCAATACTTCATTTATCCTGAAATTCAAAAACCTTTGATGATGCAAATCTTCGTAGGCCTGACAATTCTATCAATGATCCAGATGGCAGGTATTTACTTAGCTATGAAATGGATGGCCGCTCAAGTGGCTGCCGACATCAGCATCGTGGTTGATTACCGCGTACTGGGCCCTTGGAAACAGTTTTTATATTTATCAATTATTCTTCCGATGATCTTAAACTTAGTGATCGGTATCTTTATCGTGCTTTATACGTCGAACAAATTTGCTGGCCCGTTATTCCGCCTAGAGCGTGAAATCGACCGCTATCTGGCAGGCGAAACAGATAGCATTCAAGTTAAATTCAGAACAACAGATTACTTGCATTCACTGGCGCAAAAAATTAATTCGATTGATCAAAAATCTAAGCGTCAACAAAACCTAACTTAAAGATGACGGCTCAAACCTATTTTAGAAATTTAGGCATAGGTGTTTCTTGGTTTGAACGCTTAGTGCTGATTCCTGTTTTAATCTACATGCTTGATAAAGCAGGCGAAATTTATTCGCGAGTAGGATTTCAGAAATCACTTATAATCTTTGTATTGGTTTTTTATATTGCCGGTAAATGGGCCTATCAATATTGGGTCAAACCTTTGCTCTGGAAAAAGAAAGAACAAAGGCAGGGGTGGATGACTCTGCTTTTAGATTATGACCGCATTAATAGCCCGCAAAGCTCGTTATCACTACAGAAAAAATTAATCGCCTTAGCTTTGCTGGGCTTTACCGCGATGGTCACTGGTACGATCTTTTTGATGTTTTTAATCACCGGCCACTACGAAATTAAACTCTTCTTTTTAGTGGCAACCGCGTTTGTGATTTCATTTCGCTATTTTTCTTACTTCGTTAAAAGTTTAAATTCCTACGGTTAATGAACCCATTATTCCGATTTGGGATCCTGTGAACTCGTCGTTGCCAACGTCTCCGGAAAAGATGTGGTGCCCCTCTAAACCTAAATTCCAAGTATAGTCGCCCATCCAAACTCCCTGATCAATTTGTGCAAATGTCCGGCTGTATAACAGCTGGCCGTGAACTCCTAAACCGTTTTCACGGTAACTTAGGTTAGAGTAGTTATCGTCTTTGATGTATAAAGTGGAGAATTCAATACCAGCCCGATAATATAGAAAGGATTTTTTAGCTAAAATTTTTCGGTATAGGTATCCAAAGTCGAAAACAGTTAAAGACGAGGTTGGTGTGAATGCAATTAATCCGGAATCACTTAGATCTTGCGCTTCCATTTTGTATCTTGAAGTACCACCGAATCCAAAGTAAGCGCCATGCTGTTGTTGGCCGATTAGATTCACTTGTAGTCTGAACATTGTACTTTGATCACCAAGATATTTTTTTAGATTGCCTGAATTAGCAAGAACACCGTAAGAAAGCTCTGTATCCACGGTCGTCATACGAGTATACGTTGAAAGTAAAGGTTTAACTTCCTGAGGACGGCCAAACACTAGTTTGGCGTTACAAGATTTGCCTTCAGCTGAAAACGGCACTGAAACATTTAAATTATTCTGGTTAAAGAAATCATCTTTACGTGGAAACGGAATAATAATGATATATTTTCCATCTTTTTTAACGGTGTATTCAGTATCTAAATCAACTTGGCCACGACGAACTAAACCGCTTTCAAATTCGAATTCAATATCCTGCGGCTTTAATTTAACTTCTTTCTCTAAATTTTTAGTAATGAGCATGAGCATGTTGAAACGATTTGTGCCCATCAAGCGCCCTTCAATTAGAAAGTTACATTGTTCAACAACTTCAGCTGTAATTTGTGTCTGTGGGGATTTCCAATCACCTAGCTCGTCAGGCCACCGACCGGTATAAATGCTATGCTCAGCTCCTCTGGCTGCTCCAAAGAGAAGAAGTACGGTTGCTGCTGCGGCGGCCGAATCATTGGCGTGAGATACTTGAGAAAATAACAGAGACAGTGCAATTAGGTATTTCATTATTCAAAATCCTCAATTCTTAAAAGTACAGAACTACTAACAACAGATATTTTTTTGCCAAAAGGAATTGAAATAATGGCCTTTGTATCGCGTGATCTAAGTTTGTTTGTAGCTGTTGGATAGATATTTGTCTGGCAGCTTAAAACAACTTTGTCCTGTGGTTTTAAAATGAGATCCGAAGCAGCGTTATTGTTGGCGAAACATTTTAGGGCGGTAGTTTCATCGTTAAGAATTAGCTTAATGTCTTTAATTAAAAGCGGAACATCTTCTTGAGAAGAATTTCTTATAAGCCAGCCTACATTTAAAGTAACTCCGCCATTTTCGATTTTTTGAACACAGTCGGTTAGCGAGGTTGGTGAGTTAGAAAAAATTAAAGGACCATATTTTTGCAGATCATACTCTGCTCGGGTAGGCTCAAGACGATAGTCGTATTGATTTGCAGGTCGTGGCATCGCGCAGGACGCGACGATAAAAAGCGCTGAAATTGTTATAAATATTTTCATATTTAGAGCATCGGAAAAACTTTATTTTTTGTCAAATTACCTGAGGGCGGGTCTAGGAATAAAAAAAGGCTCGGTATTTCTACCGAGCCTTCAAGAGAAGGATTATTTGATCTAACTCGTCTTAGTAGTTAGGAACTACGTTTAATACATCGATTAAGTCAGCTGTTTTTTCGTTGAACAGAGTTTGTTCAAGTTCAGCCATGTCTGTATCCCATAAGTAGTTTTCAGCAGCTGATAAAGCTGGTCCAAGTGGTTTTTCTTCGCCTTTTTCACGTCTTGTCATGATGTCTTGGATTTGTTCTTGTTTCAGACCAAGCTTAGCCACGGCTTCTTGAACTTTTAAGCGTGAAATTAAGTGGTGAGCTACTTGGTTTTCAGGGTTCGCGATATATTTTAAATCACCGATCGTTGCGTTAACTGCTTTATCGGTAACAGTTGCGTTGATTGGGTTCATCACATTCGCTTTGTGAACTTTGAATAAATCCGCAAATGCACGACCTGAATTAACAGAAGTCATTGTACTTTGCATTTGTGTAGAGATCGTCTTCATAAATGTTTGCACAAATAAGCTTTCTTTCTCTGGAACACCTAAAATTTTCGCGATTTGCGGAACGATAGCTTCCGGAATCACGTTTGAACGTAAAGTATCAACTGGCATTTGCCCAGATACTAAAGGTACACCGTCTTTATCCTGGATAGTTACGTCAGTCACAGTTTGATTTAAAACTAAACCTAAACTCATGTCTGCGATTTCACCTTCAAGATCAGCGATATCCGTATAGTTATCAGTTACTTTATCGAAGCTGTATGAACCAAGTTTACGACCAAATAAGTATTTTGCCGCTAAAACTTTATCTGGCCAGATACCACGTACATCGATTTGGTCAAGGTACGAATTTGTCGAGTTCATGCTTTTCTTAGACTGGAACGATTTACCGAAAGTACCCACAACTTGGTAAGCTGGGTTTAACGGAACTTCATAACAAGTCGCTGCGTCTTTATTTAAATTTTCTAAAGTCTCAACCGCGATGATTTGAGTCGGTGCTGTAGCTTTGGCAATAGCACATGTCATATCCGGCATCGTTAAAACTTTCATAAAGAAACGAGCAGAAATTTTTGTGGCTTCATTTAAGTCTTTTAAGAATTCAATAGATTCCCATTCTGCCGCATCGTCAGCTAAGTTGAATTGTGATTTGATTCTTTCACGCACTTCAAAGAATGTGCGTAAGTTATCAAAAGTGTATTCAATAGCGCCTGAGTAGTTCAGATCGCCAACCATACTGAAATTGATTCTTCCATTTCTGAAGTTACGTAAGAAGTATCTTGATTCGTAGCTTTCAATTAATTGGTTCGCAATTTCAACATACGAAGTACCAGCATCAAAACGTTTACAACCTGCATTTGCACCTACGTGCTCATCTGTACAGTATTTGTAATCTTTAAGAGTAAGTTTTTCTTCTGTTTTTTCAGCTAACTTTTCTTCTAAAGTGCTTTCTAATTTAACCATTGTACCGCTTGCAGTTTCAACCTCACGGTTGTAACCGAAACGTAAAGCAGCAACGTCGTATTTACCTAAAGTAACTAAGTTATCTAACTCAGTTGAACCGTATTCCATAGCTGAGCTGTACGGGCTTTCGTGGTCTAAGTGGTGCGCCGCTAATTCTTCGCCAGTATAAAAGTTTTCTTTATCTTCAGAACCAGAAAAGTTATGGCGTAAACCAAGGTTATGACCTAATTCGTGAACTAATACAGAAACGAATGTTCCAGGTAAGATCGCGCTGATTAGGCGTTGTTTTTCAGAAGTAGAAAGATCTTCCCAAGGGCGTAAGTCATTGCCAAGAATTTCTTCTACACCGGCACTTAATTTACCATCAATACCTAAAGCTTCTGGCGTATATAAACAGTGTTTAGAAGCGGCATAAATTGCATCATTTGATTTAACATTCGAAAACTTAGTATAGTTTTTTACCGAATTTTTAATCATGTTGATGTCTTTAAGAGTAAAGTTAGAACCTTTACCTGCAGTTAGCTTAGATTTAGCCTGAAGACCTTTTGCGGCTTTAGCTTGTTTTTGTGCAGCTGCTGGTTGATTCGCTGTTGCTGCTGGCAAGAAAATATTCTTACCGGCAGTAAACGGAACCGCTTTAGCTTTTGATTTTTCAGAAAGTTTATGACGACGTAAATCATCGTAAGTGTACTTGATGTAAGTCTCAAGGATACCTTTGTACATGATTACGCGGGCACTTAAAATTTCACCAGTTAAAGGATTTACCGCAGAAGGGCCGTATCCTAAAACGCTTGAAGCTGAAGGATCTTCAACTAGAACGATCATACTTTTTGTGATATCGCCTGGAACTTCACCTTTGTTGTCGTGTAATTTTAAACGAAAGTTTACATTAGCTTCGGCTAAACCTTCATTAACACGGTCAAACGCAAGATAAGTTGCTGCACGAACATCAGCATTTTCTGGTTTGCTGTAGTTTGCATCTAAATAGTAATCAATCACTTTACGGTTTGGATTCCAGTGATTCATTAATACTTCTTTGTCTTTTTCAGAAGCGTTGTTATCAACATCTAACTTTACGTTTTCAGTCGAAAAGAATCCGAAAGTACCGTCGTCAGTTGTTGGGTACTTAACAGCTTTAAAGTCTTTAGAGGCGATCGAATTAAGTTTTACAAAAGAGTAATGATACACTTGTGAAAACGTTAAATCAGATAACGAATCAAGTTTTGATACGCAATCAAGACCAGCTGTAAAAATTCTTTCAACCTGAAAGTTGATTTTACCGTCTTTCATTTCATAACCTAAAAACTTGCTGCTTGATTCACGGTAGCAGTTGCCTGTGAATAAGTTTTCAAGTTCAATCGGTAAAGTATTTGTTTCGACAATTCTTGCACTGTCAAAGTCAGGTTTGAAATCAGTGCGGGCGCTCCATTTCATATCTGAATCTTTAGTTTCAGATTGAGTACAGTCGCCGTATTTATCTTCAGCACATTTATACTGGATATGTTCAACTGGGATTTCCATCACCAGTTTTTTATTTGTCGCATTGGCATCAAAGCGTGATTCACGGTCAAGTTCTA